>NZ_JAPSFH010000008.1:0-42216 GCF_026847815.1 Ligilactobacillus sp. UO.C109 | reverse complement strand
AGTTTTCAAAGATCTACTCATCAGCTATCAACAACTGACAACTTTTATATCATATCAAGTCGTCATATATTTGTCAACAACTTTTTTAATTTATTTTTTACTGACTATTTTGACATCAGCTTTATCATCATATCAAAGCCTCCGTTATTTGTCAACAAAAAATTATTTTTTATTTGCCGTCATCTCAACGACAAGTAATATAATACCAAGTACCATCACCTTCGTCAACGTTTTTTTTATAAAAAAATAAATTTTCGTTTATGTATTAATATGACTACTTTTCTCTCTATTTCGTTCGTTTTTTATTTCTATTATAAATTTTTATAACACATAATATTCGTCAATTTTATTCACCTAAAAAGAGAGATGGCTAATAATTAACCATCTCCCTTTTAAATATTATTATTTTTCTTTCTTGATAACTTCTAAACCTTGCATATATGGACGTAATGCTTCTGGAATTGTTACTGATCCATCTTCATTTTGGTAGTTTTCTAAAATAGCAGCTACAGTTCTACCTACAGCTAAACCAGAGCCATTTAATGTATGAACATATTGTAGTTTACCATTTTCATCACGATATTGAATTCTTGCTCTTCTAGCTTGGAAATCTTCACAATTAGAACAGCTTGAAATTTCTCTATAAGTATCTTGTGCTGGCATCCATACTTCTAAGTCATGTGTCATAGCTGCACTGAATCCCATATCTCCAGTAGATAGAGTAATTACATGATATGGTAATCCTAGTTTTTCCATAATGTTACCAGCATTTTTTGTCATTTTTTCCAATTCATTATATGAATCTTCTGGCTTAGTATATTTAACCATTTCAACTTTATTAAATTGGTGCATACGTATCAAGCCACGAGTATCTCGACCTGCACTTCCTGCTTCAGAGCGGAAGGATGGTGATAAAGCTGTAAAGTAAACTGGTAAGTCTTCTGTTGGGATTACTTCTTCACGATAATAGTTAGTTAAAGGTACTTCAGCTGTTGGAATTAAAGTCATATCTTCCCCATTAACTTGGTATACTTGATCCTTAAATTTAGGGAATTGGCCAGTTCCATACATTGATTTAGCTTTAACAATATATGGAGGAATTACTTCTGTATAACCTTCTTTAGCATGTTCATCTAACATAAAGTTATAAACCGCACGTTCAAGCTTTGCTCCTAATCCTTTGTAGAAAACAAATCTTGCCCCAGAAACTTTAGCTGCGCGATCGAAATCTAAAATTCCTAGGTCTTCACCAATATCCCAGTGTGCTTTAGGTTCAAAATCAAATTTACGTGGTGTACCTATTTTATAAAGTTCAACATTTGAATCTTCATCTGGTCCTACTGGAATAGTAGGATTTGGTAAGTTAGGCAAGTGAGCAGCCATAGATTTTACATTTTCTTCTACTTTAGCTAGTTTTTCATCAAGTTCTTTGATCTTAGTACCAACTTTGCGCATTGCTTGAATTTGTTCACTAGCATCTTCTTTATTTCGTTTTGCTTGAGCAATAGCTTCAGAAACTTCATTACGTTCTTTCTTTAAATTTTCAGTTTCAACAAGTAACTCTCTACGTTTCTTGTCTTCAGCTACTAATTCATCAATTTCTTCTGGTTTTACGCCTCTTGTTCCCAAGCGACGTTTATATTCTTCTGTATTTAATCGAATATCTTTAATATCTAGCATCTTTGTGTCCTCCAAATTTTTTTAACATCTTGACGTAAAAAAAGCCCTCTCGTCCCCAAAATTGGGACGAAAGGACTTCTTCTTACGCGGTACCACCCAAGTTCGACAGTAAATAACCATCACACTCAATGATTTAACGATCTCCCGTGCAGCATTACCTGCCCATACAACGAACGCTGGAGTTTCGGCTCATAGTTTTCACCAACCACTATGTCTCTTTACTGCCTACTTATGGCGAACTCCGATGTTTAACTTACCTACATGTTAAAACATTGAATTATAAAATTCAAGTATTATTTTTCTACTTTATGAGGTGTTAAATCAACTTCATCCAGTGGTATTACTTTAGTTTTATATTTTATCTTATAGTAGCAGTATAAAATCAAGAATAACGGTACAGACATGTAAGTAACACTTATAGCTTGCCAATCAAGATTAGCAAATGATTTCAAATCTTGGCCTACAATTACTAAGATACATAATACTAATGCTAAAAGTGGACCGAATGGGAACCACTTAGCATGGTAACGTAATTCGCTAAGTTCATGACCTTGTTTTTTAAATGCCCTACGGAAACGATAGTGAGAAATGGCTATACCTACCCATGCTATAAAACCTGTTAAACCACTAGCACTTACCAAGAATGTGTAAATCTTATCACCAAAAATACTTGATAAAAATGTTAGTAACGCAACAAATGTAGTTCCTAATAAAGCTGGCATTGGTATCCCACGATTATTAACGAGTGAGAATACTCTAGGTGCATCTTTAGTCAAGCTCAAAGAAAATAGCATTCTTGTGGAAGCGTACATTCCTGAATTTGCTGCTGAAATAACAGAAGTTAAAATAACAGCATTCATCACAGCGGCAGCAGAAGCCAATCCTGCACGTTTAAAGACCAAAGTAAATGGACTAATAGCAATATCAGTAGCTTCTGATCCCAATAAATTAGGACTTGTGTAAGGAATCAAACAAGCTATAACAAAAATAGCTAGAATATAGAATAATAAGATTCTCCAAAATACTTGCTTGATAGCCTTAGGAATACTTTTTTCTGGAGTTGCAGATTCACCAGCTGTAATACCTATCAATTCTGTTCCTTGGAAAGAAAATCCAGCAACTACGAATACACTTAAGACTGCCGGTATACCACCAACAAAAGGAGCCTTTTTATAAGTGAAGTTTTCTAAATATGTTGCATGACCCCCAATAATTCCAATAATTGTTAATAAACCTACAATCAAAAAGACAATAACTGTTATAACCTTGATCAAAGCCAACCAATATTCTGTTTCACCAAAAGATTTTACAGACAAGGCATTAATAGCAAAAATTACTAATAATACAATCAAACTGAAAACCCAACTAGGAATATTAGGGAACCAATAACGTAACACTATTGCACTTGTAGAAACGTCAACCGCAACAGTAATAGCCCAGTTAAACCAGTAATTCCATCCCATCGCAAATCCTAAAGCAGGATCAACAAATCTTCCTGCGTATGTTGCAAAAGAACCTGTGACTGGCAAATATGTTGCCATTTCACCTAAAGAAGTCATTAAGAAGTACACCATCAATCCAATTGCTATATAAGCAACCAAAGCTCCACCAGGTCCTGCTGTAGAGATAGCAGAACCACTTGCAACAAACAAACCTGTTCCGATACTACCACCAAGGGCAATCATAGAAACATGACGAGTTTTCAAGGATCTTTTAATTTCTCCTTGATTACTATTTTCAGACATTACGTCTTCCTCCAAACTTTTTATTCTCAGAGGTCTAGATAATAAAAGAGCACACACCTGACTAAAGAGGTATGTGCTCTATCTATCAAATATCATAATCTATAATAAAAAGCATTCGATAGCGCTCCGTAGTCAACTATTAAACTACGACAGTTCCTGACTTGTTGAGCCAGGCCCCAGCAAAATATTGAAAAAGCAATATCTTACTTCGGCAGTTTTTCCTTTCAACATTTTTCATTGCTGCTTTTTCAGCTCCAAATATTTACTGATAAAAACTGCGACCTCTGTTCGACGCTTTTTATTATACAGAAAACAATTTAAATTGCAAGAAATAATTAATTATCTACTTTTCAGCAGATGATATTGATGCACGTAAACTATCAATATCAAATTCTTCTTTCATAAAATCTTCGTTTTCAACTGGAAAATGTGTTTCTACACTTTCAAACACTTGCAAATAAACCTTTGCTTCTTTTATCTTGTAATCCAACAGATGTCCACCCAAATTATGTGCATCGTTTAAATAATGTAAGTGGAAACCTGCTGAAGCCATCCCATGGAATAATTCTGGAGAAAAGTATCCTACAATTGTTCCTTGCCCATCATTTTCTTCAAAAATAGCTTGCTTATCTGCCACCTCTGTCAATGTTGGATAAGGCTTCTTTTGTCCTTCAACAGCTCTTGTCTTTATATAATCAAATTTTCCCTTTACTTTTACAGCAAAGAAAACATTCTTCAAATTATACTTAGAGAAAATCATATCCTTTAATTGATCAGGAGTTGCATCAGTAACATCAAATTCTATTTCTGGATTATCAAAATGGGAATTGGCAAATGGAACCCTTACTTCATTAGCATCTAATACATTTACACTACCATCGCTACGTACAAGATATGGCACTCCATCAAGTATAATCATTTCGCCATCTAATCCTGTAGCTGTCCCTATTCCTGTATCACCATGTTCTAGTAAGGAACTTAAAGGTAATGTACCATCAAATAATCCTGGAACAAGTAAGGCTAATGTACCATGTTGAAATAACTTCTTTGTGTCTTTCATCTTTAAGATGCCTCTTTTCAATTAGTGAAGTTGATCTTCAAGAATTTGCTTACCTAATTCTTTATTGTCGCTGTAGTCAACTGGAATGTCAACAACTACAGGACCTTCAGTTGCAAAAGCTTGGTCTAATACTTTTTCTAAGTCTTGAGCTTTTTCCACACGTAAACCAGTAGCACCAAAACTTTCTGCATACTTAACAAAGTCTACACTACCAAAGTTTACTCCTGCACTCTTTCCATACTTCAATTCTTCTTGGAACTTAACCATATCATAGTGTCCATCATTCCAAATAATGTGTACGATGTTTAAGCCCAAACGTACAGCTGTTTCTAAATCTTGACTGGAGAATAAGAAACCACCATCACCAGAAACAGAAACAATTTGTGTATTAGGTCTTACTAAAGCAGCGGAAATAGCCCATGGTAATGCCACACCTAATGTTTGCATACCATTACTAAATAGTAAGTGGCGTGGATTATAGCTTCTAAAGTGACGAGCCATCCAAATGTAGAAACTACCAACATCAACACTAACTGTCATATCATCAGTAACTCTATCTTGTAAAGCTTGAATAATGCTTAAAGGATGGGAAGTAACTTGATTTTCAGTAACTGCTGGTGGTTCATCTCTTAATTTTAATTTTTCTTGTAGTCCATCTAAATATTCGCGTGAACTTTCAGGCAACTTGAAACCTTTCATGTATGGTAATAAGAAGTCAAGAGTTTGAGAAATATCGCCTACCAATTCACGTTCTGGTTGGAAGTTCTTATCTACTTCTGCACGCATAGAATCAATTACGATGATATTTGCGTCACCTTCGTTATTCCAGTTACGTGGTTCATATTCAATTGGATCGTATCCAACAGCGATAACTAAGTCAGCATGTTTCAATAATTGGTCACCAGGTTGGTTTCTAAATAATCCTACACGACCAAAGAAATCATCTTCTAATTCTCGAGGAATGATTCCTGCTCCTTGGAATGTTTCAACAACTGGTAAATGAGTTTCTTCAACTAAGTTTCTGATAGATTTAGTTGTTTCTGGATCAGATGCTCTCATACCTAAAAGAAGAACAGGTAGTTTTGCAGTTTTGATACGTTGGGCTAATAATGTTGATTCTACAGGACTAGCTGGTCCTAAAACAGGTGCTGGCATTGGAGCAATTGGAGCAGTTTTAACTTCTGAATCAGTAACGTCTTGTGGTACTGATACAAAACTTGCACCTTGCTTTGCAGCTTCTGCTTCTTGATAAGCATTAGCAATTACTTCAGAAATATTTTCTGGTTCTTGAACTTCAGCAGCATATTTAGTTACAGGAGCTAATAATGCAACGTTGTCCATACTTTGGTGAGTCAATCTTAATAAGTCTGTACGTTGAACTTGTCCAGAAATTGCCAACACTGGATCTCCTTCAGCAGTTGCAGTAACTAATCCAGTTGCTAAGTTTGACACCCCAGGACCAGATGTAGTTAATACAACACCTGGCTTACCAGTAATTCTACCAATACCTTGAGCCATAAATGCAGCATTTTGTTCATGACGAGTAATAATCAATTGAGGTGCTTTTTCATTTGTTGGATGTTCTAATTTTTCAAATACCCTATCAATCTTAGCCCCAGGTACCCCAAAAACATATTTAACATCATGGTTTACCAAACTATCAATAATGGCATCTGCACCATAACGTTTTCCTTTATCTTCAGTCATTTTTTCATTCCTCTTTTCATCAAATATTTACAGTATAAAATTATAATATCACTGCTAAATTCACTTTACCAGCGCTTATATAGTTTGTGAAAAATATTCTTTAGAAAACGATTAATACCATAGCATTAAGCTTAAATATATATTTAAACTTTGTGAATATTGTGTAAGATTTATCATGCAAAAAAGTTGTTATTTATCTCTTAATTAGAGCAAATAACAACTTTATAGGTTTCTTAAAAATATGTTTTTTTCTTTATCATTATCCATTATTGTTTCAGAAAAATAAAAATCATTTCTTTCTAAAACTTTTTTTGAAGCAATATTATCTACTAAGGTAATTGCTTTTATCTGACTATAATCTTCTTTCACACGGCTACATATTTCTTCAATGGCTTTCGACATATATCCACGATACCAATAATTTTGATTTAATATAAAGCCTATCTCACCTGTTTTTTTATTGCCATTTTTAACAGGTAAATCATATATACATATTACTCCCACTACTTTTTTATTAACTACCAATCCCCAGGCACCGTTTTGTAACATTTGAGATAAATAAAAACTAGCAAAACTTGAGACTGGAGCGAAACCTGCCATTCTAGCTACTTCTTTTTGTGTGATAATTTCTCTAAAATCATTAAGATCATTACTTGATAATTTTCTAATTATTAAATCTTCTACTTCTTTCAATCATCGCACCAACCTTAATAATTTGAATTTCTAAACCCCTTAATCTTCTTTAACTTTGCAGCATACCTTATGTATAAATTACTGCAGTAATATACCCAAGCAAAACCTAATGTTAATGCGCCTGTAATATCACTAACATGTAATTGACCTAAATATATACAAGCTACACTTGTCGCAATTAACCAAATTCCTAAAATGAATCCCACTAAGTAAGCCAAAGCCTTGTCTTTGAAATATGGTAAAAAGATGATATATACAATAGCCACCAGAATTGTCATCCCTAAAACGTGTAAACCTGGGAAAGCATATCCCATTTCCGGTTCAACTCTTTTACTTCCATAACGCAATATCAATCGTGCTACCCATCCTACAACTAATCCTGTTCCAACTGTAAAAGTAATCCACACACCAGGAATTTGCCATCTTATAAACCATAAAATTCCTAGTAGTACTATCGTATAAACAATTGCCATTCTGGAACTAGATAGTTCACTAATAACGTTGTAGAACATCACTTGTAAATTATTTAAGTTACGAGTTAATTTAAAATAAACTGCTGTATCTATTTTATGTAGCCATTGAGCCTGTTGAAATACAAGAAAATAATTAATAAAGAATAGTATTGTAAAAAGGTACGCTAATGGCTCTCTTTTCTTCTTCTCTTTTATAATCACGGACATCCCCCCTTAAGGCTTAATTATACACTAAATAGCTCTATTAATTTCAATATTAGTGGTGATTTATTACTATTTTTCAGCCATATTAATGTTAACTGGGTATTCCATCCCGGGTAATTTATAGGAATTATTCTACCATTCGTATAATTTTTGGCACAAGAAGCTGGAACCAAAGCTACTCCCATTTCTAACTTTGCCCAATAAATTGCTGTTCTTGCATCATCACATTTTACTGCTATATAAGGATTTATTCCAAATTGTGAAAAAGTTTGTCGGAAAATATTTTCAAATCTCCTATATATTATTAATGGTACTTCTTCTAAATCATCAATTCCTATCTTCTTTTTTCCTTTTAAATAATCATCGCTATTTACCACTGCTACCATTGGCTCTTCCATCATAATTTTAGTTTCAAGTTCTCTTTGATTAAAAGGAGTTCTAACCAATCCTAAATCTATCTCACCATTAAATAATTTTTCCAGTATTCCATACGTATTGCTTTCAAATATTTCAAAGTTTATTTCAGGATAATACTTTCTAAACTCTTTCAATTTTCCTATTGGTAAAGCAGCTGCGGAAGAAGAAACTGTACCTAAAGAAATTTTTCCCAATTCTCCTTTAGTGGTCTTCTTAACTTTTTCTTCAGCTACCGTGGTTAAATCCAGAATTTTTCTTGCATATTTTTCTAACATCATACCTGCATCCGTCAATACAATTCCATGGGCAGTTCTAGTAAATAATTTAGTTTCTAATTCTGCTTCTAATTGTTTTAATTGGTAACTCAATGGAGGTTGAGCAATATTTAGCTTTTTTGCAGCAGCTGTGATCTGTTTTTCTTCCACTACCGCTATAAAATACTGTAGTTGCTTTAAATTCATCAGTACTCCCCTCATCTTAGATATATAAATTTTGTATATCTTATATTTTAATTTGGTATTTTTATTATAATATATTCAGTGTTAATATGATTAAGTAATTAAGCGAAGGGAGAATTTATTAATGATTACATCTACATTATTAATGCTGGCAGTCGGTTTATTCGCCGGTATTATGGGCGCCATTCTGGGAATTGGTGGCGGTATGATTATTACACCTATCATCACTTTAGCTTTGGGTTTAGATATTAAATATGCTATCGGTGCCAGCATTATTGCCGTTATTGCAACTAGCTCTGGTTCTACAATTGCATTCTTAAAAGATGATGTCTTAAACTTACGTGTAGCAATGTTTTTAGAAATTGCTACTACTATTGGAGCTATTGTTGGAGCTATCTTAACTGGTATTTTCCATCCAGCAATTTTATATTTTTTATTTGGTTCCTTACTTATTTTTTCAAGTTGGAATATGTACAGAAAACTCCGCAGTGGTAAAGAAATCTTAAAAAGAGCCAAGCCTGACAAGTGGGCACAAAAATTTAATCTTAACAGTTCATATTTTGACAAGAACTTAAACAAACAAATTGATTATCAAGTTGAAAATATTCCTGGTGGCTTATCCATCATGTTTGGGGCAGGTATTGCCTCTGGAATGTTAGGAATCGGTTCCGGTGCTTTTAAGGTTATGGCTATGGATAATGCTATGAAAATGCCTCTAAAACCATCTAGTGCTACCAGTAATTTAATGATGGGAGTAACTGCTGCAGCCAGTGCTTCTGTATACTTCTTCAATGGCTCTATTAAGCCTGGTATTGCTGTTCCACTCGCTTTAGGGATTTTAGTTGGAGCCGCAATTGGAAGTAGAATCATGCAACATCTTCCTTCAAGAGTTATTAGAATGATTTTCATTCCTATTCTATTATATCTAGGATTACAAATGATTTTTAAGGCGTTTGGGGTGACAATATAATATGGATAAAAAGACAAAGAATGAGATGGAAACTGTAGAAATCCTAATTGGTAAAATCATGCGTATTGGAGTACTGATTGCCGCTTCCGTTATGGTAATAGGTTTTATTATGCTTGTTTGCCAACAAAGCTCTGGATATCCTGGTACTACATTTCCTACAACCTTATCAGAAATTCTAAAGGGTATTACTACTTTTAAACCATATGCATATATGATGGCAGGAATTTTTTTATTAATCTTGACACCAGTCTTACGTGTGTTAGTCTCAATATATGCATTCTATAAAGAAAAAGATGTCTTATACGTTTGGATTACAACTATAGTATTCATTATTTTGATGTTTGGATTCATTTTAGGACATCATTAAAGGAGCGTTTTTAATGCCACAAGATAACAGAAGACGTCGACGTTCCATTGAAAATTATCAAAACGACACGTCTTCACACGTACCACAACGACAACATGAACATCATCATTCTCCACATAGACGTAGTAAAACTATCTTTTTTTGGTTACTACTATCTTTAGTGGTTTTTGCTATCGTTGGTGGAAAATATCTGGAGAAGAAACTGAATAATGCACAAAAAGCTGCCAATACCATCTATAGTTCTAGTAATTTTAGCAAATCGCGTAATGTTAGCTCTACCTTAAAAAAGGGTAAACCTGTTTCTATTTTACTAATGGGAACTGATACTGGAGCTTTAGGTAGGGATTTCCGTGGACGTACTGATACATTGATTGTCTTAGTTATGAATCCTAAAGATAAAAAGATGACTCTTGTTTCACTTCCGCGAGATGAAAAAGTTGCAATCTCAGGATATGAAGAATACTATCCTAGCAAGTTAAATTCTGCTTATTTTTACGGTGGATCTAAAGCTGCTGTTAGAACTGTTCAACAAGATTTAAATATTCCAATCGATTTTTACGTTACAGTTAACATGGGTGGCCTAGAAAGTATCATTAATGCTATTGGAGGAGTTGATGTAGCTCCTACAATCTCATTCTCATATGGTGGTTACACCTTCAAGAAAGGTAAAGTAACACATATGAATGGACCTAAAGCTTTAGCTTACGTCCGCATGAGACATGAGGATCCTTTAGGGGATTATGGTCGTCAAACTAGACAACGACAAGTCCTTATGAAAGTTGCCCTGAAGAGTAGCCACGTTTCTAATTTACTCAATCAAAAATTCTTGAACACTATTTCTAAACAAATGCAGACTGATTTATCCTTTAATGATTTACTAGCTCTTGGAACTAAATATCGTGTTGCAACTCATGGTATGGATTCAGATCATTTACAAGGTACTTCAACGATGATAATGGGTGAATCTTTTGAAGTACCTACTTTATCTGAAAAACAAAGAATTACAAATAAAGTTCGCTCTGCTTTAGATTTAGAAAAGGCTAAAACTGGTTCTACATATGGAACTGATTATGAAATAAATACTTCACAATATTAAAAAATAAGGTTCAAAGTTCAACAATTATCGTTGTCCTTTAAACCTTATTTATTTTATTAAATTATAAATTAGCGTCCATATTAAATGTTAACTTAGATAGCTTCAAACCTTCTACAAAGAAATGATTTATCATTCCCATTGTTCGTTCTTTCATGTCTGCTACCATTTCATAGTTCTTTTCTGTTAAAAATCTTGTTAAATCTTCTCCACTTAACTCTTGAGCAGCTTTATCAGTTTCATCAATCAATCTATGTTGTTGTTCACGTGCAGCTGTTAAATAATCTAAATCATCTTGAATAAATTGAGCATGGTGTGATTCTACTAACATTGACAAAGCTCTATACATCCAATATGCACTATTCATATCAAGTTCAAGTGGTGTATTACTCCAACTAGGATCAGTGTCATTAGCATTTGCATAAAACGGAACATATGGCGTGAATGAAGGAACACCGAAGCACATCCACATTAATCCTGCTTGTTCTTCAGGAACATTATTTCTAATTTGAAGAACATGAGAATTTTGTGTACGATTCAATGAGATTGGACGGAAACGTTTCTTATCTTCTTCACTTCCATGACCTAATGGATCATATTTAGTTTCATTGTAATGTGAACTTAATACATACTCTAGATCTTCTACTGATAATAAGCGATTAGCTCGACAGATAAATGGCAATTCAGAAGAAGTTGGTTCTTGTTCTACTTCTGGGGTGAAGTAACGTTGGCCAAACCAAACACGTGGAGTATTGTAATGTCTATCTTTTTCAGTATCCGTGCCAAAAATTTTACGGAAATTGAAGCCATCTTTGCTAGGATTCAAATGATGTTCTTCTACGAATTCCAATAATCCATCTGACCACATATAGTTTTCAGGATCATTAAAATCTATTTTTTGTTGCGCTACTTGGTTAGCAGCAATTGCATAGGCATCATCTGGAATTCTTGTAGCAGCCCAATGATGACCTGTTACAATTTCCATGTACCAAACTTCATCCTTATCCGCAAACAAGACACCATTTCCTTCTGGAGAACCGTATTTCTTTATAAGATTTCCTAAGTACTTAACACCATCGCGTGCAGAATCTATATATGGAGCCACCATGTCTTGTAATGAATCTTCTGCCAATCCATTTTCTATCCATGGATCATATGCCAAAGCACGTGGATTCCCATATACAGACTCTGTAGCAGACATCGCTACATTTTTTTCGTTAATTGAAGTTTCACCAAAGACACCATTTTTTTCTACATCGGCATTGGGAGTAAAAGTTGTTCTATATCCTTCACTTGGTAATGGTGCAGTAAAACCATTTTTATTGGAAGTCCAAGTTTCTTTACGTCCAGATACAGCTGGTTGCATAACAAATCGTTGAGGAGTGATTGGTAGAAATGTGTCATCATTTCTCGCAATCATTGTTGAACCATCAACAGTTGCTTTCTTTCCTACTAAAATTGATGTACAAGCTTGTTCCATCATTATTCAATCCATCTCCTACTTTGAAGTTTTCCCTTCTAGTTTACGCCTTATTAACAAAAAAAGCATCCTAAACAGGATACTTTTCCAATACTAATTTATAAAACTTTTTGCAATAATTTTTGCAAAGTTGCACTTTCTTTTTCACTAAGATTAGATGTTACTTCAGCACTAACTTTTTCAGTAATTTCAGTAATATCATCTATATTATCTAATGTCTTACTTGTAGGATATAATTCAGTTTGACGATGATCAGTTGTTGACTTTCTCTTTTCCAACCAGCCATTTTTGACTAAATTAGAAATTTGCTTTGTCACAATACTTTGTTCACGATCTAATAACTTAATCATCTGTACTTGATTAATTCCTGGATTATTAATAACTACAAATAAATAATAAAAATTAGCTTCATTTAAGCCATATTTGAGTAACTCTCTATTTAGACTCAATCTAATCTTACGATTGAATTTTGCAACTAAATATTCAATAGTGCTCTTGTTCATATTATCCATTTAATCATCTACGGCTATCGCGATTTTTTATATAAGATATAAATACCGCCAACATTAGTAAGACTAAAGCAACTGTTACCCACATGGAAATTCTCATACCTAAAACAAAGGAATGTGGAATTGAACTAATAACAATCAACATTGTAACTGAAACAGCACCTGATACTTGACGCAAAGTATTATTCAGTGCTGTTGCATGACTGATTTCACGTGGTGCTACTCCTCTGAATGACTCAGAAATAGCTGGTGAGAATACTAAGGCATTTCCCACCATACGAATCATATAGAAGACTGTCATTATCCATATTGGTGTACCTTTAGATATAATAACAAATGGAATTGCTGAAATTAACATCAAAATTCCACCAGAAATTACTAACCATTTTGCACCATATTGATCGTATGCACGTCCTACAACAGAAGCTGTCAACGCATTAGCTATCGCCCCTGGCAAAAGAATCATACCAGCAGTCATACTGCTTACATGACTGACATTTTGTGCATAAATTGATACCATTTGTTCCATACCTAGCAATACCATAAATGCACAGATTCCCACTAGAACCATCATTCTAAAAGAGTATAGTTTGATTATTCTAACATTAAGCATAGGTTGTTTTAAATTCAGCTGTCTCTTTACAAAAAAGTATAAAATAATTGCACCTACTACCAACATTGCTAATCCTAGCATCCACTGTGTTTGAACAATAGTTATTCCTATTAAAGCTAAACTTGAACCAAGTAAAGATAAAACTACAGATAAGTAATCAATCTTAATGTCCAGAGGTTCAGAGTAATTTGGAAAAACAAAGTATCCTATTATCCAAATTAATACCATGATTGGTAGGATTAAAATAAATAAATATCTCCAACCTAGTAAGTTTAAAATAAATCCTGCTAAAGTAGGACCAATTGCTGGGCCAAAAGCAATTACCAATCCAGACATTCCAATAATTGTTCCTCTTTTTTCAGGAGGATAAATTGAAATCATTGTTGTCATCTGAAAAGACATTAAAATCCCACCGGCACAAGCTTGAACTAAACGTGCCAATAGTAATAACCAAAAATTAGTTGCCAAACATCCTATTAATGTCCCAATGACAAAAGTTCCTATCGTTCCCAAAAAAACACTACGATTTGAAAATTTATCATACATATTTGATGATAATGGAGTCACAATCCCTATCAGCAATGTATATCCAGTTGTTAACCATTGAACTGTTGTTAATGACTGATTCATTTGATTTTGAATTACTGGTAATGCTGTAATCATCATCGTTTGACTCATCAAACTAATAAATGTTGAAAGTAATAAAATTATTGATACAGCTAATCTTGTTTTAGGATTAATTGTATCAGCGATATTTCTTGCCACCTATATTCCCCTCTCTCAAAAAACATTCACTTGCATGTAATTGCCAAACTTATTTTAATTAGTTCACTAACCAAATGTCAATTAAAAAAATGCCTTTCAGAAAAAATAAATTTTCTAAAAGGCATTTTCATTTTTAATGTTTAGCATTATCTGCTATAAAGTTATCAGAACTAGCATCTTCTCCATAGATTAAAACTTTAGTCCCAACTGGTAAATTCTTTTGAATCCATTCAGCATCTGGTACAGTTAACCATATAGAACCATATGCTTTAATATTATTCTTCTTAGTGATTTTTGTACTACCAAGATGTTTAGCATCTTTTTCAATTACTTTTCCATTTTCATCAACAGGTACTGATTGAAAATGATACATACCTTTACCCTTAAAAGAAGTCCAGTGTAACCCACCTAATTGGCGTGTAGCATCATAGAATTTATCTCCACGAGCTTCTTCTAATTTAAACTTTCCTACAGGTGTTACTTGATAGTTAGGGGTCTTAGAATTATAGTTCTTACCCAAAGATGCATACATTGTATATAAAACATAAGGTCCACTCATAACATATACTCTTTGCTTAGCTGAAGATACTACCAATCTAATTCGGTTAGATTTTTTCACATTCTTATACTTAGAAACATCTGGATATGCCTTAGTCATCGATGGCTTGTTCCAATCAACTTTTTTGCGCATAGCCTTTTTCTGTTCTTTAGTAATCTTCTTTATATGTCGGCTAATACTAGAACTTATCTTCATTTCACGACTAACCTTAACAGCATTTTTACTTTCCAAGTGGTGCATATGTACTGCACTCCATCCAGCAATTCCCACTAAGATAATCGCAACGATCCAGTAAATTAAATTATTTTTTTTCATTGGTTATCCCCTCAATTTAGTAATACTAGCTTATTTTATCATATATAGTACTATTACGAAAAATTTTGCTGAAATTACTTAATGAGATTTTTTTGATATTCCTTAATTTGGATCAATTCTCGTCTTTTTACTTTTCCACTAGCTGTCTGTGGATATGACATAACTTGATAAAATCTTACTGGTACTTTGTAATGCGCTAGATGTTCACGCCCATATGAAATTAATTCCTGTTGTGAAAGTTTTCTTTCCAATATTACAAAAGCAACTGGCACTTGTCCCCACTTTTTATCAGTAATTCCTGCTACAACGATATCCTTAACTCCTGTTAACTTTAAATAGCTTTCTTCTACTTCATGTGGAAAAATATTTTCTCCACCAGAAATTATCATATCGCCCTTTCGACCTTTCAGATATAAGAATCCATCTTCATCTAAATAACCAATATCTCCCGTCTTAAACCATCCATTTTCAAATACTTCTTGATTTTTCTCGGGATTATTCAAGTAACCCGGCGTAATATTAGGAGCTTTAAGTAATACTTCACCGTCATGAGCCAATTTTAATTCAACAGAAAATAATGGTTTTCCTACTGAACCAATCTTATTCTCAGCATCTTCAAAGTTTAAAGCTATCACTTGCGAAGCAGTTTCCGTCATTCCATAAGACTGAATAACTGGTATGTTTCGCTGTTGGCATTGCTCTAATGTAACCTTATCTATTGGTCCGCCACCTAATAAGAAACAACGAAAATTAGAATTGTACCCTTCTTGGGGAAAGATTTCTAAAAGTTGTTGCAACATTGTGGGGACTACTGACATTGTACTTACACTACTTTCCTTTAACAAGAATGTAACTTTTTCTGCATCAAATTTATCCATCAAAGTTACAGTCATCCCATAAATCAATCCTCGCATAATGATTGATAAACCACTAATATGGAAAATAGGCACTGCACATAGCCAGTTATCCTTATCTGTTAAACCTAGGTTTAAGACCGAACTAATTGCAGAATAAAAATGATTTTTAAAGGACTGCTGTACTCCTTTAGGTTTACCAGTTGTACCTGAAGTATACATAATAGTCGTAACTTCATCATCATTAAATTCTGATACTAATTGAAAATCCCGACTTTCCTCTAAACTTTCTATTTGATTAAAAGTTAAACTTTCAATCCCTACAAATTCTTCATGCAACAATGACTCATCATATATCAACAATGAAACTGCAGCATCTTCCAGCTGATATTGTAGCTCTTCATGCGATAATCTTTTATTCAAAAAGACAATTTCGCACCCTAATTGTTGTAATGATAGAATCATCAAATAACCATCAATCGTGTTATTGGTAAGTAATGCTACTCTCATCCCTTTACGAGACTTATTAGCTAAACGTGCTGTCAATACTGCTACCCTATCACTTACTTCTTTAAAAGTTAATTTGGTATTACCAGCTTGAATGGCTATTTTATTTGGAGAAAGTAGAACTCGTTTCTTTAACCAATTTTCCATTAAGGGAACTTAGGAAATTGCTGGAAATCTGGTTTGCGTTTTTCGTTAAAGGCATCGCGTCCTTCTTTTCCTTCGTCTGTTGTATAGTAAAGCATCGTTGCATCACCTGCAAATTGTTGTAAACCAGCTAAACCGTCAGTATCAGCGTTCATTGCAGCTTTAATAAATCTAATTGCAGTTGGTGACTTTTGTAAAATCTCGTTGCACCAATCCAAAGTTACTGATTCAATTTCATCCAAAGGAACAACCTTGTTTATCCAGTTCATTTCATATGCTTCTTGTGCTGTATAAAAATGATTTAAGAACCATACTTCTTTAGCACGTTTATGTCCTATAACGCGTGCTAAATATCCTGAACCATAACCTGCATCAAAGCTACCAACTTTAGGTCCTGTTTGACCAAACATTGCATTATCAGCAGCGATTGTTAAATCACAAACTAACTGTAAGACGTTACCGCCACCAACAGACCAACCTTTAACCATTGCAATAACTGGCTTAGGGATAATTCTGATTAGATGTTGTAAATCTAGTACATTTAATCTTGCAATTTTATCCGGTCCTACATAACCACCATTTCCACGAACTGTTTGATCTCCACCTGAACTAAATGCTTTATCACCAGCTCCTGTTAAAATAATTGCTCCAATTGTACTGTCATCACGACAAATTGTGAATGCTTCAATCATTTCAGCAACCGTTACTGGAGTGAAAGCATTATGTTTTTCTGGTCTATTCATTGTTATTTTGGCAATTTGACCTGCTCTTTCAAATATGATTTCAGAATAGTCCTTAACTTTTTCCCACTCTACACTTGTCAAATGAATCACGACTCCTTATCTAAATATGTATGATAAAATATAACTTGATTATATCACTTTACCAGATTAGGAGAAATTATAATGGATTTAATCGAATATTTGGGAATTAAAAGTATTATTTCATCCAAGGATAAAGTAATCCTATCTTTAAATGTTACTGATAAAGTACAACAGCCTTTTGGCGTATTACATGGTGGAATTAATTCAGTTTTAGCTGAAACCGCTGCTAGTATTGGAGCTAATCTCAATCTTTCTCATGGTCATGCTGTTGGTGTCAATATATCTACTAACCATTTAAAAAGTGTGACTTCTGGAAAATTAACGGTTGAGGCTACACCGCTTAGAATTGGAAAAAAGATCCAAGTATGGCAAGCTAATACTTTTGACGATAAAAATAATCTAACCAGTAATTCTACAATTACTTTGACTAATATAAATTAAAAAAATGTTTAACCGATATACACAAATATCAGTTAAACATTTTTTTAGTCTTTAATATAATCTAGCATTGCAAATAATGCTTGCTTATTCATTTCAGGAATCTTATGTTTCAAAATATCAGCAGCACTTTGCTTTAACTTATTTCCTTTTATGAATTTACTATCATTTTCTACTACTTCACGCACACCTGCTTCATTCATTTCTAAATGAAATTGTAGACCAATTGCATTTTCATTAATAATAAATCCTTGATTTTCAACAAGTGGACTCGAGAAAAGTGGAGTTGCTTCTGTTGGTAATCTAAACTGTTCACCATGCCAATGTAGCACATCCAATTTTTCTGGAACTCCTGGAATTATATTGCTCAGGCGTTTCACTTCTCCCCAACCTACTTCTTTAGGACAAGAACTCACATCCCCGCCCAAAGTTTTTGAAAGTTGTTGCGCTCCAAAACAAATTCCTAAATACGATTTATGTGCCATCAACATTCCTCTAATTAATTCTCGTTCCTTAACAATCCATTCTTCGTCGTCATTGACACTCATTGGTCCACCTAATACTACCAACATATCAGTATCAATAACTTCTGGTAACTTTACATTGTTATTAGCAGCTTGATATACATTTACTTCATATCCATTATTTTCTGCCCATTCACCAATTAAACCTATTCCTTCATGAATTGAGTGTTGTAACACATTCATCTTCAACTTAAATTCCTTCTTTCACAGCTGATGATTACTTCTTTTCTTTTATAATATACACCGGTCTTCTCTTAACTTCAGAAAAGATCTTTCCAATGTATTTACCAACAATTCCTAGACACATTAGTTGAATTCCGCTAAAGAATAGCAATAAACAAATAGTTGATGTCCAACCTGTCGTTGGATCTCCACCTTCTAAAAAGTAACGAATAATAATCCATACAATTCCAATCCCTGAAAAGAATGATGTTAACATTCCAAAATAAACAGCTATATCTAAAGGTGCTTGAGAGAAATTGACAATTCCATCAATTGAATATTTCAACAAGCTCCAAAAATTCCAACTTGTTGTCCCAGCTACTCGTTCTTGGTTTTTATATTCCAAATATTTAGTATTGAAACCTACCCAACTAAAAATACCTTTAGAAAAACGATTGTATTCTGTCATTGAAAGGATTGCATCGACCATTTGTCTTGTCATTACTCTAAAATCTCTGGCACCATCAACAATTTCAGTATCAGAAATTTTATTAATTAACTTATAAAACATTCTTGCAAAAAATGAGCGAATTGGTGGTTCACCTTTTCTATTCGTTCTTCTAGTTCCCACACAATCATAGTCTTCATTTTCAAGAATTTCTATCATCTCTGGTAACATATCTGGTGGATCCTGTAAATCAGCATCCATTACAGTTATATAATCCCCTGTAGCTTGTTGTAAACCACAGTATAGCGCAGCTTCTTTACCAAAGTTTCTAGAAAATGATACATAGTGTACATGTTCTTTATCTCTAGCATTTAATTTACGCATTTCATCTAAAGTTCCATCTTGTGAACCATCATTCACAAACCAATATTCTAATTCAATTCCATTTAATTCCTTTTTAACTTTTTCAACAGCCTCATAGAACAAAGGTATAGTTTCCTCTTCGTAATAACAAGGCACTATAATTGAAAGTTTTTTTGTCATACTACATATTCCCTTCACCAAAATCAATTAGTCCTAATGATATCCACTCATTAGTATATCATTAATAACAAAAAATATATGATTTTTTTGTTAAATTCACACCAATCTAAACTCAAAGTCTAGATTACCTTGTTTAAAAGATTATTCATAGTATAATAGAAAGTGTACACTATTACTGATATAATAAAAGTATGAATAATTTGCCGAGAGGAGTTTCAACTATGGCAAACATTAAAATTTTAACAGACTCTTCTGTTCAACTTACACCAGAAGAAATTGAAAAATATAATATTACAATTGTACCCCTTTCTGTTGAAGTGGATGGTAAAAATTATGTTGATGGTGAAGATATTTCTCGTGAAGAATTAGTCCAAGCTTTAAAAGATGGCAATATTCCTAAAACAAGTCAACCACCTATCGGCAGATTTATAGATGCTTATAATGAACTAGGTAAAGATGGCAGCGAAGTATTAGCTATTGTACTTTCAGATGTTCTTTCTGGAACTTACGAAACTGCAAGTAGTGCTGCTGACATGGTAGATACTAAAGTAACTGTTATTAACAGTAAATCAACTGACAGAGGATTGGCCTTCCAAGTTCTTGCTGCTGCTAAAGATTTAGAAGCCGGTAAGAATATTGATGAGATTAAAGATCATCTTAAAGATATCTATCATCGTACAACTATTGATGTTTTGATTGATAACCTTGACTGCTTAGTTGCTGGTGGTCGTGTAAGTCGTTTAGCTGGTGCTTTAACTAAACTTATCAATCTTAAGCTTATTATTCGCTTGAACGAGGAAAGTTTGGATGTTATTGTCAAGGGTCGTAGCAAGAAGACCTTTATCAAGCATTGCAAGACTTTAGCTGAAGAATATTTACAAAATCACAACCCTATTCAAGCACTATCCTTATCAAATGTTGGTACAGATGATAGTCTACTTCAAAAAATCAAGGATACTTTATTAGAGAATAACTCTATCCAAGAAATCCCTTATATCGCTCGTTTAACTAGTCCTATTATTATGACCCACACTGGTTTGAACGCTGTTGGAGTTATTACACTTAACGAAAAACCTACACATTAAGACAAAAAGCAAGTTTTGACTTGCTTTTTTGCTTTAATTTATAATTTTTCTAATTTACTTTTTAAAAATTATCAGTTATAATATGTTTATAAATAAAACTTATTTCTTTTTTAGATATGGGGGGATTTATTATGTCTCGTCTAAGTCATAAACAAAAATTATATATTATTGTTGGTATCGCTGCAGTCGCAGTCGTTTTACAATATTTATTACATTTAAAATTATATGCACAAATTCTCGTTACTTTAGTCGGAGCTATCATTGCTTTATCTATGTTTAAGGAAATGGTTCATACACTCCGTTCTGGAAAATATGGCGTCGACCTATTAGCCATCTTAGCTGTTGTCGCCACTTTATCCGTAGGTGAATATTGGGCAAGTATGGTTATTCTTATCATGCTCACTGGTGGTGATACATTAGAAGATTATGCCTCTCATAAAGCAAATACAGAATTGAAAGCGTTGCTAGATAATTCACCTCAAGTTGCCCATAAAATTATGGATGATGGTGACATAGATGATGTTAGTGTCAATGACGTTAAAGTTGGAGATAAAATTGTAGTTAAACCTGGGGAAATTGTTCCTGTCGACAGTTTTATCATTAAGGGTAGCGGCTTATTTGATGAATCTTCTTTAACTGGTGAATCAAAACCTGTTGAAAAAAATCTCCGTGATAACGTAATGTCTGGTTCTTTGAATGGGGACAATTCTGTTACTTTACAAGTAAGTAAACTTGCTAAAGATAGTCAATACCAACAGTTAGTTAAGCTAGTTAAAGAAGCTGAAAGTACTCCTGCTCATTTTGTTAGAATGGCAGATAGATATGCTGTTCCATTTACTTTAGCAGCCATTTTAATTTCACTTGCAGCTTGGTTCTTCTCAGGCGATCCCCATCGCCTTGCCGAAGTATTAGTTGTAGCCTCACCTTGTCCTTTAATCCTTGCAGCACCTGTTGCTATGGTTTCAGGTATGAGTCGTGCTTCACGTAATGGTATTGTGGTAAAAACTGGTGACGTTTTAGAAAAACTTGCTACTGCCAAAACTGGCGCTTTTGACAAAACTGGTACAATCACTAGTGGACAATTAACTGTACAAGATGTTGTTACAACCTCTTCTATGAAAGTAGAAGAATTATTACAACTAGCCGCTAGTGCTGAACAAGAATCATCACATATTTTAGCTCGTTCACTTGTTGCATATACTGATAATCAAAATATTGATTTAGCACCTGTTAGTTCTTTAGAGGAAAAAACAGGTAAAGGAATTGAAGCTACTATTAATCATAAAAATGTTAAAGTTGGTAAACTTAAATTTGTTGCTCCAAATTCAGAAATGAAACCTTTAGCAACTACTACTATTTATGTTAGTGTTGATGACGAACTTTGTGGTTATGTTACTTTTACCGATCATGTTCGTCCTGAAGCAAAAGAAACTATGAATACTTTGAAAGCTTTAGGAGTCAAAAAATTAATGATGCTAACTGGGGATCAAGAAAAGATTGCTCAACGAGTTGCTAAAGAAGTAGGAATTGATGAAGTAAAAGCTGATTTGCTACCTCAAGATAAGATCACCGCTTTACAAAATATCCCTAAATCTGGCCACCCTACTTTTATGGTTGGTGATGGTGTAAATGATGCTCCTTCACTTGCAACTGTTGATGTTGGTATTGCTATGGGTGCACATGGTTCTACTGCTGCTAGTGAATCAGCTGATGTTGTTATTTTAAAGGATGATCTATCCCGTGTTTCTAAGGCTGTTACTATTTCACGTGACACCATTAGAGTTGCTCGTCAATCAGTTTTATTAGGGATTGCAATTTGTACTGCATTAATGTTAATCGCAAGTACTGGTATCATCCCTGCTTTCATCGGTGCTATGTTCCAAGAAGTTGTCGATACTGTTTCAATTTTATGGGCTTTAAAGGCTCGTTATTCCCACGAACAATAGTTAATATATATTCAATCAATAGGCGTATAACAGCGTCTATTGATTTTTTATTTGCATAAATTTTGAAAAATCAATTTTTTATTCTATTATTTTTCTGAAAATTACGCTACAATACTAAAAGTTAAAGAAAATATTAAGGAAGGCTGTGGTAATTTTGCCTGCTAACTTTCTCAGGCGTAAAAATAAGCCACCTTGTTTAAGTGATTAATAATATGCATAATATCAATCATTATTAACGAGGAGATTTTAGATGTTAGATCAAAAGAAACATTATATGAGCTGGCCAGTTATTGCTTTGCTCGACTTTGTTACAATTATTAGTTTTGAAAATATATTCTATCCTTTTCAAAATCAAGGATTGTCTGTTGTTATTTCATGGATTTTCTTACTTTTTACTTATGTTATTCCTTATGCATTAATTGCTACACAACTAGGTTTAACTTTTGATAATCAAGATGGTGGCCTTGCCTCTTGGATTCGTCGTGGTACTCATAGTGATTTATTCGGATACATTACTTCCTGGATGTATTGGACACAAACAATTCCATACTTAGTGGACGTTTCAAACTCTGTTATTGTTTCTATAAGTTGGATTGTTTTAGGTAATAATACTTTAGGACATCATATGTCTACCTTTACTTTTGGAATGTTAACTTTTGTTATTATTTTATTATTTATTATCTTCGAAAATGTTTTCCGTGATTCTCTAGAAGTACTTTCCATCATCGGTGGTGGTGCGATGTTCTTGATTTCAATGCTTTTTGTTTTCATGACTGTATGGGCATTAACACACGGTGCACATATTGCTACACAACCATTTAATCTTCATGCATTTAAGCCAAACTTTAGTTTACACTACTTCTCTACAACTGGTTTATTGATCTTTGCTATGTCTGGTGCTGAATTAGCTGCTCCATACATTAACAAGATGCGTAATCCTAAGCGAGATTTTCCTAAAGCTATGTGGATGTTAGCTTTAATGACTGCTTTCTTAACCATCTTTGGTACTTTATCATTGGCTGTCTTCTTTAACGCTAACCACATTCCTAATGACTTTAAGATGAATGGTCCATACTATGCATTCAAACTTTTAGGTGAACAAGTTGGTATGGGTAAGAGCTTGATGTATGTCTTTGCTGTAGTTCAATTGATGTTTATGTTAGCTCAATTAGCTATTTTAATTGATGCTGCTAGTCGTGTATTCGCTAGTGATACTGCTGCTAAATACATGCCTAGTTGGCTTATCAAGAAGAATAAAGCTGGACGTCCAGTACACAGTTATACTTTAACTGCTGGAATCAGTTTGTTACTTCTTCTTTTAAGTGGTACTTTACCAAATATCAACTCCATCTATAACTGGTTGTTGAACTTAAATGGTATTGTTTCACCATATAAGACAGCTTTAGTATTCGTTGCATTCCTAGCTATTCGTTGGCAAGAAGAACAATTTAAGTCCGATTACGTTTATATTAAGAATAGAACTGGTGCTTTAATTGTTGGTTTCTGGTGCTTCATCTTCACCTTTGTCTGCGCAACAATGGGATTCATCCCTCAAGATGCTGCTCCTGGAACTAAAGCATTTGATCACCAATTATTTATGAACTTTGTAACTGTTGGATTCTTAGTTGTACTTGGTTTCTTATTACCATGGCTACGCAAACTAGAATTAAAGAGAGCTGCAAAAAAATAAAATATTAAAATTAATACCCTGTAATCAGGTAGACTACCTGATTACAGGGTATTTTATTATATATAAAAAGACATAGCTTTGCTTTGCAAACAAAACTATGTCTTTACTTTTATCTAGTCTAAATTGCGATGCTTTAGACTTGGAAAAACTATCTTGTCAGCTATCCCTACGATTGGTCCCTGACATAATAAAGCAAATATTGTTCCAACATTTATTGCATATATATGATGTGATACAATTACCGAAATAATAATCGCAACAATTGGTGGAGTAAAGGTTACCAATTGGGCAATTGTAGAACTACCTTTGAAATATTTAAAACGAATAATTTGCATCAAATCATCAACCGGATGCAACATCCAATTTATTCTTTGATAAAGTGATATAGCAATAGCAATTAGGACTACTCCTAAACAATCCAAAAAGATACGCACAGGTAAATTTAAACTATGAATTCCTAGTTTAACTAATTCTGTTGCAAAAATCCCTACTAAAATTGAAAAAGGAGTCATAAAAATTAGATTACCCAATATTCTTTTTAAATTAACTTTTTTCAAAATTATTAGATTAACGATTATTACAATAAAACCAGAAATAAATAGCATCGCACTCAAAGAAATTGGTGTTATTTTAGCTATATTAACTGCTGCTGCAGTCCACAAAGCACTTCCTAAATTTAAAGATACTGTCAAAGCATTACCTAAACTATTCAAAAATATTGATAAAATAAAATACCCTAATAACAATCCTATTGAACTAGTTTCTAAATTTCTATTTTGTGTTACTTTCATTCTCTATCCCTACTATCTCATTATCTGACTGTACATCTGCAAACATTCCTAAAAATACAATGTTAAATGCCATGTCCCATAAATGATTATCAATTGCAGAACTTAATAAAACTAGGATCAAGGCTATAACTAAATTATAATTTCTTTGTTTAATGTTACTTTCGATACTACTAATTATGTAAAACATCGCAACAACAAAGAATACTAAGCCATACATTAATAACGCCCTTACAAACGATGAATCAATGAAAAAGTATGCTTCCCCTGGCTTAATACTACCATTCCCATTTTGATAAACAAATTGACCAAACAAAGGAATAGCATAATCATGATATGCAACTTGCCCGAAGAATAAACGCGCAGAACTCAAGGTATTTATAATACTCCAAATTCTACTATTTGGATTAAACATCAAAGGCAACATCACATTGATAACTGCGTATATCCACAATCCCCATCTAACTTGTTTTAAACTGAATCTTTGGATAAATTTTACCGCATACTTATATCCCCCTGCACATAGGAGTAGTATCAAAATAATCAAAATTTCATCTAGTTTAGTTGCAGTTAATGTATAGACACATATCAATAAGGCTATTCCTGAGATAATCTCCGGTATATTCCATTTAAATCGTTTAAGTAAAGCATATGCTAACATAAAATAAAAAATATGCGCTGCAGCATCTGATGGAGAATAGTTTCCTAAAGCTATTCTAACCGTATTATCTCCTGGTCTTTGAAGAGTTAAATTCAGTATATAATCATTCAGAGCCAACCAGGCACTTACTATAAAAATTGGAATTCCAAAGGTTAAGTACAATTTAAGAATTTTCCTGAAGTCGACATCTTTGGCACCTATCAAAAATACGGTATAGAATAATGGCTCATAAGCACGAGCCCGATAGCAAATATAGGTTATCAGCATAAAGATTAACAATAATTTTATTGTTAGCTTTCGTGGATATTTATCTAGTAATACTATCTTTCCCATCACTAAAAGAGTTACTGCCTGCTCAATTCGAAGGAAAATCAACTTATTAAAATATGTAATTTGATCCACCATTGTTGTGCCATTAATATAAATAGTTATAAAAAATATTGCCAGACAACATAGATAAAACCATTCTGTTAACTGACGGTACTTTTTCCCGGCATCATCAATTAATTTATTATCTATCGGCATAAAAATATTGCTCCTTCAATATTATTTAACAAATATAATGATATGCTAAATCATTAACTCTGACAAATTAAATATCTTTTACAATTAAAAAAAGTGGACTTTTACATCCACTTTTCTTTATAATTATTTTTCATTAACTGGTTTTTTCCAGAAACTCATAATCAAAGCTGCTACGATAGAGCCAACGATTACAGCTAAGAAGTAACCCCAAATATTTGTTGCTAAAGGTGATACCCAGAAACCACCGTGAGGAGCAGGAATACCAATTCTCATAGCACCAACAATTGCTCCAGAAACAGCAGAACCAATGATACATGATGGAATTACACGACCTGGATCAGCTGTTGCAAATGGAATAGCACCTTCTGTAATGAATGAGAATCCTAAGATCCAGTTTGTAACACCTGCACGACGTTCATCTTCAGTATACTTGTTCTTGAAGAATGCAGTACCGATAGCTGTTGCAAATGGAGGAACCATACCACCAACCATTACGGCAGCCATCAAAATAGCAGCAGTTGTAGACTTAGGATCGTTAGCGAAAGCACCTGAAGCAAATACATAAGCAGCCTTGTTGAAAGGACCACCCATATCAATAGACATCATACCAGCTAATACTAATGTTAATAGAACTAAGTTTCCAGTACCCATACCATTCAAGAAGTGAGTAATCCATAGGTTGATTGTACTGAAGATTGGGTTAACAATGAAGTACATAATCAAAGCAATGAATAGCAATCCGAATACTGGATAAAGAAGCATTGGTTTCATACCTTCAACTGAACGTGGTAATCCTGCAAACATCTTCTTCATACCTAAAATCAAGTATCCAGCAATAAAACCAGCTGCAATACCACCTAAGAATCCAGCAGGTGAAGTTGAGTTAGCTTGGAAGTTAACATGATATGATCCACCTAAGGAAGCATTAGCGATAGAAGCCATGAATCCACCAACGAAACCAGGCATTAAAGCAGGAGTATCACCGATTGATTCAGCAATGTAAGCTGCCAATACAGGTACCATAAATGCAAATGCTAAATTACCTGCACTATTTAAGAAAATAAATGCTGGAGCTTTGGCACCACCCATATATTGTTCAACAATAAATGAGATCGCCATTAAGATACCACCACCAATAACAAATGGTAGCATGTGTGAAATACCATTCATTAATTGCTTGTAGATGTTACCCCAAACAGTTCCATCAGATTCAGTAGAAGAACTACTATCATCACCTGTTGCGTGATAAATAGCTGCCTTTCCATCCAAAACTTGTTGGATTAATTTTTCTGGTTCTTGGATACCAGATTTAACAGGCTTATTTACAAGTGGCTTGCCATCGAAACGGTTCATTTCAACTTTCTTATCAGCAGCGATAACAACACCGACAGCTCTTGAAATTTCATCTGCTGTTAAACGATGTTTGATACCTTCAGAACCATTTGTTTCAACTTTGATATCAACACCTAATTCTTTAGCTTTCTTCTTTAAGTTTTCTTCAGCCATGTAAGTATGTGCAATACCATTTGGACAAGCAGTAACAGCAACAATATATGGACGATCACTATTACTATTTGCAGCTGCTTTTTCAGCTTCTTCTTCAGCCTTGTTTTCAGCTTCCTTCTTAGCTACAGCTTCTGCAAAAATATCTTGAACCTTGTCAGGTGTATCTGCAGCTTTCAATGCTGTTACAACATCTGGGTTCATCAATACTTGTGATAAAGCAGCTAAGGCCTGCAAATGAGTATTATCTCCACCTTCTGGAGCTGCAATCATGAAGAATAAGTGAGCTGGCTGGCCGTCCATTGAGTCATAGTCAACACCTGCAACACTTCTAGCAAATTGTACAGCTGGTTTCTTAACTGCAGCGTCATGTGCGTGTGGAATAGCAATTCCATCGCCCATACCAGTTGAACCTTCTTCTTCACGTTTAATGATATCTTTCTTATAAAGATCTTCATCATCAATGATTCCATGTTCATAATAGTTATGTACCATTTCATCAATTACTTCAGACTTAGTAGTAGCCTTAAGATCCATAATCATGATATCTTTCATTAACAAACTACGAATATCCATATTAAACCGTTCCTTTCCTAAACAATTCTATTTATATTCATCAATAGTAATTTGAGCATAAATTTCATCGATCTTTTTGCGAGTTGCCAAATCTTCAGAAAATGCTGTTGCAGATCCAGAAGCCAACCCATAATGGAATGCTTCGATTGGATCTTTAGTACTTGCATAAGTACCAACAAAACCAGCTAACATAGAATCACCAGCACCAACAGAGTTAATAACAGTTCCCTTAGGAGCTAACGATCTCCACACACCTTCTTTGGTAATCATCAAGCCACCATCACCTGCCATAGAAACTAAAACATTTTGAGCACCCATGTCTAGCAATTTACGACCATATTTAACAATGTCGTCTATTCCGTTAAATTCGACACCAAATAAATCAGCTAATTCATGATTATTTGGTTTAACAACTAATGGCTTTTCAGCTAAGGTCTTACGTAAGCTTTCGCCAGTTGTATCAATTACAAATTGAGCTCCTTTTGAACGAATGATCTTAATCAAATCAAAGTAGAAATCATCATTTAAACTAGGTACTAAACTTCCAGCAAAAATAACAACATCATCTGATGTTAAATGGTCAAATTTTTCTGTAAAAGCACTGATTTCTTCTTCAGTCAACTTAGGTCCTTGACCATTGATTTCTGTTTCATTTTGAGCCTTAATTTTAACATTGATACGAGTATCAGCTGCAATTGGAGTGAAATCTGTCTTCAAACCTACTTTTTCAAGTTCTTCTTTTACAAAATTCCCGGTAAATCCTCCAAGAAAGCCCCATGCAATATTGTCATGACCTAATTCCTTTAAGATACGAGAAACGTTAATACCTTTCCCACCTGGAAGCTTGTTATCGTAGTCCATACGATTAACTTCTCCCAAGGTGAGCTTGTCTAGTTGCACGATATAATCAATAGATGGATTGATTGTTACCGTATAAATCATAATATAACCTCCTGTATTGTTGCCTGTGAACTATACTGCTTAGCTACACTAGCAGGTAAAGTACTTGTGATAATTGTTGCATCTGTAACATCTGCAACTTTCACAAAAGACACATAACCAAATTTAGACTTATCAGCGATTACATAGCCTTTTTCACTTCTTTCAAGTGCGGTTCTTTTAATCTCAGCTTCATCAGGATCTGGAGTTGTCAATCCATACTTTTCATGGACACCATTGATTCCTAAAAATGCTTTATTAAATCTAAATCTTTTCAAATCATTTGCTGCTTCAACACCAATAATTGCTTTAGTAGTATTCTTCAATCTACCACCTAACAAGAAAGTCCTAATATTCTTATCGGCTAATAATGAAGCATGCTCAACTCCATTTGTAACAACAGTTAAATGCTGATCTTCAGATAAATAAGGAATGATTGCTATAGTCGAAGTTCCAGCATCTAAATAAATAACGTCATCATCTTGAATATAACTTGCTGCCTTTGCTCCTAAACTTTCTTTTTCTTGAATATTTTGAGTGGATTTCCCCATTACATCAAGTTCTCGTTGCAAAGGTTGCTTCATCTTAGCACCGCCATGGACACGAACTAACAATCCACGTTCTTCCAATAACTGCAAGTCTCTTCTTCCTGATGATTCTGAACATTGTGTTCTTTCACAGATATCCTGTAACTTAACCACGTTATGCTCTTTTAACAGTTCTAAAATTATTCTATGTCTTTCTTCTGCAAGCACTTTCACAACCTCCTCTAGTATAGTACCACTATTCTCAATTAAATTCAATCATAAATAGTCAAAAAAAGTCATTTTCTTTCATAAAAATTATAGAATTTACCAAAATACTTCTTTATACTTATGTTTCCGTTTACATTATTGTTAATAAAAGAAATAAAGAACTTATTTCTTTGTTAAAATTATATTATTAAAGTTAAAATAATAGTAATATACCGTCAAAATATTATCTTTACACTCAATAATTTACCATTATCGATCATAAACCGTCAAATTAACTTAATAAAAAAGAATAAAACAGATTTTATTTACCTGCTTTATTCTTAATTTGTCTTAAATATTCATTTCAATCGATAGCATTCTTAAATTATTTTCCTGATTATCCTAAAGAGTATCAGCCATTATCATGCAATTTCTAGTTTTTAAAACTATGAACAGGTGCTGGAATAAGTCCACCACGATTAATCATATCTGCTGAAGATACCTTATTAACTGCCATAATTGGAGCATGTCCTAATAAGCCACCAAATTCAACTGTTTCGCCAACATCTTTTCCAGGAACTGGAACAACTCTAACGGCAGTTGTCTTATTATTAATCATACCAATTGCAGCTTCATCTGCAATCATCGCACTAATTGTTTCAGCGGGTGTATTTCCTGGAATTGCAATCATGTCTAACCCTACTGAACAAACAGCTGTCATTGCTTCTAGTTTTTCAATATTAAGTGATCCAGCATTAACTGCATCTATCATGCCAGCGTCTTCAGAAACTGGAATAAATGCACCTGATAAACCACCTACATGACTACATGCCATGATGCCACCCTTTTTAACTGCATCATTTAACATCGCTAAAGCTGCAGTTGTTCCATGTGTTCCAACTTGTTCTAAGCCAATTTCTTCCAAAATTTGGGCAACAGAATCACCTACGGCAGGTGTTGGTGCTAAAGATAGGTCAACGATTCCAAATGGTACGTTTAATTTTTCTGCGGCAATACTACCTACTAATTGGCCCATTCTTGTAACTTTAAACGCTGTTTGCTTGATAGTTTCTGCTACCACATCCATAGAAGCGCCCTTAACTTTTTCTAGAGCTGATTTAACAACACCAGGTCCAGAAACACCCATATTAATAACTGCATCTGGTTCACCAACTCCATGGAATCCTCCTGCCATAAACGGATTATCTTCAACTGCATTGCAGAAAATAACCATCTTAGCATTTGTCATAAAATCTAGTTCTGAAGCTGCTTTAACAACTTGCCCCATTTCTTTAACTGCATCCATATTGATTCCACTTCTTGTTGAACCAACATTTACAGAAGCACATACTAGATTTGTTTCAGCTAAAGCCTGAGGTAATGATTTGATTAAAGTACTATCCCCATTTTGATAACCTTTTTGCACCAAAGCCGAGTAACCACCAATAAAATCAATACCTAAAGTTTGTGCTGCTCTATCTAAAGCTTTAGCATATTTAACATAATCTTTATCTTTAGAAGCTGCAGCAATCAAACTAATCGGTGTTACTGAAACTCGTTTATTAATAACTGGAATTCCATATTCTGTTGCAATTTGATTTCCAACTTTCACTAAATCTTTAGCTTTAGTTGTTATCTTGTCATAAATTTTTTGACATGCTTTATCACTGTCACTATCAATACAATCAAGCAAAGAAATTCCCATTGTAATTGTTCTAATATCCAAATTTTCTTCTGAAATCATCTTGATTGTTTCAAGGATTTGCGCTGTATCCATGCTCTATCACCTCATCTTATAGTTGATGCATCGCTTGATATAACTTTTCGTTTCTAATTTTAATTTCTACACCCAACTTTTCACCCAATTCATTGAGTTCTGTTGTGATTTTTTCGAAATCTACTTTTTCATCCGGAATCTCTACCATCATCATCATTGTAAAGTATCCATTCATAATAGTTTGAGATACATCAAGAATATTGATTTGGTTTTTAGCTAAATATGTACTTACGCCGGCAATTATACCTGCCTTATCTGCTCCAATAGTAGTTAAGATTGCTCGCATTTAAAACACCATCCTTATTTTGATTACCCTTATTATAACTTATAAATCTACTTTTTCATCAACTTTATTAGTTGGTGCTACTCTTTATTTTTGATAAAATATACTTAACATTTCTATTTTGAAAGGACGATAATAATGTACAACATGCTTAATTTCATCCCTGATGATATGGGCGAAGTTCAACAAAAATTATTTTGGCTTAAAGCTAATGGATATCCTGATGCAACTGAACAAGAAGTTATCGAGAAAACTATTCTTGATGGTGTTCAATACATGTTTGACGATGCATTAGAAGGACCTTACTGGACTGTTATTTGGGATGATACTGATAAAAAATTAGCCGTACGTGGAGCTACAAGCGAAATTGTTGGCTATATCATTCCTAGAGAAAATCATTCTACATTCTCTGATGACTTTAGGGAAGCTTCCCCTCTAACTTGGGAAAATTTATCTAAACAAGTAGAAAAACTTATCGGCTCTGATTAATTAACAAAAGCGACAGCAAAGTCTTTAAAACTAGGCTTTGCTGCCATTTTTTTAATGAAATAGTTCTTGTTCTATTTTAGGAATTAATTTAGTTGCTACAACCCTACCACCAGCCTGATTGATATGCATATGGTCACCAAAATCATATGCACTTTGTACGCCACATGGTAGCATTTCTAAAAGAAGTGATGTGGGCACTGTCTCAGGAATTGTAGCAAATTTGCTATTTAATTCTTTTCTAAATTTTTGTGCTTGTAGCTCTTTATCATCTGGCCGACCAGTGTGACTAAGCGTAAATGGTGGTATATCTAGCAAAATTAATTCACTATTGCGCTTTTCTAAAATTTCATTTAGCCTCTGGACAGCATTAAAAAAATTATCCTTAGTTATTTTTTGTCTTGCAGCTACTTCACTAATCAATGGTAGCATCAAATCATTCGCCCCAATTGAAACAATCGTCAACTCAGGTTTAAAGCCACTCCTATTTCTAACCATTCTACTTAATAAACTCTCTCCAAAGGTTTCATAAATAGGTTGATCATGGGGAGCATCATGAATTAAGCGACTTCCAGAAATAGCAGTATTTAGCACTGTTACTTCGTCAGGATGTACGGTCATCAGATATTGCATTAAAGGAGCTGTTATCATTCCCATTTCCATTAGCGAATCTCCTGTAACTTCTAAATATTTAGGAGTTGCTTTCGTCCATACATCTACTTCTTCTAAACAAAACCACCCTTTTCTACTTTGCCAAGTATCGCTTAATTTAGGTAGAAAATTAGCACTACGGGCAAAAGAAGCGTTAGTCAAAGATGTTTCATAAGTACACTTAAAATCACAGTATTCTTGTTCCTGCGAAGACTTCATATAGATATAGATTGTTTGTCCAACTTTAATATCTAAGTCTATTGAATCTGTCCAAATTGCTTCTCCTTGTGGAATTACAATCGTATCCTGATACAAAGCTGTTACTCTTTGTTTTTCTTTCATATCAGCTGTTAGAGCTACATAAATTTCATCAAAAATGAGTTCTTCTTTGCCATAGTAATTGGTTAATTTTAATCGTAATTCTTTGCCTGATAAAAAAGACGTAATTTTTATTAATTGAGATAATTCTCTCATCTTAAATGGCATCGCCGAAAAATCAATATTCTCATAATACCAAGCAGCTTGCCAAGCAACCATTTCTTTCACCTACCCTCAAAAAAGCACCAATAAGCTTTGATCTTATTGGTGCCAGTATCTTATTTTTTTTTACATTTCCTTAAATTCAGCATCATAAACTCTATCTTGTTTCAAAAATTTATCTCCAGCTAAATTTCGATAAAATGCAGCCTTTGTTGCGCTCATATATGGAATCAACCAAATATAACCTAATCCAAATGTAAGAATTGACACAATATGCCAGCCAATAAAGCTTAAATCTAATAGGAATAGTTCCCACTTATGTCCATTCATCAATTCTCTACTTAAAGTTACATAATCAGGATATTTGTAATTGGCTTTTTCACCACTAGCTTCAATATCTTTGTAGATAAAATAAGTTTGTGAGTATGAATATCCCTTAATAATCCCAGGAATAATGAAAAGTAATGACCATAGGAATTGTAATACCCATTGGATAATATACATCACTAATACTGGAATAAAATATCTTTTAGAAAACACTTGGAACATGCTTCTAAAATTGTTGATACTTTCCACGCTTTTGCCACGAAGCCAATCTAAAAAGGTATATTGAATCCCCAGATTTATCATAATTCCAATAATACTTGAAACAACATTGGTACTATAGGTTCCACCATTCCCAGTTGAATTAGCAGTCGCATCATTCGAAATGTTATTAAATACATCTGAATTATTATGCATTACTAACAATAGTACCTGTAAAAATGCTGAAATCGTAAATACTGTTATTACTGTGAATACAATTGGTATTATTGATAATCCTATCGCTTTTTTCCAATTTCCACGAAAAGCATCTTTTACTTCATTTTTTAATTCTGCTCTTGTTGCCATTAGTCCCACGCTTCCCTCCTACATACAATAATCAATATACTTACATAATTATTGTAACATATCAGCCTGGAATAAATAAAACTCGCCAAATCGACGAGTTTTACTTTAATTACTATTGTTGTGTTGAGATTAATTCTTTAATATCTTCAGCATCAATTCCAACAAAATATTTATTCAAATCAAGTTTGCCTAATGCTTCTTTTATAGTTGACACATCATACTTCAATCCACGTAAAGCATCTTCGACATCTTTTACATCGCCTGAACCAAAGAAGTCACCGTAAATCTTAATATCTTTGATCTTACCATCTTCAACTAAGAAACGTGCATCAATTGTACCGCTAGTAAAGTGTTTGCGACGCTTAACTGTGAATTCTGGAGACTTGCCATATACCCAATCCCAGTTCTTATAAAGCTTTTGTTCAATTGCTTCAATACCTTTTTTATCTTCGTCATCTAATTGGTATTCATATTGTTGTGCTTCTTCTAAAGAGTTAACACCCCAAATTAGTTTAATTAGTTCATCTCTAAATTGGAATGTATCAAAGTCTTTATATTCTTCGCTAACATATGGCTTTAGGTTTGTAACACGAGAACGTACTGATTTAATTCCTTTAGATTCAATCTTATCCTTAGGAACACGTAAAGCATCAGCAACTGCATCAGTATCAACATCAAACATTAGTGTACCGTGAGAGAAAGTTTTGCCACCACGCGTATACATTGCATTACCAGAGAATTTCTTACCATCGACCACAATATCATTACGTCCGGTTGTTTCTGCACCTGTTACACCCATCTTATGCAAAGCATCTACAACAGGTTGTACTAAAGATTTAAAGTCACCAAATTTTTGATTTTCTGCTGGTACTACGAAACTAAAGCAAAGGTTACCTAAATCTTGGTACATAGCTCCACCACCTGATAGACGGCGTGTAATAGTAATTCCATGTTCTTCACAATATTTTTGGTTGATTTCTTCCATTGTATTTTGGTTACGACCAACAATAATACATGGCTTTTCAATGTAGAATAACATGAACGGAGGTTTTATCTTATCGCTATTCATTAAATATTGTTCTGTGGCCAGGTTTGTTCTAATATCATCTGTTTTCATTACAACGTATTGCATTTTTTCCATAACTTTCATCTTCCTCTACTAATTACTTTTATACAAAGAACCGATATCTGATACATACCGGTCCTTTACTTTAATTATTAAATATTTGTTGGGAATCCAATGGCAACATCAGCAGTATCCATAACAGCTTCACTTAAGGAAGGATGTGGATGAATTGTTAATGCAATATCTTCAACTGTTGAACCACATTCAATAGCCAAAGTTAATTCACTAATTAAATCACTAGCGTTGCTACCAACCATTTGAGCACCTAATAAGACGCCTGTTTCCTTTTCAAATACTAAACGGATAAATCCATCTGTTTCACCCATTGAAATTGCACGACCATTAGCTGCAAATGGGAATTGTGCTTTCTTAGCGTCAAAGCCTTTTTCCTTTGCTTCAGCTAATGTCAAACCTGTTGTTGCAATGGATGTATCTGTATAACATACAGCTGGCATTGCATGGTAATCAATAACTGTTGGTTTGCCAGAAATAGCTTCTGCTGCAACCTTTCCTTCGTAAGAAGCTTTATGAGCTAATGCGTATCCCTTTGTTACGTCACCAATAGCGTAAATGTTAGGAATATTTGAACGACTTTGTGCATCAACAGGAATTAAACCACGTTCATCAACACTTACACCAGCTTGTTCTAAGCCCATATTTGAAGTGTTTGGACGACGACCAACAGAAACAATGACATAATCAGCTGTAATTTTCTTTTCTTCGCCATCTACTTCGAAAGTAACAGTTACATCTTTATCTGTTTGTTCTGCATTCTTAGCCATAGCTTTAGTGTAAATATCTACACCTTGTTCACTGAAGTGATGTTCTACAACTTTAACTAAGTCTTTTTCATAGTTAGCTAAAATCATATCTCCACCTTCAAGGATGGTTACATGAGAGCCTAAGTTAGCGTAAGCAGATGCTAATTCAGAACCAATGTAGCCACCACCTACAACAACTAATTCCTTAGGAACTTCTGTTAAGTTCAAAGCACCAGTAGAATCAAGTACACGTCCTTCAAACTTGAAGTTAGGAATTTCAATTGGATGACTACCTGTTGCAATAATCAAGTTATTGAATGTATATGTTTGAGCCTTATCATCATCAGAAATTACTCGTAAACTATGACTATCTTTCAAATATGCATTTCCCCAGATAACATCAATCTTATGTTTCTTAAATAAGGAAGCAACCCCACCTGTTAGACGAGCTACAACGTTATTCTTCCATTCAATTGTTTTATCGAAGTCTAGCTTAGCAGCTGTAACTTGAAGTCCCATTTCTTGAGAATCCATTGCATGTTGGTAATGATGTGCAGCTTCAATCAAAGCTTTAGAAGGAATACATCCAACATTTAAACATACACCACCAATGTATTCACGTTCAATTACAGTAACTTTTTGACCTAATTCTGCAGCATGAATTGCAGCTACATATCCACCAGGTCCAGCACCTACAACAACTGTATCTAAATCTATTGCAAAATCTCCAACTACCATTAGCCTATCATCCTTCCATTAATAACAATTCTGGGTCACTTAATAATTCTTTCAAGCGATTCATTGCACGTTGAGCTGTTGCACCATCAATTACGCGATGATCAAATGCCAAAGATAACTTCAAGACTTTAGCAATCTTTACTTCACCTTCAACAACAACTGGTTCATCAGTAATACGACCCATACCTAAAATAGCAACTTCTGGCCAGTTAATTACTGGTGTAAAGTGACCGCCACCTACTGAACCGATATTTGTAATTGACATACCTGTGTGACTCATATCACCGGCTGTTAATTTACCATCTTTAGCTTTAGCTGTGTTTTCAGTAATTTGTTTAGCAATACCAAATAAGCTTGTGCTATCAGCATGTTTTACATTTGGAACAAATAATCCTCTATCTGTATCTGTAGCAATTCCTACATTGATGTAATCCTTATAAACAATTTCATGCTTATCCATATCTACAGATGAATTGAAAATTGGGAATTCTTTCATAACTACGGCTAATGCTTTTACCATATATGCCATGAATGTTAGACGAACATCACGTTCTGCAGCAAGTTCTTTGTACTTCTTACGATGTGCCCATAATTTATCAACAATTACTTCATCAAAGACATGCACATGTGGAATTTGTGATACTGAACGCACCATTGCATTTGCTGTTGCTTTGCGAATACCTGACATCTTTTCACGTGTTTCAGGCCATTGAGCATCTCCAGCAGGTAACTTAGGAGCTGGTTGTGGTGCTGCTTCTTCCACAACTGGTGTTGCTTCAGGGGCAGCAGCAACTGCACCACCATTAGCTTTAAAGGCATCAATATCACTTCTTAATACTTGACCATGACGACCAGAGCCTGGTACTAACTTCAAGTCAATTCCTTGTTCACGTGCATAGCGACGAACTGCTGGCATTGCAAGAACTGGTAAGCTATGATCTGCAACTTGTGGAGTTGGTTGTGTATTTGGTGCTGGTGCAGCTTCCACTTTTTCTTCTTTTTCAGTTTCTGCAGCAGGAGCATCGTCAGCTACATTACCTTCTCCTTCTGCAACTTCTAATTCGATCAATGGTTGACCAACTTCAGCAGTTTCGCCTTCTTCAACCAATATTTTTGTTACTGTACCTGAAACTGGGGAAGGAATTTCTTCAACAGATTTATCATTTTCAATTTGAACTAAATCTCCATCAACTTCCACCTTGTCACCAGGCTTAACATGCCATTCGCCAATTGTACCTTCTGCAATACCTTCACCGATATCTGGCAATTTAAATTGATATTTACTCATTATTTCACCCTCCAAATTAGAAGTTCACAACTTCTTTAACTTTCTCTACGATATCTTTTTTATTTGGTAACCATATACTTTCAGCTTCACTAAATGGATATGGTGTATCAGGTGCACTTACACGACCAATTGGTGCTTCTAATGAAAGAATACCTTTTTCTGCAATTAATGAAGCTACCGCTGGAGAAATTCCTGCTTGTGCTTGTGCTTCTTGAACAAGTACAACACGACCTGTTTTCTTAACAGAAGCTAAAATTGTTTCTTCATCAAGTGGAGATACTGTACGTAAATCAACAACTTCAGCGTTAATTCCTTCTTTAGCTAAATCTTCAGCTGCTTTCAAACTTTCTTGAACCATGTAGCCATATGTTATGATGCTTACATCGCTACCTTCGCGCTTAACTGCTGCTTTGTCCAATGGTACGATGTATGCTTCATCTGGAACTTCTTCTTTAACTGAGCGATATAATTTCATATGTTCTAGGAATACAACTGGATCATCTGAACGAATAGCTGAAATTAACAGTCCCTTAGCATCATATGGACCAGATGGAATAACTACGCGTAAACCTGGTGTTTGAGCCATCAAGCCTTCTAAACTATCAGAGTGAAGTTCAGGTGTATGAACCCCACCACCAAATGGAGCTCTAAATGTAACAGGCATCTTACGAGTTGCTCCCATACGATAACGTTCACGGGAGATTTGTCCTGCAATTGAATCCATTACTTCAAAAACAAAACCAAAGAATTGAATTTCAGGAACTGGACGAAAACCAGTGAAGGCTAAACCTGCTGCTAAACCACCAATACCAGATTCAGCAAGTGGTGTATCAAACACTCTATCTTCTCCGTAAATTTCTTGAAGTCCATCAGTTGCACGGAAAACACCACCGTTTTTACCAACGTCTTCCCCAAATACTAAGACATTGTCATCACGCTTTAATTCTTCATCCATTGCCGCTGTAATAGCTTTAATCATTGTTGTTTTAGCCATGGTTATTCAGCCTCCTTCTTTGTGTATTTATCAATTTGTTCTTGAATAGTTGCAGGTGTATCAACAAAGACATTCTTTAGATATTCGCTAACTTTTTGCTTAGGTGCTTTTTCTGTTAGAACCATTGCTTCATCGATTTCCTTGTTTACTTCTTCTGTCCATGCCTTTTCTTTTTCTTCAGACCATAGACCCTTCTTATCTAAGTAAGTACGCATACGAATTAATGGATCTTTTTCTTTCCATTCTTGTTCTTCTTCAGCTGTACGATAACGCTTAGGATCATCACCAGATAAAGTATGTGGTCCGAAACGATATGTTAATGTTTCAATTAATACTGGACCGTTACCAGCTGCTGCATATTCACGTGCAGCTTTCATTACTGAATACATTGCTAGTGCATCCATTCCATCTACTTGAACAAATGGAATTCCAGCTGCCACACCTTTTTGAGCTAATGTTTTAGCAGCTGTTTGTTTTGCACGAGGAACTGAGATAGCGTATCCATTATTTTGTACTACAAAAATTGCTGGAGCTTTAAATGCACCTGCGAAGTTGATACCTTCGTAGAAATCACCTTGAGAAGTACCACCATCACCTGTGTATGTATAAGCTACATTCTTAGAACCCTTTTTCTTCAAACCTAAAGCAATTCCTGCAGCTTGAACATATTGAGCACCGATAATAATTTGTGGTGGTAGTGCATTGAAGTTTTCAGGATATTTATTTCCATCAACATGACCACGTGACCATAAGAATGCTTTGTATAAAGGCAATCCATGTAATACCAATTGTGGAACATCACGGTATGCTGGAAGGATATAGTCTTCTTTTTCCATTGCAAATTCTGATCCAATTTGAGAAGCTTCTTCACCTGCAGTAGGTGCGAAGAAACCTAGACGTCCTTGACGATTCAATTTAGTTGAACGTTCGTTTAGGACACGAGACCAAACCATTTTCTTAAATAATTCAACAATTTGTTCATCACTTAAATCAGGAAATAGATCCTTGTTAACAACATTTCCATCATTATCGAGAACACGAACTGTTTCAAACTTGTCATCAACGATGTTTTTTAATTTATCAAAATCAATACCAGCCATCTTGAAAACCTCCTTAAAAATTAGCGATATTTTCCGAACTTATTTTTATTTTATATAACGCTTACAATTTTATTATACCTTATTTTTTTAAAATGTTAATTTTGTTTTTTTTTGCACAATAGATTTTATGGCATATAATGCCGACTTATCAATATTTATAACTTTAAATTAAGTTCAAAAAAATTTATGAAGATCTATATTTGTTATCGTTATCACAAAATGATTACAAGCTTAACATGCCTATTTAATCAAATTAAAAAAGACTAACCTATTGTTAATCATCACATAATTTTATTAACTTTGTGATTTTTCCAATAAATTAGTCTTTTATAATTATTTAGTTATCACGTTTATTCTTGCGCTTAAATCCGAATAAACCTGCTAAACTCATTAAGATTAATCCTACTAAACTAGCAGTATTATCTTTTTGATCACCAGTTTGTGGTAATGTTTGGCTTGATACTTTAGTATTCACTTTATCTTTAGAGTTAATAGTATTTTTGAAATCATTGGACTTCTTAGTTTTAGTTTCTACTTTACTTTCCTTACCGTTATTATCGTTCTTATCAACTTGGTTTGTATTCTTTGTAGAATCTGTACTATTTTTCTCATATACAAAGGTAATTTCTAAAGTCTTACCAAAAATACCATGAACCAATTTGCTCTCAGAAATTAAGTGGTAACCAGCAATTTCTAAGGCTTGAGTAGTAAACTCATTTCCTTCTTTACCAGATACAGTTCCAGTATCGGCAAGCTTATTTCCCATGTTGTCTTCATAATTAATTACCACATTTACGATATTAGCTTTATATATTACAACTTCTGTCGTATTGCTATCATTAATTGTTACTTCTTTAGCTGTTACGCTTGCCTTATCTGGAGTGTAGCCTGCCTTTTCTGGCGTCTTCACTTCGTCGAAGCTTTGACTTGGAACATTTGTGTTCCAAATTACTTGGTTTGTTACTAGATCTTTGTCGCCTGGTTGGGTGAACGTTAGACTTTGACTCTTGGTATCTAGTAGATTACCTTTTTCGTCTCGATACTCTATTGTTCTTGTTACTACTTTGTCTCTAGTTACTGCTTCATGTTTATGTTTCAAATGAATTGTTACTACGTTACTTTCATCAGTACCATTTTCTGGGAAGGTGTAATCCGTTGGATTTCCTGCTACTTCCTCATAATTCTCTGGTACTTCTGGGGTAACCTTTACAGTTTCTCCTGTCTTGCCAGATATGCTACCTTGCTTGACTTCTTGTCCACCGTTGTCATCATCCACATATACTACTCGACTGGTTTGTTCATTTGCCTTATATACTACAGTTTCTGTGTAATCTTTAATATCAAATGTTACTGTTTCACTTGGAACAACAGCTCTATCTGGAGTATAGCCTGCCTTTTCTGGCGTCTTCACTTCGTCGAAGCTTTGACTTGAAACATTTATGCTCCAAGTTACTTTGCCTGTTACTAGATCCTTATCGCCTGGTTGGGTAAACGTTAGACTTTGACTCTTAGTATCTAGTAGATTACCTTTTTCATCTCGGTACTCTATTGTTCTAGTTACCACGTTGTCTCTAGTAACTGTTTCATGTTTATGCTTCAAATGAATTGTTACCACGTTACTTTCGTCTGTACCATCTTCTGG
>NZ_JAPSFH010000036.1:0-1717 GCF_026847815.1 Ligilactobacillus sp. UO.C109 | reverse complement strand
CTTGTACTCAAGGATTCGCTCAAGCTGCTTGATGTACTTAAGCTTTCACTCAAGGAGGAACTTGTACTCAAGGATTCACTCAAGCTGCTTGATGTGCTTAGGCTTTCACTCAAGGAGGAACTTGTACTCAAGGATTCACTCAAGCTACTTGATGTACTTAAGCTTTCACTCAAGGATGAGCTTGTGCTCAAGGATTCGCTCAAGCTGCTTGATGTACTTAAGCTTTCACTCAAGGATGAGCTTGTACTCAAGGATTCACTCAAGCTGCTTGATGTACTTAAGCTTTCACTCAAGGATGAACTTGTACTCAAGGATTCACTCAATGAACTTGATGTGCTTAGACTTTCGCTTAAGGATGAGCTTGTACTCAAACTGCTTGATGTACTTAAGCTTTCACTCAAGGATGAACTTGTACTCAAGGATTCGCTCAAGCTGCTTGATGTACTTAAGCTTTCACTTAGTGATGAACTTGTACTCAAGGATTCACTTAAGCTGCTTGATGTACTTAGGCTTTCACTTAAGGATGAACTTGTACTCAAGGATTCACTCAATGAACTTGATGTACTTAAGCTTTCGCTTAAGGATGAGCTTGTACTCAAGGATTCGCTCAAGCTGCTTGATGTACTTAAGCTTTCACTTAAGGAGGAGCTTGTACTCAAGGACTCACTCAATGAACTTGATGTACTTAAGCTTTCGCTTAAGGATGAGCTTGTACTCAAGGATTCACTCAAGCTGCTTGATGTACTTAGGCTTTCACTTAAGGAGGAGCTTGTACTCAAAGATTCACTCAAGCTGCTTGATGTGCTTAGGCTTTCACTTAGTGATGAACTTGTACTCAAGGATTCACTTAAGGAACTTGATGTACTTAAACTTTCACTTAAGGATGAGCTTGTGCTCAAGGATTCACTCAACGAACTTGATGTGCTTAAGCTTTCACTTAGTGAGGAGCTTGTACTCAAGGATTCACTCAACGAACTTGATGTACTTAAGCTTTCGCTCAAGGATTCGCTCAACGAACTTGATGTACTTAAGCTTTCACTCAAGGATGAACTTGTACTCAAGGATTCACTCAACGAACTTGAGGTGCTTAGGCTTTCACTTAAGGATAAACTTGTACTCAAGGATTCACTCAAGCTGCTTGATGTACTTAAGCTTTCACTTAAGGATGAACTTGTACTCAAGGATTCACTCAAGCTGCTTGATGTACTTAAGCTTTCACTTAAGGATGAGCTTGTACTCAAGGATTCACTCAACGAACTTGATGTGCTTAGGCTTTCGCTTAAGGATGAACTTGTACTCAAGGATTCACTCAACGAACTTGATGTACTTAAGCTTTCACTTAAGGATGAACTTGTACTCAAGGATTCACTCAAGCTGCTTGATGTACTTAAGCTTTCACTCAAGGAGGAGCTTGTGCTCAAGGATTCGCTCAACGAACTTGACGTACTTAAACTTTCACTCAAGGAGGAGCTTGTGCTCAAGGATTCGCTCAACGAACTTGACGTACTTAAGCTTTCGCTTAAGGATGAGCTTGTACTCAAGGATTCGCTCAAGCTGCTTGATGTACTTAAGCTTTCACTTAGTGAGGAACTTGTACTCAAGGATTCACTCAACGAACTTGATGTGCTTAGGCTTTCACTTAAGGATGAACTTGTACTCAAGGATTCACTCAAGCTGCTTGATGTGCTTAAGCTTTCACTTAGTGAGGAGCTTGTGC
>NZ_JAPSFH010000035.1:0-213 GCF_026847815.1 Ligilactobacillus sp. UO.C109 | reverse complement strand
AAGGAGGAGCTTGTACTCAAGGATTCACTCAACGAACTTGATGTACTTAAGCTTTCACTTAGTGAGGAACTTGTACTCAAGGATTCGCTCAAGCTGCTTGATGTACTTAAGCTTTCGCTTAAGGATGAGCTTGTACTCAAGGATTCACTCAACGAACTTGATGTGCTTAAGCTTTCACTTAAGGATGAACTTGTACTCAAGGATTCGCTCAAG
>NZ_JAPSFH010000034.1:0-113304 GCF_026847815.1 Ligilactobacillus sp. UO.C109 | reverse complement strand
AGCTTGTACTCAAGGATTCACTCAACGAACTTGATGTGCTTAAGCTTTCACTTAAGGATGAACTTGTACTCAAGGATTCGCTCAAGCTACTTGATGTACTTAAGCTTTCACTTAGTGAGGAGCTTGTGCTCAAGGATTCGCTCAAGCTGCTTGATGTACTTAGGCTTTCACTTAGTGAGGAACTTGTACTCAAGGATTCACTCAACGAACTTGATGTACTTAAGCTTTCACTCAAGGATGAACTTGTACTCAAGGATTCACTCAACGAACTTGATGTACTTAAGCTTTCACTCAAGGATGAACTTGTACTCAAGGATTCACTCAACGAACTTGATGTGCTTAAGCTTTCACTTAAGGATGTGCTTGTACTCAAGGATTCACTCAAGCTGCTTGATGTGCTTAAGCTTTCACTCAAGGATGTGCTTGTACTCAAGGATTCACTCAACGAACTTGATGTGCTTGTACTTTCACTCAAGGATGAACTTTTACTTAAGGATTCGCTCAACGAACTTGATGTACTCAAGCTTTCACTAAAGGAGGTGCTCATACTTACACTTTGTGATTTACTTACATTCTCACTTTCACTTTGTGAAATGCTTTCACTTTGTGACTTACTTACCTCTGTCGATTCACTTAATGAAGTACTTTTACTCAAGGATTCACTTTCAGCTGGTGATGTTTTATTATCTAGATAGTAGATTGCTTCTTTCAATCTATTGGCTGCTGTAAGCAAATCGTAGTAGTTCTTCATTGTTTTAATGTCAGTAACACCATTTAATTGTTTTTGAAGTTCTGTTAATGCATTGTTAAAGTCTGTTTGCTTACTTTCCGTTGCGTTTTTAAATAATAGTGTATCCGTAATACCATTTGCATAATCCAATAACTTAGCTTGGTCACCCAAAATAGTTCCTTCAAGTGTTGTTTTTCCTATATTGCGAGCTACCGGATTCAACAGCTCAACAATTGGATCTCTATACACATTATTTCCTTGACCAATTTTATATATTGGATTACCTTCAGCATCTACACCCTCTTTAATAGGCATCTTTGAAAAATCCATATTATTTACTTTCATCAGGGTAGGGAATATATCTCTTCCTAATTTTCCAGAAGATGATTCAAAAATAGAAGCTATATCATCATAAATTTTTGATAAAGATGTATATTGGTTTCCGTATTTTTGATAATTAGCTGGATCTAGACCATTAATATCATCAGAGAATCTTTGTTTCCACTTATTAACTTCATTTAATTTCGTCTGATATTCTTTACTATTATAACCATCGCTTGGAGGTGTTATCTTATTAGTGTTTGAATCATATTTCCAAGGGTTAACGAAATCATCGCTTTGAATATAATTCAAGAAATCTTGAATAGCCTTATTATAGCTATCTAAGTCATCTTCAAGACTCTCAATCTTAACTTGACGTACCCATGTGTTGTTTATTGTCAACACACCGTCCTTATATTCTCTAGTTTGTTTTAGAATATAAGTATCTACTCGATCCTCATCACCATTAGGAACCTTAAATTCATTACTTGTAAAATATGCATTGGTTGCTGTAGCTAAATCTTCTCTAGTAAAATTAGCTGTTACATCTCTACCGCTATCATCTTTAATTAGATTAGTTTTAGCACTATCTGTATAAGCTTTAGCAATTCCATCTTTAGCGACAATTGCATTTATTGTATATTCATAACTTGAACTATCGCCATCATTAATAGTACGAGAACCAATATCTTCTACAATCTTTCTTGAACTATCATTATACGCATAATATGGATTTTCAACCAAAGCAGTCTTACTTTGACCACCTGCCGTATAGGGTACACTTGATGTAACACGTGTATAGTTCACGGTCATATCATTTTCAGGTATAGCAACATTATTTTTACCCTGAGTATCATAAGAATTGTTTACTACAACCTTGATATGCTTATATTCTTTATCTTGAGAAACTTCTTCACCTGTTAAATGACCGTAATTGTAATCAGTACTATTTTTATAAGTACCTAACGCTGAAATTATACCTGAATAAGTTAAATCCGCTTTAATTTTAGGATCAGAAATTGTATCAAAGGAGACAACATATGTAACTGATTGAGTATTATCATAAGCTCCCCAAGTTTTCCAAGTATAAGCTTGGTTAAAATCTGCTTGATTATATTGTCCGGCACTAGAATCAACTACTGGACTTTTTGCATTATTATTTAATTTACCCATGTCATCGATGAACATACCTTCACCGGTCCATGTATCTTTTTTCTCAGTAGGAGCCCAAGATGCAACTTTAGGTGAAGCATCATTAGGTCCACCACTAGAATCTGTAGAATTGAAGAAGTAATCATGAATATCCTTAGTAGTGTTGTAGTAATCTACTTGTCCAAGAGTTAGTGATTTCCCATCACTCGGGTGGAATTTTGGATCCTTTATAGCTTGCTTCCAAACACTATTCCAAGCATTATAATCTGAATAGTATGGATTATTCGAAATTGGTGTACCTGAGCCTGCCGATACTAGCTGTCCATCTTTAAAATATAAACTTCCATCTGATAGTCTTTGATCTATTGGAGTTACCTTACCATTTTTTTTGAAAGCTCCCTCTGTATTATCATTGTTATTCAAATAATAGTAATTTTCAAATTTCACTTGACCGTCAATCGTCAAATCTTTAGTCAAGGCGAATCCCATATGATCATTCGTGGCTTTACTAATTTTGCCACCTTCTGCATCATATGTGAATCCCTCTGGTAGATAGGTAATTACCCAATGTTTCTTATTAGGATTATTTTGATCTGTCGTTACTTGAACATTTATTGTTTTATTAGGGCCAAATTCTTTAGTATTATATCCAGCCCATCTGTTGAAGTCATCCCAAACAGGAGTTCCTGTCATGTCCACTTGACCTTTTTCAATAAATCCGTTAGAACCTCTATCTTCTCCCACATTAACTGCAAATACTTGTGGTTGAGGAGTTTCTTTAGACTTAATAGTTTGTTGTAAGGCTTGTAACTGTTGTACACCATAAGCATAGTCTGAATCTGTCCACCCACTTTGAGGATCTGATAGAATCATTTGGGAACGTTGAATTGCAGTCTTATATGCTTCTTGATATGCAACGTCCGCAGACTTGAATTCACTACTATTAATAAATGCTGATGCTTGATTTACCATAGATTCAAATTCTGCTTTAGAACTTGTTACATTACTACTATTATTTATGCTGCTAGAAGATGCTAGTGATTCACTTCTACTAATGCTTTGAGAAGTGTTTGCTTGACTTTGTGAATTAGACTTACTTTCAGAAATAGATTCACTACTGGAATTACTATTTGATTTAGTTTCACTTGTTGAGCTGCTATTAGTATCAGTATTTAGAGATACAGATTCACTCTTGGAAACAGATGATTCTGTTTGTACGTTGCTTTCACTTGTACTTAAACTATCACTTACACTACTGCTACCAGATCCTGAACTTAAGTTAACAGTATCTTTGGTTGCTAAGTTTTGGTTGCTGTCTAACTGCTTTGTATCCGCTAAAGCGGTATTTGTAGTTAACGTTGCACCCCCAGCAACCGCTCCTAGTACCGCAGCACCTTTCAATGCTGCGGTTAAGCCATCTGAACTTAATTTATCCTCTGATTTCTTATCCTTTTCTTTGCTAACAAGTTGAGTATTTATAGCTGATTTATCTAATCTTCCCTTAAACACTCTTATTAACCCTATAGATGAGATTAGGGAGCTTACCCATTGCTTGCCAGCTTTATAGAGTTTGACGTGTGTCTTTCTATCATTTTCAAATTCAAAGAAATCTTTCTTATTTCTTCTGAATTTCAATATTCAATCCCCCATATCTAAATTAAATTATAAAATCAATTAAAACAAAAACATTTTAATCAATCTATCCTCTAATTATATACGTTTCACACAATTATTTCAACGTTTCAAAATGTTAAAAAAATAAAAAAATAGCCCTATTAAACAACTTAAAAAAGCTATAATATAAAGCTTTTTACAATTATAATCAACACTGTGTTGATTATGTTAAATAGAAAATTTTCCGATAAAGCTTGGTATATAAACTTTTATCAATCATAGCCAACTATGATAAAATATTTTATTTATAATTTACTTGTATTTTTAAAAATGTAAATTAGTTATTATAACCCCTTTATATAAATTTAATATTTAATGTAAAATAAAAACTTCATGCTTTATTATAAAGTTATATAAATGATAAATATTTAATTATAATACAGGTGTAATGACTACTTAGAAAATTTGTGCTACGATATCTATGAATCTTTTTTTGATACTTAATATGTAAGGGGATGGTGTTAGTTTGCAAACTTCTATTGGTGTCAGAAAATTAGTTGAATTTACTTTAAAGAAGGGAAATCTAATATCCAGTGTTAATTCTCAGAATACTGCCTTAGATGGAATTAATATCCACCAACAATTACAGAAAACTTTTTCTAAGGATACTAAGGCTGAATTTTCTTTAAAAAAAGAATTGCTTATCGATGGCGAGTCTTGGATACTTCATGGACGAGCTGATGGTCTTAAATGTGTTGATGACATTCCAAGTCAAATTATTGAGATTAAAACTTCTAGTCTCGAATTTGAAGAACTCTCTGCTAATACACTTGAACTTTATTGGGCACAGGCTAAAATTTACGCTCACATAATCATGGAAAAAGAAGGTTTATCAGAATTATCACTTAAATTAATTTATGTCCAAACAACTACTAATGTAACGACTGAAAAAATTCAAGTTATAAGCAAAAATAAAGCTAAAGACTTCTTTAATGAAGTTATTGAATCCTTTACCAATTGGATAAAACTCCAACATCAACTAAAAAAAGAACGTGATTTGTCAATTAATAATTTAGACTTTCCTTTTTCATCTTATCGACAGAATCAATATGAATTTGCTACTGCAGTTTATAAAACAATTGCTTTAAATAAAAAATTATTGGTTGAAGCTCCCACTGGAACTGGAAAGACTATTTCAACTATTTTTCCTGCAATTAAAGCTTTAGGTACCAGTAAATGTCAAAAAATATTCTATCTAACTGCCAAACAAAGTACTCGACAGGTAGCAGAAGAAACTTTACAGTTGTTAGTAGACCATGGTCTTTCTATTTCAACTATTACCCTAACCTCCAAAGAACAAATTACCTTCGCTGAAGAAATAGATATACCCGATGATAAAAATCCCTATTATTTAGGCTATTATAACCGTTTACGCCCAGCTTTAATAGATATTTTAACCAATGAAAAAATTATCACTCGACAAGTCATTGAAACTTACGCTAAAAAACATTTGCTAGATCCATTTGAATTTTCTTTAGATGTTAGTAATTTCTGCGATTTGATTATATGTGATTATAATTATCTTTTCGATCCCTTAGTTAAATTACAACGCTTCTTTACAGAAAAAAATTATGGCTATACATTTTTGATAGACGAAGCCCATAATTTAATTGATCGCTCTCGAGCCATGTACACAAAGGAAATTTCTTCTGAAGAAGTCAGAAACTTATTAGATAAACTTCACTCACTTCCACAACCTCCACAAGAAGTTGTGAATAAGTTAAATACACTTTTAAATGCTTTTGATTTAATTAAGGAACCGTTATTAAATTATCAACAACAGGATGTAATAATTGAAGAAAAGCTATCTTCAATTACAAAAAAATTGATGTACTTTTGTGACTTTGTTACAGAATGGTTAAAAGAAAATCCAGAATTTTCACTTAAAGATGAGTTATTGGAACTTTTCTTCACTGCTTATACTTTTGTCAAAGTTAGCGACTATTATACTGAAAGTTTCAGAACACACCTGTTAATTACAAAAAATTCTGAATTATTGATTAGGGTATTTTGCCTAGATTCTAGCAGCTTAATTGCTAATAGTCTTAATTTAGGGGGTAGTGCTGTACTATTTTCAGCTACTCTATCTCCTTTAAATTACTATCAAGAAATGTTTGGCTTAATTGATGACAGCTTATTATATCAACTAACTTCACCCTTTAATGAAAGTAATCTTAACTTATTGATAACTTCATACATTCCTGTGACTTATCAACAAAGGCAACATAGTTTAACTAAAATTATTACGGCTATTTATACCATGATTACTGCTAAAACTGGTAATTATCTGGTATTTTTACCTTCATATACTTTTTTAAAGCAAGTGGTTGTAGCTTTCAATCAAGCTTATCCACATGTAGATACTATAATTCAAGAAACTAATATGACTAGAATGCAACAAGAAGAATTTTTAAAGCAATTTGTTTCAAATCCATCTAAAGTTTTACTTGGTTTTGCCGTATTAGGTGGTAGTTTTGCTGAAGGTATTGATTTGAAAGGTGATCGTCTAAATGGCGTAGCTATAGTTAGCGTTGGACTTCCAATGTTGAATTCAGAAACTAATGAACTAAAAGAATACTTCGATAATAAGCAAAAGAATGGATTTCAATACGCTTATCAGCTTCCTGGACTTAATAATATTTTCCAAGCTGCTGGTCGTGTCATCAGAAGTTCTACTGATATAGGTGTTGTACTTTTAATAGATTCTCGTTTTTCAACAGCTCGTTATACACAGTTTTTTCCACCACATTGGAAATATGCACATGTAGTCCACAATAAGCTCGAATTACAAAATAACCTATTTAAATTTTGGGATAATAAAAATACAGGCAGCTAAAATTCAAATTAGCTGCCTGTATTTTTAAAATCTAAATGATTTATGAAAATAAAATCCCTGTAACCATCGTGATGAACGTTTAATATTAAAATATGCATAAATACATAGCAATCCTGCACCAATTGTATCAGCAATTAGATCTCCCATAGTATCCATCAATGCTGCTCGACCTACAAAAGCTTTTCCTGCACTGCTAGCATAACGTTGTAAGTTCATTCCAAATAAACCATCGCAAGTAAACTCATAGAATTCCCAACACACTCCACAAAAAATTGCAAATGATAATGCATAAAGTACTAAGAATCCAGCTGGCATATGTTCTCTTAAGTGCTTAGGAACAATCATGCCATATAGTGAAAATCCAAAACTAGCCAATAAGGCTCCACTTATTAAATGAAGTCCCTTATCCCAATAAGGCACGCTATAAAAATGTAATAATGTACCTAGATAAACTGAACCATATATAAATAATAAATAAAACGCATTTAGGAATTTAGGCAAGTTAAATCTAAAAAGGCTTGAGGCAATCACAGGAGCTAAAGCTAGTAAAATCCCTGCAATTGTTTCTGCTATGTATAACATACTTTTATGTTCAATAAAACTTGAAACTAATGATACCAGCATTGAAATTTCAATAAATATTAGCATAATTATGTCAAATGACCAATTAAATTTTTTCATATTATAATTCACCTCACAACAAAAAAATCTGTTACCCACCTCAATTATGAGGCAAGTAACAGATTTTGACAAGTTATCCACAATCTTAGTTTGTGAAACCGTACTTCTTGTTGAAACGATCCACACGTCCGTCTGCTTGTGTAAACTTTTGACGACCTGTGTAGAATGGGTGTGAATCACTAGAGATTTCAACACGGATCAATGGATATGTGTTGCCATCTTCCCATTCAATTGTTTCTTCAGAATTCTTTGTAGAACCTGATAAAAATTTATAACCTGTTGCAGAGTCCATGAAAACAACTTCATGGTAATCTGGATGAATTCCTTGTTTCATTTCATTTCGCTCCTTTGCCCTGAGTCATTTGCTGAGTCAGAGTTATTCTGTGTATTACAACAAGAAACATAATAACATGTTTCAAAACATTCTGCAATAAATTTTTTATTTCATCATTTTTTCAATTTTACCACAAAATTCAGCATTATCTTGCGAATTACGTAAAAGTTGTAGCACCTGTTCAGTGTCAGAAACTAAATCACTACTCAAGTTTTTACGCAATTTCCATAATGCATCCAATTTCTCTTGTGACAATAATAATTCTTCTTTTCTTGTTCCTGAACGCTTTATATCGACAGCAGGAAAGACTCTTCTTTCTGCCAATTCACGTGATAAGTGAAGTTCTTGGTTACCAGTTCCCTTAAATTCTTCATAGATAACATCATCCATACGAGAACCAGTATCTACTAATGCAGTCGCCAAGATCGTCAAGCTTCCGCCCTCTTCAATATTCCGTGCTGCACCAAAGAATTTCTTTGGTTTATATAAGGCTGCCGGATCAATCCCACCAGAAAGTGTACGTCCACTTGGCGGAACTACTAAGTTATAAGCTCTGGCTAAACGAGTCAAAGAATCCAATAAGATAATAACATCTTGTTTATCTTCAACTAATCGCATCGCTCTTTCCAGCAATAATTCTGCTACACGTACATGATTTTCAGGACGTTGGTCAAAAGTTGAGTAAACAACTTCACCGTTAACTGTTCTTTCTAAATCTGTAACTTCTTCTGGACGTTCATCAATTAGTAATAATAACAATTTCGCATCTGGGTAATTTGCAGAAATTCCTTTGGCAATTGCTTTTAACAAACTAGTCTTTCCAGCTTTAGGTGGCGCAACAATTAAACCACGTTGACCAAATCCAATCGGTGCAAACAAGTCTATTACACGTGTAGATAATTGTCCCTTAATTGTTTCCAATTCTATCTGTTTATCTGGATAAATTGGCGTTAAAGCTGGAAAATGATCGCGTTTCTTGGCTTCTTCAGGATCCTTATTATTTACAGAATCAACGTGTAAAATTCCATAAAATTTTTCGCCTTGTCGAGGTGGGCGAGCTGTCCCTGCAACTTCATCACCATTTCTTAAACCAAATCGTCTAATCTGTGATGCTGAAATATAGATATCCTCTTGTGATGGTCCATAATTGATAGGTCTCAAGAATCCATAACCATCTTGATTAGGAACTATTTCTAAAATTCCTTTCATATAGAAACCATTTTTATTTGCTTGTGCTCGAATTACCGCTAAAGATAATTCTTTTTTATTCATTTTGCTATAGTAAGGAATTTTATAAATTCTTGCGTAATTATAAATTTCCTTTAGCGTCATGTTTTCCAATTCAGCAATTGTTAATTCTTTGATATCTTTATTTTCAGATGTCGCCATTACATTTCCCCTATTCTCGGTTATCTGTAATAATTTCTACTTTTACAGACAGACCTTTTAATTTATCTACTATTCTGTCATAACCACGTAAAATATTATCAGCCTTTGTGATCACAGTTGTTCCTTCTGCCATTAATGCTAAACCTAGTAATGATACTCCAGCTCTAATTTCGCTAGCTTCAACTGTTGTTCCTAGTAAGTCTTTAGATCTCTTAACAGTAATAATTCCATCTTTACTAGAAATCTTTGCACCCATTTTACGCATTTCAGGAATATGTTTAACTCGTTCAGGATATAATGTATCAATAATTCTAGAACTACCTTGTGCTTTTAATAATAGTGGAGTTAGTGGTTGTTGCAAATCTGTCGCAAAACCTGGGAAAGGAGCTGTTTTAACTGTGACAGGGACTAATAAATCGCCACCAGGAACATAGATGCTATCTTCATGAATTTCTAAACGTACACCCATTTCTTGTAACTTGGCGATGAATGGATCTAAATGTTCTGTAATAACATTTTTTACTAATACACCGTTACCGTTTGCTGCTGCAAATGCTAAGTATGTACCTGCTTCAATTCTATCAGGAATAATTGTATGAGTATTTGTAGCTCTTAATTCATCTACACCCTCAATTCTAATAACATCTGTACCAGCTCCACGAATTTTAGCTCCCATATTATTTAAAAATGTAGCTAAGTCGACAATTTCAGGTTCTTTAGCTGCATTTTCAATAATTGTAGTTCCCTTAGCTTTAACTGCCGCTAATAAGACATTAACTGTGGCACCAACTGAAACTAAGTCAAAGAAGATTCTTGCACCCTTTAACCCTTCAGGACCAGTTTTGATATAGACCTTATTTTCTTCCTCTATAACTTCTGCACCTAAGGCTTCAAAGCCTTTAATATGTTGATCAATAGGACGTGGACCAATATTATCGCCACCAGGAAAATCAACAATTGCTTCACCAAATCTACCTAACAAAGCTCCCATGAAATAATAAGAAGCTCGCAAACTTCTAATAGCTTTACCAGGAAGTGGAGCTTTCTTGATTTCAGTAGGATCTATCATCAATTCCCCATGTCCAAAATGGGAAGAAACATTCATAGACTTTAAAATAATCATCAAATTATGTACATCTAAAATATCCGGTACACTATCAAATCTTACAACTGTGTCCGCCAAAATAGCTGCTGGAATCAGTGCCACTGTACTGTTTTTAGCACCTCCAACAGTTACTTCTCCAGATAAGGTCTGCTTACCTTTAACAATCATTTTTTTCATTTATTTATCTATCCTCTATCTAAATTAATATCATTAAATGGTGCATCCTTAATCACTATAAAGCTTCATGATGCACAGAGCGTACTCTTCTCTTTATCTTACAAGATTGACGCTCTGTTTTCAACGATAATACGGCGTTTTCATTAATATTTAACAATAACTAATATTACTGGAATAATTATTACATATATAACAATATATTAAAAAAACTACTTCCAAATCATCAACAGATTCGAAAGTAGTCTCTATCTATTTTTAATCCAGCTTTTGTCCATTAATGACTGCTGTAATTTCGCGATACTCATCGTTAGTAGGTTCAGCTTCCATTGTCTTCAAGGCATGGATTCTTTCAACTGAGCGATGACTTTCCAAAGAAAAATCAGCATCTGTTAAATGATTTTTTTCTTGATATTCAATGATTGATTTTGCAAATGGACTTAACTCTCTAGCTACCATTTTCCCTACCTCCAATTCTATACAATTTAATCATAGCACAATTTACAGAATTGGATAATAAAAAACAATATATCCATAATCAAATACAGATATATTGCCTTTAAATCAATATTACTTACCAGCACTAGCATTAATAAATGCTTGGAATAGACCTTCTGGACGTTGTGGACGTGATAAGAATTCTGGATGGTATTGTGCAGCAACAAAGAATTTGTTTTCTGGAATTTCAACAACTTCAACTAAACGGTTGTCTGGAGAAGTACCAGAGAATACTAAACCTTTAGCTGCCAATTCATCGCGATACTTGTTGTTAAATTCATAACGGTGACGGTGACGTTCTTGAATTACATCTTGGTTACCGTATGCAGCAGAAGCAACAGAACCAGCCTTCAACTTGCATGGGTATAGACCTAAACGTTGTGTTCCACCCATATTTTCAACATCTTCTTGATCAGCCATCAAGTCGATAATCTTATTAGCAGCCTTTGGATTTACTTCACCAGTTGTTGCATCTTCAATACCAGCAACATCACGAGCAAATTCAATACATGCCATTTGCATACCTAAGCAAATACCTAAGTAAGGTACATCATTTTCACGAGCATAGCGAATTGCTTGAATCATACCTTCAAGACCTCTATCGCCAAAGCCACCAGGAACAATGACACCATCATAATCCTTCAATTCATCAGCAACATTTTCAGCAGTTAACTTTTCAGAATCGAAGTAATCAATCTTAACGTTAGCTTCAATTGTGTATCCAGCATGTTTCAATGCTTCGTTAACAGAAATGTAAGCATCTGGTAATTGAACATACTTACCAACCAAAGCAATCTTAACTTCACCTGAAAGATTCTTAACTTTATCACGTAAAGCAGCCCATTCAGTCATGTCTGCAGCAGGTGTATCTAAGTGTAATTTCTTACATACAATTTCATCCATGTTTTGAGCTTGTAGATTCAATGGAATTGAGTAAAGTGTATCTACGTCCATAGATTCAATTACTGCTTCTGGTTCAACATCACAGAAGTTAGCAATCTTATTACGCATGCTTTGAGAAATTGGCTTTTCAGTACGTACAACTAAAATATTTGGTTGAATTCCTAAACCACGTAATTCCTTAACACTATGTTGAGTTGGCTTAGTTTTCATTTCTCCAGCAGCATGTAAGTAAGGTACAAGTGTTGTGTGGATGTAAACTACATTTTCACTACCTACTTCAGATTTCATTTGGCGTAAAGCTTCTAAAAATGGCAATGATTCAATATCACCAACAGTACCACCAACTTCTGTAATTACTACATCAGCATCTGTGATTGTACCTGCACGCATGATTTTTTCTTTAATCATGTTAGTGATATGTGGAATAACTTGAACAGTTGCACCTAAGTAATCGCCACGACGTTCTTTCTTCAACACTTCAGAATAAATCTTACCTGTTGTTACGTTAGAATACTTGTTTAAGTTAATATCAATAAAACGTTCATAGTGACCAAGGTCTAAATCCGTTTCTGTACCGTCATCTGTCACGAAAACTTCTCCATGTTGATATGGACTCATTGTCCCTGGATCTACGTTGATATAAGGGTCAAACTTTTGAATTGTAACTTTCAAGCCACGATTCTTCAACAAACGTCCGAGTGATGCAGCTACGATTCCTTTACCTAATGAGGAAACAACACCACCAGTAACAAAAATATACTTGGTCATTATAACTCTCCTTGTGTTAAATTAATTATTTAAGGACTATCACAAAAACAAGAAACTCCCTATTCGCTTATCTTTGAATAGGGAGCCTTATTATCCGTTCTTTACTTCATAACTCATATGAAGTGCCCGTATTGTATTCTACATACTCTTTAGGCACACGTCAAGAATTAAATCTTAATCTTGATTTTCTTCATCAAGATCTGCGTCAGAAAATTCTGTTAATTGACCTTCAATTCCGTCAGCTAATTCATCTTCTGAATCATCGCCATCATCAATATCATCTAAATCTTTAGTATATTGTTTTAATTCATGACTACCTTCATCGTCGTCATCATCTTCATCATCATAATCATTGTCAAGATCTTCATCTTCTGGATCATCGTCATCATAGTCGATAACATCATCATCATCAGAAACATCGGCCAAGAAGGCGTTAACTTTCTTACGTTTCTTACGTGGACGTTCCTCGTCTTCTTCGTCTTCGCCATGAACGAGTGCTTCGTCAATGGAATCATATGGATACCATGAACGTAACCCCCAAACATTGTCCCCTAATGAAATGAAGCTACCATCAATATTCAAATCTGTATAGAATTGTGCTAGACGGTCACGGATCTCTTCATCAGACTTACCAAGATAGACTTGGATTTCGTTAGTTAAATCAACAAATGCCATTGTTTCGCCACGTTGATGTAGAATCTCGTGGGCTACTTCAATCATAGACAATTCATCTTTATTTGCATCTTTGAATTTTTCAAGCTCCAAACTGGTACACGTCCTTTCAAACAGTTTACTCTTCATACTACAATATTAAGCAGTAAATTGCAATCTAATTTTGTATTCCCCAACAATTTTTTCTTGGGAATATAGTAAATAATCTACTTCTACTTTAGCAGAAATTGGCATATCTTTCTTGGAAATATTGATTTTATTGGTCAAAGTTTCAATTGGGATTACCCCATATGGTGTTTTATATGTGGTTGATACTCTCTTTTGACTAGCGAAATATAATCGCATCTTCATCTCGCCTTGTTGACGATTTAATTGAACTTCACCATCATCAGTGATCTTAAAGGTTACTGTTGCATCCTCATGTTGATCATGCTTTTCTTGATAGCGCAAATAAATATTTGATCCCATCTTTACATATTGTCCATTAAAAGTTTCTGTATATTTGGACACTTCACCATCTTGTTTACGAATTGTTTCCACTTTTACAACAATAGGTGTTCCATTCTTTAATTCCATATGATCCTTCCTTCAAAGTTAATTATATATTTTGCGATTACATTCAAAAAAGACAACTAACACTTCCAAAATAGAAGTTAAATTGCCCTTTATTCTCTATCTTAAACTAATAAATAGTCCAATAATTTAAACAAAATTTCTTTATTTTCCTTAGGTACTCCATGTTTTATTATATCTTCTGGAGTTTGATGTAATGCATTATTTTGTAGTGCATAATTACCGTCATTCAAAGCTACTTCTCGCACAGAATCTTCATCTTGTTCAAAATGAAATTGCAGACCGACTACATTATCTCCCAATATAAAGCCTTGATTTTTAACTAAATCGCTACTAAATAACAATTTAGCTTCTTGTGGTACCTCAAACATTTCTTCATGCCAATGAAATGCAGTAAAGCTGTCAGGTAGTTCTAATTTAATATCACATTGGCGATAAACTTTTGCCCAACCAACTTCCTTGTACGGCGATTTAGTTACTTTATATCCTAAAGTTTTAGCAATTTGTTGTGCTCCATAACAGAATCCAATAATTGGCTTCTTTCTAGCTAACAGTTCTGCAATTATTTTTCTTTCTTGCACAATCCAATCTAAATCATCATTAGGACTCATAGGTCCACCTAAAATTATTAAAAAATCAATCTCATTTGCTTGTGGCAAAATTCCAAATTGATAAGGATGATAAACATATAACTCATGCTTATGCAAATGAGCATAATCTCTAATCATGCCCAAACCTTCATTAGGAGTGTGTTGCAAAACAGTAATCTTCATGTTTTTCCTTTCTATCGACGGCAAAGTTGGGAGTAGGTTTCGCCTGCAAATACCTATATTTACAAATATATTATAGCTTAGATATTATTTTTTTCAATTTAATTAGTATTTTATGCTAGTATTAATATTGAAATCCATTACATTATATTTAGAACCTAGGAGGCGAATTTTTGATTTCCGATTACAAACATCAAATGTTACCTATGGAGAAAGTTCTTCGTGACCCAATCCATAATTACATTTACATTCAACATCAAGTTATTTTAGATTTAATTAATACTAGAGAATTTCAACGTTTACGTCGTATTCGACAATTAGGAGTCGCAAATTATGTATTTCATGGTGCTGAACATTCTCGTTTTACCCATTCTGTCGGTGTCTATGAAATTACTCGCAAAATTTGTGATTTATTTCAACGTAACTACCCTTCAAAAGAAAAAGGTGATGGACTTTGGGATGATGATGAAAGATTAGTCGCCTTATGTGCAGCACTTTTACATGATGTTGGTCATGGTGCTTATTCACATACTTTTGAACATATTTTTCATACCAATCATGAAAAAATGACGACTGAAATTATTACTTCATCTCACTCTGAAGTTAATGCTGTTTTACGCAAAGTGGCTCCCGATTTTCCAGAAAAAGTTGCGAGCGTTATTGAAAAAAGCTACCCTAATCCTCAAGTTGTTCAAATGATTTCTAGTCAAATTGATGCTGATCGAATGGACTACCTTTTAAGAGATTCTTATTTCACTGGTACAAATTACGGAACTTTTGATCTAACTAGAATTTTAAGGGTTATGAAACCATACTCTGATGGAATTAGCTTTGATATGAGTGGTATGCACGCTGTTGAAGATTACATTGTTAGTCGTTTCCAAATGTATCAACAAGTGTATTTCCACCCTGTATCACGCTCAATTGAAGTTATTCTGAGTCACTTATTAAAACGTGCTAAATATCTTTATAAAAATGGTAAAACAAATTGTCTCGGTCCAACTAATCTACTCTTCCCATTTTTCGAAGGTGATTTTAGTTTGTCAGACTATTTAAAACTTGATGATGGGGTTTTGAACTCGTACTTTTCACTTTGGCAAGATAGCGATGATAAAATTTTGAGTGATCTAGCAGATCGATTCTTAAATCGCAAACCTTTCAAATCTGTAAGAGTTAGCGAAGATACTCGTTACTTGCTCCCTACTCTCAAGAAATTAGTAGCTGATGCTGGATTTGATAGTGAATATTATACAGCTACCAATGATAGTTTTGACTTGCCTTACGACACTTATTCACCATCGCAAAATAAACATCGCACTCAAATAGAACTTATGCAAAAAGATGGCTTATTAATTGAACTATCTCAGGTAAGTAACTTAGTGGCTGCTATTTCTGGTAAAGTCTCTGGCGATGAACGTTTCTTCTTTCCAAAAGAAATGAAATCATCTGAACAGCAATTGGAATTATTCGGTCCAATATATTCTGAATTTCAGAGTTATCTAAAAAATGACACATTAATCAAAAAGTAAAGGATGGAATTAACCATGAGTAAAATTAAAATGATCGCAACTGATATCGATGGAACACTAGTTGATGATGCCAAAAATCTTTCACCTAAGACAATCGACGTTTTAAAAAAAGCAAGAGCTAATGGCATTTATGTTGTCTTATGTACTGGACGTCCGCTAAGTGGCGTCGCTAATCTCCTATCTCAATTAGGTTTAGATAATGATGATAATTTTGTGATTACACACAATGGTGCTCAAGCTGTCAGTGCTAAATCTGGCAAGGCTATTTTTAAACATTTATTAGACTTTTCTGATTTCAAGCGCCTTGAGGCTATTAGTAAGGAACTAAAAGTTAATATGCAAACCATTACTACTGATTCTCAAATGTTTGTTACTTCTCCTGATATTAATTATTATTCTGTTTTAGATACTTTCTATACACATATGCAGCTGAAGTATCGTCCTGTAACAGAAATACCTGAAGATATTGAAATTGCTAAAATTATGTGGGCAGATTATCCAGAAAATATCGATTCAGCTCTCCCAAACTTGCCAAAAGACTTACGTGATAAATTTGATTGTATTCGCAGTGAAAAATGGTTCTTTGAATTTATGAATCCATTAGCAACCAAGGGAAATGCTGTTATTGAATTAGGTAAACATTTAGGTATAAGTGCTGATGAAATTTTAACAGCTGGTGATCAAAATAATGATCTTTCCATGATTGAAAAAGGCGGACTTAGTATTGCGATGGGAAATGCAATCGATACAATTAAAGAAAAAGCTGATTATATCACTGATACAAATAATAACGATGGTTTAGCAAAGGCTATTGAACAATTTATTTTTAATAATTAGCTATTGACTTGTAGCTAACTTCACCTTGTATAGTAAGAGTAATAATTATTAGGATGTGATTACATGTTACTACTAGCTTTAATTCCTGTTTTTATGGGAAGTGGACTAGCTATTCAAACTGCAATTAATTCCAGACTAGGTAGTGTATCTGGCTCTTCCTTTCTTGCTTCAATGGTTTCATTTGTAATTGGAGCTATCTTTTTAAATGTCCTGCTCATACTTACAGGTACTTCTCCTTTAGTAAATATGACCACAATTACTAGCAACCCTTGGTGGATTTGGCTAGGTGGTGTTTTAGGAGTAGTTGGACTAACTACTAATATCTTACTTTTTCCAAAATTAGGTAGTGTGCAAACTGCTGTATTACCTATCTTTGGTCAAATTGTCATGGGGCAAATTATTGATCAATTTGGTTTATTTGAATCTCCAATTTCTAAATTCACTTTTATTAAAATGGTAGGTCTATTATTAGTAGCAGGTGGTATGTTACTAGCAACTGGTGCTTTTATGCCTAAAGATAAAATGGCTAAAAAACAACACCATTTACTACCTTATCAATTATTAGGAATTTTTGCCGGTGTGCTAATGGCTACTCAAACTGCTATAAATGGTCATTTAGGCGTTATTCTAAAGTCATCATTACATGCTGCGATGATTTCATTTACAGTTGGTGCTGTATTGCTAATAGTTATTGTGCTAATCCTTCCTGTACAGATTTCAAATTTAAAGTTAGCTTACCAAAATTTTAGTAAGCAATGGTGGCTTTGGATTGGAGGATTTTTAGGTGCCATATACGTTTTAGGATGCGCTTGGTTAGTTCCACAAATTGGTACTGGTCAAGTAATTGTATTAGTATTATTCGGGCAGCTTTTCTTCAGTGCAATTATTGATCAATGGGGCCTACTTCATTCCAAGGTTAATCCTATTAATCTAATGAGAATCTTAGGCCTTATTACTATGTTTATTGGTGTAGTCGTACTGCACTTTATCTAGATATTAAAAAGACTGATAATCTATAAAAATTAAAATAGATTATCAGTCTTTTGTTATTAGCTATGATTTAAAATTTATAATTTATATCATCGTATTTAGCATCACTTTGTTGGTTGGCTAAATCTTCGCTTGGATAATAAACATAATCTGTAAGATCATTTGCCCCAAAACCGTAGAGAACAAGTGGTACTTTTTGTCCGTTAATTTCTTCTTCATGTGTAAAGAAATGTTCACCACCGCCTTGAAGTTGATACCAGCCTCTCATGCTGATACCATTAGCGCCTATATTACCAGCACTTCTCCATTCTTCCTTACTTTGACGTTCAGATTCACTGACATCAGAAGGCGTATCTTTAGTTCTTTTATATAAAACAGCATGGTTTGTTTCGCCATCTGCACTAATAAGTGTAATTTCATGTTCAGAAATCACTAATTTTTTCATTCCATCTTCGCCTTTAGAATACCATGTTCCTCTCATCGCTTCTGGCGTAGTCACATATCCTTCGCCATCTCCGGAACTTTGAGTACTACTGCTTGATGATACTTTTGGCTTTTCAACATGAGTAGCTTTACCATCAAAGATGTTCACGAAATTTTCTCTAAGTGATTTATTCTTAGTTTCACTCCAGTTATTCCCACTGCCTTCATTTACTAGAACAATAGGTTCACCATCAGCTAAAGTAAATGCGTAAGTTATACTAGAACTTGAAGATTTATTGTAGTTATAGATAGCTACAACATTGTAATCATTCTTACCTGTTCCTTTTTTATCCCATGCCATTGAAATATTTTGTCCATTTACTGTAGCACTATTAAAATCTTGAGGATAATTCATTCCCGAAGCCGTTTGAATATTATTGGTTCCATCATACTTTGTATAGGTTTGGTTCATAACCTCTCCCCATTGCTTCATAAAATCTTCTAGATGGCTATCCTTATCATTATTCCATAAAGAACCTGATTTCTTCTTAGCTACACCTTTTTGACTTTTTTTACTTGATGATTGTTTAACAACTTTAACCTTAGAAGTTACATTTGACTTCTTACTAGAATTAGATCCACAACCAGTCAATATGAGTAACGAACTTAGTATGACTGAACTAATGATAGTGAGTTTTTTCATAGCAATCTTTCCTTTTCTATAGTATCCACTTCCATTATATCAAATCTAACTATCACTCAGTCTCTAATTTTTTAATATCAACAATCTGCCACAGTAGTTTATTTTTCTTTTGCTTAATCTTTTGGGTTACCTTCACTTTATCATCATTTTGTAAATGATATTCTTCAACCATCCATGCTGGAATACGTTTATTTTCATAATCTGTCACAATGAGATCTCTATTATCCCAAGGATCCAAACCTTGCTTATAAACACCCTCATAATTTTGGATAAACTTCACTTTAAATGTATAATCTGTAGTTTCTTCTACATCGCCCACCAATTCAAAGCGTGGTTTCATTCCAGCTTTTTTCACTTTCTTAGGTACCAATCTAGCAAAATAACATTCATATAAGCTTATTTTTTTCAGCAATTCTTCGTCAATAATAATTCCTTCAACTTTTTTGCCATTTTTATCTAAAACAACAATATCAATGAATTTCTTTCCATCCGAACCAACAACATAAAAATTACGCTTTTCTATTTTTTCATTGAATTTCTGCTCAATCATCTTAGTAAATTTACGATAAAATTTTTGATTACTTTTAGGCAATTGAGTTTCTACATACCAAGGAAGATTTCCAAACTTAGCCTTATATTCTTTGTCCTTAATCTTAGATAATTCAAACTTAATTGGACCATAGTATTCTGGATTTTTAGCTGCGATTAAATATTCTATGACTTCTTTTCTAACTTCATCGCTATCACCTTTAGTCTTTAAGAATTCAAATAAAGCTGCTATTCTAAGCTCACTATCATCTTTTACAAAATCTGCATAAGCTTTCCATAGCCAACTATTACCTCTATCAGTTACCAAGAATTTATCGAATGCTTTATCAGCTTCTTCATCAAAGTCATGATCCAATAAAATCTTGCAATAATAGTATCCAATCCATTTATTTTCCTTATAGTTTTCAAAAACTACACTGCCTAATTTATCGATAATAACTTGTATTTGTTGTTTAGTTAGAGAAGCGGATTTTTCTTTAGCTAATTTCAAGAATATCCTTAAAAACTCTCCAACAGCTTTATTACTAGTATAAACTTTCCTCACTTCAGAAAGTTTCTCTAGCCATAAATCCAAACTCGCTAAAATATCCGTATTTGTTCTTGATACTGCTGCATAATAACTACTCAATAATTTTGAAAAGTCGCTTGGATAAGGGCGAGATGGATCATCAGGATTCTCTACTTCTTTAAAATTCTCAGCTACAAATGACTCATCATTCGATAGTACCCAAGTCATTAATCTGAGGTATTCTTTAGGGTTGCTGATATTAAATTTAGTAATTACTAAAGCCTTGTTAAATTCTGTGACTTTATTTTCAAAGATTGTTACTGGCAATTCAGCTATTAATGTATCTGTTAAATTCTCTAATTCCTTAGAAGTAGTTTTATACACGATATAGATTATATTCTCACCAATACTTTCACGTACCAAGTCATCGTTATATGATAACTGTTCCTTTTTCTTCAAAAAGCTACCATATTCTTGAATTAAATGTTTTTTATCTTGCCTATATTCCACATATCCATAAATTCGAATAAAATCATTAATCAAGTTCTTGCCATAATGTCCTCTATATTCTCGTAATCTTTTCGTCTTCTCCAAAGCAAAGATTTCAAGCACTACCTTTAAGTATCTTTCTATACTATCTGATCTATTACATAGTGATTTTGCGTAGCCTTGCATAATCTGGATAATTTTACTTGCATACTCTTTGTCTTCCATCACATTTTTAGTAGGCGACAAATAATCATCAGGTATTTTGCTAAAATCTAATACTTTTTCTACTAGATAAATATATCCATTTTCTCTTTTAGTAATCTCAGCTTTATTATTACCCAATTGGTAGTATTTAATCTGTGATAAGACCAGAATCAACTCAAATGGTGTTCCAGAAAAATGTTCTCTATCTATTTCTCTAACAACCAACTTACAACATCTATCAATTGCTGCATAGTCTTTGGATTTATATTTTTCCCAAATGACCGCTATCAACATTATTCCTAGAACTTTCCCCATATAAATATAATTATCTTTATACTTTGAATAGAAATTCAAAACTTCATTCATAATAGTTTGGATATCAGCATGTAAAAAATGCTCACTTCTTACATAACAGCTTATTAAATCGCCTAAAAAGCCACTTATCCCTACCATTTGATTTTTTCCGGAATAATAGTTATCGGTACTTGTTAATTCGCTATCCCAATCAGATAAATTAAATTCTTGATTTACAAAAAATGTAAATGAGGTTGTCACTAACTTATGTAATTCATCCCATTTTTCTTGCTTACTAAGTTCCCAAGCTTTACTTATTATTTGTGCTTGCGTGAGTTTTATATACAATGAGAAATATCCAATTTCATAATCATCAGAGAACATAGTCTTTTGAATCTCGTAGTTTTCTTGAACAATTCTCATGTATTTCGTAAACTCACTATCAGCTTTTAGAAAATCATACAATACCCATGCTGCAGATGCAGTTACATCTAGGTTATTTTGTTGTGCCAATTTGCATACATTGTAAGCTTCCACTAGCCTACCATCTTTTCTTAAAAAACTAATCGCATCATTTAATCCATCAACATCGCGAACTGCTATCATTTTTTCAACATCATTCATTGTCCGCACTTCCTCTAAAATTTGGATTTATCTTCTTAAATTCTGCCCCAATCAACTCTAATTTATCAGCTATTTCTACCTTGCTACGAAGTGTTGCTTTAGTCCAAAATTTTCGACTATTATAATATGCTTGCATGACATAGTTGTTATTTTCAACATCACTTAGATAAATCAAAACAAAATATTGTTTTTCAAAATTTCTATCATCGATATTAGTAACAACTAAACCATTATTTTCAGAAATTTCTTCCACCTTATCTACTAAGCGAGCAATCTTTTCATCATTAAATTGATACTCTTCAATCTTAGTTGCCATTTCTCTTTCTTTTTCAAGATTCTTCTTTTTGCCAATAAATTCATTTGAGATATCAAAGTTACCAAATAAACTGGTTGCGTTAAATACTAATACATTCTTTATCGCTCTTGATAAAGCTGTATAAGTCCAACGTAAACTAGATTCATCTAATCCATTTCTGTCAGTAAAATCTACATATACATCATTCCATTCATTTCCTTGAACTTTATGACCAGTCATCGCATAAGCATATTTCACTTGGATACTATTATAAAATTTATCCTGATAAATCTTGTCTAGTAGTTGATATCTTTCACATTCATTTTTAGGATCACAAATCGGATGTTTTCTCAAAAGTTCTCTTATCCTATCCTTATCTGATACAGATAATCCACTTTTTCCAACATTTGCTAATTTCTTTATGGCTGTTTCCCAGTATTCATTATTACTTTTAATATGACGACAATGTTCTTCTGGAGTTTCTGTAATTCCCATACGTTCTTCAGCATCGTAAAATAGTGCTGTCCTCTCATCTGATGAAAGTTGAGAGTCATCTGAATTTAGAACATTTTCTAATAAGTAGCTCACATACTCTTTTCCTGTTCGTTCTAAACGATATTTAACCTTTACATAAGACAAAGTTACATCTTGGTTATTAACTCTTACATTACTTGACTTTCGATCATAGGTTGCGATTATTTCAGCAATATCTCCAGTGAAAAAGTCCTCATTGAACTCATTACTTGCAGCATCCATTACAAGTAAATCATATTGATTTTTAGAAAATACTACTAAATCACCACTACTAATCGGTGCATCTTCCATATTTTGAAGTTTTCTACGGATCAATTTATTATATTCTTGAGCTGCTCTAGTTGAATAAGTTACTACTACCTTATTTCTCTTATTGTCACGATTAAATTGCCCAGCAATCTTTTGTTTCTTTTCTTCCTTGCTCCAATCAGCTTCATCAATATTTCTAACATTGCCAGTATTCTTAAATTCATAGGGTATTATTTTTTGATGATTTTCTACACTAGTAATCAATTCGGCATATTTATCTATACCTCTAGCTAGTTCCCCATGCATACGATATTGGGTTTTCAATTCGTATTTCATAGTATTTAAGCCTAACTCTTCAAAATAAGTTTGCTTTAAAGCTTTAGCACTAGTATCTCTAATTGGTAATAATTGATATTCATCGCCAATAAATATTATTTTGACATTACCTTTTTCAAAAATCTGAGTAGAAGTCAACAAGTCCGTTAATAATTTTCCAGAACCAAAATGCAAATTTCCCCTATTGTTTTCTTCATCAGAAATGTAAGAAGCATCGTCTATAATAAAAACATTCTTATCTTCTTGTTTATTCAATTTGAAATCAAATATCAAATTATCCCCATCATCAATATTTTTTGTTGCTCTTCGATAGATTTTACGATAGATAGTTTGACAATCTTGTTCTGGAATTTGAGGAAAGTTTTGTTTGATTAGACCTACAGATTGACCCGTAGGAGATAAGATCTGTGCTTGAGAATATTCAGATTCATTATTCTTATTTACTAATTCATAAATTTTTCCAGCTAAAGTCGACTTTCCACTACCAGCTCGCCCAGATACTATTAATACCTGCGTATTACTCTTTAAAAAATTCTCTACTACTTGCAACGCTTCTTTTTCAAATTTCTCGTTATCCATAGTTTCACTCATTTCTCTTTACGATTTCCTCAGCACTTTTTATTTGCTGATTTATCCATTCTTTAAATGATATCTCATCTTTTGAATCTTCATCATCTTGCTTTTCTTCTCTATTAACAACTTTTTCAGCTAAACTTATTTGCTTTTCTATCCACTCGTCAAATGTTAATTCAGGCTCATCTGAAATTCTAGGCTTCTTTAAGTTGTGAACTGTTCTTTCTTCACTCGTAACTTTTAACTCTATATCTTGTACATTTTTTCCTTTTTGTACCCAAGATACTTTACCATTACTTGCAATAGTTAAAACATCAATGCTTCCACCTACTGTTTGATTATTGTCAAAAAAGTTACGCCTAATCATAGTAGCTAAAACTAATTGTTTAGCAAAATTAGCCACTTTATCTAAGGTTAAACCATTAATGTATGCTCGATAAAATTTGTTATAGTAATCATCAACTGTTCTTTGAAATGCTTTTGTTATTTCAATAGTATCCGCACCTTGATATTTCATATACAACTTATCATAAAAGGCATCGCTAACTTTTCTATCTACCCCTAACAATAAAGCATCGGCACCATCACTTTGGGCAAATTTATATAAATTACTATAATTAGGAGAACTTGATATTTCCTTTATTGAGAAAATTTTACTATCTAAAACACCATATAATTCACTATTCCATAATGAACAATAATTTTCTTTCTTGCCTTTTCCTGCTAATACAATTCCTGTCGTATAAAAATTGGATACAGTTTGACTAACTAGCATATAATACGCATACTCTAGTTCTTCAGTCGTATACTTATTATCTTCACTAATCAAAAACTGACTCATTCGATCTTGATTCATGAATTTCTGAAACTCTTGAAAAGTATAGGGTATTTTTTCTTCTTGAATTTCTTTTTTTACTTCAATCAGATTTCCTAATAAATCTTGAGTTTTGTAGGTGCTATGTAAGTTGTTCAATATATCTTCTAGTTTCTGCTTAATATATTGCTCATATTCTCTGTTTGCTGATTTAATCAGATATTCTTTAAATAGCTGGACATATTCTGTAAATTTATCTAATGGCTCTTCACCTAAGTATTGGTTAAACCCTTCAACAATTGATTGTATTTTTTGACCATTGATTGTAGCATTTCCATAAAACATAATAGCTACACTATGCTTCGATGATAGCTTAAATATTTTTTGACCAGTTATATAATATTTTCGGGAGCTATGGTCTTGCATTGTTAGACTACTATCAGCAGCCAGAACTACTCCATAACCATTTGTTATTCCTAATTCCGCAGTCATAGTCTAACCCCCTATTTGCCAATTAACACTATCTCTTAGAACCTCATTGTATAATCTATTTCTAGGAAATTGTGGATGCTTAGCACAATAACTCAATTGCTTTTCTATCAATTTTTGAGCATAATTTCTTGCCCAACGTGCATTAGACTTTTTGTCATCTGGAATTTGATCATAAAGGTTGATCGCTACTGCTTTTACATATTTTTCATTAAACTCTATTTTGTTCTTCTTTAAAATGTTAACCACTATTTGAGCTACAACCTGGGGCTTATATGATTCAAAAATTATTTTATGTTGGAATCTGGAAGCCAATCCTGGATCAAATTTCAAAAATTCTTCCATTTCTTTAGTATATCCTGCAATAATTGCGATAAACTTTTCTCCGTCATTTTCTAGTCGAGGTACAAAAGCCTGAATAACTTGTTTTCCTTTGTCATAAGGATCCTCTTTATTATAAAGTTGATGAGCTTCATCAATGAAAAGTACTCCACCTAAAGCAGAATCTACTTTTTCATTGATTTTTCCACTTAAATCACCAACCCATTTACCTTCTAATTCATTACGTTTAGTTTCAATTACAGTTGTATTTTCTAAAATACCTAGTGCATAGAATAAGCGTGCAACTATTCTAGCAACCGTCGTTTTACCAGTTCCAGGTGGTCCTTCAAAAATCATATGATGTCTTCTGGATAATTCCATATTTCCAATATTTGCCTGCGAAACTTCCACTGCCTCACAAATCTCATGAATTTGTTGCTTCACATTATCCAATCCTTGTAGACTATCTAATTCATCTAAGATTTGCTTAACTAGCTTAGGATTATATACACTTGTGGCATCTAAGATGGATTTTTTATCAATTACATTCGACATTCTACTGTTTTTAGCAAAACTATTTAATATCTTTTTATTAAAACGTTCAACAACACGCTTGGTCAAATGCTTGCTTTTTTGCACATATGACTTCAATACATTTCCATATAAAATATCATCTTCTAAACTTAGACCTTGATTATATAGGAGACTCTTGCCATAATTGATAGCTTCTTCAATTGTCAAATCTCTAATTACGAAATAATTAGTAAGATTGTTTTTCACTTCTTCTAAAGAATTTATATAGCTAATATTTTCTTCCGTATCTTCTAACAAGATTACTTTTTGACTATCAGCTCTTTCAAGTATTTCCATTATATAGTTTTTATAATCGATCTTATATCCGCGTCTATCTTCAGGTAAATCTCCACCAAAGGCAGACTTAGCATCTTGAATTATTATAAATGCATTATTTTCTACACTTTCCAGATATTCATACTGATCAGGCATAATATAAGTCTTATCGCCAAAACTAGGATTAAGCACCTTAATGAGTTTATATAAGATATCTAAAAAAACTTCTGACTGTTCTTTTCCATTAGAAACTAAACAAATATTTATATCTATACTTTGAGAAACACTACTATTGCTAAACTTATGAATTACCTTATTTAAATAATCAATAACTTCATCTCTCAAATTATTATCGGAATATTCATTATTAAAAGCCTCTATATATTTTGTCGTATATGGGTATATACTGCAGAATATTCTTTGTTTTTCCGTCATTTTTTCCATTAATTGTTCACCCCTAACTCTTTTTCTATTACTATCGGTTCATCTAATAAAGAAAATTTTACTAGCTTTACTTTATTTGCTTGTAAATCTTCCCCTACCTGTGCTATTTCTAACTGGCGATGTATCCCATATACATTGAATAAAAAGTCACTGATATCATCTAAACTCTTATTTCTTAAAATTTCTTGTGAGATATTATATTCATTTTGAGCAATTTCAGATAATGAACTTGTAGCTTGTAATAGATTAGGATTATTACTATTATTCAAATTCCAGTAAAAATCATCCATAAAAGTTTGAGAAATGCCACCAATCATAATTTCAGTTGCTTCAGATTTTTCAAGATTGATAATACCCTTACCTATCTGTTGAACACTAGCTAATAATTTATTATTTTCTGTTACTCCATATAATCTATAACTTGTTGCACTAATACTGGTTTCGTCATTGCCCACACCTACAAGACAAATTCCCATATAATCTTGCAAATTCTTTCTAGGATATAAATAGGCATCCTTAACAATTTCAACTAATTTATTAAAACTTTCTTGATCAATGGAGATTTGATTTTGATTTAAAAAGTTAATTAGTTCATTAATCAAAATTGGAGTAGTTTCTTCATTTACTTGTTTATCAATTGATAACGTGCTATATACTCGGTTAATATTTTCTACCAAACTTTGTATTCCGCCATTTAAGGTTAGGTTATTTAAAGCTGTCCAGATTATTCTTTGAATATAGATATCTTTTCTATAGTTATCTTTTAAACTTCTTAGATATTCTTCAAATCTAAGTGTACATTCTTTAAACGTGGCTATTGGTTGGTTAACTCTCATCTGAAATCCTTTTATCAGATTGTCCCAAACTAATCCATCTAATTCATATTTTCCAAAAGAAACTAAGTATATTTTGGTTTCTTTGTTTAATTGAATTATTTTATGTTCAGCTTTATTTCGTTTAGTATCAATATTATCAACTATAATAATTGCCCCTTCATCTTTAGTAACAATTGTTGAATACGCCATAATTATCACATCCTGTCCATATAAAAAAGCATAAAACTAGATAAGAAAACCCCATCTAATTTTATGCTTTACTTACTATTCGATTTTCTTATCAGATAACTTAGAGTAAACTCTTCATTTTTATATAATTTCAGCATCTTATTAATGCTGATTAACTGTACTAACCTAGTTCAAATTCTACTCTTGACAAGAAAATTTTGTCAATATTTCCAGAGAATTTTATGTCCGTTTGACTTTCTTCCCCATCATATAAGTTGTTATCCAAATGACTAAGATTATTGAAATCGATGAGAATAAAACTTCCATTGATTCTGCTACAAATATTTTGGAATTTAAGTAATATCCAAATGTCGCATCTAATTTATATAGCAAGATGAACAATGCTAAATCTCCACCAAACATTCCAAAAAATAAAGTGTTAAATGTCATACCCATAATTTGTAATCCTATATTTCGTCCACTTGTGTATAAAGCTGGTAAAGTTATGTCTGGTTGTTGTTCAATTATTTCATCTAAACCACTTGCAATAGCAATCGCAGCTTCTGCAATTGCTCCTAAAGTACTCAAGATCATAGTTGAAATTACGATACTTTCAAAATTTACTCCGATTAATAAATTAAAAGCTTCTATTTCTTCAGATTGTTCCGGACTAAAGCCTTGAATTCCAACTAGTTTAATGAAAGGAACCATAACTACAACAACTATCGCTAATGAAATCAAAGTAGCTCCAAACGCTATATTAGTGGTTTTTTCATCGCTATTTCCCATATAAATAGTAACAGCTAAAATCGCTATTCCTGCAAAAATAGTTGTCCACAAAGCTGGTACCCCAATTGAAATAAAAATTACAGTTAGAAATAAAAGTATGAAGTTTAATGCTACGCTAGAAAAAGAGGCTAATCCTCTTTTTCCACCAACTATCCACATTAGTATGAATAAAATTATTGTTAGTAATGTAATTGTACTCATTTTTCGCCACCACCTAATACTAATGAACTCAGTAAACTAGCTGATGGAATAACTAGCGTAATCCCTATTCCACTAATTAAGCTTTGAATAATTCCCAATGACATTGTCCATTCAAATGTATATGCAATTGAATTTCCAGTCCTGAAGAATAAGACTGCCATTGTTACTGTTTCAGCAAAAAAGATTAATAACAAAACATTTACCAAAGGTCCCATTATTGATTTTCCAACATTTTGTCCTGAAATAAATAATTGTTTTCTAGAAATTTCAGGTTGAGTACGTTTCATTTCAAATAATGTTGATACAATATCCGTTGCTGCATCCATAACAGCTCCTAGTAATCCAATTACAGTCGCTGCTAGAAATAATTGTTTTGGTGACTGAGTAGCAAAGTCTAAAGCTTCATAATGTACTCCCTTGTCATTGGTTACCTGCATCGCTACTACTCCAATTACCATCGCTAAAGTTGTTCCGATAAATATCGATCCAAAGGTTACTAAAAATTGCCGATTGAAACCTATTACTAATATTAAAGACAAAGCAAGGAAAATTACTGCAACTGTAGCAAATATCCAAAAGAAATTATTGATATTCCACTTAACATCTAGTTGTACACATAATAGAAAAATTATGAAATTTAAAATAACACTTATTAGCGATGTAAATCCTCGAATTTGTGTAACTAAGAATAGTAGTACTACTACCGCCCAACATAACATTATTAAGTAAACATCTCGTTTATAATTATTTATCATTGCCATCAATTTACCGTCTGACTTTTCAAACTTTATGAAAACTTTTTGTCCGCGGTAAAATCTCTGATCATATCCGCCTGATTTAGAAAAAGTATTCTTGGCTGTTAACACTTCTCCTTTTCTATGACCATTAAGAACTTTCACTTTTAAAGTTTGTTCCGTCGTCATATCCTTATTTTTATATGTATCTTCTGTTTTAGTTGCTTTTGTATTTGTTACACTCACAATTTGAGCAACTGGATCTTTATATAAAAAAGCATCATTATCAACAAAAAAATAGATAAGAATACCACTTAAAATTATTAATAGCCATTCTATTAAATATTTTTTCTTTACTCTCATCAACTCTACACCTCTCAATCTTTACTAACGTACCACTTTTTATTTCTCAGAAAAAGAATCTGAATTAAACTTTACTAAGTCTTTGAATTTGCTACAATTAGTATATCATTGATATCGAGGTGTATTACATGAACACTGAAAAAGCTGTTTTAAATTATTTTATCCAAAATCTAGGAAATTATACATCTGGAGAAGAATTATCAAATAAACTAAATATCTCTCGCACAGCGGTCTGGAAAGCTGTCAAACAATTAAAAGAACAAGGCTATGAAATTTCCAGTAAAACAAGAAAAGGATATTGTCTAGTTGATAATGGAGTATTGAATACTGCGTTTATTAACAAATATTTACATACTGATAATCTTGATCTGCATGTTTATGAAACTATTGGTTCAACTAACTCTGAAGCTAAAAATATCAGTAGTCAACGTCATTCTACTGAGCCACTGGTAATTATTAGTGACCAACAAACGGCAGGTTACGGACGCTATGGCAGAAAATTCGAATCACCTAAGAATACCGGTATTTATATGAGCATCTTGCTTGAAAATCAACATCAAAATGATTTAAATCCTGGTTTGTTGACTACTGCTGTCGCTATTGCGGTTAGTCGTACTATCAAAAAGTTATTCCACAAAGATACAGAAATTAAATGGGTTAATGATGTATTACTTGACGGTAAGAAAATTTGTGGCATTTTAACTGAGGGTGTTGCTAACCTTGAAACTCAAAGTATCTCACAAATTATTATCGGAATTGGTATAAACTATACCACTCCCCTAAAAGTATTCCCTGCTGAACTTAGGGAAAGAGTTGGTTCACTTAAAGAGTTAGCTGAAAAATACCATATATCCAGAAATATGTTTATTGCATGTTGCTTAGATGAATTTTTCGCTATTTATCGTAACTATACTTCTGCTGATTTTATGGATGAATATCGTAAATTATCTGTTGTTATCGATAAAGGAGTTCGCATTAAACAAGGAAATAAAATAATAACTGGTGTAGTTTCTACCATTGATGATTTGGGAAGAATTGTCCTTACTGATGGACAAATTTTCAATTCCGGTGAAGTCACCAAAATTAGATATTAAGAAAAAGACCTGGAATTTTCATTCTAGGCTTTTTTGTCAATTTAGTATTTTATAATTCAAATGGTTTGTCAATTTCAGCTGTAAATTTCATATTTTCAGGAACGTCTTTCCAAAAATCATTTACATCTTGCTTAATTGGTGGAAACGTATTGAAGTGATATGGAATAACTTTTTTAGCATCAATTAATGAAGCAGCATAGGCAGCATCGTCAGGTCCCATTGTATAATAATCGCCAATTGGTAAGAATGCCAAGTAAATTTGTTGCTTACGTCCAACTAGCTTCATATCACTGAATAAACCAGTATCTCCAGCGATATAAATTAATTTTCCTTCAATTGTTAAAGCTAAGCCTGTTGCCATACCTAAAGGCACATTAGCAGTAGTATGCCAAGCTGGGATGATCTTAACATCGCCCCAATCAAAATGCACTGTTCCACCATAATTAGGACCTTCAACTTTGAAACCTTTTTGTGCGTAATCATTAGCCATATCCATTTCTGTTACAATTGTCGCACCTGATTTTTTAGCTAATTCTTCCGCATCTCCCACATGATCATGATGTGAATGAGTTAATAGAATATAATCTGGATTAAAATCTTCTGGTTTAGTCTTAGTAAATGGATTTCCAGTAATAAAAGGATCAATTAGAATTTGTTTTCCAGCAACTTGAATTTCAATAAAAGCATGTCCATGCCAAGTAATTTTCATATTATCACCTCAAAACTATTATAAGAAAAAAGTCATGCCCTTCCAATATAAAAGCACGACTCTGTATTTTCTTAATATAATTTTTCAACTTGTTCTTGAACTGAATCTAATGCCAAGAACTCGTCATAAGTAGTGTCAAAACGGTCAACAATTCCCTTAGGCCCTACTTCAATAATATGATTTGCGATTGTTTGAATATACTCATGGTCATGAGATGTAAAGATAATTGAACCTTTAAAATCAATCATTGAATCATTAAGCGAAGTAATTGACTCTAAGTCTAAATGGTTAGTTGGATCATCCATCAATAATACATTAGCACGTTCTAACATCATTTTAGCTAGAATACAACGAACCTTTTCGCCACCAGATAACACTTTGATTTGCTTATCAATATCATCACCTGAGAACAACATCTTACCTAAGAAACCACGTAAAAAAGTATTATCATTTTGTTCTTTAGTAGCAAATTGACGTAACCAATCTAAAATGCTTAATTCATCATTATCAAAACTAGCATTTAAGTCTTTTGACATGTAACTTTGACTTGTTGTTTGTCCCCAAGTTACAGTACCTTCATCGGGTTCAATTTCACCAGCTAAGATTTGCATTAAAGTTGTGGTTGCTAAGTCATTACGTGATAATAAAGCTACTTTTTCGCCAGGACGAATAATAAAACTTACGTTATCAAGAATCTTCTCACCATCAATAGTATGGCTAACATTTTCAACCTTAACTAAGTCATTTCCTAATTCACGTTCCATTTCAAATTTGATAAATGGATACTTTCTTGATGATGGTTTAATGTCATCCAAAGTAATTTTTTCAAGTTGTTTCTTACGTGATGTAGCTTGTTTAGATTTAGAAGCATTAGCAGAGAAACGTGCAATAAATTCTTGCAATTCCTTGATTTTTTCTTCTTTCTTAGCATTTGCATTTGCTTGAAGTTTAGCAGCTAACTGACTAGATTCTAACCAGAAGTCATAGTTACCAACATATAACTTAATCTTGCCGTAGTCCACATCACACATATGTGTACATACTTGGTTTAAGAAATGACGGTCATGAGATACCACAATTACAATATTTTGATAATCTGCTAAAAAGTCTTCTAGCCATGAAATTGTATGTACATCTAAACCGTTTGTTGGTTCGTCTAATAATAAAATATCAGGTTCACCAAATAAAGCCTGTGCTAATAAAACTTTAACCTTATCACTTTCAGGTAATTCGCTCATCTTAGCATCATGCAAGGATTCTGGTATACCTAAAGATTGTAGAAGTTGTGATGCTTCTGCTTCTGCATTCCAACCATCCATCTCTGCAAATTCAGCTTCAAGTTCTGCAGCCTTAATCCCATCTTCTTCAGAGAAGTCAGGCTTAGCATAAATCGCATCTTTCTCTTTCATAATTTGATAGAGCTTTTTATGGCCTTGAATGACAGTTTCCATTACTGTGAATTCTTCAAAACCAAAGTGGTCTTGGTTCAAGCTTGAAATACGTTCATTACTACCAATTGAAATATTTCCAGTTGTTGGTTCTAACTTTCCTTCAAGTAACTTTAAGAAAGTAGACTTTCCAGCACCATTAGCACCAATAATACCGTAGCAGTTTCCTGGAGTGAATTTCAAATTAACATCATCATAGAGTAAACGTCCAGAAAAGTTTAAACTTAAATCACTTACAGTAATCAAATAAATTTCCTCGTTTCATTAAAAGTAATAAGTTCAATTTAGCATAATTCTATTGTTAAAGACAAGCTAAATTATTAGTTTTTTAATTTCGCCATAACTTTTGTCGCTATTTTTAATACTTTTAGATGTGAATTAATTCCAAAATCTCGTTCATCATAATTATCAACATCTTTCAGTGAATCAGCTGTGAATAAAATCTGGGCAAAATCCACATTTCTAAACTGTGAACATGCGGCTAAAGCAGCACATTCCATTTCGACTGTAGCGACTCCTTGTTTACGATAACGATTGACTAACTCTATAGTTTCTCTATAAAATCCATCGGTTGTCCATGTTATAACTTCATGAATTCGATAATTAAAATCTTGTAGTGTTTGTTCTACTCGCTGTACAAACTTTGAATTTAATTCAATACTTTCACTAGCTGGTAAATAATGCAACGATGTTCCTTCATCTCTAATTGCTTTTGTTGGAATAACAAACTCATTTTCTTCAAAATCTTCTAGTGAACCACAAGAACCAACAGCTAATACCTGTTTTACTCCATAACCAATTAGCCAATCTAATAGTTGTGTAGCTGCTGGTGCCCCAAGTGGAGCTTGGCATAATCCTATTTTTTGTCCTTCATAATCAATTTCATAGACATTAGGATTAAAAGAAATTGTCTCCATGCTCCCTACAATTCGATAAGAATATCTTGCTAAAAATTTATCAATATTTTCTTTAGTTACAAAAGCATAAATTAATTTTTTTGGCAGCTTATAATCTAAACTCTCATGGTCTGGATTGATTACTGCGTCCTGTGGATAATCATGTATAAATAATGGCAATTTTTGATAGTCCATTCTATCATCTCATTTCAAAATTAATTTACACAATCTTAGCATATCAGTATCACTCTCACAAGTTTGGAATATAGAAATTTTTGACAATAATGGTACAATTAAAGTATGAAATCATTTACACAATTTATAAGGAAGTGATCTTATGAGTGAAAATGTATTTTTCAATCCAGGACAATCAATTTCCAGCTCTTATGATTTCGATAAAGCTTATACTGCAGCTAAAATCTATCATATGAAAGCTGATAATTCTGTTCTGATCGTTCAAGAAAAAGATGGTCAACCTTATGTCATCTTTGATGAAGCTAAAGCTCTACAACAAGAAGCAGCTGAAGGCAAGAAGTATTCTGTAATCAAACGTGTTTCCCATGATAAGGAGTGATTATTTTGGCAAAAATTCCTAACTATACTTTAAATGATGGTAATCAAATTCCTGTACTTGGATTTGGTACTTATAAATTGAATGGTGCTACAGGAGTTAACGCTATTAATAGTGCTTTAAATAATGGTTATTCATTATTAGACTCTGCTTTTAATTATGAAAATGAAGGTGCAGTCGGCGAAGCAATCAGACGTTCATCTCTTAAGCGTGAAGATATCTTCGTAACATCTAAACTTCCAGGAAGACATCAAGTATACGAAGAAGCTATCCCTACTATTCAAGAATCACTTTATCGTGCAGGCTTAGATTATTATGATCTATATCTCATCCATTGGCCTAATCCTAAAGAAGATCATTATGTTGAAGCATGGCAAGCTTTAATTGATGCACAAAAATTCGGTCTTGTTCGTTCAATTGGGGTCTGCAACTTCTTACCTGAACATCTTGATCGTTTGGCTAATGAAACAGGTGTGATGCCAGCTGTAAACCAAATTGAATTACATCCATATTGGTCTCAAGCTGTTCAAAGAGAATATGATAAAGAACATGGTATTTTCACACAAGCTTGGAGCCCACTAGGTAGAGCTAATTCAGTATTACAAGATCCTGTAATCGTTGAAATTGCCAAGAAGCATCATAAATCTGTTGCTCAAGTAATTTTGCGTTGGGAATTCCAATTAGGTGTAGGTATTATTCCTAAAGCTAACTCTACAAAACACCAATTATCCAATTTGGATATTTTTGATTTTGAATTATCAGCTGATGAAGTCGCAGCTATTACTAATTTGGATAAACCTAATGGCAGAACTAAGAATCAAGATCCTGCTGTTTACCAAGAATTCTAAAATTAAGATCCAAATAAAAAAGCATCTAAAAAATAATAGATGCTTTTTTATTATACGAATTTGTCTAATTTACGTTTTAGACACAGGACCAATTTTTTAATTTCTGCAAATTCTACAATTTTTGCGTCAATTTTTGAATTGGTCCTATGTCTAGATTTGACATTTTGACTTTTTTAGAATTTTTTTGCACAATACTATCCATTTAACTTCTCCATTTTTCCAAGATGTTAATTTTTCAACCTCTTGATATCCTAATTTATGTGCCATTTTCAAACTATTAACATTATTAGCTTTAATTAACATTTTCAGAGTATTTATCTTTGTTTTTGATTTAGAGTACTTTTCAATCTCACTTATAACAGCACCTGCAATTCCTTTTCCCTGATACTCTTCACTTAGCCAAAGTCCAACCTCACCCATTTTGCCATCTGGTGATATATCGCTAATATCTGCCATTCCAATAACTTTTTCATTCAGTAAAATTACAAAAGTTATTGTTGCTTCTTTACGTTCAGTGTGGATAATTTTTTGAATATATGTATGCATCTCATCTTCATTGTGAATATCTCTTATCCACTCAATCCATTTTTCCAAATTATTACGATTATCCACAATCAATTGATATAATTCTCCACTATCAGCTTCAGTTATTAACCTAATTCTTACATTATCCACCTAAATTCCCCCTTTTTGTGTAAAAAATAAGCCAGCTACATAAAGTAACTGACTTATCAACATGTTTAATATTAATCTTCCTTGTGGAAACGATTCTTGAACAATGGACTAACTGGCTTGTGTTCATGAATACGTTTAATAGCATCACCAATAAGTGGACCTACAGAAACTTGAACAACTTTATCAATCTTCTTGTCTTCAGGAAGGTTAATAGAGTCTGTAATAACCATTTCCTTAATTGGAGATTTTTCAATACGTTCAATGGCTGGACCTGAGAATACAGGGTGTGTAGCACAAACATATACTTCTACTGCACCAGCATCTTTCAATGCTTGAGCTGCTAAAGTAATTGTTCCAGCTGTATCAATCATATCATCAATTAAGATACAACGTTTACCATCAACAGAACCAATAATGTTCATAACTTCAGCTACATTAGCCTTAGGACGACGCTTATCAATAATAGCGATTGGTGCTTTCAAGAATTCTGCTAATTTTCTAGCACGTGTAACACCACCATGGTCAGGAGAAACAACAACTGCGTCTTTTTCCAAACCATTAGTTAAGAAGTAATCAGCCAATAATGGTGCACCCATTAAGTGGTCAACAGGAATGTCAAAGAATCCTTGAATTTGAGCAGCATGTAAATCAAGGGCTACCACACGAGTTGCACCAGCTTTTTCCAACATATCTGCAACTAATTTAGCTGTAATTGGTTCACGTGAACGAACCTTACGATCTTGACGTGCATATCCATAGTAAGGAATTACAACGTTGATAGTTGCTGCACTAGCACGACGAAGAGCATCAATCATAATTAATAGTTCCATTAAATTATCATTAACAGGAGCAGATGTTGATTGAACGATAAATACTTCATCGCCACGAATACTTTCTTCAATGTTGATACGGATTTCACCATCACTGAAACGATCAACAGAGATTTTTCCCAAAGGTACCCCAACAGCTTCAGCAATTTTTTCTGCTAAAGGCTTATTTGAATTTAAAGCAAAAATTTTAAGCTTTGGATCAGAATATTGTCCAGACATAACGGCCTCCAATTATTTATACCTATTATTTTACCTACTACAATAGTACGTCAAAATATAGTCTAAAATCAAGCAAATTTAGTTTTTTTCTTACTCTTCTTTGGCTTTTTCTTCAGCAATACGTGCAGCTTCAGCTACTGGATAACGGTCAAAATAACCTTTTTTGTTAACTTGACGTCCACGAGCAATTCCCATATCATGTGCATCAATATCATCTGTAATTGTTGAACCTGCTGCTACATAAGCATGATCAGCAATATTTACAGGTGCGATAATATTTGAAGCACTACCAATGAATGAGTAATCTCCAACTGTTGTATGGTGCTTGTTAATTCCATCGTAGTTAACGAATACTGTGCCACAACCAACATTAATATCTCTACCTAATGTTGCATCGCCAACATATGTTAAATGACCAACTTTAGTATTCTTTCCAATTGTAGCTTTCTTAACTTCTACAAAGTTTCCAATATGAGCATTTTCACCAATTTCAGCTTTAGGTCGTAAATGACTGTATGGACCAATGTTAGAATTCTTATGCATTACAGCATCTTCAATATAAGAACTTGTAACCTTTACGCCATCTTCAATTACACTGTCTATAATTTCAGAATGAGCACCAATATAGCAATCAGCACCAATTTCTGTCTTACCTTTTAATTGTACTCCAGGTTCGATAACTGTATCTGATCCTACTTTTACATCAATATCAATATAAGTTGTATCAGGATCAATTAAAGTTACACCTTGACGCATCAAGTTTTCATTAATACGACGACGCATTACTTTGGTTGCATTAGATAAAGCAATACGATCATTAACACCCATTGATTCTTCAAAGTTCTTCATTTGGTAAGCAGCAACAACTTTACCTTGTTTTTGGAAGATTTCCATTACATCTGGAAGATAATATTCACCTTGTGCATTATCATTTTTAATTTGATGTAATGCCGCAAATAATTCTTTATTATCAAAACAATACACACCAGTATTGATTTCTTTTACTGCAGCTTCCTCAGCTGTTGCGTCTTTTTGTTCAACAATTTTTTCCACAATTCCAATTTCATTACGGATGATACGACCATAGCCAAATGGATTTTCAGCATGAGCTGTTAAAACTGTAGCTACCGCACCTTTAGATTTGTGATATTCAAATAATTCTTCAAATGTCTTTGCTGTGAAAAGAGGTGTATCTCCACAAGCAATTAAAGTCATACCATCTTTATCACCAAGTAATTTTTCAGCTTGTAAGACAGCATGGCCGGTTCCTAATTGTTCTGCTTGTAAAGCGTATTTTGTACGATCACCTAAAGTCTTTTCAACCATTTCAGCACCGTGACCTACAACTGTCACAATTTCATCCATGTTATTCTTTTCAATTTCAGTTAATACATGATCTACCATTGGCTTTCCACATACTGGATGTAGTACTTTATATAGCTTTGATTTCATGCGTGTTCCTTGACCAGCAGCCAAGATGATAGCATATTTAGAAGTCATAATATTTCTCCTTGTCAAATTAATATTTACTACTGTATCATACTCTATTTTTACCACTGATAACAAGGTTTGAAACTGAAGTCAAAATAAATCTTAATCAAGATTAGATTGCGTTCTTAGTATTCTCTTTAATTTCTAACAATTATGCTAAATTCTTAGATTTTTTCCCTAAGAAAAGTAGTACAACGATAACGATGATGTTAACTACAATTCCACTAATTAGAAAGACTGTTGGATAATCAATTTTAGCGAATAAAGTACTGTAAATCAGCACTCCAACTGGTGTGAGAAGTTGTGCTAATGTATACAAGAATGTCATAACTTTTCCTAAATTTTCTTTAGGAATTACTTCTTGAACATAGGTAAATAATGGAGGATCGGATAATGCAGTTGAAATTCCTAAAATTAGTTCAAATACGATGAAGATTATCAAAGTCTCATGTTTAAAGAATGATAATGAGATTCCTAAAATCAATAACGCTACTGCAAAGGAAGAATATAGTCTTATGATAAATCTAGTAATATTCTTTATATTAATTGCAGCTATTACTGCTCCTCCTAGAACTACTCCAATAGAATACAAACTTTGAATATCTCCACTGACTACTGAGCTATATTTCAAAACATGAATAACAACATATGGAACACCAATCGTTAATGAAGTTACTGCTAAATTCAAAAGCATAGCTATCATTGTTAATCTAGTTAATTCCATATTACCTCGCAAAATTTCAATTAACTTTTTACCCGTTTCATGTGCTTTTTCTTTATTTCTATGAGCTTTAAATTTAGTTATTACTGTCAAAAAGATAGTCAGAATTTCAGTTATAATTTCAATTAAAATTATGTATTCAAATGCGATTTTTCCATAAATATATCCTGCTAATGGTAGTGCAGCAATACCTGCAATTGCAACCCCTGTCGTTTGAATCGCATTTAGCTTCTGCAAGTAATCTTTAGAAACTATGTCTGGAGTTGATGAAAGATATGAAATTGAGAAAAATCTAGCACAAATATTACTAATGCTTACAAATACTACTGATACAACCAATAGATTAGTTTTCACTGCTAGTGGGTAAATAATTAAGAAAATTGCCAAGCAGATTACTAAAGCTATCTCTGCTACAATCGCGACATTTTTGCGTGGATATTTATCCACAACTTTACTAATAACTGGTGATAGAATTAGGCCAATGATTGGTCCAATAAATATATTCACTCCATAACCTAAAGCTGAACCTGTTATTTCTAATAGCTTTAATGACAAAGCATAAGTAAATATCGCTGCTCCTAACGCATTAATGATTGTTGTCGTTCCAGCTTTTAGTAACTGAAATAAATTAAATCTTTTATCCCCCATACAATCCACTCTCCATATATTATAATTAATTTATAATTAGTTTATCATTTTTTCGGAAAGTTTCATTAAAAAAATGAATTATTTACTAAGTACACATATACCGTAAATAATTCATTCCTATTTTTTATATTTTAATCTTCTTTTTTGCCAAAGACTTTTTCTAAATAATTTCCTGGGCTTACGTGAATAGTTTTATCAATTGTATTGACACTATCAACTTTTAATAACGATGTGTAATCTTCAACCATTCGACGACCATCAAATGCACCTTCTGCAAAAACGGTAATTCCCACAAGTTCAGATTCAAATTCTTCAATCATGGACTTCATACCGTTAACAGTACCGCCGCCCTTCATGAAATCATCCACTACTAATACGTGAGAACCACGTTTCAAACTGCGCTTGGATAATTCCATTTTTTCAATGCGTTCACTAGACCCAGATACATAATTTACTGATACTGTAGAACCTTCAGTAATCTTAGAATCACGACGCACAATTACGAATGGAACATTTAAATATGAAGCTACACTTTGTGCAATTGGAACACCTTTAGTAGCTACTGTCATTACTGCATCAATTTGCTTATCTATATATTGACGTGCAATCACACGACCAACGTATCTCAAAACGTCTGGTCTGCCAAGTAAGTCAGATAAATATACGTATCCCCCAGGTAATAATCTATCTTGGTGTGAAAGTTGTTCAGTCATATCTTCGATAAATGCACGTGCTTCATCTTCATCAATAGATGGGATAAAAATAGCTCCCCCTGTAGCGCCTGGTATTGTTTCTAAAATTCCTATACCTCTTAACTTAACAGTACGTTTTATAATAGCCAAGTCTTCACTGATTGATGATTTAGCAGATTCATAACGTTCGGCAAAAAAAGTTAATGACACTAATGTATGTGGTCGTTCCATAAAATAACGCGTCATATCAATTAATCTGTCGCTTCGTCTTGTTTTCAAACTAATACCTCCTAAAATATCCATCTCAATTCTATTTTATAATACTTAGATATTATACGTCATTTTACGGTATTTTCCTAGTTTTTTTATTATTTTTTATAATAAAGTTCGTTTTTTAATAAAATATAAATTTAGAGGTACTAATCTAAGAAAAAGATTAAGGTAATTTTATTTTATATCTTCAGCAATTAATTTAGGAATAAATTTTCCAATTTCAAAATATTTTTTAAACTATTGGCGATGCTTTCCTAATCTATCATCAGTTATTTGTTCTTTTTTAATCTAACTGTTAGTAAAAACATTATTCAAAATCTCCTTATTTATCTTCCATAATTTTGTATTCTGTAAAATAACTTCTATGCTGTTTAATCTCTCCAGATTCATATAAACTAATCTTATGTTCTAAACGTGCAATTGAACGATTAAGATTGTGTTGTTTTTCTTTTAAATTTGCCAGTTGCTCTTTCAACAAATCTTCACGTGCTTGTAACGTTGAATCGCCTTTCTGAATCATTTCAGCATAGTCAATTAATTTTTCAATAGGTACACCCGAATGACGCAAGCAAACAATCATTTCAATCCATTCTTGCACACTATCATCGTAATAACGATTTCCATTACTTTGACGTGGAACATTAGGTAGCAGTCCTATACGTTCGTAATATCTTAGTGTATCTGGTGTAATACTATACTTTTCTGATACTTGGGTAATTGTTAAGTTCATGCTCATCTCCTCCATTTCAATTATCAGAATATTACTTGGAGTTAGCTCAAAGTCAAGTCACTTATTTTCAAGAAATATAAATAATTTCTTAAAAAAATTTCCCACCATTTAATAAAATAATTAGTTGTATTTATTCTTTATAGAATCGTATTCTCTTTACTTGTAATTTGTATAAAATTAACTTATGATAGGTTTAATATCAATAATTATGAGAAATGAGGTTTTAAAATGAGTCAAAAATTAAAAGTAGCAGTTATTGGTGCTACTGGTATGGTTGGACAAAGATTTATTGCGATTTTGGATAACCATCCCTGGTTTGAAGTTACAGAATTAGCAGCTAGCCCTCGTAGTGCTGGTAAAACTTACGAAGAAGCTCTTAACGGTCGCTGGCGTATGGAAACACCTATTCCTGAACGTGTTAAGGATATGGTTGTTTTAGATGCTAATGATGTAGAAAAAGTTACTTCTAATGTAGACTTTGTATTTTCAGCTGTCAGCATGTCTAAAGATGAAATTAAAGCACTTGAAGAAAGATATGCTAAAACTGAAACTCCTGTTGTTTCTAATAATAGTGCTCACCGTTGGACTCCAGATGTTCCTATGATTATCCCTGAAATTAATCCTGAACATACTGAAGTTATCAAATACCAACGTGAACGTTTAGGTACAAAACGTGGCTTTATCGCAGTTAAACCAAATTGCTCTATCCAAAGCTACACACCAGCATTATCTGCTTGGAAGAAATTTGAACCTTATGAAGTAGTTGCTACTACATATCAAGCTATCTCCGGTGCCGGAAAGACTTTCAAAGAATGGCCAGAAATGGAAGGTAACATCATTCCATTTATTAGTGGAGAAGAAGAAAAATCAGAAAAAGAACCTCTTCGTATTTGGGGGCATGTAGATGCTGAAAGTAAGTCTATTGTCCCAGCTGATGATACAGTTATTACTACTCAATGTGTTCGTGTACCAGTGCTTTACGGACATACTGCAGCTGCTTTTGTTAAATTTAGAAAACCTGCTACTAAGGAAGAATTAATTAAAGCACTTGAAGATTATCGTGGTGTTCCACAAGAATTAGAACTTCCTAGTGCTCCTAAACAATTCATTCGTTATATGACTGAAGATGACCGTCCTCAAGTTGCATTAGATGTAAACTACGAAAATGGTATGGGTATTTCTATCGGTCGTTTACGTGAAGATAAAGTATATGACTGGAAATTCATCGGTCTATCACACAACACTGCTCGTGGTGCTGCTGGTGGCGCTGTTGAATGTGCTGAATTATTAAAGGCTCAAGGTTATATCACTAAAAAATAAGCAAAATAAAGAAGCTTTGATTTTACGAATTTTTTCTCGTAAATCAAAGCTTCTTTTTTAACACAAGCCTACACAATATACTATTCGGCTTCAATTAATAAATCATTAGCTTTAACAAATTTACTTTTACCAACAAAAATATATTTCATCGCCAATCCTAAAATAATTGGCAACACTACAAACAATGTTGTTAGTAAAATTACACTACCTACTCCTGGATCCATTTGTTCATATGCTGTCATTGGCCCAATTAATCCAGCAAATCCAAATCCCGCACTCATAGATGTTCCTTGAATTTTAAAAATGGCTCCCAAAGCTCCCATAATTCCTGAACTAATTATTACTGGAATAAATAATTTTGGCCTTTCCAACATATTTCCCATTTGAATTTTAGGAGTTCCAATAAAATGAGCGAGTATTGTTCCTAAACTATTAACTGAACTTCCCATAATTGCCAATGTAAAAGCCCCAGCTGTAATTCCTAGATTAGCTGAACCAGATGAAATTCCACTTATTCCAATTGCAGTTGCTATTCCCACTGAACTGATTGGAGATACAATTAAAACTGCAAATGATATTCCCATCAATGTTCCCATCAAAACAGGTTGAAGAATAGTAAAAGTTTTTATCATCGCCCCAATAAAACCAGTTACCAACTTAACATAAGGGAGGGTCAATAATCCCAATCCTCCAGCTATTACCAAGACAAGAACTGGCATTAATAAAATTGTGTAATTCTTCAATTTATTTCCAATAATACTAGCTATAATTACCGCAAATACTATCGTTACTGCAACATTAATTACATCCCCTGTCCCAGCAACTACATAAGTTGTTCCGACTTTTTTCACTACTCCAGATCCAATTGTTGTAGCTGCTGCAATCGAACTCATTTGAACCATGTTCATTTTAAAGAGATACCCCACACAAAAACCAGCCATTGCCGGCAATAGGCTTGCAGCAAAGTTAGTAATATCAATCACCTGACTTGCAATATGTGGCATCACTCCCATCAAAGCTTTCATTAATTGACCAACTAACGCAGATGGAATCAAGGCTACAACAACACCCATACTAATACCATTCAAAATATTCATTGTCCCTGTTTTTAAGCTAATCTTTTTATTCATATCCTTTACCTCATTTTATTAAATTTCATGGTCACTTCTTTTCTCTGAAATAATAGCTAATACATCATCTAAACTAATATCAACCATATTTTGAACGGCGACATTAGTATAGAAACCAACATGCGGTGTCAAAATAACATTATTCATCGCTCTTAATTCTTTTAGTTGTTCACTTGGTAATTCTTTACCACGTAAATCAAAATTAAAGAAATTCTCTTCGCCTGTAAGTGTATCTAAAGCTGCTCCTGCTAACTTCTTATTTTTTAAAGCAGTAATTAGAGCATCTGTATCTACAACTGGGCCACGACATTCATTAATTAGAAATGCAGTTGGTTTCATTAATGCCAATTCTTCACTTCCAATTAATCCTTTGGTTGTTTCATTCAAGTCGACATGTAAACTAATAACATCTGATTCTTGTAACACTTCGTTCAATGATTTATAAGTCAAAACCTCATTTAATTCTGGATTTGGCTTAATATCATAAGCAATTACTTTAGCACCTAAAGCATTAAACAATTTAGCTGCAGTACCACCAATTCTACCAGCACCGATTATACCAATTGTCAAAGTATGGATTTCTTTTCCTTTAAGTCCAATCCATCTAAAATCTTGTTCCTCAGCTCTTTCATCAAACAATTCTAAATTACGAATTAATCGCATGGTATGTGCTAAGGCTAATTCTGCAACTGATCTTGGTGAATATGCAGGTACATTCGTTACTTTCAAACCATTCTTATGAGCTAAATCAACATTAATTACATCATATCCAGCAGTTCTTGTAGAAATTTGCTTTAATCCTAGATTCTTCAATTCAGCGTATACTTCATCTTCAACTAAACTTCTTTGTTGAATAACAACACCATCAAAACCTTTAAGTTTAGCTACTGTATCAGCATGTAGCTCACCTTCATCAATTCCAACTTCCACATCAGGATGTCGTTCACTCCAATTTTCAATAGCTTCCTTTTCATCTTCACGTACTGACATCATCAAAATTTTTTTCATCTATCTTACCTCGTTTTATTTACTTTCTTCTTCAACATACTTGGCAATTCGAGCCACACCTTTTTTTATTTCTTCCATACTTGTTGCATAGCTTAAACGGATATAGTGTTCTCCACCTTTACCGAAGAAAGAGCCAGCAGTTACTGCTACTTTTGCTTTTTCGGCTAAGTCATAAATAAACTTCTTATCATCTTGTTCTAAACCAGCTGGAATTTTTGCGAAAATATAGAACGCTCCTTGAGGCTTAGCACATTCAAATCCTAATTTAGTTAAGTTTGAATATAGATAATCACGTCTTGCTTGATATTCTTTCTTCATTTCTTGACTATCATTCAAGCCATTTTCAAAGGCTTCTTGGGCTGCATCTTGAGCAATCGCTGTTGTTGTAGTAATTGTAAATTGATGAATCTTAGATAATTCTTTTGTTATCTCTGCAGGTGCAGTCATAATACCAATTCGATACCCTGTCATTGCATGTGATTTTGATACACCATTCAATACAATTGCTTGTTCACGTAGACTTTTAGCTAATGATGCATGTTCTTGGTCATAACATAATTCGCTATATATTTCATCGCACAAAGCAAAAATTGGTTTATCACGTATAACATCAGCTAGTTCATCCAATTCTTCTTGACTATATGTAACACCAGTTGGATTAGAAGGATAATTTAAGACTACTACTCTGACATCATCACCATGTTCATCTAACACCTCTTTTAACATGTCAGCTGATAATTTAAATCCATTCTTAGATGTATCAACAAGAATTGGTTCTGCACCTACTAATAAAGCATCAGCAATATATAATGGGAAAATTGGAGTTGGTACTACAACTTTGTCCCCAGGATTCAATACTGAAGTCAAAGCTGTATAAATAGCTTCAGTTGCACCATTTGTTACAATCACTTCATTTTCAGGATTATATTTCAATCCATATCTTTCTTTTAAGAAATTAGCTGCAGCTTTTCTTAAACCAAGCGTTCCATTTGAAGGAGCATAGTGAGAATGGTTTGCTTTAACCCCCACAATAGCAGCTTCTTTAATGTGCTCTGGAGTATTAAAATCTGGTTCTCCTACTGTGAATTTTGTAATATCCGGAATTTTGCTACTATATTGAGCAAATGCTAAAATTTCAGATGGCTTAACTAATTCTAATTCTTTCTTCATATATTTTGTTAAATCTACCATATTGAATCTTCCTTTCAAAAAAAGCCCCCGAAGATGTTTAATCCTCGAGGGCTACTATTCTCTAAATTTAGTTATCTTAGGTTAATTAAGATAATTAGCTATCCCTCAGATTAATCTGCGAGATCTAATTATCTGTGCTACAAAATAGCTTTCGCTTAGAACTCACAGGTACAAACATTTAATTCCTGCTCAGTGCTTGTACCCGCATTTCTGTGAATACAATCACTGCTTCCAAAAGCGAAAGTAAAAATAAGAATTATTCAATTTTAGTTGATTTTTAATCTCTAATCTCATAATAAAATCTCCTTAGCAAATTGAATACCTATAATATACTCATGTAAGATTAAAAAGTCAACATTAAAATTAATTGTTTTCACATTTAATTTTATAAATCACATCATCCACCATACACTTATATGTATATTTAATACATAAAAGTGATTAAAAATGAATATTTTTGATTATTTTTACACTTTTTATTGATTTTTATTAAAAATACATGTATAGTGTAGTCAATGAATAGATTATGAATATTTTAATTTTACGAAAAGAGGAATTTACATGGAAAAAGAAAAAGTTGTTTTAGCATATTCTGGCGGTTTAGATACATCAGTTGAAATTGCTTGGTTAAAGAATAAAGGTTATGACGTTATTGCATGTTGTATCGATGTCGGTGAAGGAAAAGATTTAGAAGCTATTAAAGAAAAAGGCTTAAAAGTCGGTGCAGTTGAATCAATCGTTATTGATGCTAAGCATGAATTTGCAGAAGAATACGTTCTTCCAGCATTACAAGGTCATGCTTACTATGAAAATAAATATCCTTTAGTATCTGCTTTATCTCGTCCTTTAATTGTAAAGAAACTTGTTGAAGTTGCTAAAGAACATGGTGCAACAGCTATTGCACATGGATGTACTGGTAAAGGAAATGATCAAGTTCGTTTTGAAGTTGGAATCCATGCATTAGTGCCTGAAATGAAAATTGAAGATCCTATCAGAGATTTACATTGGTCCAGAGAAGAAGAAATTGAATACGCTAAAGAAAATGGCATTCCCGTTCCTATCTCTAAGAAGAGTCCATACTCTATCGACGAAAACCTTTGGGGTAGAGCAAATGAATGTGGCATTTTAGAAGATCCATGGCAATCCGCACCTGCTGATGCTTATGACAGAACAGTTGCTCTAGAAGATACTCCTGACACACCTGATGTTATTGAAATTACTTTTGACAAAGGTGTTCCAACTAAGCTAGATGGTGAAGAATTACCACTTGAAGAACTTATCATGAAACTTGATAAATTAGCTGGTAAACATGGTATTGGTAGAATTGACCATGTTGAAAATAGACTTGTTGGTATTAAATCAAGAGAAGTTTATGAATGTCCAGCAGCAACTGTACTTTTAGCTGCACATAAGGATATGGAAGATTTAACTCACGAAAGAGATTTAGCTCATTTCAAACCAATTATTGAACAAAAATTAAGCGAACTAATTTACAACGGCCTTTGGTTCTCACCTTTAATGGACGCTATTCAAGCATTCTTAGCAGAAACTCAAAAAGTGGTTAATGGTGTCGTTAGAGTTAAATTATTCAAAGGCAATGTTATTTGCGAAGGTAGAAAATCCCCTAACTCTCTATATTCCGAAGAATTGGCTACTTATACTTCTGCTGATCAATTCGACCAAGAAGCTGCAGCTGGTTTCATCAAATTATGGGGATTACCAACACAAGTTTATGCTGAAGTTATGCAACAAAATGAGAAAAACAATAAGTAATTAGTAAAGGAGATAATTGATCTATGGCGATTAAAAAAATGTGGGGTGGACGTTTCCAAGAAGGTTCCAGTAAGTTAGTTGATGAATTCGGTGCTTCAATCTCATTTGATAAGCACATGGCTTATGAAGATTTAGAAGGCTCATTAGCACACGTAAAAATGTTGAAACATACTAATATTTTATCTGCTGATGATGCTGATAAAATCATCGCTGGTTTGCATATTTTACAAGACAAATTAGCTAATGGAGAATTAACTTTTTCTACTGAACTAGAAGATATTCATATGAATATGGAGTCCCTTCTAACTCAAGAAATTGGCGATGTTGCTGGAAAGCTTCATACTGCTAGAAGCCGTAATGATCAGGTAGCTACTGACCTACATTTATATTTGAAAAATCGTTTAGAAATCGTGATCGATGAAATTAAAAATCTCCAAAAAGTTATTGTAAAGAAAGCCGAAGAAAATGTTGAAACTGTTATGCCTGGTTATACACATTTGCAACATGCTCAACCTATTTCTTATGGTCATTACCTCATGGCATATTATCAAATGTTCCAAAGAGATATTGAACGTTTCGAATTCAATAAAAAGCATACTAACATTTCGCCATTAGGAGCCGCAGCATTAGCTGGTACAACTTTCCCTATTGATAGAGAATTTACCGCCAAAGAATTAGACTTCGATAATATTTATGCTAATTCTTTAGATGCTGTTTCCGACCGTGATTTTGTCCTAGAATTTCTAAGTAACGCCTCAATTCTCATGATGCACTTATCACGTTTTTGTGAAGAAATTATTCTCTGGTGCTCATACGAATTCGGCTATATTGAATTATCAGATAAATATTCTACTGGTTCTTCAATTATGCCTCAAAAGAAAAATCCTGATATGGCCGAACTTATTCGTGGAAAATCTGGACGTGTTTATGGGCATCTAACTGCTCTACTCGCAACTATGAAGAGTTTGCCTTTAGCCTACAACAAAGACTTGCAAGAAGATAAAGAAGGAGTCTTTGATGCAGTTAAAACTGTTATTCCTAGTCTAAAGATTTTTGCTGGTATGTTAGATACACTAACTGTTAATAAAGATAAGATGCTACATGCAACTGAACATGACTTTTCTAACGCTACTGAATTAGCCGATTATCTTGCAACTAAAGGTATTCCATTTAGAAAAGCTCATGCTATCGTAGGTCAATTAGTATTTGAAGGAATTGAAAATAATACAACTTTATCAGATATTCCTCTTGAAAAATACAAAGAAATTAACAGCGAAATTGGTGAGGATATTTACCAATTCCTACAATCTAAAGTTGCAGTTCAACGTCGCCATTCACTTGGTGGTACTGGTTTTGATCAAGTAAAACTACAAATTAAAAACGCTAAAAAACAACTTAATTTATAATCTTTTTTCATGAAAAAAGCAGCAAGACGAACTTGCTGCTTTTTATTATGATTATCTTCTTTTTTCAAACTTAGATAATTGCCCTCTAAATTCGGCACGATATTTCCTAACGTCAGAGGCATCGCTCTTCACATAAGAATCTACCTTTTCATTATGTTCAACTTTATCTAAGCCAATCAATTCTTCTTCACTTGTAACTCTCATCTTAACTAATTTTTTGCAACAAACTACTAAAATCGTAGATAAAATGATTACAAAAATAATTGTACAAACAGTTCCTAAAACTTGAATTAAAAACAAGTGCACCCCACCATATAATAATCCACTCTCAGAAATATTTGAATTTATTGCTTTATTCGCAAACACGCCTGTTAAAATCGAACCTAAAATTCCTGAAATTCCATGACACCCAAAGGCATCTAGCGGATCATCATATTTAAGTTTTGGCTTTATTTTTTCTACAAAAATAAAACTTACAATACTGCACAAAACTCCTATTATGATTGCTCCTAAAGTCGAAACATACGCTGCTGCAGGAGTTATTCCAACTAAACCACATAATGCTCCTGTACAAATCCCTACTAACGATGGTTTGGAATGGAATTTAAGATCCAGTATCATCCACGCTATTAAGGAAGCCCCCGTAGAAACCGTAGTTGTTAAGAAAGCTTGAATGGCCACTTTATCTATTCCTAAAGCTGAACCAACATTAAAACCATACCACCCTATCCAAAGTATACTTGTTCCAAGTAATACCCAAGGTAAATTATAGTGTTCGCTGTTTTCAATATTATATTTAATTCTAGGTCCTAGAAATATAGATAGCACCAATGCAGTTATACCTGCATTAATATGTACAACTGTTCCACCAGCAAAATCCAGCATCCCAATTTTCCCTAATAAACCATCAGGACTCCAAACCATATGTACCATTGGATAATATACAAAAATTGACCATAATGATACAAACAAGATCAAAAAGTTAAATCTCATTCTCCCAACAACAGCTCCAACAAAAAGTGCTGGGGTAATGATCGAAAACATCATTTGAAATACTAGATATGTACCATTATCAATGCCTAAACTTTTAGAATACATCTTCGTTAATTCATATCTACTTAGGAAGAAACTATGTCCCCAACCAAATATCCCAGATACATCTTTACCAAAACAAATTACATAACCTACAGAAACAAAGAGTAGAATCGCTAAGCCACTAATAACAAAAACAGAAAACATGGTATTAACGACATTCTTTTTAGAAACCAATCCCCCATAGAAAAATGCTAAACCAGGAGTCATAAAGAATACCAATATTGTCGAAATGAGAACAAAAGCTGTGTTTGCCTGATTAATCATAAAAAGCCCTCCTATGCCTTTGATGTCAAAAATTATAACATCAGAATAAATAAAATCAACTTCATTTTTAGATATATGTAACTTTTTATAACATAAAACATTAAAATTATTCTATTCTTTTCCTTATTTTCTATTTAAGTAATTTAACTTTTAAAATTCATTTTTCCTAAGTATAATATAAAGTAATAATTACTGATTAGAAACTAGGTGAGACTATGGAAATTTCGGAAAAAGCCCCTGCCAAACTTAATCTAAGTCTTGATACCCCTTTCCGTCATCAAGATGGCGAGCCCGAATGGCGTATGGTTATGACAGCAATCGACTTATCTGATTATGTTCATATTAAAACTATTCCTAACAGCAAAGAGATAACTGTACAAACTAATACCGGCTTTTTACCTTGTGATCAACGAAATTTAGCTTACCAAGCAGCAAAGCTTCTGCAATCTAAATTGGACAAACCAGAAGGCGTGGAAATAGAGATTGATAAACACATCCCTGTTTCTGCAGGTATGGGTGGTGGATCTGCTGATGCGGCTGCAGTTTTAAGAGGTTTAAATAAAATTTGGAATTTAAATATGTCACGTGAGGAGTTAGCAAAATTAGCTCTTACAATCGACTCTGATGTTCCATTTTGTGTATATAGCGAACCTGCCTTAGTAACTGGACGTGGTGAAAAAATCACTCCAATAGGTCCACTTCCACCAATGTGGTTAGTCATTGCTAAACCTCAAGCTAGTGTTTCAACTCCTACAATATTGCGACAAATTCATGAACAACACTTAAATCATCAAGAAGTTCAAAATGTTGTGTCCGCAATTAAGCAACAAAATTTTGATAAAATGTGTCGCCATATGGGGAATGCATTGGAACCCATTACTATGAAAAAATGCCCTGACATTATTAAAATCAAAGATAAAATGTTACAATTTGGAGCTGATGCTGCTCAGATGAGTGGCTCTGGCCCAACTGTCTTTGGCATTTCTCAAAAAAAATCTCGTGCTACTCACATTTATAATAGTTTACGTGGTTTTTGTAAGGAAGTTTATCTTGTTAGAGCATTAGACTCGTTAACGACAAAATAAATAGGTTTGGCATCTTCGCCAAACCTATTTATTTGCTATTATTTCAAGTCATCATCCATATGTTCATAGATCATTTTATAAACAATTTCTGCATCTTCTTCATTTTTACTGAATACAACTACTGTATCATTTCCCGCCAAGGTTCCTGCAATCTCAGCTAACTCTAGGTCATCTAACTTTGCAGCTAAAATATTTGCGTAACTTGAGTTTACAGTTGTTCTAATTAAATTAATAAAGTTTATTCGTTGGATTCCTAATACATTATCATTAATTTCTTGAAATAGACGTTCGTAATTTTTTTCTCCCTCTACCTTCATTTGCTTATAATATGTATTTCCATTTTGGTCACTTACTTTTACAATATTCAAAATTCTCATATCTCTTGAAATTGTAGCTTGTGTAACCTCAACTCCTTCAGCACGCAATAATTGTTGCAATTGCTCTTGAGTTGTTATCTTATTATCAGCAAAAAGTTGCTCCATTAATTCTCTTCTAGCTATTCTATTCACTTTGACACCACTTTCCTTCCTGCAAATTAAGTGTTAGTAATTATTAGTCAAATTTTCTCAAATATTCTGATAACTTCTCTAAACCTTGTTGTAGAATCTTAGGATTACAACAGTATCCTAATCTTGCATGTTGTGGTCTATCAAATGCAGTTCCCGGAACTAACAAAACACCTTTTTCTCTCAACAAATCTTCACAAAATGAATAATCATCTTGGGGAATATCTAGCTTTATAAATGATGTAGAAACTGAATGTGGTGTGCACCAACTTACTCGAGGCTCTGTTTTTAACCAATTTTCTACTATTTCTAAGTTATTCTTGACGATTTCTTCATTCCTTTGCAGAATTTTATCCCTATTTCTCAGTGCATGGACTGCCAAAACATCATTTAATACACCACCACAAATAACTGTGTAATCACGGAACTTTCTAAATATATCCGCTACTTCTTTATTTGATGCTGTCCAACCTATTCTTAATCCAGGTAAAGAAAATGTCTTTGATAAAGAGTTTGTAGCAATCCCCTTATCATACATATCAACTATCGAAGTAAATTTTCTATCTTTGTCTAAAGGCATGTATACTTCATCAACTAATATATACGCATCTACTTCTTTAGCAATTTTTACAACTTCTTCCATAAAATCAGTGTCAAACACTGTTCCAGTCGGATTATTGGCATTGTTTAAGCAGATTAATTTAGTTTTAGGAGTTACCAATTCCTTCAATTCATCTATTTTAAAACTCCAGTCTTGTTTCTCATCCAAGTTCAACAATTTCACCTTAGCTCCTAAAGAGTGAGGAATATCATATAATTGTTGATATGAAGGAATCATCGAAATCACTTCATCCCCAGCTTCAACTAAAGCATATATTGCTAACATGTTAGCACCAGTTGCACCATTAGTCTGCAAAATATTATCGGCGGGCATATTTTGATATAGTTCTGCTACTAATTCTTTAAATTCAGGTGATCCTTCAATCCAACCATAATTTAATTTATCAGTACTATGTTGAGCAAAAAAATCCTCCACCTTTGTACCATCTAAACCAATTAATTCTTCTAATGTTAAAGAATCAATTGAACTTTGAGATATATCATATTTAGCACTTTTTTCCCACTTATTTAACCAGGCTTCTACACCAAATTCAGGAAGGTTCATCTTACATCCCCCTTATTTTTCTTTTTCCCACAATATTTGTTCTATTTCCTTTAAAACTTTCTCATCGCTATGCAAACCTGAATGACTTGTATCTTCAAAAGTCATCTGGCTATAATAGGCCCATTTAGGATTTACTATTTTCTGAAGAAATTCTGATTGTACATGTGGTACCGAACCATCAGTATTCTCATTTTTTATCTCACCTAGGAAATTATAGAACTTTATCTTCGCTCTAAGTCTCAAATACTTAGTTTGCGCTACTAATTTTTGATAATTTCCATCAGTTGAGTGAATTTTCTTAGCTTTTTTATAACTAATATCATCAAAGCTCTCCTCTACTGGAACACCTAATAATATTACTCGAGAAAACTTTATTTCTTTTTGAAGTTTACTAGATCCAGCTAAGGCATGCAACCAAGCACTACCACCCCAAGAATGGGCTATTACATTCATTTTATTTATATGATATTTATCATGTAAAATCAGCATTACATTAGTTAACCATTTTGTTTGTGGTCGATAACTAGCAGTATAATTCCAATCAAACAAAACTTGTATCATCGCATTTTTCTTATTTTTTACAGTTCCATGTACTTTTACTTTTCCTGTTGGGCTAACATGAATTGTCATTGTTTTTTGTGCAACATTTTCATCTTGATATGTATCTATCATACGATTATATGTCCACTTATTTCCTGCCCAACCTGGAATCAATAAAGTTGGTGTATCACTATAATTTATATCATTGAGTAACTTATCTTCTCTCAATGGTTTGTTTTTACTAGGTAATAGACTTGTAATTTGAAATCCTACTAATACAAGTAAAATAATCAATACTATCTTTAAAATTATTTTTTTCACACCCCATCACCCGCATTTGTTCTGTAAAAAAGGCTGGGATAAAATCCCAACCCTATTATTTATCAATATTCTCTATCTCTTTTTTGGATGTCATCTTAACCAAAATTCAACTCAATGTTCTTAGTCAAAATATCGGTATAACTATAAGATACTCTTTCAACTGCATTTTCATCATGATTTAACTCGATTATAAAAACCGAAGGAAAAGTTTCACGCAAGACACCATGTTTAGTTTTTGACTTCTTACGTCCAAGTCGTGAGGTTATAGTTAGTGGTTCACCAATTTTGCCATCCAACTTAGCCTTAATGCTTGTTATTGTAATTGGCATATGTCCACCTCTTTGAAAGATAGTATACCATAACTAATCAAAATAATCAATTCTATCACATTTTAGTTTTAGACTCAAGCTATTATTCTAATTAATCTCCATTTTTATTAGAGCATCTGATAAATTTATAAAGTCAGCTACTGTTAATTTTTCAGCTCTTATAGATTGTTTAACATCTGCAACTTCCAAGGCTTGTAACATTTTTTCTTTAGTTTCAGGATCTTTTCCGTAAAGGCTTTGAAGATTATTCCATAAACTCTTTCTTCTATGCATAAAGCTACCCTTAACTAATTTCTTAAAATGTTTTTCATCCTGTGGTTCTTTAGGCTTAACTTTCTTTTTATTCAAAACAATAATTGCAGAATCCACATTGGGTTGTGGTACAAAGACTGTCTTAGGAACAATAAATGCAATTTTTGAATCCATTTCATATTGAACCGCAACAGATAAAGAACCATATGCCTTTGTTCCTGGATTTGCAGCTAATCTTTCAGCCACTTCTTTTTGCATCATTACTACAATTGTTTCAAATTCAATTCCTGAATCCAATAAGTGCATCAAAATAGGTGTCGTAATGTAATATGGCAAATTAGCAACTAATTTTAACTTATGACCTGTTTCAAAATGTTCAGCTATCAATGCCTTCAAGTCTGCTTTTAAAATATCTTGATGGATTACTTCAACATTTTCGTATGGTGATAAAGTATCCGCCAAAACTGGCAGTAATCTATCATCAATCTCTAACGCCATAACTTTATTAGCTCTTTTGGCTAATTGTTCTGTTAAAGCTCCAATTCCTGGCCCAATTTCGATTACATTATCCTCTTCACTAACCTCTGCTGCGGCTACAATATTCTTTAAAATATTAATATCTGTTAGAAAGTTCTGACCTAAATTCTTTTTAAACGTCAATCCATATGTTTCCATAATTGCTCTTGTACGTGTTGGATTAGCAATTTCAGGTAATTCGTTTGCCATCATTTCACCTCTTAATAGTTATCTTCATTCTTTATATATTCTAGTGCTTTTTTAAACTCATCTGGTGTTATTTGGAATAATTTCAAGCGCTTATACAATTGTTTCCCATTTGTATAGCCTATTCTTAAATATTCACCTAATCTTCTGCGATATTCTTTAGCTTGTGGTCCAGATGTTAATCCTGCTACTGCTAAATCTTCTCTTGAAATTAGTGGCTCTCCATCAGGTACTTCTGTATATAGATGAGCAAGAGCCTCTCTTATCGCTTCAGGACTAGCATGTTCTACACCTAAACTCCCTTTATGACTAGGGGCTGCATCATGCTTTGTCAAAAATGCATGTTTTACTCCTGGAACAGCTTCTGTAATTATCTTACGTATCTTTTCTCCAGAAAAATCAGGATCTGTAAAAACAATTACTCCACGTTTATCATATAAATCTTCAATTTGATCTAAAGTTTCGTCACTTATTGCTGATCCTCTTGTTTCTAAAGTATCAGCATTAACTGCCATTTGAATTCGTTTTGTATCATCTTTTCCTTCAACAACAATTACTTCTTTTATCTTCATTTTGTCGTTCTCATTCATTAATCTTTAAAACTCTTTCTGTATTTTTTCTTGTTATTTCAGCTAATTCTTCACTTGAAATTTCTCTTTTTTCTGCAATAAATTCAAGTGTATATCTTGTCATCGCTGGTTCATTCATTCTATTTCTATATGGCATTGGAGTTAAGTAAGGTGCATCAGTTTCAACTAACATATGCTCCAATGGTGTCATCATCATTGATTCTTGAACTTCCTTAGCACTCTTGAAAGTTACTACTCCACTATATGACAATTCCATACCTAAGTCCAAGAATTTCTCAGCCCAAGTGGCATCACCATTAAAGCTATGCATAATTCCACCATTTTTTTGAATATTCATATTCTTTAAAATTGCATAACAATCTTCAAATGCATCGCGATTGTGTACACTTATTGGTAAATTAAGCTCTTGAGCCAAGGCTATTTGCTTTTCAAATACTTCATGTTGTACTTTCTTAGGGGAATCATGATAATAATCCAAACCTATTTCTCCCACAGCAACAAACTTTTCTAATTCCAAATATTTTCTTAATTCTTGTTCATACTCTACATTGTAATTTAATGCCTCTTCAGGATGACACCCTACCGCACCATAAATATGAGGATATTCTTGAATAATTTCTTGTAATTTTTTTCTACTATCGTCATCATATCCAATAACCAACATTTTAGTGACATCAAGTGCCTTGGCTCTTTCTATTACGTCAGGAATATCATTATCAAATTCATGTGAATTAATATGTGTATGCGAATCAAATATTTCCACTATAAATTCCTCTCATAATCTTCTATTTTACTTCTACAATCTTAACACACTTTTTTATTTACTAGCATTATTTTCACCAAACAAAAAAAACACTAACTTGTAAATTAAATTACAAATTAGTGTTTCTTGAATCATTATCCTACTAATGAACCATTTGGAATATTTTCTGAAACTGTAATTAATTGGACTGTTTCACCAAATTCTGCTGACAACAACATACCTTGGCTAACTTCGCCTCTCATCTTACGAGGTTTCAAGTTAGTTACAGCAATAACTTTCTTTCCAACTAGTTCTTCTGGATTTGGATACCATTGAGCAATTCCAGAAAGAATTTGTCGGTCACCTTCATCGCCTGCATCTAATCTAAATTTCAAAAGCTTATCAGCACCTTCAACTTTAGACACTTCTTTAATTTCAGCAACTTTCAATTCAACTTTATCAAACTTATCAAATTTGATTTCGTCCTTAGTCAAAACTAAAGTTGTATTTTCAGGATCCCAGTTTTCTTTAGCTTTTTCAGCCATAGCTTTACGACCCTTAGCCTTTTCATTCTTAGTCATCTTAGACTTAATATATTCTTGTTCTTCTTCTACATCTAAACGTGGGAAGATAGGAGTCCCTTTAGCTACTACTTGTGCACCTGCAGGTAGGTCAAAGTATGAAACACCTTGAATTGCCATATCATCACTATTTAAGCCTAATTGTGCAAAAATTTCCTTAGGTGTGTGAGTCATGACAGGTTGAATCAAGATTGCAACTAAACGTAATGAAGCTGCTAAGTGAGCTAACACACTATCTAATTCATCCTTCTTAGTTTCATCCTTAGCTAAAATCCAAGGTTCTGTTTCATCAATATATTTATTAGAACGAGCAACTAATTTCCAAACTTCATCTAAAGCATTGGAGAAATGAACACTATCCATTTGTTCTTCAAAATTCTTGATAGTATTAGCAGCCACGTCTTCTAAATCTTTATCAAAAGCAGTTACTCCAGATTTCAATTCAGGAATTTGACCACCACGGTACTTGTTAATCATCGCAACTGTACGATTTAATAAGTTACCTAAGTCATTAGCTAAATCAAAATTAATCTTACCGATAAAGTCTTCAGGTGTAAATACACCATCGTTTCCAAAAGGAACGGCTCTCATTAAGTAGTAGCGCAATGCATCTAAACCATAACGTTCAACTATCATTTCTGGATAGACAACATTTCCCTTAGATTTTGACATCTTACCGTCACGCATTAATAACCAACCATGACCAATAATATGTTTTGGTAAAGGTAAATCTAAAGCCATTAAAATGATTGGCCAGTAAATAGTGTGGAAACGAACGATTTCTTTACCTACCATGTGGACATCTGCAGGCCAGTATTTCTTAAATAGACTATCATCGTCACCAGTTTCATATCCTAAAGCAGTAATATAGTTACATAAAGCATCAATCCATACATAAACTACATGCTCTGGATTAGAAGGAACTTTAACACCCCAATTGAAACTTGTACGAGTTAAGGCCAAATCTTCGAGTCCTGGTTTAATGAAGTTGTTTAACATTTCATTCTTTCTAGTATCAGGAATTATAAAGTCTGGATGTTCTTCATAGTATTTTACTAATCTATCAGCATATTTACTCATCTTAAAGAAGTAGCAATCTTCTTCAACAAGTTGCACTTCATGTCCAGATGGAGCCTTACCGCCAATCATGTTTCCATCTTCATCACGGTAAACTTCTGCTAATTGTGATTCTGTGAAATATTCTTCATCAGATACTGAATACCATCCACGATATTTACCTAAGTAGATATCACCTTTTGCCAATAATTTTTCAAAGATATTTTGAACAGCTTTTTCATGATAATCATCAGTTGTACGGATAAACTTATCATTTGTTATTTCTAGCTTTTTCCAAAGTTCTTTAATATCAGCAGCCATCTTATCTACGTATTCTTGTGGTTGCATTCCTAATGCTTGAGCCTTTTGCTCAATTTTCAACCCATGTTCATCTGTACCTGTTAAAAAGAATACGTCGTAACCTTGAAGTCGTTTGTAACGTGCTAACACATCACAAGCGATTGTTGTATATGAATTTCCAATGTGCAATTTACCAGATGGATAGTAAATTGGAGTTGTAATATAAAATGTTGGTTTTTCACCCATAGACGAATCAACTCTCCTTATTAATTTATCTCAATTAGATCTAAAAATATTTGCTAGATTTAGTATAGCATATAAACCCTTGATTTTAGTTAGTTAATCTTAATTAACGCTTTAAATATTCAATCCCAATTGAATCTAAGAAATCTGTTACTTTCATATTATAATATTCAACAAATTTCTTAGCGGAATCTTTACCTGGATCAGCTAATACAAATGAATTTTGTCCATCATTTTTCCATTGACCAACGTAAGCTGACTTAAATGTTAAATTATCATCTAATGGAGAATGAACAATATTAAATAATTGGCGAACTTGCAATCTCATTTGTCTTTCACTTAAAACAACTGATAAAGTAGCGAATTCTGTCATATTCATCGGTACCATTCCCAACTTACTCAATTCATCATCAAAAGCTTTAAATAACTTAACAACTGTTCTTCGAATTGCAAAAGCAGAATCCAAACTTCTTTCAATTAAAATTTCGTATAGTCTTTGCGCAGCCTCAAATGAAATTGGATAAAGTTCCATTAATTTGTCCTTAATAGAATCTTGCTCATCTTTAAAGAATAATAAGGTATCAAGTAAGGTTAAAATTCTTAAAACCATCCACTGATCGCGCTCTCCTTGTTCTGGTTTTAAAACTGAAAGAACGCCTTTAAAATATAATTCTTTGATTTCATCTGTCATCATTCCGAGTTCTGCTTGTTCACGATAGACATAGTCGTGCATTACAATATCGTACAATTCCAATCCTGTTGCCATGAACTTAGTATCTAAGTCTTTCTTTTTAGTTGTTAAATTAAATGAAATTTGTGGTGCTCCATTAAACATGTGTAAAAAGTGAAGTAATTCATGGGCTACAGTATAGTCAGGACGTGTCATATCATATATATCAATCATCAACTGTCCACCACGTAAATATTGTTGAGCCTGGTCATGGCGAACATATCCTAATTTAGAATCTTTTTTTACATTAATTCCTACACCTTCAGGAAAAATTTCCTCAATTTTCTTCATTAAACTTTTAGTAGCTTCACTGAAGTTAATTTCTTCTGTCATTATTTCCCCTCATTTCTTAAATTATCCAAAATTTCTTTAGCTGTACTCATATCTCGCTTATTTAACTTCTCTAATTCAGATACAACCAATGGTATTTCTTCTTCAGTTGCCCCAATTGAACTTACCAATGATTTCAACTGTAGACGCATATGTCCCTTTTGAATTCCTTCTGTTACCAAAGCATATAATGCAGCCAAATTTTGACCTAACCCTACTGATGCAACAACTTTTTCTAATTCAATTGCATTCTCTATTTCTAACAATTTATGGTTAACCTTTACTAAAGGAACGATCCCTATTGATCCCCCAACAGATCCAAGTGGTAGTGGTAAAGTAATTTCACCATGCAATGTGTCTCCAATAACTTTCCAAGTGCTTAAACCTCGATAGTTACCATCTTTGGCAGCATATGCATGAGCTCCAGCTTCAATTGCGCGCCAATCATTACCACTTGCGATAACTACTCCATCAATTCCATTCATAATTCCCTTATTATGTGTTGTAGCACGATACGGATCGATTTGTGCAATATAGCTTGCTTGGGCAATTTTCTCAGCAATCTTTTCTCCTGACATTCCATTTTTAGTCAATGAAGCAACTGGAATATCACATATAGCCGTTGCTAGACATTCAGTTGCATAATTAGATAGGATACTCATAACTACATCTTGTTCGTACTTCTCTCTAATCGTAGCTGCAATTGCTTCAAGCATTGTATTTAACATGTTAGCTCCCATAGCTTCTTGAACATCTACTGCTAAATCTATCGAGACAATACTCTTATCTAATTTACGTACTCTTATCCATCTTGCTCCTCCACCACGTCTAACAATAGATGGATGAGCTTGGTTGGCAATTTCTAACAATTCATCTTCGTTTTTTAAGATATCATCTTCGAATTTATCAACATCTTCAATTTTTTCAACAATGACTTGTCCTAGCATCAATCTTTGCTTTACAGATGCTTTAAATCCTCCCGACTTTTTTACAATACCTGCCCCATGGCTACTTGCTGCTATCACGGAAGGTTCTTCAGTTACCATAGGAATCAAATATTCTTTACCATTAATCACATAATTTAAAGCTAACCCTTCTGGCAATAAATACTGTGTTATAAAATTCTCAATTTGAGTCTCTCCTAAACTAACATCTATTGCTTGTGACTTTAATCTATCAATATCTTCCTGTGACAAAATTTCTTGTTTTTCAAGTACCTCAAGTCGTTCAGACCAACTTTTTTTATAATATTTTTTAAAACCTTCCATCTTTTTCGCACCTTTCTAAACATTAGACATCATCTATTATATAATAGATAAATAAAATATTCGATTAAGGGGAATTATTTTGAAAAAAGTTCTTATTTCTATATTATCAGGGATCATTCTCTCCTTGGTTATATTAATTTCAGCACCTACACATATTTCTGCTGATACTTTAAAAGTCGGTATTTTAGCTGATAATAAACCTTATAGCTATCTGACTAATAAAAAAGTAACTGGTTTTGAAGTAGAGCTAAGTAAAAAAATCGCTCAAGAAATGGATACTAATATCAAATTCGTTAAGGTTTCAGATCGCAAAAAATTACAAAAACTAGTTAGTGAGCATCAAATTGATCTTGCTTTAGGACAATTTGATAAGACTACACTTTCGTCTAAATTGATCACAACTAACACCTATTTATATCCACAAAATGTCTTGTTTACTGGCACACATCGCCATATTTCATCTGTTGAAGATTTACAAAATAAAAAAGTAGGTATTCTAGCTAATGGTAACCAACATCAACTTTTAACAAACCTACAAATGAAACCTAAAGTCTATAACAGTATATCTTCATTAATGAAGGCATTGGAAAATAAAAAAATAAAAGCTGGTATCCTCACAGACTATGAATATACAGCTTATCTTAATAAACATCCTGAATTGACTTCTGCTTATTTACAAGCACTTAATTCTACCAAGAAATCTGATTTACCTAAGCTGACTTTAACACGCATAAAAGATCCTCGAATCACCTCGCAACAATTAGTGGGAATTACTGATAAGAGGAATACTAAACTAAACCAAGCTTTAGATAAGTTAAAAGATGGTAATGACATTATAGACTTATCGCAAAAATACTTTTCACAGGATTTAACCAAACCATGATAAAAAAGATTGAAGCCTCATTACTTCAATCTTTTTTTATTCTAAACCACTTAATATTTGAGTTATAATCAGATCTAGATCTCTTTTTTCATCACAAGGGGCATTAGGGGCAAAAATAAATCGTTGTAAAAAGTATGCTATCATTGGCCCCGTTATTATTCTAACCAATACTATTGCATCATAATCTGGATGTTTGCTACCTACTAGTTTCCTAAATTCCGTAAATATTTCCTGATTACTTTTTATAGCTTCAACAAATCCTTCTGATACCATTTGTCTAATTTTAATTTTTGTTAGACTTTCTTGGATAAAGATTCTTAGTATCTGATGATTTTTCTTCATGAATTCAAATCGATTAATCACGATAAAAGTTACAATTTCTTTTAATGATTTATCACTTACCTCATTTACTTCACTAAAAAATTTACGTTGGAATTTTGGAAAAAGTTCAGTCGTAATTAGGTTTATGATTTCTAACAGTAACTTTTCCTTAGTTGAATAATATTTAAAAATGGTTGCTTCACTGATACCTGCATTTTTTGCAATTTGTGCTGTTGATGTTGCATCATACCCCTGCTTAGCAAACAAATTAATCGCCGATAATAAGGCTTTTTCCTGTCCATTCGTTAATTTCTTGTTACCTAAAATTTTTTCATAATCTTCTAAAATAGTCTTGTTTTCCATAACTCTCACCCATTAAACTTTTCTGTATCTTTTTAGGCCTAAAATATTCAAAATTAATAGAACTACTAAAAAGATTATCAATACTAGTATATCTTTTCCTACTTCTATTAGGCCAGCTCCTTGCATTATGATTGCAGATAAGGCTTCACCAGCATAAGTTAATGGTAAAACTTTCCCAATTCTTTGTGCCCAATCAGCCATTGAATCCAATGGAATGATACCCGAAAAGAAAATCTGAGGAACAACTACTAATGGAATGAATTGCATCATTTGAAATTCTGATGAAGCAAATGTTGATAGCAAAATACCAAAGGCTAGCGCGACAAATCCCAATAAAACTGCAATAATTATTACACTAAATATTGAGCCTATTATCTCAATGTCTAATAATTTAATTCCTACAACTGTTATCAGACTTGCTTGCGCCAATGCCATTAAGCCATAACCTAGCATATATCCATAAACTATTTCGCTTCTCTTTACAGGTGTAGCTAATAATCTTTCTAGAGTACCACTTATTCGTTCTTTTAATAGCGCCATTCCTGAAATTAAAAATACAAAGAAAAACACAAAAAATCCTATTAGTATTGGGGCCATCTTATCAAAAAAATTAGTTTTACTATTTCCATAATTATAATGATTTTTTATACTTATTTTTGATTTATTCATTTTAACAGACTCTTGTTGCCCAGTTAATTTCGCTATTACTTGTCCTTGTTTAACCACCATTGATTGTAATTTGGAAACATTATCCTTCATAAGGGCACTTTCTAATACTTTCTTTGCCATCACAGTTTTAGAAACATCTAGATTGGCATAAGTTACATCATACTGCTTACTTTTATAACTGATTACTCCGTCTAAGCTATTAGCATCTAAATCTTTTTTAGCATGTTTTTCACTTTTATATTTTTTTACGGTAATCCCATCTACTTGATCCATTTTTCGATTAATTTGATTGTTAACATCTATTGTTCCTATTGTTACTTTAGTTTTTGTACTTGCAGAAAACATCAAATTTAACAAACACAAGATCAACAATGGTGCAACAAACATCAGCAATACTGTACGCTTATCTCTAATCAATTCTATAACAACTTTTTTAGCAATCACTAAAGTCTTCATCGCTACTCACCCTCGACTTTCAAAAATACTTCTTCAATATTATTAACTTTATATTTATCTTCTAATTTCTTATGTTTATCAAAGGCTATGATTTTTCCCTCAAAAAGAAGTGCTACCCTATCTGTCAGCTCAGCTTCAGACATAACATGTGTTGTTACAAGAATACTTCTCCCCTCATCTCTTAATTTAGCTAATTCTTTCCATATTTTAAGTCTCAGAGCAGGGTCAATTCCAACTGTTGGTTCATCTAAAATAATTATTTTAGGTTTTGCTAGTAAAGCTATTGCTAGTGATAATCTTCGTTTCATCCCACCAGAATATCCTGAAACCTTCTTATCCAAATAATTAGTTAAATCAACAACTTCAGCAACATATTCTATTTCTTTTTGCAATTCTTTCTTCGCAACGTCTTTCATATAACCAAAAAAACTTAAATTCTCCCTAGCTGTCATTGATTCATAAAGCGCATCTGATTGAGCCATATAACCAATATCTGCTAATAATTTTCGATTAGGCATTCTCTTTTCTAAAATTAAAGCCTCACCTTCGTCAGCTTTTTCCATACCCAATAGAATTTTGATAGTTGTTGATTTTCCTGAGCCAGACGGACCAATCAAACCTACTATTTCTCCTGAATTTACTGTTAAATTAACAGAATTTAAGACATTATCATTTCCAAATTTCTTCTTTATATTTTGTAATTGTATTCTCTGGTTATTTATTTTCATTTTTTTCGCCTCCAAAAGTAAGTATTTACTCACTAATTCACTCTGAATTATAGTGAGTATTTACTCACTTATCAATAAAAAAAGAACTTTAAAAGAGTGAAAACTCTTTTAAAGCTCTTCAAGTAACTATTTTTCAGCTAACAATTCAAAGATGATACCTTCACGGACTCCACTCTCAGAAAACATCACATATGGACTTTCGCATTGTAACATTAACTGCATAACAGGAGTAAGTCCACCTATTATGATGTCTGCACGGCTACTTTCATCCCCTAAATCTGTAGCTCTCTCAGTTTTGTCCATATCTAACCACTTACGATATATTCTTTGAAATTCTTCTTTATATACACGGAAGTTATGAATATTAGTAGTATCTTTTTCATCTAACTTACCTAATTTTTTACGCGCAACAGTACGATTAGCCCCACCTAAAAGCACCAATGGTAAATCTTTAGCTTCAGATAGCCAAGGTAGTTTTTTAGCAAACAATTCTCGGAGAAAAACTTCAAACTCAAATAAATTTCCAGCATTTATTTTATCTTGTGTTTGAAATTTCTCAGTTAAACTAACTGCTCCATACTGAATACTGATTAAATTCAAGGCTTTTTTATTTTTCATTAAAATAACCTCAAAGCTACCCCCGCCCATATCACAGATGACAGCATCCTTAACATCTAAACAATTAGCTACTCCTACATAATCATAGTAAGCCTCAGCAGAACCAGATAAAATTTCTACTTCTACGCCTGTCAAAGACTTTATTTTCTCTAAAAATTCTTCTTTATTCTCAGCTACTCTAACTGCCGCTGTTGCAATTCCTTTAATCTTTAAATTAGGTAAATTCTCATAATGTTTCTGAAATTTTCTAACAGCATCCAGCGTTCTTTCAATTGCGTCAGCCTGCAACACTTTCTTTTCAGAATTTCCCATACCTTCCGCCATACGTGTCATTTCCTTAGCACGAAAAACTTCTCGGTACTTACCTTCATCACTAACTTCATTAATCGACAACCTTGTAGAATTAGAACCAAAGTCCAAAATTACTAAATTCTGCATCTCTGCCACCCCATATTTAAGATACACATATTGTAACACATTTTATAATAGTAATTTCATTTTAATTTAATAAATATGGCAATTCTACTTAAATATTGTCGAAGTAATTTACCCCGATTGCTCTACGTACTTCTTCTAAAGTTTTATTAGCGACTTCGTTTGCTTTTTCGCTACCTTCCTTAAGCATTGCATATACAGCTGGAATATCTTTTGCAAATTCTTCACGTCTAGCACGGATAGGTCCTAATTCAGCTTCTAAGACTTCATTCAAGTAACGCTTAATCTTAACGTCACCTAATCCACCAGCACGATATTGTTCTTTTAATTCTGCAACCTTGTCTTTGTCTTTATCAAAAATATCAAGATATGTGAAGACCATATTACCTTCTACTTTTCCTGGATCTTCTACGTGAATATGGTTAGGATCTGTGTACATTGACATTACTTTTTTACGTAATGTATCAGCATCATCAGATAAGTAAATAGCATTATTTAAAGATTTACTCATCTTTGCATTTCCATCTAAACCTGGTAAACGTCCAGATCCCTTAGGTGCAAATACACCTTGAGGTTCAACTAATACTTCGCCATAAATTGAATTGAAGGTTCTTACAATTTCACGAGTTTGTTCCAACATAGGTTCTTGATCATCACCAACTGGAACTAAATTAGCCTTAAAAGCTGTAATATCAGCAGCTTGGCTAACAGGGTAAGTGAAAAATCCAGCTGGAATTGAGCGTTCAAAATGTTTTTGTTGAATTTCAGCTTTTACAGTTGGATTACGTTCAAGACGTGAAACAGTTACTAAGTTTAAGTAATACAAATTCAATTCTGCTAATGCTGGAATTTGTGATTGCACAAAGATTGTTGATTTTTTAGGATCTAGTCCTACTGCCAAATAGTCTAATGCTACTTGTATTAATGAATTTTTTATTTTTTCAGGATCACGTGCATTGTCAGTCAAAGCTTGTTGATCAGCAATCATAATGTATGAATCATACTTTCCTGAATTTTGCATAGAAACACGTTTTTTCAATGAACCAATATAATGTCCCACATGTAATTTTCCAGTAGGTCTATCACCTGTTAAAATAATTTCTTTTGCCATAAAAATCCTCCTTAATAAAAAAGTCCTACTCATAAATATGAATAGGACGAACAAAGCCGTGGTACCACCTAATTTGCATAAAATGCCACTTAATTAAATATCAAATTTACTTTCTTCTCCCAAGCCCCACTTCGATTTACTTGCTTATTTTCAGCTACCTAAGCTCTCTGTCATTGCTCATCTACTTTACTTGTTCAATGAAGATTACTCTTCCATTCTAATTTACTATTCAACTAAAGTAAAGGATTATTAACAGTAAAATGAAAATGCTTTATAATAGAAATATATTTACTTTTCTTAATCGAGGGAAGATATACATGAGTAAAATTAAGAAACATTTACAAGAAGAATTTGAAGATTGGGAAAGAGAACAACTGAAACAGCTACACAGTTTAAATGCTGCTTGGCGTCATTTAATTCTGAATGTTTTAGCATATCTTTCAATTTCTATCATTGAATATTTTTTAGCTGAAATTAGTAACTCTCAAACTTTACGTGCTGATGCTTTTAATAATATTTCTGGAATCGTATCTACAATGTTATTAATGATAGGAATTCACATTGCTAGAGACATTGATGACGATGACATTGCTGGAATGGCTCCCTTGCCTAAATTGAATATGTCGCAAAGAGGAAATGATCAAAGAGTTCAATTTACACGTTTCCGATATGAAACAGTCTTTACCCTTGTAACTGGAGTTGTTATGATTGGGATTGCCATCAGTGTTATCTCCACTGGTATCATTAATCTTTGGAAACCAGATAAACGTGTCATTCCTGAACCAATTGCTCTTGTTGGGGCTGGTATCGCTACTGTAATCATGTTAATTGTTTGGTATCTTAATCGCAGAGCTGGTAGAAAATTGCAAAATGCAGCTTTAAGTGCTTCTGCTCAAGATAGTTTAAGCGATGCTTTTACTAGTATTGGTACTCTAATCTCTATTTCCGGTGCTTTAATATTTAAGATCACCTGGCTTGATGGTGCTACTAGTATTTTAGTTGGTTTATTCATTTTATATTCTGGGTTTAAAATCTTTATGGATAGCAGTCTTAATTTAGTAGATTATTTTGATCCGGAAGTTGAAGAAGAATATCGAAATGTTGTTTTAAGCGTTCCAGGTGTAGCTCATCTTTCTGAACTGAAGGCGCACTATAATGGTAATATTGTTAGTTTGGATATTGTTGTTATGGTTAATGCTAAAATGTCCGTTTTAGATAGTTATCGTATTGCAGAAAATATTGAAAGAATTATGCATCATAGATTTGGAATTATGGATACTGATGTTGCTTTTATTCCTGATCCGAGTTCAATTGATGACGATGAAATTAAGGATAAATTTTAAAAAGAGTTTAAATTGATTACTTCAATTTGAACTTTTTTTCTTTAGGTGGCAAATACTTGCTACTAATCTTATCTACATGTTAAGATAATGTGCATTATTCTTTAGTAAAAGGTGTGATTAAAATTGGATAATGAAAAAGCTCTGGAACAAAAAAGAGTAGATGATGTAATGAATGAAATTCAAAAGCAATTAGATGCTACTCAAATTGAATATGATAAAGCTCACAAGGAAACTACTTCGGTTGAAAGAAATTATGTTCAAAACGCTAGAGTCAATACATATGAAGTTGATGATCAAATGGAAACAAACGCCGAAATTCAACAACAAAAGAACTTAGTTGCAAAAACGATTGAAAACGAAACAATTTTAAAGAAACAATTATCTACTCTAAAAATTCTACAAGATTCTGCTTACTTCGGTAGAATTGATATTCATGAGAACGGAGAAGAAGATTCCGAAACTCTTTATATCGGAACATCTTCATTAGTAGATGAAGATCAAGATTTTCTCATCTATGATTGGCGTGCCCCTATTTCTTCTATTTACTACAATGGTACACTTGGCCCTGTATCCTATGAAACACCTATGGGAGAACAATTTGCTGAATTAAAAAAGAAACGTCAATTTACTATAAAAAAAGGTGTCATTACTAATATGTTTGACACTAATGAAACAATTGGTGATGAAATTTTACAGAGTGTTTTGGGAGAACATTCTGACGAATACATGCGTAATATCGTTGCTACTATTCAGGCTGAACAAAATGATATTATCCGCGATGTTAAACATGACTTGCTTCTAGTTCAAGGAGTTGCGGGTTCTGGAAAAACTTCTGCTATCTTGCAAAGAATTGCTTTTCTTTTATATCACAGTCGTGACAAACTTAACGCTGAACAAATTGTGCTTTTCTCACCTAATCTTTTATTCAGTCACTATATTTCTGAAGTGTTGCCTAGTTTAGGTGAGAAAAACATGCGCCAAATTACTTTGGCAGAATTTCTTAATAATCGTTTTGAGGGATTACAAGTTGAAAGTCTCTTTGATAAATATGAAAAGAAGATCACTTCTTCTAAAAAAACAAATTCAATTGAAAGTATTAAGGAAGATCCACAATTTATGCATACAGTTGAAGAATATGTCCAAAATGTTAGCTCATCCCAACTAAGATTTACTGATATTATGCTAGATTCCGAGATTTTCTTTAGTCATAATGAAATTCATGATATCTATTCCCAACTTCCACAGGCTATGAAACCTAGTCAAAAATTTGCTGAAACTAAAAACTTACTTATTAAACAATTAAACAGAAAAATTAAAGAAAATGCTCAAGCTGATTGGGTTCGTAGTGAAATCGAAAACTTATCAGATGAAGAATACTATGATTTACTTGGTACTAAAAGACGTCATGCCTTTCAAGCAATTGATGATGAAGAATTTTACATTGGTAGAAAAATCGTAAAAAAATGCTTTGCCCCCGTATATGACGCTTTATATAACAATTATTTTATTGACTACTATGCTCAATATTCTGATTTTTTAGCCAATAAATTACCAGAAGCTGTTGACCTTTTTAATCAAAATTTGGAGTTTCATAAAATAGATTTAGTTGATGCTGCTCCTCTGTTATATTTACGTGATTTACTAACAGGTAGTGGACGTAATCAAGCTATTGCACATCTATTCATTGATGAGATGCAAGATTACACATTGCCACAATTAATGTATTTAAAGTATATTTTTCCTAATGCTAAACTCACTCTTTTAGGTGATAGTGAACAAGCATTGTTCAATGAGTTTAGAACACCACAAGAGTTACTAGATTACTTTAACAAACATCTCAACGTCAAAAAATCGCGTATCATCAAGTTAAATAAAAGTTATCGTTCAACACAACAAATAACCAATTTTATGAAAGCTTTATTACCAGATGGCAATGAAATTCAAGCTTTTACACGCCAAGGTAAAAAACCTGAATTAATTATCGCTTCTAAAGAAAATGGATTACATGCATTAAAACTTGAATTAAAGCAACGTGACTTAAGTTCCCCGGTTGCTTTAATAACTAAAAACCAATCTGAAAGTGACTTCTTATATCAAAAACTTCGTAAAAGTTTCGATTCTGTCACCTTACTAGAAGATAAAGACCGTTCATTGCCTAAGGGTATCGTTATTCTACCAATTTATCTTGCTAAAGGATTGGAATTTGATGATGTTATAGCTTATGATATTTCACATGATAATTATTCTGGAATAAATGATACTGGAATTTTATACACAATTTGTTCTCGCGCGATGCACAGACTAACTTTAATTTCATGTGGAAAGCCATCATCTTTAATTATGAGTATTCCATCTGATTTATACACTACTAAGTCAACCGTTACTTTATAATCTTTACTGTAACAAATTATGCTTGCCAAAAATAGTATAATATAATATACTATTTTGGTAAGTCTGATGCCACTTTAGCTCAGTAGGTAGAGCATCACCATGGTAAGGTGGGGGTCACCGGTTCAAGCCCGGTAAGTGGCTCTTATGATTAATTGAATATGATAATGTACCAGTCTTTTATTGACTGGTATTTTTTTACAAAAAAATACAGTAGCTCACAATTGAACTACTGCACTTAACTATTTTTACATATGTTCTAGTCTATCAATTCGCTTTTCAATTGGTGGATGTGTGTCAAAAAGATGTGTCCATGAGCCATCTTTAAACGGATTAGCGATATACATCGAAGCGCTACTTGGATCTGCATTTTGCATTGGTTCACTCATAGAAATTTTTCTTAAAGCATTTATCAAACCTTGAGGATTTCTAGTAAGTTCAACAGCCGATGCATCAGCTAAATATTCTCTATTTCTTGATAGTGCCATTTGAGCCATAGATGCCGCTAACGGTCCTAAGATAATTGCTAAAACTGATAATAATAGCATTATAACTTGACCAGCATTACCATTATCTCTATCATCGCGTCTACCTCCACCCCACCACATCGCGTTCATTCCCATATTTGCTAAGAATGAAATTACAGAGGCAAGAGCCAAAGCATATGTTTGTAATCTAATATCATAATTTCTAATATGAGAAACTTCATGTGCCATTACACCTTCTAATTCCTCACGATTAAGTCTTTGTAGAATCCCAGTTGTTGCCGCCACTGCCGCATGTTCAGGATCAGGCCCGGTAGCAAAAGCATTAGGACTAGGATCGTCAATGATAAATACCCTAGGCATCGGTACTTTGCCAACCATTGCCATATCTTCTACAATATGCCATAATTCAGGAGCTTGCTGCTCGGTTATTTCCTGAGCATTATTCATACTCATTACTACATCTGTTGATTGACCTAAAATCACGAACATATAAACTATGCCGACAACAACTGCAATAATAATACCCGTTTGAGCACTTCCCATAAAGGCGTATCCAATCGCTGCCCCTATTAGTCCGGCTAAAAATACAAAGCCCGCCATTACTAGAACAGTTTTGCGTTTATTTTTTGCTATCTGTTGATATAACATTTAACTACCTCTTAAAAAGATACCTTTGGTGCTTCCTTTTCTTCAGCAGGAATTTCCAAGTAATTTACCTTTGTAAAATGATGCATCTTCGCAACTACATTAGAAGGGAAAGTTAGTAACTTTTGATTGTATACAGCTGCACTACTATTAAATAATTGTCGTGAATAAGCAATTTTATTTTCAGTATTTGTTAACTCTTCTTGTAATTGAGTGAAGTTTTGACTAGCTTTTAAATCTGGATAATTTTCAGCTAAAGCAAAAATAGATTTTAAAGAGTCTGTCAACTGATTAGATAATTCCATTTTCTTTTGTGGATCAACGTCTGCTGGCAGTGCCACCATTTGATTTCTTAATTCTACAACTTTAGACAATGTTTCTCTTTCATGTTTTGCATATCCTTTTGTAGTTTCTACAAGATTAGGAATCAAATCATTTCTTCTCTTCAATTGAACATCAATTTGACTCCACGATTCATCGGTATTTACTTTTGCACGTTGTAATCCGTTGTACATTGATATATATACAGCAACAACAATTACAATCAATGCTATTACGATTATTAAGCCCATTTAAATTCCTCCATATCATATTATTTAACTATTATTTTAACAAAAAATATATTCCCATCAAATAATTTTAACTAAGCTTAGTACTTTTTTACAAAAATATTACAATTCTATCAAATTACTTCCTGTTTCTTTGAGATAGACATTATAAGTACTATCATCAAATAAAACAAATTCCACTAAATCAAAGTCTCCAGGATTATCTTGGACATATTCTTTAACAACTTGAAATGCAATTTTAGTAGCCTCAACAACTGGATATCCATAAATTCCTGTTGAAATAGCTGGAAATGCAATTTTTCTAATATTACATTTTTGGGCTAAATGTAGACTATTTCTATAACAAGCAGCTAGGAGTTGGGATTCATCAGTATTGCCACCTTTCCAAATAGGCCCAACGGTATGAATAACATATTCCACAGGTAAATTATATCCTGATGTAATTTTAGCTTGTCCAACTTCACAGCCATTTAGTTGGCGACATTCTTTTAATAATAATGGCCCGGCTACGTGATGAATAGCACCGTCAACACCTCCACCACCTAGTAAACTAGTATTAGCAGCATTAACGATTGCATCAACATTATCAACTTTTGTTATATCTGCTTTCAATAATCTAATCTTTGTTTTATTATCTACATGATTTAAATTTAATAAAATCTTTTCACGCAAATTTTCAATTTTTCTTTTTAACTCTTCATAATTATACTTTCCAATTAACCTATCATAATAGGCACTTGTCTGAGCCAAATTAATATAGGTTAAGGCGCCCATATCATCAGGAACAACCCCTGCGCCTTGGTGGTAACAGAGTGCCAATCTATAATAAATATCCGAACGAATATCAAGATCTTTTGGCCCTAATTGTTCTTCTGATATTTGATAATATTTAAATTGCTAGTAATTTATTTTTTTCTACAAAATCACCATAAAAATATGCATCTCCTACTTTATAACTACCATTACTATTTCCATCTAATGATGCTTGGACAAAATAATAAAATGCCTTTTCACTATCTTTTACACCAGTTCTTCCATAAGCATAAATATAACCTAAATTACAGGCTGCTTGACTATTTCCAAGTTGCGCCGCATCCTCATAATATTCTTTAGCTATTTCATAATCTCCTCGACGATAAGCTTGTACTCCTAAGTTCAATAAATTAATTGATAATTCTTCATCATCTACCGATTCACGCTTTAACTTATCTTCAGCTAATTTATTTTCTAATTTTCTAAAATCTGTTAACTTACATTTACGAATAATCTTTTTTATTTTATCTAAAGGATATGGAACAGTGTGTATAGTATATTTTTCTACTTTTACCACCTGTGCTATTTTTTCATGCCCATCAATACCAACCGGCACAACTACTAAATCTAAAGGCTTTATTTCTTCATCATCTGTTAGATAATAATAACTTTTCCCATTTTCTTCAAAAATAACACGACAATAAATATAATTTTCTATTGTTTCACTCACAATAATCACCCCAAACGCTCGATTATACAAAAAAAGTCAGAGAATTACTTTCTCTGACTTATGCGGCAGTATTCATATGAATAAGTTGATGCAGTTCACATCTACATCAAGCAAGTACGTTACAATCCGGTAACATCTGTACTCTGCCTTAATGAAAATAATCACTAGTCGCCGCAGCGAAACAACAAAATGTTGTCTGATTCTTCTCGACTCATCGCATCTACTTTATACTAACCTATATTAGATTAAAAATCAAATTTAAACTAACTTCTTATCCATTCGATGATGTGGCATTTCTGCATCTAGAAATCCTTCACCTACAACCTCATATCCAAGTTTTTTATAAAAAGCTTGCGCTGTATCCTGAGCACCTAATGTTAAATATGGCACCTTTGCTTTTCTCGCATCTTCCTCAATATTACGAAGTAAACTTGAACTATATCCTTTTCCACGACTATCTTTTAAGGTCGCTACTCTTTGAATATGCCAAACTCCATCATCTTCTATTTTCACTCTCGCACAAGTCACAAAATTACCATCTACATATCCACAGTAATACTTTGGACCTTCTTCACCTTCAATTTCTATTTCGATAGGAACACCTTGTTCCTTAACAAAAACATCTTCTCTAATAATTAAACTATCTCGATAAACTTGTGAATCTAACTTATTAGAATTTTTTACTTCAAACATAATTTACCTCTGATTATTCTTGAATTTACTTATTATAAAAACTATAATGAACATGTAGTTAGATATATAATATATTACACTAACTTAGCTATCGTGAAAAGAGGCGACAAGTATGGCTCAAAAGTTGAGTAAGGAAGAACGTAAAGCTATGGCTCGTAAGGCTATGGAAGCCCGTGCTAAGAATCCTAACAAGTCATCACATGGTTCTGGCTTTGCTAAGATCGACGCTGATGCTAAAAGCTTGCGCGATTAATTAATCTTATTACGATTGCAAACAAAAAAGATGAGCGGTTCGCCCATCTTTTTTATTATCTCGCAAATTGACTATTATATAGGTCTGCATAAAAACCATCTTTTTCCATTAAGGTATCATGATTTCCTGTTTCTACAATAGATCCATGATTCATTACAATAATATTATCTGCATCTCTAATTGTTGAAAGTCTATGTGCAACTACAAAACTTGTTCTTCCAGCTAACAATTTTTCCATTGCTTGTTGAATTAGAATTTCCGTACGCGTATCAACAGAACTAGTTGCTTCGTCTAAAATCAAAATTTCAGGATTAGCTAAAAACGCTCTAGCTATTGTTATCAATTGTCTTTGTCCTTGTGATATATTAGATGCTTCTTCATTTAGGATAGTTTGATATCCGTCTGGTAACTGTCTAACAAACGTATCAACATGAGCTGCCTTAGCTGCTGCAATAATTTCTTCTTCCGTAGCTTGCTCATTTCCATATTTTATATTGTCATAAATTGTACCCGTAAATAACCAAGTATCTTGTAATACCATTGAAAAATGAGATCTAATTTCTTCTCTCGACATACTTCTAGTATCTTGTCCATCAAGTTTTATACTACCACCATTAATATCGTAAAAACGTTCTAATAAGTTAATTAACGTTGTCTTCCCTGCACCTGTAGGACCAACAATTGCCACTTTTTCACCTGGACTAACATTCAAGTTAAAATCTTTCATCAATTGTTTATCAGAAGTATATCCAAAGTTCACATGATTAAAACTAATTTTATACTTACCTTGGCTACCATCATTGTTATCTTTTAGATTAGTGTCCATTTCAGCTTCATCTAAAATTTCAAAGATTCGTTCTGCAGAAGCTACTGTTGCCTGAATCGTGTTGGCTATATTAGCAATTTGTGTAATTGGTTGAGTAAATTGGTTTACATATTGCAAAAATGCTTGAACATTTCCTAATGTAACAGTTCCATTAGCGACTTGTATTCCACCTACTATTGCAACGAAAACATAGCCAATATTTTTTACCATATTCATCAATGGCATTATCAAACCAGAGATAAATTGCGCCTTCCATGAACTTTTATAATATCTTTTATTTTCAGCTTCAAATTCTTCAATTGTACTTTTTTCTTTATTAAAAGTTTTAACAACTGTGTGTCCGGCATAATTTTCTTCTACATAATTATTTAACAATCCTAAACTCTTTTGTTGTGCAACAAAATATTTTTGTGAACGGGGAGCTACCAATGAAACAACGGTTAAGCCTAGCGGAATTGTAATACAAGCAATTAAAGTTAGTTTCCAACTAATAGATAGCATCATGAAGAAGACCCCTACAAATGTTACTGTACTTGTTACAAGTTGGGCCAAATTTTGTTGCAAAGTTCCCGCTATATTATCCATATCATTAACAGCTCTAGACATGATATCTCCATTAGAATGAGTATCGTAGTATGAAACTGGCAGATACCGCATCTTAGATTTCATTGCCTTTCTAAGTCGATAAACTACCTTCTGAGAAATATTAGCCATCATTAGCTGCTGTATAAAAGATAAAGCTGCTGAAGCTAGGTATAAAACTGCTACCGTCATTAAAATTCGTTTAATGGCTGCAAAATCAATTGGATATTTTCCGATACTTTGTCCACTTGCTAAGCCTTTTTTTATTCCAATATAGATTTCAGTCGTCGCTCCACCTAAGATCTTAGGAGTTATAATTTGAAAAATTACAGACCCAATCGCAAATATAAATACTAATACAAAAGCCCATTTCCAAGGCCCCATAAATCCTACTAAGCGTTTTACGGTTCCCCAAAAATCCTTTGCACCTTCCGCTTTTGGTCCTTTCATTCTACCGCCATGTCTTTGCATTAGATTGCAGCTCCTTTCATCTGTGATTCAACAATTTCTTGGTAAGTAGTATTATCAGCTAATAATTCCTTATGTGTGCCTTGTCCTACTACCTTGCCTTCATCTAAAACAACAATATGATCTGCACCAGTAACTGTTGAAATTCTTTGAGCTACAATAACTATAATTGCTTTGCTAATTCTCTCATCTTGACGTAGTGCTAAACGTAATTTAGCATCTGTTTTAAAGTCTAATGCAGAAAAAGAATCATCAAATACATAAATTGAAGCAGGTTTGATAATTGCACGTGCAATTGCTAATCTCTGCTTTTGACCACCAGAAAAATTATCCCCGCCTTGTTCAACAACAGCATCTAATCCATCTGGTAAGTCTGAAATGAAATCTTTAGCTTGAGCTATTTCTAGAGCTTTCCACATGTCTTCTTCAGTTGCTTCAGGATTTCCAATTAGTAAGTTCGAACGAATAGTTCCTTTAAAAAGTACTGCTTTTTGTTGAACGAACGCTACCTTGTCATGCAAATCATGTAAGCTATATTTTCGTACATCATTTCCATCAATCAATACTTCTCCTGAATTTACATCGTATAGTCGAGGAATAAGATTAATTAATGTAGATTTACCAGATCCTGTCCCACCAATAATAGCTAATGTTTCTCCAGCTTTTACATCTACAGATAAATTATCCAATGCTAAATCTTCTGCACCACGATATCTAAATGATACATTCTTAAATTCTAGACTTGCTTGTATTTTATTACTGTCACGACCTATTTCTGATTCTGCGTCATTAATTGAATTTTCTATCTCTAAAACAGCATTAATACGTTTAGCAGCTGCTTCCGCTCTTGGTACCAATACAAAAATCATTGATAGCATCATAAAGCTAAATAAAATCATTGAGGCATAAGTCATGAAAGCTACTAAATTACCTACTTGCATTTCATGGTTAGCTATTAACTTAGCTCCAAACCAAATAATTCCCATATTTGTTACATTCAAAACTAAGGTCATAATAGGAAACATTAAGGAAACAATGCTGAAAACTTTAATCCCTGTTTCTGTATAATCTTTATTAGCTCTATCAAATCTTTCCTGTTCAAACTTATCTTGTCTAAAAGCTCTAATTACTCTTACACCAGTTAATCCTTCACGAAAGATTAAATTAATTCTATCGATTTGTTTTTGTAATTTTTGAAATAACGGCACTGCAAAATACATAGCACATCCAATAGCGATTAGTAATATTGGAATAGATACTAAGAATATGCTAGTTAGACGTTTTTCATTAAAATATGCCATTACACTTGCACCAATTAGCATTAAAGGTGCCATAATCATCATTCTCAACATCATTATTGTAACGTTTTGAATTTGTATAACATCATTCGTCGTCCTAGTAATTAATGATGAAGAACCAAATTTATCCATTTCATAATTTCCAAAGGATAAAACTTTTTTAAATATCTTTCCTCTTAATCTGGCACCCATTTTTTGTGCTTGAGTAGAAGCAAAATATACATTTCCTGCTGCTGCAAAAATGCCGACTAAAGTCAGGCCCAGCATTTGAAGACCTATTTGCCAAATATATCCTACATTTCCTTTAGCTACTCCGTTATTTATTAAGTTAGATGTCAAATTAGGTAAGCTTAAATCACACACCACTTGAAATCCTAAAAAGATAGTAGCAGTAATAATTGCCCACCAATCTAAATTTCGTCGCATCAACTTTACCATTTTGTTCCTCTTTTCTATTTATTATTTAGAAAAACCATACTCAATAAACTCTAATTTGTGTAAATATTCTTGCTTTTTTTCTTCAATATCTATTTTAGGAATGTCTGATTCATGCTTCATTTGCAAGAATGTATCGGTTATTACTATGATAAATGGGGTAATTAAAATTCTGATAAACATATCAAAGTCACTTCGACTTTTTATTTTTAATTTTTCTTTATCTATCATTTTATATATAACATCAAAATCTTGTTTCACATTCCAACCATGCTTACTATTATCCTTGGATTTAACTTCCTTTTGTCTAAAATCCTTCATAAAACTTGCTTGTAATAGATAGTAATAAAAATTAGAATATTCTCCTCCTAGTACTTCATGAATCTGTTTTGGAAAGACTATTTTTACAGTCGTAAAAATATCTCCATTTTGTTCATCTAATTCTTTAAAAAAGTCATCCCTAAAGTTTTGCATAATTTTTTGAGTAATATAGAGATATAGATCTCTTTTATCTTCAAAATATTGATAAAAACTTCCCCGAGGGATTTTGGCTAATTTTATAACTTCATTAATTGAAGAATCGTTATAGTTATGACTCGAGAATACCTTAATTGCCGCTTGAATTATGCGATTCTGCTTTTCTTTATCAATTCCAAAAAATGTTTCTTTTGGCATAAAATCTCCCCTATTCCTTGCGTAAAGCTTCTACTGGATCTAGCTTAGATGCTCTATTGGATGGTAAAATTCCGGCAATCATACTGATAACAACACTAATAACTATTCCAGCTATTGCATATTTAGTAGTCATGGAAACAACACTTACTTCGAAAGCCGCTTTCGTAAAGTTATTAATGAAGAAACCTAGAACATAAGTTACAACTACGCCAATTGCTCCTGATGTAATTCCAATTAAAAATGCCTCAGAAGCAAATATTCTTCTAATATCTTTTCTTCTAGCACCTAGAGCTTTAAGTACACCTATTTCTTTTGTACGTTCAACTACAGAAATATTTAAAACTACCAATATCATAATTGCTGAAACCACTAATGAAACAGCAGCGATAGCAGTTAATACCCAAGTAATAATATTCAACATTTTCGTAAACATTTCCGTCATTTGTTCTTGCATTGAACCTGTATAACCAAGATCTTTTACTTTGTCCTTAATCATCTTAGTGTTGTCTTTGTTAGCTGTATGTAGATATACTACATTTGGCAATAATTTTTCTTGGTTTGTCTTATATAGGTCTTGTAAACCTGCATAAGTAAAGAAAACTGTACTTGAACTTTGACTTTGTGATTCATATAAACCTGTTACTTTAAAGTTTTGTGTAATTGTCTTTTCACCTATCTTCAAAGTCAAAGTAACCTCTTTATCTAAAATATTCTTTCCTAGTAAATCTGCAGTAGCTCTATCTAACATTATTTCATGATTATTCTTAGGAGCTTTTCCTTCTACAATGCTTGATTTAGAAATACTATCAGACATTGTTTGCAACATCATTAAACTAGCTTGCTTATTATTATATTTAACTGTATTAGTTCCTAGTGAAAATGAACTATAACCTTTTTGATATCTATCTACATGTTTTATCTTACTTAACTTTTCTATATCCTTTTTTGTAAAACCTGTATTAGTTCCTGACCCCGTTAAAGCAGCCATATTCTCTTGCTGTTGTTTAGCTATCTCTTCACGACTCATATTTTGTGGATTTTTTGTCGTTTGTTGAGTACTACTCTTCTTATGAACTTCAGTAATATTAGGGTTAGTATATGACTTCATAGTACTACTTACATAGCTTGTTACACCTTTACCTAAAGCTAACATCAATACTACTGACATGATCCCTATACTAGACCCAAGTGCTACTAGTAAATTTCTTCCTAACTTGGCTTTCATATTTAGAAATGCTAGCTTAATTGCTTTCCACATACTCATATTCTTTACTTTAATATCTTCACGAGTATTTTCTGTGTATTCCAAATCTAATTGTTGCTCATCTGAGATTAACTCACCATTATCTATTCTCAAAACTCGACTACAATGAGAGGCTACCTTGTCAGAATGGGTTACCATTAAAACTAATTTACCTTCTTCTGCAATTTCTCTAATCATATCGAGAATGGTATCTGTCGTTTCTGCATCCAAAGCTCCTGTAGGTTCATCAGCAATAATTACATCAGGATCATTAACCAATGCACGTGCAATAGCTACACGCTGTTTTTGCCCACCAGAAATTTGATCTGGTTTTTTATACATGTGTTTTTCTAATCCAACTTTGCGTAATAATTCTTTAGCACGTTTTTTTCTAAAATCTTCACTTACATTTGATAATGTCATCGCCATTGAAACATTATCTATTAGATTTAAATGTGAGATTAAATTAAAGTTCTGAAAAATAAATCCTATACTCTTTTTATGATAGTCAACTAATTCTTGAGTTGAAAAATTACGTAAATTCTTTCCTTCATAAATAATTTCTCCACCAAAATCAGAATCTAATCCACCAATTGCATTCATTAAAGTAGATTTACCTGACCCTGATTCACCAACGATCGCCACCAGTTCTCCAGCTTCAAAACTTGCACTAATTCCTCGCAAAGCTTCAAAGGTTCCTCCACCAGCCATCTTATATATCTTAGTAACATTTTTTAATTCCATTACTGGCATTTTTTTCAATCCTTTCAGATTTATTATGACAAGTTGTCATATGACACATTGTCATAATATCATTTTAAAATTATAATTGCAATAAAAATAGACCTCTATATAGAGATCTATTTTCACAATTAATCTATAACTCTTTTTATATCATCTACAATTTGTTCAGGATTTAAATGATATCGATCATACAATTCTTCAACTGGAACCATATCAGTTAATTCCTTTTGAGCACCAAAGTTTAAAACTTTCATTTCAGAATTAGCATAGAAGTGATCTACCTTTTCTCCAAAGCCACCAACCATGCTTGCATCTTCAAGTGTTACAACTAATTCATGATCCTTCTTTAGATTATTTAAAGTTTCAACATCTAATGTTGTAGCAGAAATCGGATTAATCAATGTAGCATCAACATTCAAATCTTCTTTCAACTTTCTTTGAACATCTTCACCTAATTTATAGAATGCACCTAATCCTAAGATTGCTACTTTCTCTCCCTGGTTTGCTATACGATAATTTATCTCTGTATAATCATCGTCTGCTTCTCCATGTCGTACTTCAGTAATTGGTTCACGAATAACAACCGGTTTATCAGTTTGTGTTAATGCCCAACGTAACATTGAAATTAATTCTTCTGCATTTGTTGGAGCTAAATATTCCAAGTTAGGAATGCTAGAAATCATACCTATATCAAAAATTCCTTGATGTGTATTAGAGTTTTCAGTAATGTGCCCACCTTTTACTAGCATAACAACTGGATAACCATTTAATGCCATGTCATGTTCTAATTGATCGTATGCTCTTTGAAGGAATGTACTATTATGGAAGACTACTGGTCTTGCGCCATTAGCAGCTAATCCTGTTGCATATGTGATAGAATATTGTTCAGCAATATCAACATCATCATAATTATCAGGATATTTTTCCTTAAATGGTACTAAGTCAAATACACCTGGTATTGCAGCATTAATAGCCATAATTGGTTTACCATCATCAATTTGTCTACCTAACTCATCAAGAATTAATTTATTATATGATTCCCCTGTTGCCACATTTTTAGTTGAACCATCTTCAACATTAAATGGTACATGCCAATGGAATTCACGTTTTCTTTCTATTGCTGGTTGATATCCTTCACCCTTCAAAGTGTTGATATGAACAACAATAGGATGGTCAATATCTTTTACTTCTTCTAAAACAGAAATCATTGTTTCTAAATCATTTCCATTATCAACATAACGATAATCCAAGCCCATAGCCTTAAAGAGGTTATTAGAACTTTGTCCATTTGTTTCACGTAATTCGGCGAACATCTTATACATACCACCATTTACATCATCAATGGACATTTGATTATCATTGAAGATAATTATTAAGTTAGATTTAAGCTTAGCAGCATTATTTAACCCTTCTAAAGCTAAACCACCACTCATAGAGCCATCACCAATAACAGCCACAATATTTCCATTTTCATTCTTCATGTCTCTTGCTTTGGCCATTCCTGTAGCCAATGCAATAGATGTAGAAGTGTGACCAACTTTAAAGTAATCATGTTCACTTTCATCTTGATTACTATATCCTGTAACATCGCGATAATGATCTGGATCTAAAAATGCCTCTTTACGTCCAGTTAACATTTTATGAGGATATGATTGATGTGAAATATCCCACACTACCTTATCCTTAGGAGAGTCAAATACATAATGAAAAGCAATAGTTGTTTCAACGATGCCCAAATTAGGGCCAACATGTCCACCAATAGCGGCATCTTTTTCTACAACTAATTGTCTAATTTCAGTAGCTACTTTTTTTAAATCATCAATTGTTAAATTCTTTACATCTTTAGGACTATTAATTTGATTTAAAATATAATCTGGATGTTGATTCATTTAAAATTTCACCTCTCAATAATGATAAAAATATCATACACCTTAAAGTTAACTTTAAGTCAAGGAATAAGCATTATAAAAAAATCATTGACCACGTCTCCGACAGTCAATGATTTGGGGTTATTTAATATTTTTTACAAATGTACTTGTTATTGCTGCGATTAGAGCACATACTACTAAACCTACAAAGGCAACACTATATGAACCTGACAATTGAACTAACCATCCGATCAATAGTGGTCCTATAAATCCACCTAATTGACCACCGAAGTTTACAACTCCAATTGAAGATCCATAAGTCTTTTCATCTAAGATCTGAGCAACAAAACTAAAAATCCCTGTAAATGCTAGAGATTTTGTGAAATATACTAAAATCTCAAAAATAACAATCCATACTAGTGTAGTCGATTTATACATTCCAAACATAAATATTAGTGTTAGCAATGAAGAAATAAAGATCATCCAACGTTCACGTTTACGGAAAATATGAACCATTACAAAGCCACTAATAAATGCTGCAATACCACCAGCTATTACTGGCAATGGAACCAACCATGCTAAATTCTTTAAATTAATATGTTGAGCTTGTAAGAAATATATTGGCATCCAGGTCTCTAAACCTTTTGTAATAACATTTAATACTAAACCTATTATTACAAAGATCCATATTCTACTATCGATTTCACGCCAATTAATTTTTTTAGCAGTTGTTGTTTCCTTTTTAGATTTAATTGGTCGCTCAATTAAATAATATAGACCAACCAATATCAAGCCTAGAATTCCCAAAAAATAGAATGATACTCTCCAACCATGACTAGCAATAATTGGAACAATAATTAATGGAGCAATAGCTGCACCGGCATAGTTTGATGAAATTGTAACTGATGTAGCTTGTGAACGATCACTCTTATCATACTCTTCAGAAATTTGCTTTAGAGCTGCTGATGGATAAGGACCTTCAGCTAAACCAAATAAAAATCTGATCACAACTAATGTCATTAATGATGTAGCTAAGCCTGTAAAAGCAGTTAATAAAGACCATAGTATCAAAGATATTATAACCGTTTTTTTACTACCTAATATATCAGTGACTATACCTCCTGGAATTTGCATTAAGGTATATCCTAGAAAGAAGGCACTAGCTGTCGCACCCAATGCGGCTGGACTAATTTGAAATTCCTTTCCTATGTATGCCATAGAGATATTCATTACAGTTCTATCAGCAAATAGAAGCATGTAACCTATATATAGTAAGATCAATGAGACTATTGGTTTTATTGATTTTTTCATTAAATTCATTTCCTCTCACTTATAAAATAATTTATTGAAATTAACCAATAAACATTATAGCTCATTGCTATTAATAATAAAATGAATAATTATATTCTTATAAATCGAATGATTAGTATTTTAAAATACTGTAATTTCAAAATACGCATCGAAACTTTCTTTTCCATTTAATTTATTAGTTGCAAATTTCTCTTTAAAATTACCATCTGTATATACAGTATCTGCTAAACTCCACCAAGGTTCAATACATACAAATTGTCCTTTAGCTGGATAAGACGACCAAATTCCTGCAAACTTAGAAGTTGGAGTGAAAACTTCTACTCCGTAATTATTTTTAGTATTTTTCAAACTAAATTTTGTAGGTTCTTCACCCAAGTCATAAATAATTGCATCCTTAGCAAATACGTCATGACTAATTTCTAATCTGGATTCTCCATCAATAGTATTAATGTTATCAACTAATCCACCTTTTAAAGGCAAAACTTTTCGCGTTTTTTCCGGTGTAATTTCAAGATAATAATCATCATAAGCAGCTTCACCTAAAGGAACACTAAATGCTGGATGAGCTCCTAGTCCAAAAAACATTTCACTATCACTAGGATTTTCTACTTCATACCTTACAACTAAAGTTTCTTCTTTTAGTTCGTAGACTAAACGGAAAATAAATTCATAAGGATATTTTTCTAGTGTCTCTGTATTGGATTTTAATTCAAAACATACAGATTCCTTAGTAAGTTTTTTAACTTCAAAATCCATATCTCTAGCAAATCCATGTTGTCCCATACGATATTCTTTCCCATCAACAAACATTTTTCCATCTTTTAGTGCACCTTCAATTGGAAATAGTACCGGAGACTTTCTTCCCCAATATTTACTATCGCCACTCCAAAGATAGTTCATACCATTACTTTTATTAATTAAACTAGCTAATTCAGCACCATGTTCATTAATCGTAACAAATAATTTTTCATTTTCAATTTTTACAGCCATCTTTATTCCCCCTACTTTAAAATTCAAATTTATTATATCAAATTTATTTATACTTATGATTAAAATAAAAAATCTTAACTTCCATTTAAAGCTAAGATTTTTTTACTACATTATCATGTTTAACAGGTAATCTCATAATAAAACTAGTCAAATTTTTATTAGATTCTACATAAATATATCCATGATGCAATTCTATAATACTTTGAGCTATTGCCAATCCCAGTCCTGTCCCACCTGTTTCTTTAGAACGTGAACTTTCTACTCGATAAAATCGATCAAATACCTGTCGCAATGATTTTTCTGGAATAGGTTCTCCATCATTAGAAATCCTTATTTCTATTTCTTTTTCATCTACTTTTGTTAATTGCAAGTAAATGTTTTTACCATCACTACCATACTTCAAGGCATTCGTGATTAAATTATTAAATACTCGAGCAAGCTTTTCTGGATCAGCTTCAATTTTTACTGGACTATCGGGTAAAATTGTATTAATTTCCATACCCTTTTTATTTGCTTCCAATTCAAAACTAGCTCCTATTTGTTCTAGCATCGCATTCAATTCTAGAGATTGTATTTGTAATGGTGCATCAGTTTGACGTACTTTCGTATATTCAAATAAGTCATCCACCAATGATTTCATCTGCTTAGATTTTAAATATGCTGTATGCGTATATTTTAAAATATCTTCTTCAGATCGATATTGTTTATCTTCAATAAGACCCAAATATCCAATAATAGATGTCAGGGGTGTACGTATATCATGACTGACATTCGTTATTAATTCATCTTTAGAGCGTTCGATCTCTCTTTCATCTTCCATCGCTTTAATCGTACTATCAACAAGTGCATTGACACTTGCTACTACTCTTTGCATTTGTCCCTTTAATTGAAAAGGAATACGGTGATTAAAGTGACCATCTGCAATATAGTGGAGCTCATTAATGATATGTCTCAATTGCATTTGATGATATCGTCGAACTAATCTCCAATAAACTACGATAACATCAACTACCGCCATAAGTATAATGAATATCCAACCCCAACTCCATAATTGAATATGTGCATACTTAAAATCTAAGGAAGTTTTGATTAGGAATATTCCTGAAGCTAAATCAGGATTAGATACTAACAATTGATTCAAAATCACATAAAGCGACATATTTAACAGAATTAACAATATAATTGTTAAAATACCTTCGCCTAATAGCTCACTCTTTTCTCGACCAGTTATGTGAAATTTCACAGTTCTTTTCCCCTTTAGCTTACTAAATTAGTGTGACTCTATCTTATATCCAACACCCCAAACAGTTTGGATAACTTGTTCTCCATTAGTTGCATCTTCAATCTTATCACGCAAATGACTAACATGAACCATTACGGTCTTAGCTGATACAACAGATTCTTGTTGCCAAACTCTTTCAAAGATTTCATCAGCTGAGAAAACTCGATTAGGATGACTAGCAAGTAAGTGTAAAATTCCAAATTCTAGTGCAGTTAATTTGATTTCCTTACCTTCTAAAGTTTTTACCTCATGAGAATCTTTCTTTATAATGAGTGGCCCAATTTCGATTTGATCTGGTTCATTATTTTTAACATTATGTTCAGCTCTACGCAATAATGATTTTACACGTGCCATAACTTCCAAAGGATTAAATGGCTTTGTAACATAATCATCCGCACCTTGTACTAAACCTTGAATTTTATCCAAGTCATCCGTTTTAGCAGATAAAATTAATACTGGAATTTGTGATTCTTTTCTTACTTCACGAATTACTTCCATTCCATCCATTTGTGGCATCATCACATCTAAGATCATCAATGCAATGTCAGGATTCATGTTCAACTTAGACAAAGCTTCTTTACCATTATATGCTTTTTCTACTTCATATCCTTCATTTTCAACATATATACTTAATAATTCAACAATATCTTTATCATCATCAACAATTAAAATTTTCATTTTCTATCTCCTTAGGTATACTACTTAGATTATAGTGTACGATTTATAATACTATTGTATCAAAGTTAAGCGCTATCGCAACTGAAGTTTTCTATAAATATTCTTGATATTTTTTTGAAGTATGTCTTAAATAATTATTAAAGTAACAACCTAATTATTTATTTAGTATCAAGCTCATTAAATCGTCATCTTTTCGCTTAAATAGTACAACAGCTCGCTGCAATCTCCTCAATGCATCTTCAATTAAATCTGTTGAAGTTGCTATATTCATACGTAAGAATTGTTTTCCATTTCCATCAAATTTATCTCCAGCAGTTAAAATTAACCCTGTCTTTTTACGAATAAATTCCGTTAATTCTTGTGCATCAACATTTAATGATGATATATCCAACCAAAGAAAGTATGATGCTTCGTTTAAACTTGGTTTCACATCTGGAACATTATGCTCTAAAAAACGTTCAATGAAATTTCGATTTTCTCTTAGATATTCTTTCAATTCTTCAAGCCAAACTCTTCCTTTTGTATATGCTGCAATTGTTGCCGGAACTGCTAAACTATTAGCTTCATTAAGATGGAAACTTTTTATTGCGTTATCTACTTGCTCTTTCAACTCTTTATTTGGTGTTATTATTGTTGCAGTTTGAATTCCAGCAATATTAAATACTTTACTTGGTGAAACAGCTATAATCGTATTCTTTAATAATTTTTCGTCTAAACTAAATAATGGAGTATATTTCTTCTCAAATGTTATTTCCCCATGAATTTCATCACTAAAAATTTTAAAATCATACTTTAAACTTAATTTTAGTATCTTTTCCAAATCTTTTTGAGACCATATTTTTCCAACTGGACTATGCGGATTACAAAGAACAAATAGATTAGTCTTTTTTAATTTATCTTCTAAATCTAGCCAATTAATGTCATAATTGCGTTTTTCTTTATCGTAAATAAGTTCACTTACTAGTACTTTTTGTTTTCCTTCTCCAACTTTCTTAAATTTATCAAATCCTGGAGTTAAAACTGTTATTACACTATCTTCACTCATTAAATTAGTAATAATAGCTGATAAAGTAGCTACTACTCCTTGAGAAAAAGACATCCAGGAAATATCAAGGGTACAATTATGCATTTCTTTATACCATTTAGCTACACTTGCATAATATTCGTGCGGAATATATTCGTATCCAAAATTCTTATTTTCTATTCTTTTGTGTAATTCAGTAATTATTTCAGGTGCTACTTCAAAATCCATATCACCAAGTGTCATTGGTAATTCGCTATCATTAACATGCCACTTAAGTGAATTCTGAAATTTTTCCACCTTATCAAAATTGTACATTCTACTACCTCTCAATTTTACTCTATTATTTCATCAAAAACTTTTCCTATACTATCATGGATTAATAAATCTGCATATCTGTCATAAGGTGTCTTACTTTTATTAATTAAAATTAGTTTATTCCCATCATAATAATTAACAAAACTTGCAGCTGGATAAACATTTAGAGAAGTTCCACCTACAATTAACATGTCAGCTTTTTTTATTGCTTTAATACTATTATTGATAATTTCTTCATCTAATCCTTCTTCATATAAAACAACATCTGGTTTGATTATCCCACCACACTCTTTACATTGTGGTACACCCTTACTTTCTGTAATTGTACTTAATGGGTAAAATTTGCCACATTTCATACAATAATTTCTATGAATTGATCCATGCAATTCGTAAACAGTCTTACTTCCTGCTAATTGATGTAGTCCATCTATATTTTGAGTAACGATGGCTTTTAACTTACCTTGTTCCTCTAATTTAGCTAATCCTAAATGTGCTAAATTAGGCTTAGCACTTTCATATATCATAGTAGAACGATAAAAATCATAAAATTTTTCTGGATTTTTCATAAAAAATGAATGCGATAAAATTTGCTCTGGAGGATAACCAAAATTCTTTACTGTATTATAAATCCCTTGTTCACTTCTAAAATCTGGAATTCCACTTTCAGTAGATACTCCTGCTCCACCAAAAAAGACAATGTTGCTACTCTCTGAAACTAATTTTTTTAATTTTAGTATATTTTCATCCATGAAAATCCCTCCATTCTATAATATATCTACATCTTATTTTACCCTATATGTAAAAAAAAAGAACCCAGACTTCGTCTGAGTTCTTTATCTTAATTTACTAAGAATTATTCAGCGTTACCGCCATTTTTCTTAATAATTTCATCTTGGATGCTCTTTGGAACTGGTTCGTAGTGATCCATTGTCATTGTAAATGTACCACGACCTTGTGTTGCGGAACGTAATACAGTTGCGTAACCGAACATTTCAGCCAATGGAACAAATGCGTTAACAACTTGTGCGTTACCACGTGCTTCCATACCTTCAACACGTCCACGACGAGCTGTAACATGACCCATAACATCACCTAAGTTATCTTCTGGTGCAATGATTTCAACCTTCATAATTGGTTCAAGAATTACAGCACCACCCTTAGGAGCAGCGTTACGCAATGCTAAGGATGCAGCAACCTTAAATGCAGCTTCACTGGAGTCAACATCGTGGTAACTACCATCATATAACTTAGCCTTAACGTCGATTAATGGGTAACCAGCCAATACACCGTTTTGCATAGCTTCCTTCAAACCTTGTTCTACTGAAGGAATGTATTCACGAGGAACTACACCACCAACGATAGCATCTTCAAATTCGAAACCTTTACCTTCTTCATTTGGTGTAAATTCAATCCAAACGTCACCGTATTGACCTTTACCACCAGATTGACGAACAAACTTACCTTGTGCAGATACTTGTTTTGTAAATGTTTCACGGTAAGCAACTTGAGGTTCACCAACAGTAGCTTCAACGTTAAATTCACGCTTCATACGATCAACGATGATATCCAAGTGCAATTCACCCATTCCGGCGATCAATGTTTCACCTGTTTCAGGGTTTGTTTCAGCCTTGAATGTAGGATCTTCTTCAGCAAGTTTTTGTAAAGCAACGTCCATCTTATCTTGGTCTGCTTTTGATTTAGGTTCAACAGAAACTTGGATAACTGGATCTGGGAATTCCATAGATTCAAGAATCAATGGTGTCTTAGGATCTGTTAAGGAGTCACCTGTTGTTGTGTTCTTCAAACCAATAGCAGCAGCGATATCACCAGAGAATACTTCTGGAATTTCGTTACGGTGGTTAGAGTGCATTTGTAGTAAACGACCTACACGTTCACGTTTACCCTTTGTAGCGTTCAATACGTATGAACCAGCTTCAAGAGTACCACGGTAAACACGGAAGAATGTTAAACGACCTACGAATGGGTCTGTAGCAATCTTAAATGCTAAACCTGCGAATGGAGCAGAGTCGTCAGCTTTCAATTCAATTTCTTCACCTGTTTCAGGATCTGTTGCCTTGTATGGCTTAACATCTAATGGAGATGGTAAGTAATCATTAACACCATCTAACATCATTTGAACACCTTTGTTCTTGAAAGCAGAACCTGCAAATACAGGGAATACGTCTAAGTTCAATGTAGCTTGACGAATTGCAGCACGAATTTCATCGTTGCTGATTTCTTCACCTTCAAGATACTTGTCCATGATATCTTCATTAACGTCAGCTAAAGCTTCGATCATTTCATCACGACGAGCTTGTGCATCTTCTTTGTATTCATCTGGAACATCAACTGTATCCCATTTTGAACCTAATTCGTCTTCATCATACAAATCAGCCTTCATTTCGATTAAGTCGATAACACCTTCAAAGCTATCTTCTGCACCGATAGGCATTTGTACAGGCAATGGATTTGCTTGTAAACGATCTTTAATTGTACTTACAGAGTAATCAAAGTTAGCACCAATCTTATCCATCTTGTTAACAAAAACAATACGAGGAACACCGTATGTTGTAGCTTGACGCCAAACGTTTTCTGTTTGTGGTTCTACACCAGATTGAGCATCTAAAACAACTACCGCACCATCAAGAACACGTAATGAACGTTCTACTTCAACTGTAAAGTCAACGTGTCCTGGGGTATCGATAATGTTAATACGGTTTTCTTTCCATTGAGCTGTTGTAGCAGCAGATGTGATTGTAATACCACGTTCTTGTTCTTGTTCCATCCAGTCCATTTGGGAAGCACCATCGTGTGTTTCACCAATTTTGTGAATCTTACCTGTGTAGTACAAGATACGTTCAGTTGTTGTTGTCTTACCAGCGTCGATATGAGCAACAATACCGATATTACGTGTTTTTTCCAATGGGAATTCACGTTTGTTTGCCATTGAGAATTTCTCTCCTTCCAAAATTAAAAATTATAACTAATCGAATTAATAAGTAAACCTTCAAAAAAATGACTATTATAGGCTTTACTAAACAAACCATATAACAGCCATTTGTGAAAATTACCAGCGATAATGTGCGAATGCACGGTTAGCGTCAGCCATCTTATGTGTATCTTCACGTTTCTTAACAGCTGCACCTGTATTGTTTGCTGCGTCCATGATTTCTTTAGCTAAACGTTCGGACATTGTGTGTTCACCACGAAGACGTGAGTATTGAACTAACCAACGTAAACCTAAAGTTGTACGACGATCTGGACGAACTTCAATAGGAACTTGGTAGTTAGAACCACCAACACGACGTGCCTTAACTTCAAGTACAGGCATGATGTTCTTCATTGCTTCTTCAAAAACATCCAATGGTTCATTTCCTGTTTGTTCCTTAATAATATCAAATGCTTGGTATAAAATCTTTGATGCAGTCCCACGCTTACCATCTAACATCAAACGGTTGATTAAGCGAGTAACCAATTTTGAGTTATAAATTGGATCTGGGAGCACTTCGCGTTTTGCAACGGCACCTTTTCTTGGCATTTAAAATAACCTCCTCAAATACTAGTTACTAAAATTATTTCTTAGGCTTCTTAGCACCGTACTTAGAACGGCTTTGCATACGGCCTTCAACACCTGCTGTATCTAAAGCACCACGAACGATATGGTAACGAACACCAGGTAAGTCTTTTACACGACCACCACGAATAAGAACAACACTATGTTCTTGTAAGTTGTGTCCGATACCCGGAATATAAGCTGTAACTTCAATTAAGTTAGATAAACGAACACGAGCATACTTACGTAAAGCTGAGTTAGGCTTCTTAGGTGTCATTGTACCAACACGAGTTGCAACACCACGTTTTTGTGGAGCTGAGTTGTTTGTTTGTACTTTCTTATAACTATTGTACCCAAAGTTTAAAGCTGGGGAATTAGATTTTGAACCTTTAGATTTACGACCTTTACGAATTAATTGGTTAATTGTAGGCATCTCTAAAGCTTCCTCCTTCCTTATTTTAAGAATATTAATTAAGTACACACATCCAGGAGTTTCTTTTTTGAGTTTAAAAAAATAACGCCTCAATGTACGTCAGAATAAATGTGCTAACCTGCTCACAGCCAGCACGATCTTGAGATAACTCAAGAGAACTGTTCACATAAAGCACCTTTAATAGAATATCACGCTTAATACACTGATGTCAATTTAATTTTTATATTTTTTGTGCTAATTTTATTTATTTTCAGCGTAATTTATAATTAAGAGGTGAAATTATTATGATTTACATATTTTTTCTATTATTTATACTAGGAACTTGCTCAGGTTCATTTATTTCGTGCGTTGCTTACCGATATAAATTAGGAATAAGCATTATATATCCTAGGTCTTTCTGCGATAACTGCTCACAAACTTTGCAGCATTGGCAATTGATACCTATTATTGGCTTTATACTTCAAAAAGGAAAATGTCATTTCTGTAAGCAAAAAATTCCTTTAAGTAGTACTGTTATTGAATTAGCTATTGGTGTCATATTTATTTTTAATACGATCATAATAGCGAATACTAATTTAATTTTTACATCATTACTAGTAGTCTGGCTTACTTTAATCTCTTTAGAAGATTATTACACATTGAGCGTTGATTCAATTACTCTTGAATATGGAGGATTAATATTGCTCATTTTTAGATTTCATACCGTAATTACTAATCTAAAAGCTAATTCCCTCATAATCATTCTTTTCACAATTATTTTAATCAGTTGTAATCTTCTAAATAAATTTGGTACTGCAGATACTATCTTGATTGTTTTTAGTTTTTTATTACTAGGATTTTACAATACTCTAGTAGTAATTCTTTTATCATGTATTTTAGGAATTATTTCATATTTAATCAAAAGGGATTTTTCTGCTTCTCACCCCTTTATTCCATATTTAAGTTTGAGTATTTTAATTATTTTTTATGCAACAAATATATTTAAAATTCCAATAATATAAAAAAAATCAGGTAGAAAATCTACCTGATTTTTTTACTTCTATATTCTAGTTTGAAGATTCAACATTATTTTGTTGTTCATTAATCTTTTCTTCTAATTCAGAGATTGAATAAACACCATCTGTTACATTGCTATTAACAACTTCTGGTTCGATATCATGATACTTCTTCATACCTGTACCTGCAGGAATTGTCTTACCAATAATAACATTTTCTTTCAAACCAACAAGTGGATCGTTCTTACCGCGAATTGCAGCATCTGTCAATACACGTGTTGTTTCTTGGAATGAAGCAGCAGATAAGAAACTGTTTGTTTCAAGAGCAGCTTTAGTAATACCAAGAAGAACTGGACGTGCAGTAGCAGGAATTCTACCTTCAATGATTGCACTTGTATTGCGATCTTTGAATTGGCTAATATCCAATAGAGTTCCTGGAAGCATATCTGTATCACCTGGATCCATAATACGTACTTTACGTAACATTTGACGAGTCATGATTTCAATATGCTTATCTGAAATATCTACACCTTGCATACGGTATACTTTTTGAACTTCACGTAAAATGTAGTTTTCTGTAGATAAAACATCACGAACCTTGATAAGTTCTTTAGGATCAATAGAACCTACAGTCAATGCATCACCACGATGAACTTGATCGCCTTCCTTAACTTTAAGAACGGAAGTAAATGGCAAGCTATATGTTCTAGTATCTGTTTCACCTTTAACAGTAACTTCTTTTGTACGTTCAGCAGGATTTTCTTCAACTGTATCAACAACACCAGTAACTTCTGTAATTACTGCACGACCTTTAGGATTACGTGCTTCAAATAATTCTTGAACACGAGGAAGACCTTGAGTAATATCGTCGCCACCAGCAACCCCACCTTGGTGGAAGTTTCTCATTGTTAACTGTGTACCTGGTTCACCAATTGATTGAGCAGCAACGGTACCTACTGCTTCACCAACTTCAACTTCATCACCAGTAGCTAAGTTACGTCCATAACAACGTTCACAAACACCGTGACGTGTGTTACATGTGAATGCAGAACGAATAGTAACTTTTTGTACACCAGCATCAACAATCTTACGAGCTTCGGATTCTTCTACTAATACATTAGCAGGAACAATAATTTCACCAGTATTAGGATCTTTAACTTCTTTCATAGTATAACGACCCAAAATACGATCATATAATGGTTCAATCATTTCATTACCTTCAGTAATAGCAGTAACATCCAAACCTCTATCTGTATGACAGTCTTCTTCACGAATGATAACATCTTGAGCAACGTCTACTAAACGACGAGTCAAGTAACCAGAGTTAGCTGTCTTCAAAGCAGTATCCGTCATACCTTTACGAGCACCGTGAGAGGACAAGAACATTTCCAAAACAGAAAGACCTTCACGGAAGTTTGAAATAACAGGCAATTCCATTGTCTTACCGTTAGGAGCAGCCATCAAACCACGCATACCAGATAACTGTGTAAAGTTAGAAATATTACCACGAGCACCTGAATCACTCATCATTTGAATTGGGTTAGATGGATCCATGTTTTCAACCAATTTAGCTTGAATATCATCTTTTGCTTTGTTCCAGATAGAGATAACACGATTGTATCGTTCTTCATCTGTAATCAAACCACGACGGAATTGCTTAGCAACAGTTGCAACATTCTTATGTGCTTGTTCAATAATTTCTGGCTTTTCTTTCAAAACAGTAACGTCAGCGATACCAACAGTTAAACCTGACTTAGTAGATTCGTAATAACCTAAATCTTTCATACGGTCAAGTAATTCTGCAGTTGCAGTTACTTTATACTCTTTATAAACTTGAGCGATAATATCTGATAAGAATCCAGATTTAAATGGTCCTACTAAAGGTTGATTCTTAATGAATTCCTTAATATCTGTTCCCGGTTCTACAAAGTACTTATCAGGAGTCATTCCTGTTAAGTTTTCTTGTGTAGGTTCATTTAAGAATGGGAAATCAGCAGGTAGAATTTCATTAAAGATTGCTTTACCAGCTGTAGTTATTAAAATACGTTCTTTTTGCCAATCAGTAAATGGTGTACCTAACTTAGCTAATGAAGAAGCTTGCAAACCAATTCTTGTATGCAAATGTACATACCCGTTTTGGTAAGCTGTTCTTACTTCGTTAACATCCTTAAATACCATACCTTCGCCTTCACGACCAGCTTCTTCAAGTGTGATGTAGTAATTACCGATTGTCATATCTTGAGATGGTGAAATGATTGGTTTACCATCTTTTGGAGCTAAGATATGATGAGCAGCTAACATCAATAAACGAGCTTCAGCTTGAGCTTCATCTGATAAAGGAACGTGAATAGCCATTTGGTCCCCGTCAAAGTCGGCATTGTAAGCTTCACAAGCCAATGGATGGAGACGCATAGCTTTACCGTTAACCAATACTGGTTCGAAAGCTTGGATACCTAAACGGTGAAGCGTAGGAGCACGGTTTAGTAGAACTGGGTGTTCTTTGATAACATCATCTAAAACATCCCAAATATCTTCATCGCGGCGTTCAATCTTACGCTTAGCATTCTTAATGTTAGATGCCATTTCACGCTTAACCAATTCTCTCATCATGAATGGTTTGAACAATTCCAAAGCCATTTCATGAGGAATACCCATTTGGTTTAACTTCAACTTAGGACCTACATCAATAACTGAACGACCAGAATAGTCAACACGCTTACCAAGTAAGTTTTGACGGAAACGACCTTGCTTACCTTTCAACATGTGTGACAATGACTTAAGTGGACGGTTACCAGGACCAGTAACTGGGCGACCACGACGACCGTTATCAATTAAAGCATCAACAGCTTCTTGCAACATACGCTTTTCGTTTTGAACAATAATTCCAGGAGCATTCAAATCTAATAAACGCTTCAAACGATTGTTACGGTTGATAACTCGACGATATAAATCATTCAAGTCAGAAGTTGCAAAGCGTCCACCTTCTAATTGAACCATTGGACGAAGATCAGGTGGAATAACTGGGATTGCATCCATAACCATCCAATCAGGACGATTTCCAGAGTTCAAAAATGCTTCTAAAATATCTAAGCGACGAACTGCACGAGTACGTTTTTGACCTGTAGCTTCGCGTAATTCTTCTTTTAATTCAGCACATTCTTTTTCAAGATCTACATCTCTTAGTAAAGTTCTAATAGCTTCAGCACCCATTGCTGCCTTAAAGCCATCACCATATTCTTCACGTTTTTCACGATATTCGCCTTCAGTTAAGAGTTGTTTCTTTTCAAGTGCTGTATCACCTGCATCTGTAACTACATAAGATGCAAAGTAGATAATTTCTTCCAATGCACGTGGACTCATATCTAAGACAAGACCCATACGACTTGGAATACCTTTAAAGTACCAAATATGTGTAACAGGAGCTGCTAATTCGATATGACCCATACGTTCACGACGTACTTTTGAACGAGTAACTTCAACCCCACAGCGATCACAAACAACACCTTTATAACGGATACGTTTGTACTTACCACAGGCACATTCCCAGTCCTTAGTAGGTCCAAAAATACGTTCATCAAACAAGCCATCTTTTTCTGGTTTCAATGTACGGTAGTTAATAGTTTCAGGTTTCTTTACTTCACCATAAGACCAACTACGGATCTTATCGGAAGAAGCAAGACCGATCTGCATACTATCGAATTTATTGACATCGATCAAAGGACCGACCTCCCTTTCTTATAATTGTCTATTCTGTCTTAGTTTCTTCTTTTTCAGCAGTTTCTTGTTCTGCTTCTTTAGCTTTCTTTTCTTCTTGTTCCTTTGCGAATTTCTTCAATGCATCAACGTTAACAATATCATCGTCTTCGTCATCCATATCACGTAATTCAATTTCATTCTTATCAGCATCAAGAACTTTCATATCCATACCTAATGCTTGTAATTCTTTAACAAGAACACGGAATGATTCAGGAACACCTGGTTTTGGAATTGGTTCGCCCTTAACGATAGCTTCATAAGTCTTAACACGTCCAACAACATCATCAGATTTGTAAGTCAAAATTTCTTGCAGTGTGTAAGCAGCACCATAAGCTTCTAATGCCCAAACTTCCATTTCACCAAAACGTTGTCCACCAAATTGTGCCTTACCACCAAGTGGTTGTTGTGTAACTAATGAGTAAGGTCCAATTGAACGAGCATGAATCTTATCGTCAACCATATGTGCAAGTTTAAGGTAGTACATAACACCAACTGCTATACGGTTATCGAATGCTTCACCTGTACGTCCATCATATAAAACAGTCTTACCATCGCCAGGTAATCCAGCTTCTTGTAATGCACTCCAAATATCTTCATCACGAGCACCATCGAAAACTGGTGAAGCTACGTGAATACCTAATTTACGAGCAGCCATACCTAAGTGAAGATCCAAAACTTGTCCGATGTTCATACGGGAAGGCACACCCATTGGAGAAAGCATGATATCGATTGGAGTACCATCAGGCATAAATGGCATATCTTCTTCTGGAATAACAACAGAAACAGTACCTTTATTACCGTGACGTCCAGCCATCTTATCCCCAACTTGTAACTTACGTTTTTGAGCAATGTAAACACGAACCATCATATTTACACCTGGGGATAATTCATCTCCACCTTCACGAGTAAAGATTTTAACGTCTTGAACAATACCACCTGCACCGTGAGGAACACGTAATGATGTATCACGAACTTCACGTGCTTTTTCACCGAAGATAGCATGTAACAATCTTTCTTCTGCAGATAATTCTGTTACACCTTTAGGAGTTACTTTACCAACTAAAATATCTCCATCTTTTACTTCAGCACCAATACGGATAATACCAAATTCGTCAAGGTTCTTAAGAGCATCTTCACCAACATTAGGAATTTCACGTGTGATTTCTTCAGGTCCTAATTTAGTATCACGAGCTTCAGATTCATGTTCTTCAATATGAATAGATGTATAAACATCTTCTTTAACTAAACGTTCGTTAATTGCGATAGCATCTTCGAAGTTATAACCATCCCATGTCATAAATGCAATCAATGGATTTTGACCTAAAGCCAATTCTCCATTTTCCATAGCTGGTCCGTCAGCTAATACTTCATCAGCATCTACTCTGTCTCCAACACGTACAATTGGTGTTTGGTTATAGTTCTTACCACCATTAGAACGATGGAATTTCATCAATTTATACTTGTCCAAAGAACCATCGTCACGGCGAACTCTAATTTCACGAGCATCTACATATTCAACTGTACCTTCATGTTCAGAAATCAATGCTACCCCAGAGTCATGTGCAGCTTTGTATTCAATACCTGTACCAACTAATGGTGCATGCGGCTTAATCAAAGGAACAGCCTGACGTTGCATGTTAGCACCCATCAAAGCACGGTTAGAGTCATCGTTTTCCAAGAAAGGAATACATGCTGTAGCAACAGCAACTACTTGTTTAGGTGAAACGTCCATGTAGTCAACTTTTTCAGTTGAAATTTCAACGTCATCATCTTTCTTACGAGCCATAACTACATCATCAACAAAGGAACCATCATCATTTAATGGTGAGTTAGCTTGTGCGATAACGTAATTATCTTCTTCATCAGCTGTTAAGTAGTCAATTTTATCTGTAACTTTATGTGTTTTCCAAGATACACGACGATATGGTGTTTCAACAAAACCATACTTATTAATACGAGCATAAGAAGATAAACTGTTGATCAAACCAATGTTAGGACCTTCAGGAGTTTCGATAGGACACATACGACCATAGTGTGTATAGTGAACATCACGAACTTCGTATCCAGCACGGTCACGAGTCAAACCACCAGGTCCCAAAGCAGAGAAACGACGTTTATGAGACAATTCACCCAATGGATTAGTTTGGTCCATGAATTGGGACAATTGAGAACTTCCGAAGAATTCTTTAATTGAAGCAACAACTGGACGAATATTAATCAATTGTTGTGGTGTAACAGTTGATGTATCTTGAATTGACATACGTTCACGTACAACACGTTCCATACGTGATAAACCAATTCTAAATTGGTTTTGTAATAATTCACCTACAGAGCGAGTACGACGGTTACCCAAGTGGTCAATATCATCTGTTGAACCCATACCTTCTTGTAAATTGAAGAAGTAGTTCATGGAAGCTACTATATCAGCTGGTGTAATGTGCTTGAATTGGATATCAACATTTGCATTACCAATAACATTTACTACCTTTTCTGGATCCTTTGGTGAATATACTTTCACAATTTGAAGAGTCATTGGTTCTTGAACAACACCTTCTTCAGATGGATGGAAAGTAAATGTCTTGAAGTCATCTCTTGCTAAGTATGGAGCTAATTTATCCATAACTTGCTTATCAATAACTTCATCCTTATTTACAATAATTTCGCCTGTATCAGGATCAGCTAATGTTTCTGCAACAGTTAAATTCAATAAGCGTGTCTTTAAATCTAACTTCTTGTTAATCTTATAACGACCAACAGGTGCTAAATCATAGCGCTTTGGATCAAAGAAACGAGCTGTTAACAAACTACGTGATGAATCAGCAGTCTTTGGTTCACCTGGACGTAGACGTTCATAAATATCTTTCAAAGATTCTTCTACACGAGAATCATCCATATTCTTATGTACATCTTTTTCCAAAGTAAGCATCAAGCTATCGCTATTAGATCCTAAAATTTCTACAATTTCATTATCAGAACCGTATCCCAAAGCACGGATAAGTTCTGTTAATGGAATTTTACGAGTACGATCAATACGTACATATGCTACATTCTTTGCATCTGTTTCATATTCTAACCAAGCCCCACGATTAGGAATTACAGTTGTACCGTAGTTAGTACGACCATTCTTATCTAATTCGGAGTTGAAGTATACACCTGGAGAACGAACTAATTGTGAAACAATAACACGTTCTGCCCCGTTAATAATGAATGTACCTTGCTTAGTCATCAATGGGAAATCGCCAAAGAATACATCTTGTGACTTAATTTCACCAGTTTCATGGTTGATTAAGCGTAAAGTAACATGTAATGGTGCTGAATAATTAGCATCATGTTGACGTGCTTCTTCAACTGTATACTTTGGTTCTAAAAGTTGATAATCTACAAATTCAAGTGATAATTTACCTTGAAAATCTTCAATTGGCATAATGTCATCAAACATTTCACGAAGACCTTCATCTAAAAACCACTTGTAAGAATCAGTTTGAACTTCAATCAAGTTAGGTAGATCAAGAACTTCTTTAATTCGCGAGTAACTTCTACGTACACGGTGTTTACCGTATTTTACTAAGTGTCCTGCCAAGTTGTTCACCTCTCAAAAAATTTGCTGTGACTCGATTAATTTATTACAATTTTATTACAATTTTATTACAATTTTTATTTTTACCGGTTTTTTGGCAAAAAAAAGCAAAAACAGACAGAGACAAATTAAATTTGCTTCATACTATTTTTGCTTTTATCAAGTCTGCTATGGACAATATATCATAACAAACAATCAATTCACAGTTTTTCGCATTTATATATTTTAAATGGATATTCAGTATTTGTCAATACTAAATATAACTATTAACTATTTATTTTTTCTGCAGCTACTGGATTCTTAACTTTTATCGTTATTTCACCTTTTTTAGCACCTATTGTTACTGTTGCTCCAGTTTCGATATTACCTGCTAATAATTCTTCACTTAGTAAGTCCTCTATCTTATCTTGAAGGACACGTCTAATAGGACGAGCACCATATTCAGCATCAAATCCAGCTTCTGCAACTATATCTATTGCTGCAGGGGTAATTTTCAGATTAATATTTTGCTCTTTAATCCTATCTATAATATTCTTAGCCATCAATTTAACAATTTGATGAATTTCTTCTTTATTAAGCGAATGGAATACAACAGTTTCGTCAAGACGATTCAAGAATTCTGGTCTAAAAGTCTTCTTCAATGTTTCTCTAACTTTTGCTGCCATTGCTTCATAATCATCGCTGACATCTTTTGCACCAAAACCTACTGATTTTTCATCGCGTAAGGCTGTAGCACCTAAGTTAGATGTCATAATGATAATTGTATTTCTGAAGTCTACCTTTCTACCTTTAGAATCAGTTAAAAATCCATCATCTAATACTTGTAACAAGATATTGAAAACATCATTATGAGCTTTTTCAACTTCATCTAATAATACTACTGAATAAGGATTATTTCTAACCTTTTCAGTTAATTGTCCGCCTTCATCATATCCTACGTATCCAGGAGGAGATCCAATTAAACGACTAGTTGTGTATTTCTCCATATATTCACTCATATCAATTCTAATCATTGAATCCTCTGAGCCAAACATAGCTTCTGCTAAAGCTTTAGCTAATTCAGTTTTACCTACACCTGTAGGACCTAAGAACATAAATGAGCCAATTGGTCTTGTAGGATCCTTCAAACCACTTCTTGCTCTTCTTATCGCTTTACTTACTGCTTTAACAGCTTCATCTTGTCCTATAACTCGATTATGCAATATCTTTTCTAATCTAATTAGTCGGTCTCCTTCAGAACGATTAATTTGAGTTACTGGAACACCAGTCCATTCAGAAACAACTTCTGCAATATCTTCAGCCGTAACTTTTACACGATAGTTATTGCTATCCTCTTCATCTTTGTCACGTTGGATTTGCTTTTCAAGCCTTTCTTGAATCTTTAATTCTTCATTTCTGATTTCTGCAGCTTTTTCAAAATCTTCTTTTAACAACGCTTCTGTCTTCTCTTGGGAAAGCTCTGATAATTTCTTCTTTATTGCAGAAACTTTGTCCACTTTTTGTGCATTATTAATTCTTACTCTAGCAGCAGCCTCATCCATTAAATCAATTGCCTTGTCAGGTAAAAATCTTGAAGCAATATATCTTTTACTTAACTTAACTGCACTCTCTAATGCCTCATCTGTAATTTGAAGTTGATGATGTTTTTCATATTTAGGACGTAATCCTTTTAGAATTGTCAACGCTACTTCTGGGGTTGGCTCATTGATTGTCACACTAGCAAAGCGTCTTTCCAAAGCTGCATCAGCTTCAACATATTTTTGATATTCATTTAAAGTTGTTGCACCTATTACTTGTACTTCACCACGCGCTAATGCTGGTTTTAAAATATTGGAAGCATCTATCGCGCCTTCAGCACCACCCGCGCCTATTAGAGTATGCATTTCATCAATGAATAAAATAACATTGCCATCTTCACGAATTTCTTCAATAATCTTCTTTAATCGATCTTCAAATTCACCACGATATTTTGTTCCAGCAACCAAAGATCCCATATCAAGCATCATTACACGCTTATTCTTCAAATTATCAGGAACTTCACCATTTACAATCTTTTGTGAAAATCCTTCTGCAACAGCTGTTTTACCTACACCTGGTTCTCCCAAAAGAACTGGATTATTCTTTGTCCTTCTACTTAAAATTTGAACAACACGCTTAATTTCATTATCTCTACCAACTACTGGATCAATTTGATCTTTACGCACCATTTCTGTCAAATCACGTGCTAATTCATCTAACGTAGGTGTACCATTATCCTGTTTCTTTTCTGATAACGCTAATTTCTTACGTGTTCTATTAGCTGTTGTTGCATCTACACCCATTGTACGATAGGTAATATTTTTCACCTTACGTAAATCAATATTCAGAGCTGCTAGAATACGTGAAGAAATAGTTTTATCATCTTCTAATAGTGCTAACAAAATATGTTCTGTTCCTACCTTTTCAACATTAAAAAGTTTAGCATGTTCTCTAGCACGCTCTAATACATAACGAGTCCTTGGGGAATATGGTAAATAAGTATCAGCGCCTCTACGTTGTAAATTACCGTATCCTACGATATGTTCAATTTCTTCTCGCACATCTACTTCAGTTACTACAAAACTTTGTAATACTTTAGCAGCTACGCCATTTTTCTCCATTGTTAGTGCTAAAAGTAAATGCTCTGTTCCTATTGCTTGATGCTTGAAGTAATTAGCTTGTTGTTGTGCAAGAACTAATACTTGTTTAGCACTCGGTGTATACCTTTCTTCCATAGCCATAACCATTACTCCCTTCTATTCTTCGCATCTCAATTGATTTAAGATACTTACCAAAATCCTTGCGCGAATCATATTTTCCATTTCAGCAGTCGGCAAATCCAAAGCTTGTCGGCTAATAGCAGCTAAGACATAATTTGCTTCTTTTCTAGAAAAGACGCCATCCTCGTATAAACTACTAATTAATTGGTAAGCCTGGTTTTCTGTAATTTCAGTGCCAATTGCAGAAATCAAATCATCTAAAACAGACTGATTCTCTGCCAAATCTACTTTTACAATCCGAATATAGCCGCCACCGCCACGTTTACTTTTAACAACATAGCCATTTTTCAAAGTAAAACGAGTTTTTATTACATAATTAATTTGTGATGGAACACAGTCAAATTGCTGTGCAATCTCAGACCGCTTTATTTCAATTCTTCTTGAATCAGCCAATATATCTTTCAAATATTGTTCAATAATATCTGAAATGTTACGGTTCTGCATAATTCTCCATCCTCTCTTGTAGGTTTGACCTACATTGACTTTTAGTCTATTATAAATGAATTTCGGCAACAAATGCAAAAATTTAGTATCTATTAACAATCAAAAAACTCTCTTTAAAGTAGTGCAAGAATTTTTTAATCCCTACTCTACTCAAAGAGAGTTTAACAATATTGTGTTTTTTTAGAATCCTATCGGAAAAACAAGATTCGAACTTGCGACCCCATCGTCCCGAACGATGTGCTCTACCAAGCTGAGCTATTTTCCGAGTACAGATTCCATTATATTACTTTATTTTTACTTATTAAAGCTTGAACGCTCCACGTTTTTTCACATTTAAACGTAATTCCTCAAGGCTTTCAATTCCCAATTCTTCCATTCTCTTTGGAAGTTCTTCAATCAAATGTGGACAAATCATAGAATCATGGAAATGTGCAGTTCCAACAGCAACAGCTGAAGCACCAGCCATATACATCTCTAAGACATCATCTACTGTTTCTACCCCGCCCATCCCAATAATTGGCAAATCAGTATTTTGAGCGACTTGATAGATCATTCTAATCGCAATTGCTTTTACAGCTTTCCCAGATAAACCACCCATAATGTTACCAAGTACTGGTTTACCTGACGCTACATCTATGTGCATTCCTAAAACTGTATTAATCATGCTTATTCCATCTGCTCCACCACGCTCCACAGCTTTAGCAATAGCCACTATATCTGTTACATTAGGTGAGAGTTTTACATAAACAGGAACTGTTGAAACTTCCTTAACTTTCTTTGTTAATCTTTCAGCAACTTCTGGAACAGTTCCAAATGCCATACCACCTTCATGAACATTAGGACAAGATATATTCAACTCTAATGCATTAACCATTCCTGATTGTGACAATTTAGTAGCTACTTCAACATAATCATCTTCTGTTGCTCCACCAACACTTCCAATTATTGGTAGTTCAGGATATTTTTCTCTTAAAGCTGGTAACTTTTCAGACACTACTACATCTACACCAGGATTAGTAAGACCAACTGCATTTAAGACTCCATCTTCAATTACTGAAATTTTAGGATCAGGATTCCCGGTTCTAGCTTCTGGAGTAGTAGTTTTTATAACCAATGCTCCTAATGTATCCAAAGAATATTTATTAGCACTTGGAACATCGCCGAAGCCAAAAGTCCCACTAGCAGGCATGATAGGATTTTTTAATTCTAGTCCAGGCAATGATACTGCCAATTTTTTTGTTTCCATGATAAATTCCTCCATTAATTAAAGTGAGTTAGTAGCAAATGAACGATTTTCAAGTGCTTTTAATAATGCATCTGCTGTATTTAATGATGTTAGCAATGCAATATTATGCTCGATAGCTAATTGACGGATTACAAATCCATCCGATGCTACTTCTTGATCATGACTCATAGTATTGATTACTAAATCAACACCATCATTAACGATCAAATCATGTAATGAAGTTTCATTACCAGTATCTTTACCTAACTTATCTACAGTTTGTACAAACAAACCATTTTCACGTAAAAATTGACTTGTTCCTTCAGTTGCGAACATACGATAACCTATCTTACTAAATCTCTTAGCAAGTGGTAATACAGCATCCTTATCTTTATCTTCAATTGTTAATAGTACATTTCCATTATCTGGTAATTCCATCTTAGCACCTGTAAATGCTTTATACAGTGCTTTTTCAAAGGTGTAGTCACTACCCATAACTTCACCTGTAGACTTCATTTCAGGTCCTAAGAAGCTATCAACATCTGCTAACTTACTAAATGAGAATACTGGTGCTTTAACATGTACCATATCACTTTCACGATATAAACCACTTTGATATCCTTGTTCTGCTAATGATTCTCCTAGAATTACTCTTGTTGCAACTTGTGCCATTTCAATTCCAGTAATCTTACTTAAGAATGGTACAGTTCGACTAGCACGAGGATTTACTTCTAACACATATGCTTCATTGTTATGGATAATAAATTGAATATTCATAATACCAACACACTTTAATGCGACAGCTAACTTTTCAGTTGCATCCACAATTTGTTGCTTTATATTTTCATCAAAACTTTGAGGTGGATAAACAGCCATAGAGTCTCCGCTGTGAACGCCAGCATGTTCAATATGTTCCATAATACCTGGAAGTAATACGTCTTTACCATCACAAATCGCATCTACTTCACATTCTAGACCTGACAAGTAAGCATCTACGAGAATTGGGTGATCAATTTCTGCAGGAGCATTTTGTGCTAAATAATCTAATAACTCTTGTTCATTATTAACAATTTCCATAGCACGACCACCTAAAACATAACTTGGACGAACTAATACTGGATAGCCAATTTCTTCTGCACAAGCAATAACTTGTTCTTGAGTAGTTGCTGTTTTACCAATTGGTTGTTTCAATCCTAAATTCTTAATTGTTTGGTCAAATAGTTCTCTATCTTCAGCTCTATCTAGATCTTCAACTGTTGTACCTAAAATCTTTACACCATGTGCTTTTAATCCAGCGGCTAAGTTAATCGCTGTTTGCCCACCAAATTGTACAATTACTCCCATTGGTTGTTCTAAATCAATCACATTTAAAACATCTTCAAGTGTTAAAGGTTCGAAATACAATTTATCAGAAATCGAGAAATCCGTTGATACTGTTTCAGGATTAGAATTCATTACAATTGCTTCATATCCTAATTTTTGGATAGCCTTAACACTGTGTACAGTTGCATAGTCAAATTCTACACCTTGGCCAATTCTAATAGGACCTGAACCTATTACAAGCACTGATTTTTTATCAGATTTTTTACTTTCATTTTCTAAATCATATGAGCTATAGAAATAAGGTGTACTTGAATCAAATTCTGCTGCACAAGTATCTACCATCTTGTAAACAGGTAGCAATTTATGTTCTTTACGTAAATTTCTTACTTCATCTTCTGTAGTGCCCCATAACTTAGCAATTGTATAATCACTATATCCGTAACGTTTTGCATGTTTTAAAACGTCTAAATCTTCTTTATTTTGAGAAAGTTTACTTTCTAACTCTACAATTTGCTTTACAATATCTAAGTAATACAAATTAATCTTGGTTAATTCGTGTACTTCTTCAATTGTGTAACCTCTACGAAATGCTTCTGCTATATAAAATAGTCTGTCATCTTGTGCGTGGAATAATTTTTCTTCTACTTCATCATCAGTTGCAGATTGTGCTTTAGCAGAAATTAAATCTTTTTCGTCAATTTCTAATGAGCGAACTGCTTTTTGTAAAGCTTCTTGAGCACTACGTCCAATAGCCATTACTTCACCAGTTGCCTTCATTTGAGTACCTAAACGACGATTTGCACGAGTAAATTTATCAAATGGCCAACGTGGAATCTTAGCAACAACATAGTCAAGAGCAGGTTCAAATTCAGCAAATGTTGTTCCTGTAACAGGATTTTTAATTTCATCCAGTGTCAATCCTACGGCAATCTTAGCTGCTAATTTAGCAATAGGATAACCTGTTGCTTTAGAAGCTAATGCTGATGAACGTGATACACGAGGATTTACCTCAATAACATAGTATCTATAACTATTAGGATCCAAAGCTAATTGAACATTACATCCACCTTCAATTTTCAATGCTCTTATTAATTTCAAAGAGCAATTACGCAACATTTGATATTCTCTATCTGATAAAGTTTGAGTTGGAGCAAACACGATAGAATCACCTGTATGTATACCAACTGGATCAAAGTTTTCCATTGAACATACTACCATCGCATTATTGTCAGCGTCTCTCATTACTTCAAATTCAATTTCTTTGTAACCCATAATTGATTTTTCAATCAAACATTGAGTTGCTGGTGAAAGTTCTAGACCGTTGGCTACTATTTCCTTTAATTGTTCAGGATTATCACACAATCCGCCACCAGTTCCTCCCATCGTAAATGCAGGACGAACAATAACAGGATATCCAATTTCAGCTGCAAAATCTAAAGCTTCTTGCACAGTTTCAACAGTCTTTGAGTCTGGAACTGGTTCATTTAATTCTTGCATTAAGTCCTTAAATCTTTGTCTGTCTTCAGCTTGATCAATTGCATCTAATTGCGTTCCTAGAAGCTTTATTCCTAATTCTTCTAAAATTCCAGTTTTAGCCAATGCGATTGCTAAATTCAAACCAATTTGACCACCTAAAGTAGGTAAAATTGCATCTGGAAATTCTTGACGAATGATTCGAGAAACTGATTCAACTGTTAATGGCTCAATATATACCTTGTCGGCAATTTCTGTATCTGTCATGATAGTAGCAGGATTGGAGTTTACTAAAACTACTTCATATCCTTCTTCACGTAAAGCCAAACAAGCTTGTGTTCCAGAATAATCAAATTCTGCTGCTTGACCGATAATAATTGGACCTGAACCAATCACCATTATTTTGTGGACATCTGTTCTTTTAGGCATTGTTTCTCTCTTCCTTTCTTTGATCAATAATTTGCATAAAATCATCAAAAATATCTATTGCATCAAGTGGTCCAGGTGCTGCATCTGGATGGAATTGCACGGAGAATGCTGGATAATACTTGTGCTTAACACCTTCTACGGTTCCGTCGTTAATTTCTGTATGTGTAACAATTAAATCTGTTCCTTCAATGGAATCTGGATCTACTGCATACCCATGATTTTGTGAGGTAAACATTATCTTACCTGTAGCAATTTCTTTTACTGGATGGTTAAAGCCTCTATGACCAAATTTCATCTTAAATGTTTTAGCTCCATTTGCTAATGACAAGATTTGGTGACCCAGGCAGATACCAAACACTGGCAATTTCCCCTCAATTTCTTTGACCATTTCAACTGCATTTTCCATCATAATTGGATCACCAGGTCCATTAGATAGTAATACTCCATCTGGCTTAAGTCTTAAAATATCTTTAGCTGTGGCCGTATAAGGTAAAACAATTGTGTTACAATCACGTGCAGCCAACTCACGTAAAATACTATGCTTAACCCCATAGTCTACTAAAACAACGTTTCGCTTATTACCAGGATTTGGATATGCTTTACTTGTAGACACTTCAGCTACCATTTGACTGGTTATTTCTGTATTATGTAATCTTTGTTTTGCTTCCTCAATGTCAACTTCAGCATCAACTAACATACCTTTCATTGTTCCGTGTGAACGTAAGAGTTTGGTTAATGCACGTGTGTCAATACCACTAATTCCTGGAATATTCATTTCTTCTAAAAATTCTGGAAAACTTTCTTGTTTGCGCCAATTAGTTGAAACTCTAGCAACCTCACGACAAACAACACCCTGACAATTTGGTTCCAAGGATTCAAAATCATCTAAGTTCACCCCATAGTTACCAATTAATGGGTTAGTGAAAACTAAAATCTGATTGGCATATGACTGATCAGTAACAGCTTCTTGATATCCTGTCATACCGGTAGTAAAAACTACTTCACCAAAAGAAGTTCTTTTTGCTCCAAATCCTTCACCTTCAAAAACAGAGCCATCATCTAAAATCAAATAGCGTTTCATTACTTTTCCTCCTTTTGGTATACTTTTTGCCCATCTACCATAGTTAAAACTGTTTGACCATACACTTTTTCGCCTGTAAAAGGTGTATTTATTCCCTTAGATAAATAATCTTCCTCTTTTATGACATATTCTTTATTTAAATCAAAGATTGCTAAGTCTGCACTCTTTCCTGGTAATAATTCTCCGGCATCTTCCATTCCAAATTTTTCAGCAGGATTAATACTCATCCATTGTAATAATTGTTCCAGTGTGAAGATTCCTGTTTTGACAAATTTGGTATACAACATTGCAAATGCTGTTTCACTACCAGTAATACCAAATGATGCCTCTCGCATATCACCAGTTTTTTCGTCAATGCTATGTGGAGCATGATCTGTAGCAATCATATCAATTGTTCCGTCTAACAAACCATCAATTAAAGCTTGTCTATCTTCTACACCTCTTAATGGTGGATTCATCTTATAATAAGGATCATTTCCAGGAATATCGACATCTGCTAGTAGTAAATGATGTGGCGATACTTCACATGTTACATTTATTTTATGTTGTTTGGCCAATCTAACTAATTCAACACTTTCTTTAGTAGACACATGACATACATGGTAATGAACTCCAGTCTCTTTGGCTAAAAGTAAGTCACGAGCAATTTGTGAAGATTCGCTAATGCCTAGGATACCTGGTAATCCTAATTCTTCAGCTCTCTTTCCTGCATTCATAACACCACCGAATAATAATGAATTATCTTCCACATGTGCTACAATCGCCATATTTAAAGCAGCTGCTGATTTCATTGCTTGATACATTGTTCCTGCAGTTTGAACACCAGATCCATCATTACTAAAAGCAAATGCACCAGCTTTTTTCATTCCATCAAAATCAACTAATTCCTCACTTTTTAGACCATGAGTTATCGAACCGTATTGTTTAACTTTAACAACACCATCTTCTTGATTACGGGAACACATTTTCTCTACCAATTCGGGTGTATCAGGTACTGGATCAAGATTAGGCATTGCACAAACTGTAGTATATCCACCATGTGCAGCTGCTAAACTTCCAGTATGAATAGTTTCTTTATATGTAAATCCTGGATCTCTATAATGAACATGAACATCAACTAACCCTGGTGCAACTAGTTTATTAGTTGCGTCAATTTCTACTAAATTTTCTTTTACTACATCTGATAAATTCTTACCAATTGCCTTAATTTTCCCATCTTCAATTAAGACATCAGCTTGATAAATTCTTCCAGCTTGGTAAAGATTTCCATTTTTAATTAATGTTGCCATTATTCTAGTCCCCCTAACTTTCGACCTCTCATTACAGCTTCAATCATTGCCATACGCATAAATACACCATTTTTCATTTGTGTTACGTATCTTGACTTAGGTGCTTCAACTAATTCATCTGCCCATTCTACACCACGGTTTACAGGACCTGGATGCATAATAATTGCATCCTTCTTTAATTTATTGTAACGCTTTTCATCAAGTCCATACAATTTATGGTACTCAGTTTCTGAAAATAATTTTTCATTTTTATCACCGTCATGACGTTCATGTTGAACTCTTAATAACATCACAACATCCATATTTTCAATTAATTCATCTAGTGGTGCATATTCCCCATATTTATCAAATTCTGAACTATACCAATATTCAGGTCCTGAGAAGTATACTTTTGCACCTAATCTAGTTAGTAATTGCATATTACTTCTCGCTACTCTTGAATTCTTTAAATCTCCAACAATCACAACTTTTAATCCTTTAAAAGCTCCAAACTGTTCGTGAATAGTCATAATATCTAACATGCATTGTGATGGATGTTGTCCACTTCCATCACCACCATTTATAATTCCCATGTTTAAATGTTGATCGGGATTTAAATTAATCAATTTTTCGTAATAATTATTTTCTGAATGTCTAATAACGGATAAATCTACTCCAAGAGCCCCAAGTGTTAATAATGTATCATATAAAGTTTCTCCTTTATTTACAGAAGAATGACCTGGATCAAAAGGAATAACTGTTAATCCTAATTTTCTTTCTGCCATTTCAAAACTTGTATGTGTTCTAGTTGAATTTTCGAAGAATAAATTAGCAACATATACTTCTTTGTTCAAATGAGGAGCTTCCCCACCATTCTTAAAATATTCTGCTCTTTTAATTAATTTTTCAACATCTTCATTTTCTAAATTTTCAACTGAAACGAAATTATTTAGACTTAATAATTTATCCATCTTTTTTCTCCTTAACAAAAAATACCCCGGAAATAATCATTTCCGGGGTAAAAGTTTATACGACATCCATTTGTATACAGTTATATCGCATCTTATAAAACCTTTTTGCACTCTCTGGAAACAATTAAATGGTTTATTATACAATAACCTATAAAAAAACACTTAGTTTAGAATTGTCCAAACTAAGTGTAGGTATAAATAGAAGATCACAGTAATTAACTATGCTTCAATCAGTATACTTTATCCGAGCTCTTAAAAAAGACGCTTCCTTCTTAGCCTCTCTGGACTATTCTTAAAGGTTTATTGCTGTAACTAAGGATACTTTAAAACAAAGTTAATGTCAAGATAAAAAATGAGAGATTCTTCGATCTCTCATTTTAGCTATATCAGAAATTAAAAAAATCGGGAAGACAGGATTCGAACCTGCGACCCCCTGGTCCCAAACCAGGTGCTCTACCAAACTGAGCTACTTCCCGATAATGCATCCAGCAGGAGTCGAACCTGCAACCTTCTGATTCGTAGTCAGACACTCTATCCAGTTGCGCTATGGATGCAAAAACTATACAAAATAAAAAAACTGAAATATATTCAGTTAACGCAATGCACCCAGCAGGAGTCGAACCTGCAACCTTCTGATTCGTAGTCAGACACTCTATCCAGTTGCGCTATGGGTGCATTAATAATGCCGAGGACCGGAATCGAACCGGTACGGTGATCACTCACCGCAGGATTTTAAGTCCTGTGCGTCTGCCAGTTCCGCCACCCCGGCAAAATTAAAAGCGGAAGACGGGATTCGAACCCGCGACCCCCACCATGGCAAGGTGGTGTTCTACCACTGAACTACTTCCGCATTATGCCGACTAGAGGATTCGAACCTCCGACCCCCTGTTTACAAGACAGATGCTCTGCCAGCTGAGCTAAGTCGGCTTCATAAATGGTGCGGGTGAAGGGACTTGAACCCCCACGTCATAAAGACACTAGAACCTAAATCTAGCGCGTCTGCCAGTTCCGCCACACCCGCAAAAAAGGCAATAAATGAGTCGTGACAGGCTCGAACTGTCGACCCTCTGATTAAAAGTCAGATGCTCTACCGACTGAGCTAACGACTCATATGGAGGATACAGGGTTCGAACCTGTGACCCCCTGCTTGTAAGGCAGATGCTCTCCCAGCTGAGCTAATCCTCCATATCGCACGGCGACTTCCTACCCTCGCAAGAGGCGTTCCTCTAACTACTCTCGGCGTTACGAAGCTTAACTTCTGTGTTCGGAATGGGA
>NZ_JAPSFH010000033.1:0-532 GCF_026847815.1 Ligilactobacillus sp. UO.C109 | reverse complement strand
TTGTCTGGGTAGGTAATTGTGGTATCTCCATTGTCACCCACATCAATCTTGGTTCCTTCTGGTAAGCCAGGGTTGTTATCACGAATATTGTCTTCGACTTCTTTCTTTTCGTCATCAGTCAGCTTCGTTGGATCATCAACCTTGGTCTTGGCTTTAACCGTTGGATCCAGATTTCATCAACCTTGGTCTTGGCTTTAACCGTTGGATCCAGATTTTCAGCACTAGTCTTTTCTTCAACCAGCTTATCACCTGTGATAGTGTCGACTGACTTGTCTGGGTAGGTAATTGTGGTATCTCCATTGTCACCCACATCAATCTTGGTTCCTTCTGGTAAGCCAGGGTTGTTATCACGAATCATCATCCACATATACTACTTTGCCTTTTTGTTTATTTGCTTCATATATTACAGTTTCTGTGTAATCTTTAGTATCAAATGTTACTGTTTTACTTGGAACAACAGCTCTATCTGGAGTATAGCCTGCCTTTTTTTGCGTCTTCACTTCGTCGAAGCTTTGACTTGGAACTTTGTTCC
>NZ_JAPSFH010000032.1:0-206 GCF_026847815.1 Ligilactobacillus sp. UO.C109 | reverse complement strand
GAACTTGTACTCAAGGATTCACTCAACGAACTTGATGTGCTTAAGCTTTCACTCAAGGATGAACTTGTACTCAAGGATTCGCTCAATGAACTTGATGTACTTAGGCTTTCACTTAAGGATGAACTTGTACTCAAGGATTCACTCAAGCTGCTTGATGTGCTTAGGCTTTCGCTTAAGGATGAACTTGTACTCAAGGATTCACTCAA
>NZ_JAPSFH010000031.1:0-602 GCF_026847815.1 Ligilactobacillus sp. UO.C109 | reverse complement strand
TTGGACGCAGTGGTAGACATCTACTATCGAGCAGATGAACCAGCAATAGTAGAAGGAAAAGAAGAAAAGACAATCACGCGAACAATCAATGTACACTTGCCAAATGGTGAAGTTCAAACAACAAAACAGCCAGTAACATTGGAAAGGAAGTACACGAGTGTAGCAGGCAGCGACGAGAAGAAATATGGACCATGGACCGTAGGTCGTTGGGAAAGCTTTACAGCCCCAGAACAAGAAGGTTACACAGCAATTCCAGGCACAGTAGATGAAGTCGAAGTAACTTCAGAAAGTTTGGATGCAGTGGTAGACATCTACTATCGAGCAGATGAACCAGCAATAGTAGAAGGAAAAGAAGAAAAGACAATTACGCGAACAATCAATGTACATTTGCCAAATGGTGAAGTTCAAACAACAAAACAGCCAGTAACATTGGAAAGGAAGTACACGAGTGTAGCAGACAGCGACGAGAAGAAGTATGGACCATGGACCGTAGGTCGTTGGGAAAGCTTTACAGCTCCAGAACAAGAAGGCTACACAGCAATTCCAGGTGCAGTAGATGAAGTAGAAGTAACTTCAGAAAGTTTGGACGCAGTGGTAGACAT
>NZ_JAPSFH010000007.1:0-212 GCF_026847815.1 Ligilactobacillus sp. UO.C109 | reverse complement strand
TTGAGTGAAAGCTTAAGCACATCAAGCAGCTTGAGCGAATCCTTGAGTACAAGTTCCTCCTTGAGTGAAAGCTTAAGTACATCAAGTTCGTTGAGCGAATCCTTGAGCACAAGCTCATCCTTAAGCGAAAGCTTAAGTACATCAAGCAGCTTGAGTGAATCCTTGAGTACAAGCTCATCCTTAAGCGAAAGCTTGAGCACATCAAGTTCATT
>NZ_JAPSFH010000030.1:0-1250 GCF_026847815.1 Ligilactobacillus sp. UO.C109 | reverse complement strand
GTACTTAAGCTTTCACTTAAGGAGGAACTTGTACTCAAGGATTCACTCAACGAACTTGATGTGCTTAAGCTTTCACTCAAGGATGAGCTTGTGCTCAAGGATTCACTCAACGAACTTGATGTACTTAGGCTTTCACTTAAGGATGAACTTGTACTCAAGGATTCGCTCAAGCTGCTTGATGTACTTAAGCTTTCACTCAAGGAGGAACTTGTACTCAAGGATTCACTCAAGCTGCTTGATGTGCTTAAGCTTTCACTCAAGGATGAACTTGTGCTCAAGGACTCACTCAATGAACTTGATGTACTTAAGCTTTCACTTAGTGATGAACTTGTACTCAAGGACTCACTCAATGAACTTGATGTACTTAGGCTTTCGCTTAAGGATGAGCTTGTGCTCAAGGATTCACTCAAGCTGCTTGATGTACTTAAGCTTTCACTTAGTGATGAACTTGTACTCAAGGACTCACTCAATGAACTTGATGTACTTAAGCTTTCACTTAAGGAGGAACTTGTACTCAAGGATTCGCTCAAGCTGCTTGATGTACTTAAGCTTTCACTCAAGGATGAACTTGTACTCAAGGATTCGCTCAACGAACTTGATGTGCTTAAGCTTTCACTCAAGGATGAACTTGTACTCAAGGATTCGCTCAACGAACTTGATGTACTTAAGCTTTCACTTAAGGATGAACTTGTACTCAAGGATTCACTCAATGAACTTGATGTGCTTAAGCTTTCGCTTAAGGATGAACTTGTACTCAAGGATTCACTCAAGCTGCTTGATGTACTTAAGCTTTCACTCAAGGATGAACTTGTACTCAAGGATTCGCTCAACGAACTTGATGTACTTAAGCTTTCACTTAGTGAGGAACTTGTACTCAAGGATTCGCTCAACGAACTTGATGTACTTAAGCTTTCACTTAAGGATGAACTTGTACTCAAGGATTCACTCAATGAACTTGATGTGCTTAAGCTTTCACTTAAGGAGGAACTTGTGCTCAAGGATTCGCTCAAGCTGCTTGATGTACTTAGACTTTCACTTAAGGATGAACTTGTACTCAAGGATTCACTCAACGAACTTGATGTGCTTAGGCTTTCACTTAAGGATGAACTTGTACTCAAGGATTCACTTAAGGAACTTGATGTACTTAAGCTTTCACTTAAGGAGGAACTTGTACTCAAGGATTCACTCAAGCTGCTTGATGTACTTAAGCTTTCACTTAAGGAGGAACTTGTACTCAAGGATTCACTCAA
>NZ_JAPSFH010000006.1:0-360499 GCF_026847815.1 Ligilactobacillus sp. UO.C109 | reverse complement strand
ATATGGCGAAAGTGGTGAAGGGGTTAACACACCGGATTGTGGCTCCGGCATGCGTGGGTTCGAATCCCATCTTTCGCCCTTTAATTACTGGGGTATAGCCAAGCGGTAAGGCAACGGGTTTTGATCCCGTGATGCGCTGGTTCGAATCCAGCTACCCCAATTTTTGAGGATTTGATCCTTTCGTGGCGGTATAGCCAAGTGGTAAGGCAGAGGTCTGCAAAACCTTTATCACCGGTTCAAATCCGGTTACCGCCTTTAGTTCCTAAGGGTGCTAACTGTAAATATGCCGGTGTGGCGGAATTGGCAGACGCGCTGGACTCAAAATCCAGTGTCCGTTGAGGACGTATCGGTTCGACCCCGATCACCGGTATCAGTATTTAAGTCTTAGTTATAAAAACTAAGGCTTTTTAATTTCTAAAAAACAGGCATAATTTTTTGAATATAAAAAGCACTAATGAATCTATTTTATCAATTCATTAGTGCTTTATTAATATATGTTATTGAGCAGTTTCACTAGTACCGGTTTGAGCAGATGAAGATGATGCTGAACTGTTGGAAGATCCACTATTAGAACCGTTGACCTTATTCTCGCCCTGTTCATTTTGGATTAATTGCTGTTGCAAATCCGGAGAAATGCCATCAGAAGAAGAGGTGGTTGAAGATACAGCAGAAGAAGTAGTAGCACTATTTGTAGTATTTTCACTAGTTACTTCGGCAGTATCATCAATACTATTATAAGGTACCTGAGTTCCAATATTTAATTGAATAGAACTAATGTCTAACTTGTGTGATGATAATAGTACTAATTTTCCTTGTAATTTTTTGCCAACCTTTAACTTATATCCATTTACAAGAACGTTATGCGCATAGTGATTAAGTTTTCCCGTTGAAGTAAATTTGCTGCCATCGTCAGTTGTAACAGATAATGGTGTTTTGGCTAAATCAATAGTTTCTTCGCCAACATTAGTAACACTATAAGTGATTGTAGTGCGATAGTAAGTATCCCCAAGAGATGACTTATATTTGAACTTTCTTTCGGCCTCTGTGTAGTTATTACGATCATTTTCAACTTTTCTAGTAGTAACAGTGCCTAAATGATATTTAAGTGATCCTACAGTATCTAGGGTTTGATTAATAGTATCAGTTGATGCTAGGCTTGAACTCACACGACTACTGCTAGATGAAGTTGTTTCCTGTTTATTATTGGAACATGCTCCTAGAAATAGCAATGATAATAACCCCATTAGAACATATCTTTTTTTCATTCTATTAATTATCCTTTCTGGTAATCTATATTATAATCAATAATTATTTTAACATATTTGAGTTAAAATGTTTCATGTGGAACAAGAATAGATTGAGGTAACGTGATAGTAGAAAATGTGTTAAAATAGTAAGTAGCTTTCATGAGAGGGCTATCAAAAATTTAGACTGTGAGGATGGAAAAGTGAAACGTTTGTTGGAAAAAGAATTTTGGCAGATACCAGAATTTTTAAGAAATAAACATTTGCGAATAATAGCAGTTTTCTTACTTATACTCTCCTTAGTCTGTGCAACGTTGGCATTTATTGTTAATGCCTGGTTAGGTATAATTGTCCTTCTGCTGATTTTATTGACAATAGGATTGTCTTTTATAACATTAAAACAAGTTATGCAAGATACCACACATTATATATCTGATTTATCGTATAAAATTAAGCGAAGTGAGCAAGAGGCATTGTTAAAAATGCCAATAGGAATTCTAATGCTCAATGATTTAGCAGAAGTTGTTTGGGTTAATCCAACTATGCAAAAGTTATTTGGGCAAGAAGAAATATTAGGTAAAAAGTTAACAGAGGCTGATGAAGAATTAGCTAAAGTGATCAATGATAATATGTCGAATAAAGATAGTGTTGAAATCAAATGGCAAGATAAAAGATTTAATATGTTAGTACAAAGTGATATTAACGTTGTTTATCTTTTAGATATTACACACTATGCTGAAATTCAGAAACAATACGATGATTCTCGCTTAGTTATCGGACAAATTTTTATTGATAACTATGATGAAGTTACCCAATCAATGAATGATACTAATATTTCCAATTTAAGTAATTATATAACGAATGAGTTATCATCATGGGCTAGTCAAATGGGAATGTTTCTAAAGATGATTGATGAAGATCATTATTTCGTTTTAGCATATACAAAATCATTAACACAGATGGAAAAAGAAAAATTCAAATTACTAGATCGTATTAGAGAAAGAACATCTAAGCAGAATTTTCCAGTTACTTTGAGTATAGGATTAGCCTATGGTGGTACTGATTTAGCTAAACTTTCTCGATTATCACAAAGTAATTTGGATTTAGCACTAGGACGAGGCGGAGATCAGGTAGTTGTAAGAGGAGTAGATGATTCTCAAGCTCGTTTTTATGGTGGTAAGACGAATCCAATGGAGAAGAGAACTCGTGTAAGAGCAAGAATGATTTCTCAAGCATTACAAGAATTAATGAGTCAATCAGATGATATTTTTGTAATGGGACATGCTAGACCAGATATGGATTCGATAGGAGCATGTTTGGGAATTAGACGGATTGCAAAGATGAATGGTAAGCAATGTTGGCTTGTGTTGGACACAGATAATTTGCATTCAGATATCCAAAGATTGCTAGATGAAATTGATAACTATCCAGATATCAAGGAAAGCATCATTTCTCCTGAAGAAGCTTTACAAAAAGCAACCAAGAAAAGCTTATTATTGATGCTAGACTTGTCTAAACCTTCAATTTCAATGAGTCCTGAATTATATGATCAACTCAAGAATCGAGTTATTATTATTGATCACCATCGTCGAGGTGAAGAATTCCCTGAAAATCCGATGTTGGTATATATTGAACCTTATGCTAGTTCTACATGTGAGTTAATAACAGAAATGTTTGAATATCAATCACGCTATAGTGATGATCCAATAAATAAATTAGAAGCAACAGCTATGCTGACGGGAATTATTATTGATACGAAGTCATTCTCATTAAGAACGGGAACTAGAACATTTGATGCTGCTAGTTATCTTCGTTCAGTAGGTGCTGACTCACAAATGTCGCAACATTTTATGAAAGAAAATGTACAAAGTTTCTTGCAACGAAATCATTTGATTGATAGAGTGGAATTTGTAGGGAATGGAAATGCGGTTGTAGTTGGTGAAAATGATCGTGCCTATGATCCGGTAACTGCTGCACAAGCTGCCGATTCTTTATTAACTGTTAGTGGGGTGCAAGCTTCGTATGTAGTGACTCACCGTTCTGAAGATATTATTGGGATTTCAGCTCGAAGTAATGGAGAGACTAATGTTCAAATTATTATGGAAAAAATGGGAGGCGGAGGACATTTATCTAATGCCGCTACTCAAATTGAAGATAGAGATATTTTGGATGTTAGAAAGCAACTACTTGATTTAATTGCACAAACAGAAGAAAATAATACAGAGGAAACTGATTAGGAGTGATTAGTAAATGAAGATTATTTTTACAGAAGATGTTCGAGGTAAAGGACGTCGTGGAGAAATTAAAGAACTTCCAGATGGCTATGCTAATTTCTTAATTAAGCAAAATAAAGCAAAGCAAGCTAATGCACAAGCAATGAGCCAATTAAAGGGTCAAAAACGTGCTGAAGCTAGAAAAGAAGCAGAGGAACTAGAAGAAGCTAAGAAGTTTAAAGAACTACTTGAATCAGGTGAAAGAGTAGTAGAAATGAAAGCTAAGGCTGGAACTGATGGACGTTTATTTGGTTCAATTACTAGCAAACAAATTTCTCAAGAACTTGAAAAGCAATACGGTATGAAAATTGATAAGCGTAAAATGGAATTACGTGAACCAATTCGTACAATGGGATATGTAAATGTTCCTGTAAAACTTCACAATGAAGTAACAGCTAAAATAAGAGTTCATATTTCTGAAAAGTAAGAATTAAAATGATGAAAACATCCAATGGTAGATAGTATTATCTAGTATTGGATGTTTTTATATATTAGTCAAAAATAAAAAAGTTAACAAAAAGAATTACTTTTATTATGTAATTACATCTTAAAAAAGTTATAATTATAAAATGTAATATTGAACGGAAAGGAGCTTCTAAGTGAATAACGACATAATGACGGATAATTTACCACCACAAAATATAGAAGCTGAACAAGCGGTCTTAGGTGCTATCTTCTTGAATACAGATGCTTTAGCAGATGCGATGGAATATGTGGAAGCTGATGATTTTTATCGAAGAGCACATCAAATTTTATTCCAAGCAATGGTAGATTTGAACAATGATGGTGAAGCAATCGATGTATTGACAGTACAAAACTATCTGACTACTAATAATCAATTAGATGACGTTGGTGGAGTTGCTTATATTGCAGAATTAGCAACATCAGTACCAACAGCAGCTAATGCTGGATATTATGCTAAAATTGTTGAAGAAAAGTCTATGTTGCGTCGCTTAATTTCTACTGCAACAAATATTATAACGCAAGCAAATAACGGTGATGATGACGTACCATCTCTATTAGATTCAGCTGAACGGCAAATAATGGACGTTTCAGAGCGAAGAAATCGTAGTGGGTTTAGAGAGATTAAAGATGTTTTAAATGAGACATTGAGTGATATTGATAGATTATCACAGCAAAGTGAAGATATTACAGGTTTACCAACTGGATATAGAGAATTTGATAAGATGACGGCAGGTTTACAGCCAGATAATTTGATTATTCTAGCTGCTCGTCCAGCTGTAGGTAAGACAGCTTTCGCCTTGAATATTGCTCAAAATGTTGCAACGTCTACGGATACAAGTGTTGCTATTTTTTCTCTTGAAATGAGTGCTGAGTCTTTAGTAAATCGAATGTTGTGTGCAGAAGGTTCAATAAATGCTAACCATTTACGTACAGGGCAACTAGATGAAGGAGAATGGCAAAATTTAATCGTTGCAATGGGGGCTTTATCAAATACCTCAATCTTTATTGATGATACTCCAGGAATTAAAATGGCTGAAATCAGAGCAAAATGTCGTCGACTAGCAAAAGAAAAGGGTAATTTAGGTTTGGTAGTTATCGATTATCTGCAATTAATTGAAGGTAGTAATAAAGAAAGTCGCCAACAAGAAGTATCTGAAATTTCACGACAATTAAAGAAATTGGCTAAAGAATTAAGTGTGCCAATTCTAGCCTTATCCCAACTTTCACGTGGAGTAGAGCAAAGACAAGATAAACGTCCAGTTCTATCTGATATTCGAGAATCCGGTTCTATAGAGCAGGATGCGGATATAGTTGCTTTCTTATATCGTGATGATTACTATGAACGTGGTGAATCAAAATCAGAGGAAGATGGCGATGATCAAGATTCATTAAATCAAGATGTCGGTGAAGTTGAATTAATTATTGAAAAGAACCGTGCTGGAGCTAGAGGAACGGTTAAATTATTGTTTATTAAGTCCTACAATAAATTTTCAAATATTTCATATGCTCAAGAGCCGCCAATGTAGAAAATATTATTCATAAAACTTTTCCTATGATAGAATATAATTATACAAATAATTATAGATAGGATTGATTAGAATGTTAATTTTGGGTATTTTAGTAGTAATAGTGATTATTGCTTTAATATGGCGATATTTTTCACACTTAGTAAACCCAACTGATACTAAGGTAGAAGGTGAGATCAATAATTCTTTAATACTATATTTCTCACCTGCTGGAAAAACTAAGCGCTTAGCCCATTTGGTTCAACAAGAAACTAATGCAGATATTATTGAAATCGAGGGTGTAAAAGAATATAGTGGCGATGATAAAGCACGTGCTTTTCGTGAATGGATAACAGGTGCTACACCAGAAGTGAAGAACAAGCTTGATAATATTGATAAGTACGATATGGTTTACTTGGCTTATCCTATCTGGTACGATACTGCTCCAATGATTATGAAGCAAGTTATTAAAAAGCATAATTTTAGTAACAAGTATGTAGTCCCTGTAGTATCGCTTAATAAGGCTTCTCAAGGCAGTGGACGCAGTATACGTTTAATTAGGCATCACGCACCTCGAGCAAAGGTATTACCTCGTTTATTGTTACAAGACGATGGTAAAGATTTGCAACGAATACAAGAATATTTGAAGCAGATTAACATGAAATAATATAGATAAAAATACTCGATCTATTGTCGAGTATTTTTTATTTGTATATATGAGTATATAGTTAAAACCCGAATTTAATTGATGATGATTTGCTAAAAAGGTTTTATTAAAGTTAAAATATTCGGTTTTTACTTGAATATAATCGTTTTTCTTGTTACAATTATCGAGGTTGCGTTGGTTTGATTGACGCAAAAGTTATGGTTATACATAAAATATAATTACGAGGTGGATTATAATGTCATCAGTAGTAGTCGTTGGTAGTCAATGGGGAGACGAAGGAAAGGGTAAGATTACAGACTTTCTTAGTCAAAACGCTGAAGTTATTGCACGTTACCAAGGTGGCGATAATGCAGGACATACAATTGCATTTGACGGAAAAACATATAAATTACGCTTGATTCCATCAGGTATTTTTTATTCTGATAAGATTAGTGTTATTGGTAATGGGGTAGTTTTAAATCCCAAATCCTTAGTTACAGAATTAAAGTACCTTCATGATAATGGAGTATCAACAGACAATCTTCGTATTTCAAATCGTGCTCATGTTATCTTGCCATATCATATCGTTTTAGATGGCTTACAAGAAGCTGCTAAAAAGGATAACAAGATTGGTACAACAAATAAAGGTATTGGACCAGCTTATATGGATAAAGCAGCTCGTGTAGGTATTCGTGTTGCAGATTTATTAGAAAAAGATACTTTTGAAGAAAAATTACGTACAAACCTTGAAGAAAAGAATCGTTTATTTGAAAAAATGTATGGTCATGAACCATTAAAATTCGAAGATATTTTTGAAGAATACTACGAATATGGACAAGTACTTAAAGATTATGTAACAGATACATCTGTTATTCTAAATGATGCATTAGACTCTGGTAAACGTGTCTTATTTGAAGGAGCACAAGGTGTAATGTTAGATATTGATCAAGGTACATATCCATTTGTTACATCTTCAAATCCAGTTGCTGGTGGAGTTACTATTGGTAGTGGTGTGGGACCAGCTAAAATTGATAAAGTTGTTGGTGCATGTAAAGCATATACTTCTCGTGTAGGTGACGGTCCATTCCCAACAGAATTACATGATGAAATTGGCGATCATATCCGTGAAGTAGGTCATGAATATGGTACAGTTACTAAACGTCCTCGTCGTATAGGTTGGTTTGACAGTGTTGTTATGCGCCACTCAAAACGTGTTTCAGGCTTAACAAATTTGTGCTTAAACTGTGTTGATGTATTAACAGGTCTTGATGAAATTAAGATTTGTACAGCATACGAATTAAATGGTGAAAAAATTTATCATTATCCAGCAAGTTTGAAGGAATTATCTGCATGCAAACCTGTATACGAAACATTACCAGGTTGGAAAGAAGATATTACTAACTGCAAGACATTAGAAGACTTACCTGAAAATGCTCGTAACTATATTCACAGAATTCAAGATTTAGTAGGTGTAAAGGTATCTACATTCTCTGTAGGTCCAGATCGTGAACAAACAAATGTCTTAGATAACGTATGGGCACATATTTAATTTAGGATAAAGATATTAGAAGAAAAAGATGTAATAGGGGCTAATACAGCTTTTATTTCATCTTTTTATTTTTTATTGAATTATAAGTTTAAAATTATATAAAATTAGAAATAATTCTGTGAATAACACAAAGAAGTTAGAGTATACCTTTATATGAAGAATTCTTCAATATTTGAATGGAAAGTTACATACTATAAAAATATGATTAAATCAAGGTATTTGCTTAGAAATACAGATAATTTTCTAAATTCATATTAAAATAATTTTTTTAAAGGCTAGGAAACCGATTAAATTAACGATAGGGCGGATATGTTTAAAATTAGAACAATATTAAGGCTTTATTTTTGTCTAAAATAGATATACAATAAAAAAGTGCTAATTAACAAGAACGGATGTTTGTATATAGGAGGAAGAGTTATGGCAATGACAGAAGAACGTTTGAGTTCAACTCAAAAGATAATTCAGCAGGTAATGAATGAGCGAAAGCTATCTTATAAAGAAGCTATCGCTTTCCTTCTAGAATATACAGAAAAAAGGTAGTGATTAAAAATCACTACCTTTTTTGTAATTCATTAATTTTTATCTTTCAAGCTTTCGATATAAGCAAATGCTTCTTGCCCTGCAATACCTGCATCACCAACAGCTGTTGTAATCTGACGTAGGAACTTAGAACGAACATCACCAATAGCAAAAATACCTGGAACACTTGTTGCCATGTGATCGTCAGTTACAATCCAGCCCTTATCATCAGTAATGCCAAGTTTTTGGAATGGTTCACTCATTGGAACTGAGCCAACGTAGATAAATACACCATTGGCTTCGATTTCACCATCTTCACCAGTTTTTTTATTATGAGTCTTTACGCCTGTAACCTTTTTATCATCGCCAATAATTTCAGTTACAATTGTATCCCATGTGAAGTGCATTTTATCATTAGCAAAAGCACGATCTTGTAAAATCTTTTGTGCACGTAACTCATCACGGCGATGAATTACATTAACAGAAGATGTTAATTTAGCAAGATACATACCTTCTTCAACGGCAGAATCGCCGCCACCAATAACTACAACGGGTTTATCACGGTAGAAAGCACCATCGCAGACAGCGCAGTAAGATACGCCACGACCACTATATTTTTCTTCACCAGGAACACCTAATTTGCGATATTGAGAACCTGTGGCAATAATAACAACGGGTGCTTCCAACTCGCCATCATCAGTCTTAACATGCTTAATGCCATTATCATCAACGGTAAGATCTTCAACATTACCATAGACAAATTCGGCACCAAATTGTGTAGAACTTTGGAACATCTCTTCAGCTAAATCTGGACCTAAAATAGATTTAAAACCAGGATAATTTTCAACCTCAGCTGTGTTATTCATTTGACCGCCATATACGCCACGGTCAAGCATAGCTACTTTTAAATTAGCACGAGAGGCATATAAAGCAGCTGTCATACCGCCAGGGCCAGCCCCAATCACAATTACATCGTATTTGTCAGACATTCAGTGATACCTTCTTTCTTTTTAATTATCTTAACTATCATATCATACTTATTAATAATTGAAGTAAAGTAAGTCTTGAAATACCAATTTAATATTGCTTACTTTTTACAAGTAATAATATAATACAAGATATTATATTTTGCAACATGTTTGCTTACTAATTCTTATCCCAAGGTAAATGTAAAGATATATGCTGATTTAATTCTTTTTGACGAGCGAATTTTTTAGTTTTTTCTAGTTTACGGTCTTTGTATCCAGCACAAATAATTTTTTCTTCTTCAGTTATAGGAGTAACTTGGGGTAGAATGATTTGTTTATCTGGTACAACAAAAGTTAAAAATGCCGTTAATCCTAAAAATCTTTCGCCAGTGGTTAAATGTTCACCGATAATTTTCGCAAAAACTTCAATTGAGCGGGAGCCAACGCCACTAACGTATGATTCGATACATAAGGAATCATTAAGGATAAATGGTGCTAAAAAATTAAGTTCATCAACTGATGCTGTAACATTGCTGGCTCTAGCAAGACGAATAGCGGAAATAGAGGCAGTGCCATCTAACATTTCTAAGAGTCTACCACCGTATACGGTTTCATGTTCATTTAAATCACTAGCTAAAACACGATGGCTAGTAATAGCTAGAGTTTGTCTACATGTTAAATCTTCCAAGTATAACAACCCTTTCATAAAAATTACACATATAATTATAACAGTTAATGATTGAAATTAGATTATTAAGAATAAAAATGATAGATTTAAAATAGATAGTGGAAAGGAATGAAACTATGGAAAAGAAGACATTTGTAATTCCAGTAGGGTTAGTGGGGCTATATGCAGTGTTACTGGTTATTAGTGGAAGAATAGTTCAGTTATTAAGTTTAAATTCCAGTAATAGTAAGACATTTGCCTCTGTAATAATTAATTTTGTGATATGTGCGTTATTTTTATGGCTTAATAAAAAATATATAGGAATAAAAATCGACTTTAAATTTACTTTTAGCTTTTTTAAGAGACATATAATATTGGCTACAGTTTTAGCAATTATCACAATTTTAATTGTTATAGGTAATGTAAAAAATCTTCCACTGGCATTAATGGTATCCTTACAAGCAGGAATAGTTGAAGAGGTAATATGTCGAGGTATTATTAGTAAATGTATTTATAATGATTTAAACAAAGTAGAGGAAAAAAGAAGAATATGGATAAGTGCGATTTCTTCAGGTCTAGCATTTGGAATGTTACATTTTATCAATCTTTTTAGGCAAGGACTACTACCTACTATTAATCAAGTTATAGCGGCTGCAGCAATAGGGATGCTTTTTGGGGTAATATATTTAGTATATAAAAATTTATTTGGAACGATTTTTATTCATTTTTTGAATGATTTTTGGATTATTGCAGTAACAGGTACAATTACTGAGCAAGATTCAGGTACTATAGCGATGATTATTTCTTCAGTGCTATATTGGATAATATTAGGATTTATTGCATGGCGAATTATCAAGAAAAAAGTAGCATAGAATAATGTAGAAGGGAAATAACCTAAATGAAAATAATAATTTCTCCAGCTAAGAAAATGGTAGAAGATACGGACAGCTTTGATATTAGTAAATTACCAATATTTAAAGACAAAGCAGAAGTGTTATTAACATGGTTAAAGAGTAAAAACTATGATGAATTAAAAAATATTTGGAAATGTAATGATAAAATTGCCAAACTTAACTATGATAGAATTCAAGATATGAATTTAGATGAGAACTTAACACCAGCAGTTATGGCATATTCAGGGATTCAATATCAAGCAATGGGACCACAAGTTTTTACGCAAGAAGCACTACAAAGAGCAGCAAAAGATTTATATATCATATCAGGATTTTATGGAATTTTAGGAGCGATGGATGGTATTACGCCATATAGATTAGAAATGCAGGCAAAAGTAGATATTAATGATCAACATACTCTATATCAATTTTGGGGTGACAGTATATATCAAGAATTATATAGAGATAATGAATTAGTAGTAAATTTAGCTTCTAAAGAGTATTCTAAAGCCATTGAGAGATATCTAAAGCCTCAAGATAAATTCATCATTTGTTCGTTTAAAAAGGAAAAGAATGGTAAATATGTACAACAGGCAACAGCTGCTAAGCAAGCACGTGGTGATATGGTAAGGTATATTTTAGAAAATAATATTAAAGAAATTGATGAAATAAAGAACTTTTCAGTAAATGGATATCAATATGGACCTCAATTTTCAACTGATACTGAATTAGTGTTCATTAAAAACTAAGTACGTTTCACGTGAAACAAAGTATAAGTGTGTTACACTATACTTATAAATAGTTAGCAAAGGGTGGGCTTTATGATTGAAAATGAAACAATTAAACATCAACTAAATCATCGTGCAATTAGGGCTTTTAAAGATCAAACTTTGTCAGAAGAACAATTAACGACTTTATATGAAGTAGCTAGACATACAGCTACTAGTATGTTTATGCAACAATTTAGCATCTTACATATTACTAATGAGGAGAAACGTAAACAAATTAGAGAAATAACAGGTCAAAAATACGTAGGAGCTAACGGTGATTTATTTATTTTTGTCATTGATTTATATCGAAATAAACAAATTCGCAAACAAATGGGAAATGATGATGGGCGCTTGCATACAATGGATATTTTCTTTCAAGCATTTCAAGATACAATGTTAGCAGTCCAAAATGTAATTAATGCTGCTGAGAGTATGGGACTTGGAATAGTACCTTTAGGGACGGTTAATGATGATCCTAAAGCAATGTTAAAAGTATTAGATTTACCAGAACTCACATACCCAGCTTTGGGCTTACAAATTGGTGTACCAGATCAAGAACCACAATTAAAGCCAAGACTTCCATTAGAATTTACAACTTTTGAAAATGAATATCCACGTGATTTTGAAGTTAGTGAGCTGAAAGATTACGATGAAATAGTACAAACATACTATGATTTACGTGATGCTAATCGAAGAATTGATTCATTTACTAATCAAATTAACGGAAAAAAATTGAATACACATCAAAATAAACGTGATGACATTGTAGAAGCTATTCATAGTCAGGGGTTAGCACTAGATTTTAATTAATTTATAATTTAGGGTTGACAGCAGATAATAGAAAAGATATTATTATGGCATAATAATTAGAAATAGCTAAGAAAAGATGAGTAATTAATGTGAGTATCACTAAAGAGAGTCGTGAATGGTGAGATGCGATGTGTTGAAAGCTTAATGAAGATGGTCTTGGAGCTAGATTATCTGTGAGCCATGGCAAGCAGATAACAGGGGTCGCCTGTTATAGCGAACGAGTATAGCTTGTATAGTGTACTTAGTGAGGATATTACTGTGAGGTAGTATCGAATAACGGGTGGTAACACGTGAATAAGATGATGACACGTCCCTAGAACAACATTTGTTGTTCTAGGGATTTTTTTATTTTTATACGAAAGAAAGTAGGAAAAAATTATGACAAAGACGATTAAAGATTTAGCACATTATGATATTGTAGGAAGTTTTTTAAGACCTGAAGAATTAAAAAAAGCACGCAAAGATTTTTCAGAGAGAAAGATTTCTCAAAATGAATTAAAGGAAATTGAAGATAGACTAATCGATGAGTTGGTGGAAAAAGAAAAAGAAGTGGGGCTAAAGGCTGTGACAGATGGAGAATTTAATCGAGGCTGGTGGCACATTGACTTTCTAGAAAATTTAGATGGAGTAGAAGGATATGTTCCACAAACAGGATATAATCAACAATTTAAAGGGACTGATGCACCTGCTTATAATGTTCGAGTAGTAGGGAAAGTAAAATTTAATCCCGATCATCCATTTTTGAAGAATTTTTCTTATCTTAAAGAAGTTGCAGATAAAAGAAATCTCATAGCTAAAGCTACAATTCTTAGTCCAACAATGTTATATCGTCAGGAAATTTTAGCTAACGATGGTTCTTCAAAATTGAAAGAAATTTATCCCAACGTAGAAGAATTCTATGCGGACTTATCGCAAACTTATGCTGATGCAATTAAAGCTTTTTATGATTTAGGTTGTCGATATCTACAATTTGATGATACAAATTGGGCGTTTTTAGTTGATAAAAATAAACGTGAATCTTTATTAGAAAAAGGTATTGATCCCAAAGAAGCAACAAAAATTAGTAAAGAAATTATCAATAGTGCATTAGCGAATAAGCCTGATGATTTAATAATTACAACTCATGTATGTCGTGGAAACCATGCATCTTCTTGGTTATTTTCAGGTGGATATGAAGCTGTTGCAGAAGATTTATTTTCCACAGACTATGATGGATATTTCTTAGAATTTGACGATGCACGTTCGGGTAACTTTGAACCATTGAGATTTGTTCCGGCTGGTAAAAGAGTGGTATTAGGACTAGTAACTAGTAAAAAACCTGAATTAGAGGATAAAGATGAATTGAAACAAAAAATTCAGGAAGCAACTAAATATGTTGATTTAGATAATTTAGCATTAAGTACACAGTGTGGATTTGCCTCAACGGAAGAAGGAAATAAACTTACAGAAAAAGATCAAGAAAACAAACTGAAATTAGTAATTGAGACTGCTAAGGAAGTTTGGGGAGATTAAAATAAATTTTTTACTAAAAGAAGGTGAGAATGATGACAGTACAAGCTGTAAATGGAATAGCTTTAGCACAAAAACAATGGAAAAATAAACTGGATGATAAACAAAGTTTAGAAATATTAATTGTAAATTTAATGCCAACTAAGGAAACAACAGAATTACAATTTTTAAAGTTATTGGAAAAAACAAAAATTAATTGTAGAGTGACTTTTGCATATCCTGATAGTCATCATTTTCATCATGGTAATAGTGAGATTATAAAGAAACATTATCTGCCCTTAAGCAAGGTTTTACAGCAAAACTTTGATGGACTAATAGTTACGGGGGCACCAGTAGAACATCTGGATTTCACAGAAGTAGATTATTGGGATGATTTTCAAAAGTTGGTTGAATGGAGTAGACAAACAAAAATTTATACGATTTTTGAATGTTGGGCTAGTCAAGCAGCTTTGAAAGTAAAATTTGATATTGATAAGTCACCTTTAGTTTCTAAATTATTTGGAGTTTATCAAGCAGAAAAAATAAACATGAATAGTTCCTTTTTATTAGGTTTTGGAAGTGGGGGACCAATTCGAATGCCACAGTCTCGACATACTAAATTAATCTTACCGGCAAAATTACCTGATGAGTTGCAGGTATTAGCTAAGAGTCAGGAAGTAGAAGCGTTTTTATTAGCGACTACAGATCAAAAGAATTTGTTTATTACTGGTCATCCAGAATATGATACAAGAACGTTAGATAGAGAATATCGACGGGATTCAGAAAAGGGAAAACCAATTAGTAAACCTAATAATTACTATCGAAATAATCAGATAGTTAATCAGTGGGTTCAAAGTAGTGTCAAACTATATACGAACTGGTTAAACCTAATTCATACAACTTAGAAAAGAGGAATAATTATGACAATTCAAGATCAAACAAAAGCAACAGATAGATTCGAAACTTTACAAGTACATGCTGGACAAACAATTGATGAGACAGGATCAAGAGCAGTGCCTATTTACCAAACAACATCGTATGTTTTTAAGAATGCACAGGAAGCAGCGGATAGATTTGCATTGAGAGATGCAGGAAATATTTATACTAGGTTAACAAATCCTACCACTGATGTGGTTGATAAAAGAGTGGCAGCGTTGGAAAAAGGAAGTGCAGGTATAACATTAGCAACTGGATCAGCAGCTATTACATATGCGATATTGAATATTGCAGGACAAGGTGATGAAATTGTTGCTGCTAGCACACTTTATGGTGGTACTTATAACTTATTTAGTATTACTTTAAAACGATTAGGGATTAAAACAAATTTCGTAAATCCTGATAATCCTGCAAACTTTGAAGCAGCAATTAATGATAAGACTAAGGCAATTTATGTAGAGAGTATTGGAAATCCCGGAATTAATTTAGTTGATTTTGAAGAGATTGGGAAAATCGCTCATAAATACGGTATTCTCTTTATTGTTGATAATACTTTTGGAACACCATACTTAGTACGCCCACTTGAACATGGAGCAGATATTGTCGTACATTCTGCTACAAAATTTATTGGTGGTCATGGAACAACCATGGGTGGAGTAATTGTTGAAAAGGGAGATTTTGATTATGAAGCTAGTGGACGTTATCCAGACTGCACAGAACCTAATCAACAATATGAAGGGTTGAAATTTGCAGATATCAAAGGCGCAGCTTTCACTACTAAGGTACGAGCTGAAATTGGTCGAGATACTGGTGCTACAATTAGTCCTTTCAACTCATTTTTACTATTACAAGGTTTAGAAACATTATCCTTACGAGTAGAACGTCATGTTGAAAATACAAGAAAACTAATCTCATTCTTGAAGTCTCGCCCAGAAGTAGCATGGATCAATTATCCAGAGTTAGAGGACAGCCCATACTATAATTTGGCACAGAAATATTTCCCTAAGGGTGTAGGCTCAATCTTTACCTTAGGGTTAAAAGGTGGTAAAGAAGATGGTAAGAAATTAATTGAAAATTTACGACTATTTTCTCTATTAGCAAATGTTGCGGATGCTAAATCTTTAATTATTCATCCAGCTTCAACAACACATGCACAATTAAGTGACGAAGAATTGAAAGCAGCTGGAGTAACACCAGAATTGTTAAGAATTTCAGTTGGAATTGAAAATGCAGATGATTTAATTGATGACTTCGCTCAAGCTTTGGATAAATTGAAAGATTAAAAATATAAGTTATAAAAAATACTGGTAATCATGCAATTACCAGTATTTTTTTATGATTAATCGATGACTAACAGTGATTTAATAGTCTTACGATCTGCCATATCTTTATAAGCTTGATTAATTTCACCAAGACTATAACTATGAGTAAAAACTTTTCCAGGATTGATTTGTCCATCAAGTACAGCTTTAAGTAAAACCTTTTTATCATAAGTTGTAACAGAAGCAGGACCACCAGCTAGAGTAACGTTACGATAGAATGTAGTAGCAGGGTTCATATCTTTTCCGTGAGGTAGACCAACTCTACCAATAAAACCACCAGGACGGACAACACCTATAGCTTGTTCAGTAGATGCTTGAGCGCCTACACATTCGAGAACAGCATCAGCACCAGTTCCACCAGTTAGAGCAATAACTTTAGAAATACCTTCTGCTCCACGTTCAGCAACAATATCAGTAGCACCGAATTCCAAAGCTAAATCTTGACGATCCTTATGACGACTCATCATAATAATTTGAGATGCACCTAACATTTTAGCTGCAATAACAGCACATTGACCAACAGCTCCATCACCGACAACAACTACTTTATCTCCAGGCTTAACATGAGCTGTTCGAGCAGCATGATAACCAGTAGCCATAACGTCAGATAGAGTAAGTAATGATTTCAACATTCCTTCACTATAATCTTCGGGTTTACCAGGAACTTTAACTAAAGCCCATTGAGCATATGCAAAACGAATATATTGAGATTGGAAACCAACGCTAAAATTATCTTCATGATCTTGACATACACCATCAAAACCTGCTAAACAAGCTGCACAATGACCGCATCCATGTGTAAATGGAACAATCACAAAATCTCCAGGTTTTACAGTTGTTACATCAGAGCCTACTTCTTCAATAATGCCTAATGCTTCATGACCACTATTAACGGAATGTGTTTCTTTACTGTCTAATCCAGAATAAGCCCATAGATCAGAGCCACAAACACATGCACGAATAACGCGGATAATAGCATCACCACTATCTTGAATTGTAGGTTTGCTAATTTCTTCTAAACTGACTTTACCCTTATTTTCAAAAACTGCACTTTTCATTGAAGACACCTCATTTTTTAAATCTATTCTACAGTTAAATTCTAAACCTTTGAGTTAACTCCAAGGCAAGAAAAAGTTACTTTAATTTTGGTAAATGTTGATTAAGAAAGTCGTAGAAAAGTTTATTTTCTTTAGAATAGTGCTTTTTATTTAATCTGGCTAAAAACAAATTAAATGATGCAGGATTTTTAATTCGTTTAATAATAATGTTATCAGTAGAGGAAAATGTTGGGACTAGCGATGGCATTAAAGTAATTACAAAATTGCGTTGAATAGCATCTGTTAGATATTGCCATGAAGATGATGTGTATGCAAAATGAGGCTCTAGTCCACGTATTCTAAATTGTTCCATTACTTTAAAGTAGGTCTGGTATTTGTCTGATAAAGAGACAAGCGGATATTCAGCTAGATCTTCCCAAGTTAGTATTGCCTTTGAAGTAAGAGGATGTCCTAGGGGAAGAAAGGCCACAATCTCATCTTCAGCAACTAAACGCACATCAGCTAAATCAGGTGGTAATTCAAAAGGATTAACTAGTAAAGCAAAATCAAATTTTTTTTGTAAGAAATCATGTAGGATATTTACACCACCATCCTCAATAATTTCAATGTGGATATTAGGATGTGTACTTTCAAAATCAATGAAGAGGCCAGGAAATAAAATTTGTGGGGTACTAGCAATAGCTCCAAATTTAATAAGCGAAGGTTCAGTTCCAAGTTGACGCAATTCATTTTCTAATTCTTCGTATTTCTCTAGAATATCTAACATTATGGCATAGAGAATTTTACCTTGTTGACTTAGTCCAACTAAGCGATGCTTATCTCTTGTAAAAATATGCACATGATATTCGCTTTCAATTAAATTTATTGATTTACTGAGAGCGGGTTGACTGATATGTATTTTATGAGCCGCTGCAGTAACATTGAAGTCATTTTCAACAATGGCTTGGATATATTTAATATGATTAATTTCAAAACTCATAACGTATTCTCCAATATAACAGTGATAGTCATTAAAATTTTTATGATTAACTAAATTTTTAATCATAACCTAAAGTTATAATAACATGATTAATAGAAATTAGAAAACGATTACTTTTATACCTATAGTATTTTATAATTATATATGTGAAATATATAACTTGATAAATCCTATAAGGAGGAATTTTAGATGGTTAAAGTAAATAATTGGAATGCTGAGTATGATGTAGTTGTTTTAGGGTTTGGTGGAGCTGGAGCCACAGCAGCTAGATTTGCCGCAGATGAAGGAGCAAAAGTTTTATTAGTTGATGCTGCTCCTGAAGGCAATGAAGGTGGTAACACTCGTTATTCTGCTCAAATGATCAGTGCAAGTGATGACTTTGAAGCTGAAAAGAAATATTTCGCAGCTCTAACAGACCCGATGACACTGGACCAAGAAATAGCAGATACTTATGTTGAAGGTATGGCAAATATGGCTAAATATCTGAAAGAACATTTAGGTGTGGAACCTTATCAATATAAGCGCGATTATTGGAATAATCCTAAATTCGCAGCATTGAGGAAAGCTATTATTGATAATACAGTGGAATATCCAGAATTTGAAGGTAGTGAACATCATGATATTTTATCAGTTAGTTTGGGATTCTTTGATGGTGCTTTGTGGAAGATGCTAAGACAAAATGTAGTTGATCGTTCAGATAAGATCGATGTATGGTTTAGTTCACCAGCTCGTCATTTAATTCAAGATCCTGCAACAAAAACTGTAATAGGGGTTCAAATTGAACGTGATCATGTATTGAGAAATATCAAAGCCAATAATGGTGTAGTTATGGCTACTGGTGGTTTCGAAAATAACCCAGAAATGTTAGAAGATTACTTAGGTGCATCCAAGTTAGTGCCACTAGGAACCTTATATAATAAGGGCGACGGAATTAAGATGGCAACTGAAGTCGGTGCTAGTTTATGGCACATGAATAACTATGAATCTTTAGGAATGCTCCATGGACTAGCATTTACAGTTCCAACAGGTAAACGTGGTAAATTAATTTTGGGAGATTGGAAAGCTATTTATGACGGCAGTGTCTTCCTTGCAGGAGATGATGGTACACGCTATTATCCTGAAGATATGACTAATAGACATGGCCATGTTTATAGTCATGGTTATTGGAAAGTTCCACAAAATAATCATCATCCACATATTATTTTTGATAAAAAACAATACGAAAAATTTGCAGATAAAGAGACAAGTATCTACCCACAAGCACTAGATATGGTGATTGAAGCTAACACACTAGAAGAATTAGCTAAAAAGATAGGTGCTGTACCAGAAAAATTGCAAGAACAAGTGGCAGAGTTTAACTTCTTTGCAACTGAAAGAAAGGATTATGCATTCCACCGTAATTCAGAAACGATGCAAGCATTTGATGCTGAGGGTCCATACTATGCCTTATCAGTATCACAAACAGTTTTAAATACACAAGGTGGGCCACGCCGTAATGCACGTGCTGAAATTTTGTCCAATGATGGTACACCTATTCCACATCTTTATGGAGCCGGAGAACTCGGTGGTATTTCTGCTGGACGTTATCAAGCTGGAGAAAACATTGCTGAATGCTTAATTTTTGGTAAAATTGCAGGCTTAAATGCAGCTCGTGTTAAAGAAGAAGTTTTTGAACATACAACAGAAGAAATGGACGCTGTATCTTCAGCATCTCAAACTGAAAAAAAGGTCAATTTAGGTAGTGACTTAGATGTTAAAGAAACTTATATGGTAGGTGCAAACCAATATTTAGGAAGAAGTAATGCTGGTGTAGGTAACGAAGTTGTAGTTAGAATTACAGTAGATGATGATAAAAAATTAAAAGATATTGAGATTCTAAAACAAAGTGAAACTGGAATTGGAGCCCAAGCAATTGAGAGTATGCCAAAAGAAATGATTAGTAAGAATACTTACGATGTTGATAGCATTTCAGGAGCATCAGCAACAAGCAGGGCTTTAAAAGAAGCTGTAAAAGATGCGATGAATAAAATTTAATTGAAAAAATTGAAGTCCAAAAAATAGTGAAGTAATACGATTTTTTTGGACTTTTTTATTAGATTAAGATAATAAAAAAATGAATAAACGTAGTTGACAGATTATAAAAAAGTGTTAATATGATGACAACGAATAGAGAGATTAATAGCAATGACGAGGACAGTAGTAAATTTTTACGCTTAAAGAGAGTTTTCGGTTGGTGTAAGAAAACAGTATGGAAGTTTACGAATATCACCTTAGAGCTGAAAATGCGAAGAGTGTTTTTAGGTTGTACCCTTTAACGTACTAGCGTATCGCTTAGAGAAGTCTAAGCCGCACGTGAAAAGAGATGTTGATTAATTTTTGTTGATCAATAAAAATAGGTGGTACCGCGGAAACGCCCTATAGAAGTTTAATTACTTCTATAGGGCGTTTTTAATTGCTTAATAATTTTTCTCAATAAAATTATGAGGTGAATTACTAATGAGACAAGGAACAAAACTTTTAGAACTAGATAATGGATACCATCTATTTACTCGAAAGGAAGGGGAAAGTCCCGTTAAGATGTTATGCGTACATGGTGGCCCTGGAGGAAATCATGAAGAATTTGAAAACTTTGCTCAAAATTTAAATGATAAAGGTGTAGAAGTTTATACCTACGATCAATTAGGTTCGTTTTATTCAGATCAGCCAGACTTTTCTTTGGAAGAAAATAAACATTATTTAACGCTTGATTATTATTTGGAAGAACTAGAAGAAGTTAGAAAAAAATTGGGATTAGATAATTTTTATTTAGTTGGTCATTCATGGGGCGGACTTCTAGCACAAGAATATGCTTTAAAATACGGAGAACATTTAAAAGGCTTAGTTGTTTTTAGTATGATTGACAATATTGAAGAATATACAGCTCATATCAACAAGTTAAGAGAAGAAATGTTTAATAGTTTAGAAGTTCAATATATGAAAGATGTTGAAGAAGCTGAAAATTTTGATGATCCAATGTATCAAGAATTGTTGAAAAAGCTCTATGCTAAATATGTTACTAGACATCCAAAAGTTTCACATATGGTCAATACAATGGCAACAGATGTATACAATTATTTCCAGGGAAATAATGAATTTGTGATGGTAGGAACTTTGAATGGTTGGAGTGTACGAGATAAGTTAGCAAATGTAAAAGTACCTACTTTATTGACATTTGGTGAATTTGACACAATGCCATTAGATGTAGCTAGAAGAATGCAAGATACTTTACCAAACTCTAGATTGGTATTAACTCCGGACGGTGGACATTGCCACAATGAAGATAATCCAGAAGCATTCTTCAAGAGCTTATACAAGTTTGTATCAGAAGTAGAAGACGGAACATTTGGAAAAGAATAGTGACGATTAAGGGAGAAGATGAGAATATGAAATTCAAGAAAGTATTGCGATTAGTTCCAGTTGTTTTAGCAGGCACATTCTTACTAGCATCGTGTTCAGGAAAGAATAGTTCAAAGGACACATTAAAGTTAATGCAAACAGCTGAAATTCAATCGTTGGATAACTCTAATGTAGCAACTTTGCCTCAATGGAATGTGCTGGTTCAGTCAATGGAAGGTCTATATAGAATGGACAAAAATGGTAAGCCAGTAGCAGCGATGGCTACAAAAGTTGTAAAACCAACTAACAATGGAAAGACTTATACCTTCCATATCAGAAAAGATGCTAAGTGGTCTGATGGTTCTAAAGTTACAGCTCAAGATTTTGTAACTTCATGGAGAAGATCAGCAAGTCCATCAGCTAAATCAGGATATAACTACATATTTACTGGAATCAAAAATGCTACTAAAGTTTCAAGTGGTGAATTGCCAGCTTCTGACTTAGGTGTAAAAGCATTAAATGACACTACACTTCAAGTTAAGTTAGAGTATCCAATGCCTTACTTTAGTCAAATGATGGTAATGCCAGCTTTCTTCCCACAAAGTACAAAATACGTTAATAAAGAAGGAAAAAGATATGGTACTTCAAGTACAAGATTAGTATATAACGGACCATTTAAGGTAACAGGTTGGACCGGTACTAATGAAAGTTGGGATTTAACACGTAATAAGTACTACTATGATAAGAAAGATGTTCATCTGAAGAAAATCTCTATGCAAGTAGTTAAAGATTCAAATACTGCTCACCAATTGTTCCAAGATAATAAGTTAGATGATGCATTAGTTACAGGAACTACAGCTCAAGGTTTGCAAAAAGATAAAGATCTGAAGCATGTATATAGAGCAGGAACATATTATTTAAGACTAAATCTACAAAATAATAAAGCTTTCCAAAATCAAAAATTAAGACAAGCTTTGTATCTAGTTTTAAATAGAAAACAATTAGCTAATAAAGTACTAAGTGATGGATCAACAGCAGGAGATACTTATGTTGCTCCTAGATTAGCTAAAGATCCTACTACAAACAAAGACTTTGCAACAGAAATGAAGCCTTCTACAACTTATGATTTGAAAAAAGGTCAAGAATTATGGAATGAAGGTTTGAAGGAACTTAATAAGAAGAAAGTAACATTGACACTTGTTACAGATGATCAAACAATTTCTAAGAATGTAGGTCAATTTGTTCAATCACAAGTTGAAACAAAATTAAAAGGTGCAGAAGTGGATGTAGTATCTGTCCCTGCCAAGAGTGCTAGTGATAAAGTAAGCAACGGTAATTTTGATATGAATTATACTTTGTGGTTAGCTGATTTTGCAGATCCAATCAGTGATTTCGATGTATTATCTAAGACTAATCCACAAAATTATGGTAAATATGCTAGTGAATACTACAACAAGCAATTGGAATTAGCTAAGCAAAATGGTACTGATACTAATAAGTATTGGGAAAATATGAGAAACATGCAAAAACAATTAAATGATGACATGCCAGTAGTACCATTGTATACAATGACAGAAAGTCACTTAGTAAATAGCAACTTAAAGGGTGTTATGTGGCATTCAGTAGGTGAAACAGACTACACAAGAGCATACTTCGGTAAGTAATAAATAAAGATTGAGATTTAGATCTCTAAACTAAAATAATCGCTAAAGATTAACGTTTTAATTACGTAATCTTTAGCGATTATTATTTTGTGTATTATATTTTATTGATATAAAGCTGTAGAAAGATAACGTTCACCATTGTCAGGAGCGACAGTAATAACTTTCTTACCCTTACCTAATTTTTTAGCCAATTCAATGGCACCATGAATGTTAGCACCGGCAGAGATACCAGGTAGGAAACCTTCCTTTTTAGCAACTTCACGTGCAGTTTCAAATGCTTCATCGCTTGAAACTTCTACAACATCATCATAAATTTCACGATCTAAAGTATCAGGGATAAAGCCAGCAGAGATACCTTGAATTTTGTGTGCACCTTTTTTACCTTCTTTGAGTAGTGGAGATTCAGAAGGTTCAAGAGCATATACTTTTACATCAGAAGAAGCCTTCTTTAGAGCACGACCGATTCCAGTTAGAGTACCACCAGTACCTACACCAGCAACAAAAGCGTCTGGTAAATTATCGCTACCAAAAGCAGCAACAATTTCTTTACCAGTTGTAAGTTCATGAATTTCAGGGTTAGCTAAGTTCTTAAATTGCATAGGCATGAAGTAACCCTTAGTTTGAACTAATTCTTCAGCTTTAGCAATGGAGCCTGCCATACCTTCAGATCCTGGTGTGAGAATAAGTTCAGTGCCATAAGCACGCATTAATTTTTTACGTTCATCACTCATAGTTTCAGGCATAGTAATAATTAAATGATAGCCTTTAGCAGAAGCTACTGCAGATAAACCAACACCAGTATTACCAGAAGTTGGTTCAACAATAGTATCACCTGGTTTTAAAATGCCATCTTTTTCAGCTTTTTCAATCATTGCTAAAGCAATTCGATCTTTAACTGAACCTGCAGGATTAAAGAATTCAAGTTTTACATAAACATCAGCAGCATCTTCAGGTACAACATGATTTAATTTCACGATAGGTGTATTTCCAATAGTATCTAAGATAGAATTATAAATTTTTGACATAGGGAGTCCTCCTTTAATGATTAGTTATTGTAGTAATCCAATTTTTAAAGAATTTTTTTTGTGTATTTTCCCAAGTAAATTGGGGTTGGCTCATATTATTATCATCCTTAAAGTATCCTGTTGGTTTTGCCAAGCCAACAGCATCACCTCCTCGAGCATTTAATTCGCGGTGATATTCCTTTATAAAGGCATTAGGACCGTATTCTAGGTGTGAGAATAAGAAGTGTTGAGGCTTATTTTTTGCAGACACTAAGAATAAATGTCCGGTTGATGAATAAGCATTAATAATTAAGTCTTTAGATGAAAGAATGTCATCTTTATTCATTTCAGCGTAACGTGCATGCGGTGCCAAGAAACCACTAGTTAAACCCTTAAGTAAATTACTTTGGTTAGTAACTTTTTGTGGATAAATACCAAAAAGTTTAGCATCTAACATTTCTTTATGAATACCGTAGAAGTAATTAAGAGCAACCATACCACCCCAGCAAACATAGAGTTGAGAGATATTTTGCTTTTCTAAAGCATCCATTAGTCCCTGTAATTCATCAAGATAAGTAATATCTGAAAATGGTAATTTTTCTAAGGGCGCACCTGTAATGATGAAAGCATCCATCTGACGAATTAATTTTAAATCTAATGGTTGAGATATTTTAGCCACTAATTCTGGAACTTCACGATTCTTATAATGGTTAACAGGATAGAAATAAGTTATTTCTAAATTTTCACCTGTATCTCTTAAGACTCTAGAAAATCTTTTTTGAGTATCTTCTTTGTCATGCATAAGATTTAAAATTCCAATTTTCAATGGTTGCCGCGACATTCTTACCACTTCTTTCTACACTAAAATTTTAACTTACTTTATCGGTTATGTATTTAAAACAATAAAAGGCACAGAACAAAGATAAGATTGTCCTGTGCCTTGATATCTACCAAAAGAATACATGCATACTAAATGGTGGATGGCATAGGGCACAATCCACAACAACAAATATCTGTTTTTACTTGATATTTATTAGACATTTAGTATTACCTCCGACAAATAAGTTACTTGAATTATAACTTACGAAAAGTTAGCTGTCAATTGTTACGCTTACACACTAGCTTCACTAGTCATTGAATTATTATAAGGGATAACTGTAATGTAGTTAAAAATCATATTAGTATAAGAAGGATCATCGTAAAAATCAGTTATTTTACCATCTAGGGATGAAAGATTGTCTGTAATAATTCCATCAGTATTTAACCATAAAACTCTATTCATCTCACTATCAGTATTGACGGTCCAAGCATACACTTTTTGTTGGTTAAAAAGAGCTTCGATAATAAAAGAATCAGTTAATGTAGATTGCTCCATACTATATGCATTGGCAGGGGTCTGAGGATAAGTGAAGTTGTAAGGTAAGATATAACTTACAAATACTTCTGGAGCTTTAGACTTAATTTGTCTGACAACATTATAGTCTAAAGAATGAACTTCATGATGATATTTTAAAATATCTTTTTGGTATTTTTTTAAAAAGATATCAATCATATTTTTTGAATCATGTGGAGTAGTTTTGATCTCGATTAATAACTTCTGGTGATGCTTATTGGCATAGGCTAGATAATCATCAAAACTAACTACATGAGCTGAGTGACCATTTTCGTGAGCTATTAATTTTGTAATTTGAGCTAAAGTTAATTGGTAAGGAGCTTTATTAACACCTGTAAGATTTTTTAAGTTTTCGTCATGCATAACAACGAATTGATGATCTTTGGTTTCGTGAATGTCCATTTCAATAAAATCAGGATGTTCTTTAATGGTTGCAGCCATAGCAGGTATTGTATTTTGAACACCATTCCCATCATCAACACCTCGATGTGAAATGCGAAGTGGTGGAGTATCGTTGTTATGTAAATAAAAATAGTTATTAGTTAAAGATAGTAGAGTGATAAAGCTAATTAGGACAATAGTAGTAACTCTAATTTTTTTCTTACGTTGATTAATGCGATTAGTATGGTAAAAAGTAGGATGTCCTTTAAATACTTCAGTTGGTAAAGTCATTTGAAGTAAAAGAAAACTAACAAGTGTAGCAATAAAAGTACTAAAAATTTGTATAATTGCTAGCATGATAATAGCCATAATTAAGTCAAAGGGTTTGGGAAATTTATCAAAACCAGCTTGAAGAAATATAATTAGTAAATATCCAACTGCAGAAATGATGCCAAAATAAATAGAAATAACAAGCATTCTGCGAAGGTTCGCAAGATTTTGGTGTCGAGTTAGACTAAAACTTTTAGACACAGCTTCGCGAGTATGATAATTTTGAATAATCATTAAAGGAAGAGTATATAGTAATCTAAGTCCTAGGTAAAAAATAATTAGGTAAGCAATTGCTAATAATAGAGCAAATTGCCATTTAGTTAACAAAAAATCAATAATAAATGCTGGAATTTTTGCCTTATTTAATAAAGGTGTTTTAAAAATTAAATTAGCAAAGGGCATGATAAGGACAAAATATCCAATGAAGAATAGAATACTTGTTGGTCGGAGTTGAATTAAACGTTCCCAAGAAGTAAACCAAACTTCTTTAAGTGAAAAATTATCCCTAGAAATATTAGTAATACCTGTTAGTAAAAATGTAAATTGGAAGAAAATTACACCAACTATTAGAACTAGCTCTAAAATGAGAGCCAATGATCCAACAGGGTGATGAGTGATAATTTCTAAAATATTAGTATATGAAACATATGGAATATGACTCAACTTTAAAATCCAACTAGTTAAAAACGTAAAAATGGGGATAACAATTGCCTCAATAAACAAATTAATCCCTAAAAAGAAAAACAAGTAGCTTCCCCAACTACGTTTGAAAACATTGATATAGTGATCGATAAATTGCAAATCTGAACGAATTTGTTGCAAAATAAGCGCCTCCCTTAAATATATTTTCTACGGTCTAATTATAACATAGTGAATTTTCTGACCATAAAAATAAGCAAATGAAAGGCTATGGTCATTTGCTTAAAAGAGATAAGATTTAATATTTAGGGGAATTCTTTATTAAAAGGTCTGCAACAGAGAAGCCAGACATAGGGTTTTGACCCGTAATAAATTGTCCATCTTGAACTGCAAAACTAGCAAAAGGTCTTTTTTGAACAAATTTAGCTCCGGCTTTCTTAGCTTGGTTTTCAGTTAAAAATGGTACTTTAAGTAATTTGCCACTGAGAATTTCTTCAAAGTTAGTAAAGCCAGTGATCTTCTTGTTATTGATCAAATAATTACCTTGATCATCTTTAATTGTAACGAGTCCAGCTAATCCGTGGCAGATTGACATAATGAAGCCACCTTGCTTAAAGATGCTATTAGTTATAGAGCTAAGGGCTGGTTGATTAGGAAAATCCCATAATACTCCATGACCTCCAGTATAGTAAATTGCAAAATAGTCTTGAGGATCAAGATCAGAAACTTTTAAACTGTGTTTTAAAGCGCGATTTTGAAAATCATTAGAATAATAAATTTCATCAATCTCTTTAGAACGATAAGTACTTTTTAAACTACGAGGATCTAGAGGAACTTCTCCACCATTAACACTGGCATAATCAACTTGATAGCCATGTTCTTGCACTTTATAGACAAATTCAGCAGCTTCAGCTAACCACAAACCTGTCTTATCTTTACTATTACCATAGTATCTGGTGTTAGTTAGAATAATTAATATCTTTTTCATTAATTGTTGCCCTCCAAGTTGATTTCTTGAATCAAAGAGATGATATCTTGTGATAATTTGGAAAGATCATGCCATTGTTGAGTATTAGTTTCCAAATAATAGAAATTCTTAGTACCTTCTTTTCTCATGCCGACAATCCCAACTTGTTTCAGTAGTTTTAAATGGTGTGAAACAGCAGGTCGAGAAAGGTGTGTCTTTTCTGTAATCTCTCCAACGCGGACACCACCTTTGGACTTGCAAGGAAGAGAAAAGAGAGTATAGATGAGATGTTGTCGATTTTGATCGCCTAATACTTCGAATAGTTGAGATAGATTTTCAAAACTGAGCTTGATTTGTTCCATTTTTTCTTCTTTAGTCATAATAAAAGTCCTTCCTACATCTTATTCGTTAATCAAATTAAACCATTCAACAATCATATTTTCAAGGAAAATAGATATTGAGAAAGAAAATCGAGACGAAAGAATAAGCAGACTAAGAATATTAATTATTTGGAAGATCTTATTGTTTAACTAAAATAATTAAGTATGGAGAATAAAGATTTACGTTTTTTAAGATAGCTTCAAAAATGGTATTATTTAAATTAGTGAGGTAATGATTATGAAGAAATTTGTGTTAGCACCAGATTCTTTTAAAGAAAGCATGACGGCTAAAGAAGTATGCGTTGCTATGGAAAAAGGTGTAAAAAAGGTTTTTAGCGATGCAGAAATTATACATGTACCAATGGCAGATGGTGGAGAAGGTACAGTGGAATCTTTAGTTGATGCTACAAATGGTCATAAAGAGTATATTGAAGTTCAAGGACCTTTACCTGAACAGAAAGTAAAGGCGTATTATGGAATTTTAGGTGATGAGAAGACAGCTGTAATCGAGATGGCTCAAGCAAGTGGATTAATGTTAGTAGAACCTAGATATAGAAATCCTCTGACAACTACTACTTATGGTACTGGAGAATTAATAAAAGCAGCACTAGATAAGGGAGTATCAACTGTTATTATAGGAATTGGTGGAAGCGCAACCGTTGATGGCGGTATAGGTATGGCCCAAGCCTTAGGGGTGAAATTTACTGATAAATATGGAAATAATATTGAGCCAACTGGTAGAGGTCTTACTAAGATTGATAAAATTTCAACGGAAAACATGGATAAACGAATCAAAAATGTAAACTTCATTATTGCTAGCGATGTAGAAAATACATTAACTGGTAAAAATGGTGCTGCAGCAGTATTTGGACCACAAAAAGGTGCAACTCAGGATGAAGTTGAATTATTGGATAAAGGATTATCACATTATGCCGAGATATTAAGAAAGGATCTAGATAAAGATGTAGAAGACATTGCAGGCAGTGGTGCTGCAGGAGGCTTAGGAGCTGGTTTAATAGCATTTTTAGATGCTAAGCTACAATCTGGTGTGGAAGTAGTAGCTAATACAGTTGAACTAGCAGAAAAAATATCTCAAGCAGACTATGTATTTACCGGTGAAGGCGGGATGGATTTTCAAACTAAATATGGAAAAACCCCATTTGGAGTAGCACAAGTTGCTAAAAAATATCAAAAACCGGTTTTTGCTGAAGCAGGATACTTAGGGGAAAGAATCGAGGAACTGTACGATATAGGAATATCTGCAATTTTTGGAATTGTAGATAAATCCGAAAGTATAGAAGAGTCTTTAGAAAAAGGTCCACAAAACGTAGAAAGAACAACTGAGAATATTGCCCGATTAATATCGAGTATCATAAATTAAAAAAATATACTGGCATAAGTAAAAAAACTTAGGTCAGTATATTTTATTTTATTGACAACTATAATTCTTAAGATTAATATATAGTTGTGATTACAAATGTAAATTAAAAAGGAGTGAGCCTATGATTACAAAAATTATTGTTTTAGTAATAGGGATTGCTTTAATCGGTTTTATTTCATGGTGGTTTTTTGGAAAACATGAAAAAGAGGCTGTTACAGCTGATGTTGCAGATAATGTTCAAGAAGTTACAGTTAAAGTTGACGGTGGTTATTCGCCAGAAACAGTGGTACTTAAAAAGGGAGTTCCAGCGGTAATTAATTTTTACCGTAAAGATCCTTCTAGTTGTTTGGAACAAGTTGTATTCTCTGACTTTGGTATTAGTAAAATGTTGCCAGAAAATGAAAACACTAAAATAGAAATTAATACCGATAAAGCAGGTGAATATGGTTTTGCTTGTGGCATGAATATGTTTCATGGAAAAGTAATTATTAAATAGAAAGTAGGAATCAATTATGAATAGAGTAGAAATAACAGTAGATGGTGGATACAAACCAAGTGAAGTTAAGGTTAAAGTTGGAGAACCAGTTAAATTAGTGTTTAATCGAATTAGCGATAAAGGATGTCTAGATCAATTAAATATCCCAGCTTTGAATGTTAAACAGCAAGATTTACCACTAAATGAACCACAAGAATTTGATTTAGATACGAGTAAAGCAGGTGAAATTGATTTTGCTTGTGGCATGAATATGTTTAAGGGTAAGGTAGTGATTGAGTAATGACGATTAGAGTAAGATTTTGGATTTCGTTAATATTTTCATTACCAATGTTTTTTGAAATGATACTAAAGCCATTTGGTTGGATGTTGCCAGGACATACCTATACAATGTTTATTTTAACAACAATTGTAATGGTAATTTCAGCAAGACCATTCCTTCATAGTGCATGGGCGGCTTTTAAAAATCATCATGCTAATATGGATACATTGGTAGCAATTGGAACAGCTACAGCTTATGTGTATAGTATTTATGCGATGTTTACAGGTCAAGATGTATTTTTTGAGAGTGCAGCTTTTGTTATAACATTCATCTTGTTAGGTCAAGTTTTTGAAGAAAAGATGAGAAACAATGCTAATAGTTCAGTTGAAAAATTATTAAACTTACAAGTTAAAGAAGCTGAAGTAATAGTAGATGGTAAGTCTCAAATGGTGCCATTAGATGATATAAAAGTAGGCGACATTATTCGTGTGAAACCTGGTCAAAAGATAGCTGTAGATGGAGAAATAATCGAAGGAAGTTCGACAGTAGATGAATCAATGATAACAGGTGAAAGTATGCCAGTAACGAAAAAAGTGGGCGATAAAGTTATTGGTTCAACGTTGAATAATACTGGAACTTTCCTTTTCAAAGCTGATAAAGTAGGTAAAGATACAATGTTAGCTCAGATTGTTGAAATGGTTAAAAAAGCTCAAAATAGTCATGCTCCAATTCAAAAAACAGCGGATAAGATTGCAAATATCTTTGTACCGGTAGTATTAATTATTGCTATTCTTACTTACCTGGTATGGTATGTATTTTTAGGAAATAGTAATGTTACTTCATTGTTATTTGCGGTATCAGTTGTTATTATTGCATGTCCATGTGCCTTGGGAATTGCAACTCCAACAGCTCTAATGGTAGGAACCGGACGTAGTGCAAAGATGGGAATTCTTATTAAAGACGGTGAAGTACTAGAAGCAACTGATAAAATTGATACAGTAGTCTTTGATAAAACAGGTACAATTACTGAAGGTAAGCCTAAAGTTACAGATATTATCGGTAATAAAGATGAAATATTACAAATTGCTGCTAGCTTAGAAAAAAATTCTGAGCATCCATTAGCCACTGCAATTATGGATAAAGCAGTAGAACAACAGATAAAATTATTTGAAGTAAATAATTTTACAGCAGTTGAAGGAAAAGGAATTACAGGTATAATTGATGAGCAACGAGTAGTCGTGGGAAACACTAAGCTTATTGAGGATTGGAATATATCTCAAAAACTTCAAGCACAAATGAAGAACTTACAATCTGATGCAAAGACAGTTGTAGTTGTAGGTAAAAATGATGAAGTCATAGGTTTAATTGCAATTCAAGACATTCCAAAGGCAACTTCAGCTAAGGCAATTAGTGATTTGAAAAAACGTGGGCTAAAAACAGTTATGTTAACGGGTGATAATCAACAAGTAGCAGAAGTTATTGCCAACGAAGTAGGAATTGATGAAGTGATAGCGGATGTTTTACCACAAGATAAGGCACATCATATTGAAATGCTGCAAGATCAGGGAAGAAATGTTGCTTTTGTCGGTGATGGAATTAATGATGCACCAGCTTTAACAACAGCTAATGTTGGGATTGCTATGGGAGCAGGAACAGATATTGCAATTGAATCTGGTGGCATTGTCTTAGTGAAAAATGACCTAGAAGACGTAGTCAAAGCTTTAATGATGAGTGAAAAGACTTTTAATCGCATTAAGTTAAATCTATTCTGGGCATTTATCTATAATGGCTTGGGAATTCCAGTGGCAGCAGGGATCTTTTCTGGCATTGGTTTAACTCTAAGTCCGGAATTAGCAGGATTAGCAATGGCATTTAGCTCTATATCCGTAATGATAAGTTCTTTGATGTTGAATAGGGTAAAAATTGCATAAAAATTAATGACTAGGGAATTTCTCTAGTCTTTTATTTTGTAAAATTTTATCAACTAAAGTAACCGCTTTAAAAAGTGATATAATAGAATCAATGAGTTTAAATTTAGGAAGTGATAAAATGGCAATAACAGTTTACATTGTACGCCATGGGCAAACATTATTGAATCGTTATAAGAAGATGCAAGGATGGGTAGACTCACCATTGACTGAAAAGGGAATTCAAGATGGTAAGCGAGCGGGTAAAATCCTAGAAAATATTAAGTTTGATAAAGCGTATAGTTCAGATACAATGCGAGCAATTCGTACTTGTGAGTATATTTTGAGTGAAAATAAGGTATCAGGTGATTTAAAAGAACCGCAAGCAATGATGGAGTTTCGTGAACAAAAGTATGGTTATTTTGAAGGTAGTGATTCACCACAAACATGGATGCTAATTGGTGCAGCGCATGGGGCAGGTTCATTTAAAGAGCTTGTAAATAAGTATCCTTTAGATGAGATTAAGGATTTTATGCATGAGACTGATCCATTTCATGAAAGTGAAGATAGTAAGACATACTGGAAGAGAATAGATTCAGGCTTTGACTATCTAAGAAAAAATCATAAAGATGGAGAAACTGTTTTATTGGTGTGTCATGGTAGTACAATTGCCAGTTTGGCTGACAAATATGGAGATAATATTAATGTTGGGGAAAACTATCCTCAGAATGGGTCAATTACTAAGTTAAAAGTAACAGAAAATGATATTGAAATTGAAGAATATAATAAAATAGATTAGAGATGGTGGGATTATTAGATGATACCTTTTAAAGCTGTAGCAATTGATATGGATGGAACCTTTTTAAGAGATGATAAAAGCTATAATAAAAAATTATTTTCTGAGTTATTAAATAAGATGAAAGAAAGGGATATTCATTTTATTGTAGCTAGTGGTAATCAATTTGAAAGAACGAGATTAGATTTTACTGAATATTGGAAAGATATGTCCTTTGTTGCCGAAAATGGAATGTATTTGGTAGATGATGGGAAAGATCTAAGTTATGAGCAATTGGACCGAAGTTTAGTTGAAGAGTTAGTGGACTTTATGGCACAAAGACCAGAATTAACACCAGCTTTATGTGGGAAAGAAAATGCATATCTAGAAAAGAATTCAGATTCAAAATTTGTTAAGATGATGAAATATTATTTACCTAAGCATAAAATTGTTGATAGCTTCGAGCAACTTCCTGATGATGTATTTTTCAAATTTACAGTTGATGTTCCTAAAGAAAAAACTTTATCAACGGTTGATGAAATTAACAAAAAATTTGCAGGAAGAGTTTTTGCTACTTCAAGTGGTTTTGGAAATTTTGATTTAATCTTGCCACATGTCAATAAAGCTATCGGATTAGAAAAAATGCTAGCAAGTTGGAATTTAACCTTAGATGATTTAGTAGCTTTTGGCGATGGTGGAAATGATTTAGAGATGTTAAAAGCTGCAGGACTTAGCTATGCAATGGAAAATGGTAGCGATGAAGTGAAAAAGGTAGCCGATAAAATCGCCCCTAATAATAATGATTCGGGAGTATTAAAAGTTTTAGCTGACTATTTAATGTAAGTTAATCTAAACTACGGTATAATTAGAAGTATTACAATAGTAAAGCGAGGAAATTTTATGACACTAAGAGGATTCGCTTTACCACAGTCGCCTCCATCATTTTGTGACAATTAAACAATAAAATTATCACAAGAATAGGAGAAATTAGATTATGGTAGAAGCAATTAACTTGAAAAAAGGTATGATTTTTGAAATGAACGGTAAACTTATTAAGGTGTTGGAAGCAAATCACCACAAGCCTGGTAAGGGAAATACTGTTATGCAAATGAAATTAAATGATGTGCGAACAGGAGCAATCGTTCAAACAACCATGCGTCCTTCTGAAAAAGTAGAGTTAGCCATAGTTGATAAGAAAAATGCCCAATACCTATATGGTGAAGGCGACCTTGAAGTATTTATGGATATGGATACTTATGAACAATATGAATTAACTAAAGAACAATTAGCAAATGAAGAAAAGTATTTAATGCCAAATATGGAAGTTCAACTAGACTTCTGTAAGAATGAATTAATTGGGATTGAATTACCAACAACTGTTGAAATGAAAGTAACTGAAACTGAACCAACAATTAAGGGTGCTACAGCAGCTAGTGGTGGTAAGCCAGCAACAATGGAAACAGGATTAGTCGTTACAGTTCCAGACTTTATTAATGTAGGGGACACATTAGTAATAAATACTACAACAGGTGAATATAAAGCACGTGCATAAAAAATGAAAGCCAATTATATACCGAGATTATGGTATATAGTTGGTTTTTATTTTAAAAATTAAAACTTGCACCCATTTTATTTTAATGGTATTCTAATAGTATACTCAAATGTAATTGGAGGTTGTAATGATGATTAACTTACATATTAATGATAACAACAAATTGAATACAACCACCACCTCAACCACTGTGTAAGCTGGTTGAGTTAATTTGGTATGCTATTATTAAAATGAATGCAAAAATACAAAGTCAACTAGATCAGCTAATCACAAACTAAAAATGTATTGTGAGAAAAGTTGGATGGTTGGCTTTTTTATGTATTTAGACGATCCAACTGAGTAGAATTTAGTTGGCAAGGAAAAGAGGAATTTATATGAGCAAAAATAAGGATAATATAAATGGGGGCCTGAATAGGTCGCTATCATCAGGACAGATGGAGATGATAGCTTTAGGTGGAACAATTGGTGTTGGATTATTCATGGGATCTACATCTACAATTAAATGGACTGGTCCTTCAGTATTATTGGCTTATGCAGTAGTAGGTATATTACTATATGCGGTTATGCGAGCTTTAGGAGAAATGATCTATATAACACCAGGAACGGGATCATTTGCTGACTATGCGACTGATTACATTCATCCACTGGCTGGGTATTTAACAAAATGGAGTAATATTTTCCAATATATTGTTGTAGGGATTAGTGAAGTTATCGCTGTTACTCAATATTTGAATTTTTGGTGGCCACATTTACCAGATTGGATTTCAGGATTAGTGGTTATCATAACATTGACTTTGGCAAATCTTGCATCTGCTAAAGCGTATGGGACATTGGAATTTTATTTTGCGATGATAAAAGTTGTTACGATTATCTTAATGATAATTATTGGATTAATGGTTATCTTCCTTGGATTAGGAAATAACTGGCATGCGGTTGGATTATCAAACCTTTGGAAACATGGTGGATTCTTTACAGGTGGATTTAAAGGATTTATGTTTTCTCTATCTATTATTGTTGGTTCCTATCAAGGAATTGAATTATTGGGAATTACAGCTGGTGAAGCAGAAAATCCTAAGCATGCAATTGTAGCATCTGTAAAATCAATTGTATGGAGAATTTTGATTTTCTATATTGGAGCAATTTTTGTGATTGTGACAATTTATCCATGGAATCAATTAGCTTCTGTAGGTTCACCATTTGTTGAAACATTTACTAAAGTAGGTATTGCTGGTGCAGCTGGAATTATTAACTTTGTTGTTCTTACAGCTGCAATGTCTGGGGCTAACTCAGGAATTTATAGTTCTAGTAGAATGTTATTTAAGTTATCAGTAGATAAAGAAGCACCAAGTATTTTTAGTAAGTTATCTAAACATGTGGTACCTAATATCGCTATTTTGACAATATCAAGTGGGATTTTGATTGGATTTATTTTGAACATTGTTCTTTCTATCTTTAGTAAATCTTCAGCTAACTTGTTTGTAATTGTCTATAGTTCTAGTGTATTACCTGGATTAGTACCCTGGTTTGTAATTCTATTATCAGAATTACGTTTCCGTCGTCAAAATGCACATATGCTAGAAGAACATCCATTTAAGATGCCATTCTATCCATTATCTAATTATCTAGCAATCATTGCATTGGTAATAATAGTTCTCTTCATGTTTGTTAACCCTGATACACGAGTTTCAGTATCAGTCGGAGCAGTATTTCTATTATTATTGTCATTGATTTTCTTTATTAGACATGGAAAAGATGGACAAAAAGGAAAGAATTAATATAGAAGAAAATAGTCGCATCAATTGCGACTATTTTTTTGTACCAATTTAATATTATTATGAGAAATATTGTAATTTAATAAAAATATGGGTTGCTTTTATAGGGATGATTTATTATTAAAATTCGTAATTTGATAATAAATATAGTTGTTAAAGAGTCTAATTTTAGTTTTTACTAGAATGAACAAGAAATTAATTATAGCTTTTTTTAAAGTAGAATAAAAAAATTAATCATAATAATAAGAGAAAATTTGAATTTTGTTAATCTGAATTATCATTGTTTTAGAATTATTACAGCAATAGTTATAGCCTTTATATCAGTATTTATAAGGTGTTTTAAGTTTTAAATAGTGTTTGATGAGCATAATTAAAATTTCAATTTAATAGCAAAAAAATATATTTATAAAAGAAAAATTAAAATGTTGTAATTTTTCGGTAAGTATTATATAATCTAACCATGATATAAGATAACTTTTTTAACTGAGGAAAGGGGTAAATGAAATGAAGTTTAAAAAGCTATTAGCAGTTGGCGCTACTTTAGCAGTGTCAGCATTCACATTAGCTGCTTGTGGATCAAAGAGCAGCGATTCTGGCAAAACTCTTCACTGGGAAGACAGTGCTGAAATTTCCACATTAGACCCTTCTAAAGTAACAGATGTTGTTGGTTTTAACCAATTAAACAATGTTACTGAAGGTTTATATCGTTTAGGAAAAGACAGTAAGATCACACCAGGTCTTGCTACAAAGACAACCGTAAGTAAAGACGGCCTTACATATACATTTACTTTACGTAAGGATGCAAAATGGTCTAACGGTGATAAAGTAACCGCAAAAGACTTTGTATATTCCTGGCAACGTACAGTAAATCCTAAGACAGGTTCACAATATGCTTACCTATTCAGTGGTATTAAGAACGCTGACGCTATTATGGAAGGTAAGAAGTCAGTTTCTGAATTAGGTGTTAAAGCAGACGGTGACTACAAGTTAGTTGTTACATTAGATAAGAAGATTCCATACTTCAAGTTATTGATGGGATTCCCATTATTCTTCCCACAAAACCAAAAAGTTGTTGAAAAATATGGTAGCAAGTATGGTACAGCTTCTAAGTACTTCGTTTATGACGGACCTTTCAAGCAAGAAGGTTGGACAGGTTCTAACTTAAGCTGGAAATTAGTTAAGAACGATGATTACTGGGATAAGAAAGCTGTTAAATTAGACAAGATTACTTACCAAGTAGTTAAGGATTCTAATACAGGTTACAACTTATTCCAATCTGGTAAGTTAGATGGTGCATTATTAAGTGCTGAACAAACAAAGCAATTAAAGGGACAAAAGAACTACACAGTCTTCCACGAAAGTACAACATTCTACTTACAATACAACCAAACAAAAGAAGAATTTAAGAACGCTAATATCCGTAAAGCAATTTCTCTAGCTATCAATCGTAAGGACTACTTAAAAGTTCTTGGTGGTGAAAATACAGCTGCTACATCTGTAACACCAGTTGGATTGACAAAAGTTAATGGAAAAGACTTCCAAAGCATTGTATCTGACAAGACAGATATGACATACAACAAAGCTAAAGCTAAAGAATTGTTCAACAAAGGTTTACAAGAATTAGGTAAAGACAAATTAGAATTTGCTATCTTGACAGATGATACAGACGGCGCTAAGAAGTCTGTTGAAGCTCTTCAAAGTCAATTGAAAGAAGCATTTGGTGATAAGGTAACAGTTAATACACAAACAGTTCCATTTAAGACACGTATATCCCGTTCAACAAGCGGTGATTTCGATGTAGTATTATCAGCTTGGGGTGCAGACTTCGCTGATCCTATCTCATTCTTAGACTTGTTTACATCAAACAACGAACAAAATAATGGTAAGTGGAGCAATGCTGAATATGACAAGTTGATCGCTGCTTCTAAGAATGCTAGTTCTGCAAGTGATCGTTGGAGTGATCTAGAAAAAGCTGAAAAGATCTTACTTCAAGATCAAGGTGTAACACCACTTTACTACAGAAACCAAGCATGGATGGTAAATGATAAAGTTAAAGGTATCATCTACAATACAGCAGGTGCTAACTTGAACTTCAAGGATACCTACATCGCAAAATAATTTATAGAAGTTTAGTTCTAAAATTATTTAATAAATCGGGGGCTAGATTTAGATTTAGTCACCGATTTTATTTTACCCCACAGTTATTTATGAGATTTTTTTAATTTAAATAATAGAATGAAGGGACTAATTGATATGCGTAAATACTTATTAAAACGTGTTTTGTATATGCTATTAACATTGTTCCTGGTTGCGACAATCACATTCTTCTTAATGAAATTGATGCCCGGAACACCATATACGAACCAAGCTAAAATGACAGCTTCACAAATTGAAATAATGAACAAACAATATGGTTTGGATAAACCTATTTGGGAACAATATTTGATTTACATCTTTGGTATGTTCCATGGTGATTTTGGAACTTCTTTCCAATATAGTAACCAACCAGTAGCATACTTAATTTCAAGTCGTTTAGGTGCTTCAATGCAACTAGGTTTACAAGCAATGATCTTCGGAGTTTTCTTCGGTGTAATTCTAGGTGCAGCTGCAGCTATCAAGCATAATACATGGGCTGATACAGGAGCAACAGTAATTGCGATTATTGGTAAATCTGTACCAAACTTCGTGTTAGCTATCTTGTTACAATACTATATTGCTTTGAAATTGGGCTGGTTCCCAATTGCAGGTTGGGGTCAATTCTCCAATACAATTTTACCAACAATTGCTTTAGGGGTAGGACCATTAGCTGAAACAGCTCGTTTTATCCGTACAAGTATGGTTGAAGTGTTGAACTCTGATTATATTGAATTGGCTAAAGCAAAAGGCTTAAGTAAATTTGAAGTGGTTTATCACCATGCATTAAGAAACAGTTTGATTCCATTAGTTACATTATTAGGACCTTATACAGTTGCTTTGATGACAGGTTCTATGGTTATCGAAAATGTCTTTAACATTCCAGGAATTGGGGAACAATTTGTTAAGTCAATCATGACTAATGATTACCCAACTATTATGGGGGTAACAATGGTCTTCTCAATCGGATTGGTAGTAGTTATTTTAATTACTGACATCATCTATGGATTGATTGATCCACGTATTAGACTTGAAGGAAATGGAGGGAATAAGTAATGGAAGAAAAATTAAAATTAAGTCCAGATAGTTTCGAACCTTTAGCAAAAGGCGAAGCTCAAGATAATGAAAAAATCGCTGCTCCCTCACTTACCTTTACTCAAGACGTATGGTTAAGATTGAAGAAGAACAAAGGTGCAGTTGTCTCTTTGATTGTTATCTTATTGATGGTGATTGTAGCATTTGGTTCAACACCATTCATTAATAAAAGTACATTAGTTAAGTCTCAGCCACAATATGCAAACTTACCAGCTAAGGTTCCAGGTCTAGATGCAATTAATGGTCTTAACGGTAAGATTAAGCAAGGCGGTGTCTGGGTAGATGCTTATGCTAAAAATGATGTTCCAAAAGATAAGTATTTCTATTTAGGAACTGATTATTTAGGACGTTCATTAGCTCAACGTATTATTTACGGTACAAAAGTTTCATTGATTGTAGCTCTAGTCGCAACATTCTTTGATTTAACAGTTGGGGTCGCCTATGGCATCATCTCAGGATGGAAAGGGGGTAGAGTAGATAATGTTATGCAACGTATTATCGAAATTATTTCCTCTATCCCTAACCTTGTTATCGTTGTTTTGATGCTGGTAGTATTGAAGCCAGGTATGACTTCTATTATCTTAGCTATCGCAATTTCTTCATGGACAACCATGGCTCGTATGATTCGTGCTGAAACGCTGTCCTTGAAAACACAAGAATATGTATTAGCCGCAAGAACACTAGGTGAGTCACCTACAAAAATTGCATGGAAACACTTGGTACCAAACTTATCAAGTATTATCATTATTCAAACAATGTACACAATTCCATCAGCTATCTTCTTCGAAGCATTCTTGAGCTTTATCGGTATCGGTATTACAGCTCCAGAAACTTCTTTAGGGGTATTGTTGAATGAAGGACAAAAGAACTTCCAATTCTTACCATATCAAATGTGGTATCCAGCAATTGTATTGTGTGTATTGATGATTGCATTTAACCTTTTAGGTGACGGTTTACGTGATGCATTCGATCCAAAGACAAGAAGGTAGGTTTTAAACAATGGCAGAAAGAATTTTAGATGTTAAAAATTTAAAAGTGGATTTCCACACCTATGCCGGCGAAGTTAAAGCCATCCGCGATGTGAGTTTCCACTTAGATAAAGGTGAAACCCTAGCAATTGTAGGGGAATCAGGTTCAGGTAAGTCTGTTACAACTAAAGCAATAATTGGTCTTTTAGCAAATAATGCTAAGGTTGTTGGTGGTGAAATTAACTTCAACGGACAAGACATTTTGAAAAAATCAGAAAAAGAAATGCAATCCGTTCGAGGAAAAGAGATTTCCATGATTTTCCAAGATCCAATGACTTCTTTAGACCCAACAATGAAAATTGGACAACAAATTGCTGAACCTCTAATGAAGCATAAAGGCATGAATAAGAAGGATGCTTGGGCAAAAGCTCTTGATATGTTAAAGGCTGTTGGAATTACAAATGCTGAAAAACGTATCAATGACTATCCACACCAATTTTCAGGTGGTATGCGTCAACGTATCGTAATTGCGATTGCATTGGTATGTGATCCTGAAATTTTGATTGCTGATGAACCAACAACTGCATTAGACGTTACTGTTCAAGCACAAATCTTGGATTTAATGAAAGAAATGCAAGCTAAAGTAAAAACATCTATTATCTTCATCACTCACGATTTAGGTGTTGTAGCTGGTATGGCTGATAGAGTAGCTGTTATGTATGCTGGAGAACTTTTAGAATATGGTACAGTTGATGAAGTATTTTATAACCCACAACATCCATATACTTGGGGACTTTTGAATTCCATGCCAACTTTAGCAAGTGATAAGTTAGAATCTATTCCAGGAACACCACCAGATTTACTTGATCCACCAAAAGGCGATCCTTTTGCTCCAAGAAATCCATATGCGATGAAGATTGATGCTGAACAAAAGCCACCATTCTTCAAGGTGTCAGATACACATTATGCTGCTACATGGTTGTTACATCCAGATGCTCCTAAAGTAACACCACCTGAAGAAATTGTTAGACGTCAGCAAAAGTATGCAGAATTAATGGCTAAAAAGAAAGATTAACAGAAAGGATGAGAATTAATGCCAGAAAGAAAAAAATTGTTACAAGTTAAGCATTTAAAACAATACTTTACTTCCGGTAAGTCCACTGTTAAGGCTGTTGATGATGTTACTTTTGACATTTACGAAGGTGAAACATTTGGACTTGTAGGAGAATCAGGTTCAGGTAAAACAACAACAGGACGCAGTATTATTCGTTTATACGATCCAACTGATGGGGAAATTATTTTCGATGGAAAAGATGTCAGCAAGTTAAAATCACGTGCTGATAAGCGTGAATTCAATCGTAAAATGCAAATGATCTTCCAAGATCCATATGCTTCTCTAAATCCAAGAATGACAGTTGAAGATATTATTGCTGAAGGTATTGATATTCATGGTTTGGCCAAGAGTAAGAAAGAACGTTCAGAAATGGTTGAAAATCTACTTGAAACAGTTGGTTTGAATCGTGATCATGCTAGTCGTTATCCACATGAATTCTCTGGTGGTCAACGTCAACGTATAGGGATTGCTCGTGCATTAGCCGTACAACCTAAGTTTATCATTGCTGACGAACCTATTTCAGCTTTGGACGTTTCTATTCAAGCTCAGGTAGTTAACTTATTGAAAGATCTTCAAGAAGAAAAGGGATTAACTTATCTCTTTATCGCCCATGACTTATCAATGGTTAAGTTTATCTCCGATAGAATTGGAGTTATGCATTATGGAAGACTATTAGAAGTAGGGCCAGCTGATGATGTTTATGATAAGCCTTTGCATGACTATACTAAGAGTTTGATTTCTGCAGTTCCAATTCCAGATCCTGAAATTGAACGTCAACGTCATAGAATTGACTATGATCCTTCTATTGAAGGTGACGATGGCGATAAGGTTCGTTCTTTACATGAAATTACACCAGGTCATTTTGTAAGATGTACGGATGATGAAGTGGAAATGTATAAGAAAAAAGCTGCTGAATACGAAAAATAAGTAATTAGAAAATAAAATTAATATCGCACCATTTCCTAGTTATTAAACTTTGAAATGGTGCGATTTTTGTTTATTATGATAAATTATTTCTGTTGTTGATCTTCTTCTTTAATATGAGCGTGTACAAAGTAACGATAAATCGCCATACCGACGATCAATAATAAAATACCGACGATATTTAAGATTAAGTTCTTATAGTCATCATGGATAATCAGTAAGTTTCGTAATAAAGCTGTTAGTTCAAGTCCCATCAATAAAGTAATAGATACATGACCATTATTTTTAAGAGAACTAATTACAATCATGAAAAATTCAAACAGTAAAAAGAAAACTATAATCTTATCTATCATAAGGTAAATGTCACTAGTTGTAGGCTCAAGTGTAATTTGGAAAAGACGAATAATTTCTTTTGCAATTTGAATTAGTAAAACTATTCCCAACAAAATTATAACCACGAAGCTAAGTACACTGAAAAGTTGGGCAAACTTATCTGCGTATTTTTGAATTAACTTTGAGAATTTCAAAATAGTGTACCTCCTAATCTAATAATGCTAACGTTAATTTGCACACTTTCTATACACATAGTGTACTAAATAACAGGTTAAAACAAAAGGAATTGTGCAGTATAAAGCGACACGTTGATTAGGATCGAACCAAATTAATATACAAGATAAAATACTAGTAATTAAAGCAAACAGTGGAATAACAGGATACCAAGGTGTCTTATATTTTAACTCAGATAAAGAATGTCCGGATTTTAAAAAGTATTTTCGGAAATTAAGTTCGGCTAAAGCAATAGCTGCCCAAACAATTACAACGGCTAATCCAGAAACAGAAACCAAGACTAGGTAGATAGTATCCGCTGCAAAAATACTTGAAAGCAGAGCTAACAATCCACCAATCATACTTAAACATAGTGCAATGACAGGAATACCATTTTTATTAGTTTTTGAGATATTTTTAGGAATTGTTCCTTCATTTCCTAATGACCAGAGCATGCGAGTTGATGCATATAATCCGGAATTGGCCGCAGAAATAATGGCAGTTAGAACGACAAAATTCATAATATCAGCTGCATAAGGAATACCCATCATTTTTAAAACATAAACAAATGGGCTTTGCGTAACTCCAGCTTTTTGGTAAGGGATAAGAGCGGCCATAACAACAATGCTTCCAATGAAAAAGATAACCAACCTCCAAAGAGTTGTGTGAATAGCTTTAGGGATAGTTTTATCAGGTTCTTTTGCCTCACCAGCTGTAATGGCAATTAATTCAGTACCGGAAAAGGCAAAATTAACAGTTAACATAGTCGTGAAAACACCACTAAATCCATTAGGAAAAATACCATTTTTATATAGGTTACTAATGCCGGGAGCATGAGTGAAATTATTTAAGGGAATAATTCCAACCATTGCTAGGATACCAAGTAAGATAAAGGCTACAATTGCAAAAACCTTAATTGCAGAGAACCAAAATTCACTTTCAGCGAAAACTTTAACTGAATAGGCATTGGAAAGAAATATTAATATAATAAAAATAGCACTCCAAATCCAAACGGGAGTATGAGGAAACCATTCTTGCATGATGAGTCCAGCAGCTGTAAATTCTGAGCCCAGAGCAATCGTCCAGGTTAACCAATATAAAATCGCGACAGTAAAGCCAGTACCTTCGCCGATATACTTTTTGGCATAAACATGGAAAGCACCAGTATAAGGCATTGCTACTGACAGTTCGCCAAGACATAACATCACCGAGTAAACAATTAAAGCTCCAATTAAGTAGGCAATGATAGTACCAATTGACCCGGCTTGATGGATGGTGTAACCCGAACTTAAAAATAATCCAGTTCCAATAACACCACCTAGAGAAATCATCCGGATGTGACGAGTTTCCATTTTACGAGCAAGATGTGTTTTCTTAGACATATTTAATCCTCATTTCTTTAAATTACAGTAATTAAAATGATTATTATAACTACAAATTAACTTTAGATTAGATTATAATTAGTATATTAACATGAAAAAGTAGGTGAGTAAACGTGGACTTTATAGAGTTTTTAACTAACAATCCAGTTGTTTTAGATGGGGCAATGTCAACTCCACTTGAAAAATTAGGAGCAGATACAAATAATGATTTGTGGACAGCTAAAGCTTTGATTGATAATGAAGAATTGGTATATGAAGTTCATAAAATGTATTTCGAAGCTGGAGCGGATTTGATAATTACGGATACTTATCAAGCTAATGTTCAAGCATTTGAAAAAGTTGGATACAGTGAAAAAGAAGCTAGAAATTTAATTAAAAAAGCAGTAAAAATCGCACAAAAGGCACGCGATGATTATGAAAATAGAACAGGAAAGCATAATTATATTGCTGGAACAATTGGTCCATATGGTGCTTACCTAGCTAACGGAAGCGAGTATAGAGGAGATTATGAGTTATCTGTTGAAGAATATCAACAATTCCATTTACCAAGGATTGAAGAATTGGTAAATGCAGAGGTCGATATCTTAGCTATTGAAACTCAACCTAAGTTAGATGAAGTGCTAGCAATTCTAGAATTGTTAAAGAAAAAATATCCGCAACAAAAAGTGTATGTTTCTTATACTTTGAGCGATGATGATACAATCAGCGATGGAACACCATTGCCTAGAGCTATCCACGCACTTGAGGATTATTCGCAAGTAATAGCAGTAGGAATCAATTGTGTAAAGCTAGAGTTAGTAGAACCGGCTTTAAAAAATATGAAAGAAATCACAGATAAGCACTTAATAGTATATCCTAATTCAAGTGCGGTCTATGATCCTAAGAGTAAGACTTGGTCCCAACCTAAAACTAGTGCAACCTTTGAAGAATTGATTCCTAATTGGTATGAGGCAGGAGCTAGAATTATTGGTGGTTGTTGTACAACAGGACCGAAGGAAATCAAAGCAGTGGCGGATTTTATTAAGTGTAATAAATAATATTATAAAGGTCATCTATCATGGATAGGTGGCTTTTTTGTCGTTTAAGAATGAATTTTAACCGTTTAATAAAAATAGTGAACCATTCATATAAAGAGACGTAAAATGTACTTTAACTATGCTATATTAAAGGTGGAAAGGGGGAATCAAAGATGAAAGTTAACATTAATATTGATGAAAATTTAGTAGAAGATAGAGTAGAATTTTATCTACAAGAAATGACTGATAAAATTACAAGAATTGCTAAAGAGTTAACTAACGATAATAGTGGATTATGGTGCTATAAAAATAAAGATATTATTCCCGTAAAATATGAAGAAATTATTCTAATTCAAAGTGAAAATAATATAGTTATGGTTTATACAAATGAAGATAGCTATGAATATCGTGGTAGATTGTATCAGGTAAAAGATGAGTTACCAAATATGTTTATAGAAGCTTCTAGAAGTGCAATTTTTAATTATCGAAAGATTGATCATTTGGAAATTCTAGGAAGTGGCATGATTGACGTAATCTTAGAAAATCAAATGAGAGTAGGGATTTCAAGAAGAAAAATTAGAATTTTGAAAGAGAGGTTGGGACTATGACAATAAAAAAAATTGCTAGACTTGGAATCAATGGTATTACTTATGGTGTAACAGTAGGAATGGTTCTCTCATTAATCTTCTCTTATTTAGCTGGTAGCAGTAGTTACTATCCTTCCACACCAGCTTTTGTGGCAGAGTTTAATAATAATCTAACAGCAACACTTATTTCAGTATTGTTATGGATGGTAATTGGATTATTTTCAGCATACGCAAGCATAATTTTTGAATTGGAAAATATATCTTTGTGGATTAAAACTGTGATTCATTTTTGCTTAGTATATGCAATTGTGTTGGCAGTAGGAATATATTTGAAGTGGTTCACGACTAATGGATTTATCTTAGTTACCATCTCGTTTGTAGTCGTTTATACTACTATCTGGGTAATTACATGGTTAACGATAAAGAATGACATTAAAAGGATAAATCAACAAATAACAAAGTTAAAAGAAAAATAAAAATTTATGTAGTAGTAAACCTTATTAAAAAGTGTTAGAATTAATCTGTAATAATTCTAAACTAACTTTGGAAGGGGAAATTATTATGGCAATGAATCCTAGCAAAGCGCAAGATGTGTGGAAAGATATTGGAAAGAGTGTACAATTTACAGTTCTTGAATTAAAGCGTGAAAATCAAGCTCATGAACAAGAAGTGATCCAAGAATTTGCAGATCGTTATCAAGCAATTATCCGTTCCTTGAGAATTAGGAATGGCGATGGTTACTTAAAAGCATCTTTCGGTATCAGTAATGAAGCTTGGGATTATCTATTCCCTAATGCTCCCAAGCCCAAGGAACTAGAAACGTATAAAACAATCAGTGGTCCAAAATACTCAATGCCTGCAAGTAAAGGCGACTTATTCTTCCATATTCGTGCCGATAGCGAAGCATATGTATACGAAGCAATGAGTCAATTCCGTAGATTCCTTGAAGACATTACAACAGTTGTTGATGAAACTAAAGGTTTCCGTTATTTTGAAGGCCGTGCTATTATCGGGTTTATCGATGGAACAGAAGCTCCACAAGTAGAAGATGCTGCTGATTACGCAATCATTGGTGATGAAGATCCATTCTTTGAAAATGGTTCATATGCATTTGCTCAAAAGTGGAAACATAATATGGACTTCTGGAATCATATGAAGACTGAGGAACAAGAAAAAGCTGTTGGTCGTGAGAAATTTACTGACCTAGAACTTGAAGATGAAGATAAGTTTAAGAATGCTCATAATGTAGCATCTAAGGCTGAAATTGATGGTGAGGAACAAAAGATTGTACGTATGAACGTTCCATATTCTGATCCAGCACAAAATAATACTGGTACTTACTTTATTGGATATGCACGTCATTGGAAAGTAACCAAAATGATGTTACAAAATATGGTAGATAAATCAGACTTCTTGTTGACATTCTCAGATATTTTATCAGGTCAATTATTCTTCATTCCTTCACGAGATATGTTAGACAAGATTGCTGATGGTGAATTGAATAAGTAGTCTTGGGTTAGCTCAAAAGATTAAAATAATCTTTTGAGTTTTTATTTATAAAAAATACATAATTAGATAAATGTCTGATAAATAAATGATTAAAAGTATTGCTTTGTTAATATAAGCATATTACTATCAAAGTGTGTAGATAGTTATTTTGTGAGTGTTTGAGAAAAGGGGGAGTTCGATGCACCAAAATGATTTAAGAGTGAGAAAGACTCGCGCAAAGATAAAAAGGGCATTGATCGAAACTATTAACGAAAAAGGTTTTGGAAATCTAACAGTATCTGATATTACTGAAAGAGCTGGAATTAACCGAGGAACTTTCTATATTCATTACAAGGGTAAACAAGATTTGTTAAATCAGTTAGAGGAAAATATATATGCTGATATTATAAAGTTATTTCATGAAAATGGAACTATTTCTTCGGCAACAAGTTACGAGGATTTGAATGAGCAATTTTTTCAAAAGTTTTCAGCGTATATTTATGGAGAACGTGACTTCATTTTAGCAATGGTATTAGGAAATGGAGATCCTATGTTTTATCATAAGGTTAAACAAATTCTAATTCGAGAATTACTGAAAAGAATGGATTATCTGGGTATAAAAATGGATGATGAAATACCTCGTGAATATATACAGGAATATGCAATTGGTAGTATGTTAAATTTATCCATTTATTGGTTAGAAAAAGATGATCCAGAATCACCAAGTGAGTTTACAAAAATAATGATGTATACGCGTACTAAAGCACCGTTATCATTTGCAATTAAAAAGGAATAAAAGAGGTGAATGTAATGTATTCAGAAAATAAACGAAATTTTGATGTTTTTAGTTTGGTTATAGGTATTTTATTAATATTTTTAGGAGGGTATTCTTTATACCGTCCAGATACAACATTAGCTTTTATTTCGATTATGATAGGAATAATAGCTATTATAAAAGGAATTTATGAATTATGGTTTAGACGTGGAATATCGTTTTGGCTAGGAGAAAAATCGGGTTGGCTACTAGCGATGGGAATTTTAGATATTATTTTAGGTTGTATATTTATTTTTAAAATTGCAGTTGGTGCTAGTTTTATAGCAATAATTTTTGCAATTTGGTTTATCTTTGATGCGCTAACTCAGCTTGCAACAGCTAACTTCTTTAAGAGATTGAATAAAGGATATTATTGGATAATTGTTGTTTTAAGTATTTTATCCTTGATTATGGGAGTAATGTTATTATTTAATCCGATACTATCAGCCTTAACAATTGTATGGATTATTTCTATATATTTGATTACAATTGGAATTTTAAAAATTATTCAAGCATTCTAAAAGAGAAATAGCAGCCTTTGATTTAAAATAATCAAGAGCTGCTATTTTTTGTGGTTAAATTAAGCTAGACTATCTAAAAATTGTAGTACACTTTCATAGTCTGGTTCATTTGTTTGTTCAATAACTAATTCACGATATAAAACCTTACCGTCATTATCTAACACCCAAACGCTACGAGCATCAGTATCATTATCAGCAACATAAAGACCAGTATTCTTACCAAAATCGAAAGCTTTGTCAGAAAGAAGTTGCATATTCTTAACTCCTTCAGCTGCACACCAATTTGCTTGTTCATCAATTGTGTTTGTAGAAACTGTATAGAAAGCAATGTTGGAATATTTATCTACATCTTGATTAAATTTTTTAGTAGAAATACTACATACTCTAGTGTTGATGTCAGGAACAACACTGATAAATGTTACTTTCTTTAATAAATCAGAACTACTTACATTTTCGCCTTTGGCATTTTGAACCGTAAATTCTGGGAAAACTCCATTAACATCTACAGGAGTTCCGTTAGTTGATAAGGGTTTGTTATGACGAGTAATTTTCATAATTAATCGATCCTTTCGTTATGTACTATCTTAATTATAGAACGAGTGAGCTTAATAGTGGTAAATATATGCTTGTAAAAATGTTTCGTAAAACTTAACGTTCGTATAATTATTATAAACGAACATTAGCATGTTAAGCATTATCATTATTTTTATATTAGAAATGCTAATTTTATGTTGATTAATCACGAAATACCATATATATTTTAAAGCGTAATATATGAACTATTAAAGTAGTTGTTTATTTTATTGTTCGTTTTTAAAAACAGGAGGTACAAAAGTGAGAAGTAATCGATATGTTGTTGCCTTAGCGGGTGTTATCTTTCATTTAATGATTGGTTCAGTTTATGCTTGGAGTGTTTATGCAAAGCCTATTGCAAGTCAAACTTCTTGGTCAGAATCAGCTATTTCATTTGCTTTTAGTCTGGCTATTTTCTTCTTGGGAATGTCTGCAGCTTTCATGGGCCGCTTAGTTGAAAGATTCGGTCCTACAGTGACAGGAACTATTTCAGCTCTCTTATTTGGAACAGGTATCATTTTGACAGGTGTTTCAATTCATTTGAATCAATTATGGATGCTTTACTTGTCATATGGGGTAATCGGAGGATTAGGATTAGGTTCTGGTTATGTAACTCCTGTTTCTACAATTATCAAATGGTTCCCAGATAAGCGAGGCTTAGCAACAGGTTTGGCTATCATGGGATTTGGATTTGCTGCTTTACTTACAAGTCCAATTGCACAAAGATTAATGAGTGTAGTAGGGTTAGAAACAACATTTTACATTTTAGGTGCATTCTACATGATTGTTATGCTTATTGCAGCACAATTTATTAAGCGTCCTAAAGAAGGCGATGTTCCAGAAGTAGCAGTTGCTAAAGGTAATAAAGTTAGTTTAGGTGCTCAACTTACAGCTAACCAAGCTTTAAAAACTAAAGCATTCTACTCTTTATGGTTCATGTTGTTCATCAACATTACTTGTGGAATTGGTTTAGTATCTGCAGCTTCACCTATGGCCCAAGAAATGACTGCTATGAATGCAGGTGCAGCAGCTGTTATGGTAGGTATTATCGGATTATTTAACGGTTTTGGTCGTCTTATCTGGGCAACATTATCTGACTATATCGGTAGACCTTTAACATTTAGTTTGATCTTCATTGTAGATATTATCATGTTAGCAACATTACTAATTTTCCACGTACCAATGGTATTTGTTGTAGCATTATGCTTGTTAATGTCATGCTATGGTGCTGGTTTCTCAGTAATCCCTGCATATCTAGGTGATGTATTTGGTACAAAAGAATTAGGTGCTATCCACGGTTACATCTTAACTGCATGGGCAATGGCAGGCATGGTTGGTCCAGTTTTACTATCTTACACTCACCAAATATTACATAGTTATCTAACAACAATTATAACTTTTATTATTGTTGATATGGTAGCATTGTTTGTCTCCTTCTGGGTACAACGTGACATTTTGAGAATTAAAAAGCAAGTATTTGAAAAATAAACTAGTATTGAATTGAAAATAAAGGTTCAAGGCCGGTAAGTGGCTTTGAACCTTTTTTTGTTTGAAAATATATTGTTCAAAGCATAATAATTGTTGTGTAACCGCTTGTATGTTATAATTTTTCTAAATTAAAAAAGAGAGGTGTGGGCGATGACAATACTTAGCTTACAGAATGTAGGATATAAAGTTGATACTAATGAGATATTGAAAAATATAAATCTAGACATCAACGAAAATGAATTTATAACAATCACCGGTCCTTCGGGTGGAGGGAAAAGTACTTTATTAAAGATAATAGCTACTTTACTAACTGCGACAACTGGAGAAATCTTCTTTGATGGGAAAAATCAAGATGAGTATGCGATAACTGAATATAGACAACAAGTGTCATATTGCTTTCAACAACCTAGTTTATTTGGAGAGACAGTATTTGATAATTTGAGTTTTCCTTATGAGATTCGTCAAAAAGAATTTGATGAAAAATCTGCAATTGAAGCTTTGAAATCTGTAAATTTACCAGAAACTTATTTACATAAGGATATTAATAGTTTATCTGGTGGTGAGCGTCAACGAGTAGCTTTGTTGAGAAATACGATGTTCTTACCAAAAGTTTTGTTATTGGATGAAGTAACTGTAGGTTTGGATGCTCGTTCAATTGAAATTGTGCATGAATTTATTGATAAAATTTGGAAACAAGGAGTAACAATCTTACAAATTACACATCATGAAGGAGAAATTAAGCAAGCTAATAAAATAATTTGGGTAGAGGAAGGGATGATTAAAGATGTCACAACTAAGCGTTAATAATTTATCTTTAGCATTGGCTTTTGCATTAGTATTAGTAGCCGTTTATATTAGTAACCGTGAAAAATTAGGTTTAACAAAGGATATTTTTTACAGTATTTCCCGGGCAATAGTCCAACTTGTAATCGTAGGATATATTCTTAAATATATCTTCAATGTAAATAATGTTATCTTAACAGCAGCAATGAGTTTCTTTATTGTGTTAAATGCTGCTTACAATGCTCATAAGCGAAATCCTAATGACCACAAGAGTTATTTTAATTCATTATTAGCTATTTTTGTCAGTACATATGTAACTATGGGAGTATTAGTAGCTTCCGGTTCAATTAGATTTATTCCATCTCAAATTGTTCCTATCAGTGGGATGATTGCAAGTAACTCTATGGTTGCGATTGGTCTTTGTTACAGAAATTTAAATACACTTTTTAAAAACCAAAGACAACAAGTTTTAGAAAAGTTGGCCTTAGGAGCATCTATGAAGCAAGCTTCATTACCTTTATTGCATGCAAGTATTAAGACAGCGATGCAACCAACGATAGATTCTGCAAAAACAGTTGGTTTGGTAAGTTTACCAGGAATGATGTCAGGTTTGATTTTTGCTGGAGTAGATCCAGTAAGAGCAATTAAGTATCAGATTATGGTTACGTTCATGCTTTTATCGGCTACGAGTTTAGGATCAATTATTGCAGGATATCGAACATATAAAGATTACTATAACGAAAAATTACAATTGAGAATTAAATAGTAAGGAAGACTGATTATTTAATAAATAGAATTGAAAATAATAAAAAAATCACTAGAGAGCAAGTTTTAAATGACGAGTTCTTTAGTGATTTTTTGGTTTTGACATTGTTTTTCGTTTAGTCATAGTTTACAAGTTCTACATCTTCACCGCATTTTTTCAGCATATCTACATGCATTTCGCCCCAAGTACAAAGATCACTAAGCGCGGTACTTAATGATTGACCATAATCACTTAAAGAATATTCAACTTTAGGTGGAACTTGATTATATACTTTGTGGTTGATAATATCGGCTGCTTCTAATTCGCGTAATTGTTGAGTCAACATCTTTTGGCTGATATTAGGAATTAATCTTTTTAGTTCACTTGTACGTAATGATTGGTGGCGAAGATTACATAAAATAATTGGTTTCCATAATTAGCACAAAAAGAATTACGTAGATATGCAGCTAATATGGATATGAAAATTCAAGCTTGGTCACCATTAATGCAAGAACAATTATTAAAGAATAAGGTTATTTTAGATATAGCTAAAAAATACAATAAATCAGCTGCACAAGTGATCTTACGTTGGAACATTCAGCAAGATATCTTATTAAATGTTAAATCTATCCATAATAATCGTATGATAAGTAACGCTGACATTTTTGATTTTGAATTAGATGATAGAGATATGGATAAAATCAATATGCTTGATGAAAACTTGCGAGTTGGTCCTAATCCCGATAAATTTGATTTTTAAAAGTAATTAGTAAGTGGAGGGATTTAAAATGAATAATGGATTTTCAGTAGTAAATCATGTTGGAATTACAGTAAGTAATTTGGAAAAGTCAATTGAGTTTTATGAAACATTGACAGGTAAAAAGATTTCTAATAAAGATGAAATTGGTGGGAAACGTATGGCTCAAACTCAAGGTTTGGATGATACTTTAATAAGATACGCTAATCTACATCTAGATAATATTAATATAGATATTTTAGAATATGTAGAACCAAAATCTACAAAAGCTAATTATTCTAATGAACAAATTAGTGCAATGCATCTTTGCTTTGAAGTAGATGATATTGAAGCAGCAGTTGCTAGGATGAAAGAAATTGGGGTCGAACCAGAAGGAGAACCAATTTATTTCGAAAAATCTGATGGATTGAAGGCAGGTTTTGGAATAGGAGTAGTTTATTTCAAAGATCCTGATGGAATAAATTTAGAGTTAATCGCACCTAAGGGTCCATTTCAACGTGAAAGAAATTAAAAAAGAAGCTAGGATGTAAATCCTAGCTTCTTTTTATATAATCTCTGATGGGTGGTCAGGGGATCGAACCCTGGACCCACGGATTAAGAGTCCGTTGCTCTGCCAGCTGAGCTAACCACCCATAACTCATCAACAAGTTATATAATATCAAAGTTTAGAAAATTATGCAAGATTTTTTTGAAATAAAAAAAGAATTATGTTTTTGTGTATAAAACATAATTCTTTTTAATATTTAAAGATTATTGAAATCTGTCCTATCTAAGTCTGTTTCAGGATTAACTTTTGGCCATTCATCGAAGTGTTTTAGCCACCATTTATATTGGTTATCTGCTAATTCATAGAAGAGTTCAGTTAAAGAAACTCTATATGATGAAAATGAATTATTTTCAGGAACAACATTTCCTACAATCATAGCTGAGTAGAAGTATTGATGTTGAGGAAGAATAATATTGGTATAATGACCACTTTTAGCTTCAGTATCATTGAAATAATCACTAAAGTATTTTATACCTTCCATGAGCTCTAATTTGTTGTATACATCCGCCATATATTCAGGTGTAAAATGATTGCTTATGATAGGAGCATTGGCAGAAGGATAAACATTTTCTGAATATCCAGCTGTCATGGCATGAGGAACTAATAATACAGCGATAGTACCTACGTGAGAATCTCCAATCTTAAAGTCAGGGTTTTGTCCAGCTTGGTATCCAGCTAATGCATGAACTATCATCATAGCTTTTCTTTTATCGCTGATAGGGGCCATTTTCATTGGAGGAACACCTATTGCAAATCGCATGCGATTAATATTTTCTAAAGCTCGTTTACTATAAGCATCAGCTAAGTCTATTAAAGGTTTCAAGTTAGTAACATCTTCATCTGTGACGACGGTCTTAATGCGTTTGTCAATGTTACTACCCATAGAGTCTTTAGTGCCACGACCTAGAGCGAATTCTTTAAGAATATCTTCTTTTAGACGATTAATAGTTGTTACCATCTTATCGTAGGCTGGAGTACCAACTTGAAGATATTCATCGACTGTTTTGTATTTTAAATATTCAGGATCTATAGGATTACCAGCATAAACATCACCTAAATAAGGTAATATCTTAGCTACAAGTTTAGTTCTTTCAACAATATCATCTAAAGAAGCTGTAATTTTATAATTTTCATCGGTAAATTTAATATAGCTATCTTTTCCAGGGACCTGTAATTTTAATAGTTCTTCTAATGCTGCCGCACGCTCTTTTTCTTTGTCAGCGATCAATTTATCTGCTTTATTCTGTGCATCTATTGCTTCGTTAATAACAGTTGTTAATTTAGTAGCTTGTTCTTCATATAAATATGCTTTAGAAGGATCTTGTAACATTTCTTTACTTGCATTAATAAAGTCTGTTGCTCTATTTAATTCAGTGTATAAGGAAAGCTTAGTATCTACTAAATTTTGTAATTCTTGAATTTTTGCTTCTAAATCGCGTTTACCTTGTAACTGTTTATCAGCAGATTTAATATAAAAATCTAACCATGTTTTCAAATTGTTTTGCATAGACACTATACTTTCAGTACTAAAAGCATTGATATTTGGCAAGACATTTAATCCTTGTGCTTGTAACAAACCTTCAGCTGCTGTTCTGTATGCATCAGGCAAATACTTGATAGCTTCTTGATAATATGCAATATCTTCTTTAAATGATTTAATAGCATCAAATTTATTTTGTTCTTCAGTTGATAGAACTTTTCCATCTAATTGATTTTTTGCTTCAACAACGTTGGCAATGGCATTGTCAACAGTAGCCTGAGTTACTTGAGTAGTATTTTGTAATTTTTTCAGTTCATTTATTGCATTATCATAAGCCAATTGGGAAGAAGCAGTTGCATTATGGTAACGTTGGTTATTATCTCTATTATTATATTCTTCGAGAAGTTCATCTGCTTTAGAAAAATCTGTGGCTTTTCCATTTAGATTATTTTTAGCAGCAGTTAATTTATCAATCATTGCAACCATTTCTTCATTAGTCAATGATAATTTATATTGCAAAGATTTTGCTTCTGACATAAGTGCATCAAAAGCTAAACGGTTATTTTCAGAGGCATTATAATAAATAGGAAGTGATACTATGTTGGAATTTGCCATTAATAGATTTTGTAATGGTGAGATATCAATTTTAGGTTGTTCAGGTTTAGATGGTGATACTTCATCTATAGAACTAGGTCCTCCATTATTATCACTACCCGAGTTGTTAGTATTATTATTATCACTGTTTCCAGTATCTACATTACCATTATCAGTAGGGATATTACTGTTATCACTGCCAGAATTGTTAGTATTGTTATTACCATTGTTGCCAGCATCAACAGTACCATTATCTGTAGGAAGTTCTTGGTTATTGTCACTACCTGAGTTGTTGGCATTATTATCACTATTTCCAGTATCTACATTACCATTATCAGTAGGGATATTACTGCTATCACTACCCGAGTTGTTAGTATTGTTATTACCACTGTTTCCAGTATCAACATTGCCATTGTCAGTAGGAAGTTCTTGACTGTTGTCACTACCCGAGTTATTGGCATTGTTATTACCACTGTTTTCATTGTCAACATTACCATTGTCAGTAGGGATATTACTGTTATCACTACCCGAGTTGTTGGTGTTGTTATTGCCATTGTTTCCAGTATCTACATTACCATTATCAGTAGGGATATTACTGTTATCACTGTCAGAATTGTTAGTATTGTTATTACCATTGTTGCCAGCATCAACATTACCATTATCTATAGGAAGTTCTTGACTGTTGTCACTACCCGAGTTATTGGCATTGTTATTACCACTGTTCCCATTGTTAACATTGCCATTGTCAGTAGGGATATTACTGTTGTCACTACCTGAGTTATTGGTGTTGTTATTGCCATTATTTCCAGTATCAACATTGCCATTGTCAGTAGAAAGTTCTTGACTGTTGTCACTACCCGAGTTATTGGCATTATTATTACCACTATTTCCAGTATCAACATTGCCGTTGTCAGTAGGAATATTGCTGTTATCACTACCCGAGTTGTTGGTGTCGTTATTGCCATTGTTGCCCGTATCAACATTACCATTATCTGTAGGAAGTTCTTGATTGTTGTCACTACCCGAGTTATTGGCATTGTTATTACCACTGTTTCCATTGTCAACATTGCCGTTGTCAGTAGGAATATTACTGTTATCACTGCCCGAGTTGTTGGTGTTGTTATTGCCATTGTTGCCTGTATCTACATTACCATTGTCAGTAGGGAGTTCTTGACTGTTGTCACTACCCGAGTTATTGGCATTATTATTACCACTATTTCCAGTATCAACATTGCCGTTGTCAGTAGGAATATTGCTGTTATCACTACCCGAGTTGTTGATGTCTTTCCAGTATCAACATTGCCGTTGTCAGTAGGAATATTGCTGTTATCACTACCCGAGTTGTTGATGTCGTTATTGCCATTGTTGCCCGTATCAACATTACCATTATCTGTAGGAAGTTCTTGACTGTTGTCACTACCCGAGTTATTGGCATTGTTATTACCACTGTTTCCATTGTCAACATTGCCGTTGTCAGTAGGGATATTACTGTTGTCACTACCCGAGTTGTTGGTGTTGTTATTACCATTGTTTCCAGCATCAACATTACCATTATCTGTAGGAAGTTCTTGGTTATTGTCACTACCTGAGTTGTTGGCATTATTATCACTGTTTCCAGTATCTACATTACCATTATCTGTAGGGATATTACTGTTATCACTGTCAGAATTGTTAGTATTGTTATTACCATTGTTTCCAGCTTACTGTTGTCACTACCCGAGTTGTTGGTGTTGTTATTACCATTGTTTCCAGCATCAACATTACCATTATCTGTAGGAAGTTCTTGATTATTGTCACTACCCGAGTTATTGGTGTTGTTATTGCCATTGTTGCCTGTATCTACATTACCATTGTCAGTAGGGAGTTCTTGACTGTTGTCACTACCCGAGTTATTGGCATTGTTATTACCACTGTTTCCATTGTCAACATTGCCGTTGTCAGTAGGAATATTGCTGTTATCACTGCCCGAGTTGTTGGTGTTGTTATTGCCATTGTTGCCCGTATCAACATTACCATTATCAGTAGGGATATTATTGTTATCACTGCCAGAATTGTTAGTATTGTTATTACCATTGTTGCCAGCATCAACATTACCATTATCTGTAGGAAGTTCTTGGTTATTGTCACTACCTGAGTTGTTGGCATTATTATCACTGTTTCCAGTATCTACATTACCATTATCAGTAGGGATATTACTGTTGTCACTACCTGAGTTATTGGTGTTGTTATTGCCATTGTTTCCAGTATCAACATTACCATTGTCAGTAGGGATATTACTGCTATCACTACCCGAGTTGTTGGTATTGTTATTACCACTGTTTCCATTGTCAACATTGCCGTTGTCAGTAGGGATATTACTGTTGTCACTACCTAAGTTATTGGTGTTGTTATTGCCATTGTTTCCAGTATCAACATTGCCATTGTCAGTAGGGAGTTCTTGACTGTTGTCACTGCCCGAGTTGTTGTTATTGTTATTACCACTATTTCCAGTATCAACATTGCCGTTGTCAGTAGGGATATTACTGTTGTCACTACCCGAGTTATTGGTGTTGTTATTGCCACTGTTTCCAGTATCAACATTGCCGTTGTCAGTAGGGATATTGCTGTTATCACTGCCCGAGTTGTTGTTGTTATTGCCATTGTTGCCAGCATCAACATTACCATTATCTGTAGGAAGTTCTTGATTATTATCACTACCTGAGTTATTGGCGTTGTTATTATCGCTGTTTCCATTGTCAACATTGCCGTTGTCAGTAGGGATATTACTGTTATCACTGCCAGAATTGTTAGTATTGTTATTGCCATTGTTGCCAGTGTCTACATTACCATTATCAGTAGGGATATTACTGTTATCACTACCCGAGTTATTGGCATTGTTATTATCGCTGTTTCCATTGTCAACATTACCATTGTCAGTAGGGATACTACTGTTATCACTACCTGAGTTATTGGCATTGTTATTGCCATTGTTGCCAGTGTCTACATTACCATTATCTGTAGGAAGTTCTTGATTATTGTCACTACCCGAGTTATTGGCATTGTTATTATCGCTGTTTCCATTGTCAACATTACCATTGTCAGTAGGGATACTACTGTTATCACTACCTGAGTTATTGGCATTGTTATTGCCATTGTTGCCAGTGTCTACATTACCATTATCTGTAGGAAGTTCTTGATTATTGTCACTACCCGAGTTATTGGCATTATTATCACTGTTTCCAGTATCAACATTGCCCTTATCGGTAGGAAATTCTCGATTACTATCACTACCAGAATTATTAGAGTTGTCAGAACTGTTATCTGCTTTTTGTTTATTTGTAATAATTGCAGGAGTAGGTAGAGGTGTTTGAGCTATTCTATCTTGAGGTTGAATAATTTTATCTAATATAACATTACCGTTAGGGGTGGTAAATGTTAAACGATTGCCTCTAATAGAAATAACGGTACCTACTGGAATGGTATATTCATCACCAGGTTTATATCCATTCCATTCCATTAAAGTTTGATAATTAATATTTAATACTTGTGAAATTCCCCAGAAAGTATCTCCTCGTTCAAAAGTAAAAGTTCTATCGTTACTTGAAATTCTTTTGGCGATTTCAGCAGGAGAATTAGCATGCCAGCTTGAAGCTTGTACTTTAACGTTAGAAAGTGCTACCACACTTAAACCAAAAAATAAGGTAGTTATGCCTCTTGCGACCCAATGGTTACCCTTTTTAATAAGTTTAACTCTATATTTTTGTTCAGTTAGTGCTTTATATAGTTTTTCCATATTTATCAAAAGTGATTAACTGAAATCACTTACTCCTTTCCTTTTAATGCTAGAGTGTCCATAACCTACTATAAGTTTAATAGATTAATTAAAGGATAGTCAAGCGTTCGAAATATAATATTTTATAGATATAATATTGATTTGTACATAAAATTATAACTATTTAAAAAAGTGAAATTCGACAAAAGTATGAAAAAAAGCGACTATGAGACGTTATTAGATGCAAGAAATGCTGAAGGCGAAAAATATACAATTGAAGAAATACCATTAACCTCTAAAAATGTAAAAGGATTGGACTATAAAGGATCATATTTGAATTTTTATTTGGGAAATAAAGTAGTATTGTTACCTGTTTATGGAGATAAAAATGATGATATTGCTATTAAGAAGATTCAGACACTTTATCCTGATAGAAAAGTAGTACCTATAAATGTTACGCCATTGTATAAAAATGGTGGAATGATTCGTTGTGTAACTCAACAACAACCATATGAAAAGGGATTAGAAGATGAATAATAGCAAAAACAAGTTATCTAGAAAGTAAAGCTTATCATACAAGTCGGGTTAATATTTGGATTGGTAACTATATCAATTTGGGGATATTTACCAATTATAGATTTTTTTGACGAGTTGTTGTATCTAAATTTTAGTCATTTAATGTTTATATTTGGAATATTTTTAGGTATTTGTTATTAAGTATTGTGCATTTTAAAATATTTTCTTGTTAAAAAAAAGAAGGTACCGTCAGTTATCTCTTATATACTGGTAATTTTTCCATCTACTTTTTTATTGAATTGTTTTATATGGTATTTATATATGTTTTTTAATAAGTTAATTTCAGAAACTAAAGCAGATGCACAGTACTATCAAACCTTAATGATAGGTTTTTCGATATATTTTTTAACCGTAAAGATTGGTAAAGAAGTAGGAAGTTTATTTAATTTATATAATAAATTTTAATATAGTAATGAATAATGGCATTATATCAGATTCTTATAAAATGATATAATGCCAATTTTATATACAAAAAAACAGATAGAACGAATCGTCCTACCTGCTTAATAGATCTCTGATGGGTGGTCAGGGGATCGAACCCTGGACCCACGGATTAAGAGTCCGTTGCTCTGCCAGCTGAGCTAACCACCCATAGCGTATCAACAAGAAATATATTACCAGAATTTATAACGTTACGCAAGAATTTTTTTAAAAAATAAGTTATTTCTAGAGTATTTCCACTGAAAACATGTATAATATAAAGCAAAATTCTAATGAGAGGCAGGAAAATATATGGCTGTTATCTATACTAGGAAAGCTACGATTGATGATTTAAATAAAATTATGTCGATTGTTGAAGATGCAAGAGAATTGTTTAAAAATGATAAAATTCCTCAATGGCAAGGAAGTTATCCGGATGAAAAACGATTTAAAGAAGATATAAATAATGAAGAAGCTTACGTACTAATAGTAGATGATGAAGTAGCAGGCATAGGAGTATTAACTACTGAACGACAAGAAAATTATGATGCCATAGAAGAAGGTAGTTGGAAACGTGATGACGATTATGCAGCTATTCATCGCGCCGCAATTTCAAGTAAATTCAGAGGAATGCATCTAAGTAATTACTTATTTAGTGGATTAATTACAATCGGCGTTCAAAAAGGATATAAAGATTTTAGAATAGATACTCATCCGGGAAATGAACGAATGAAAGGATTATCAGAAAAGTTTGGTTTTGAAAAACGTGGCATAATTTATGTTGATGAAAAAATTGAACCAATCAGATATGCTTATGAATTAAATTTATAGAGTGAAAAATAAGGTTGAAAAGTTTAGCGACTTTTCAACCTTATTGCGTCTAGTTGTTAAGAGCCCGACTTAGCTAACTAAGAGTGAGTGAACATTAGTTACTAACTCTGAAAATTCCCAGTTAAATCAGAGTCATGACATATTCCAAGGAGAATGTGTTCCAAGAATCTAACTCAAGGGATATAGAATCTTGGATTGGAAAATGGAACTAATATTATCAACTTTAAAGCTAGTTAAAGCCCATCTGTATTATAGCATGTTTGCTTTTGAAAATAATATTTTTTTCAACATTTCATTGAAAATATCTTGCAAAAAGTAAAAATGACGATATAAATATAGGACCAATTTTCTAATTTATGCAAATCAAACGTTTACTTGCACAAATTAGAAAATTGGTCCTATATCCAAAACCTACTTTACTAATTTTCTTAATCTCCAGAATAGAGGGATTGCTACAAGGGCACCAACTAATCCTTGGATGACATTCATAGGAACAGCTATGATACCAGTGGAGAACTTATAAAGAAGAGAATCAGAAACTAAATATCCTAAAACCATAAATAATACACCGGCAATTAAAGAAACAATAAGTGATTTAGCAGAAATTTTCTTATCTTCGGTTAATTTACCAACGATAAAGCCTTCTAATCCATGAACAATCAAAGAAAATACCATATATTGAGGATAACCAGAAATTAAATCTAACAAAAATCCACTAAGGCCACCAACAACACCGCCTTTTTTAGAACCAAAAAGCCAAGCTGCTAGAAAAATACCAGTATCACAGAGATTGACATTTCCATGTGTCATAGGAATAGGTATCAAAAAAACACGAGCAATAGCGACGTTAGCAGCCACAATAACAGCAAGTAAGGTAAGTTGGTGTGTATTAACTAAATTATTAGTTTTCATAATTTTCACCTTCGTTTTCAAGAATTAATAGTTGTAATAAACGAGATAGATTGATTCCATAGCGACGTTCGCGATGCGATGTAGCTGTTTCCATTAAAGCATTAAAGGTTAATTTAGTAGTCTTTTTGACAGCCTGATGGAAATCTTTTCCATGCCATAGAAAGCTTGTTAGTAAGGCTGAAAAAACATCGCCACTTCCATAAAAGTGACCAGGCAATTGAGGATATGAACAAAACGTTACTTCTCCATCTTGCTCATAAACACAGCCGTGCTTATCTTCGAAAACAATATCAGTGATTACCACATTTCCGTTAGGATGAATTAGTTTTTTCATTGCTAACAGTAACTTAGATAAACTCTCATAGGAGTTGTCAAGTTCGGTTAATCCTGTTAAGAATTTAGCTTCGGTTAGATTAGGTGTGGTAACAGTCGCATGTTGCAATAATTCCTTTATTGTAGCAAGATGATTATCATCTAAACGGGGATAAAAAGCACCATCATCAGCAAATGCAGGATCGATAACTACTAAATCAAGTGAATGACTTTCAATAAAATGAAGTAATTCTTGTCCAACAACTTGATTATTAAAATAACCAATTAATATTCCAGAAAAATCAAGTTGTTCTTTTGACCAGTGATTGAAAGTAGATTTAATCCAGTTCTCTGTTGGTAAAATAGCGGGAGTACCAAATCCTTCAGATTGAGTTGATAAAACACTTGTAGGTAGCACCGCTACGGGAATGTTCTGACATTGAAGTATAGGGGTGGCAACTGTTAGAGAAAGATCCCCTACAGCAGACAGATCTTCTGCTACGAGAAGCTGTTTGTTTTCCATTATCGATCCCCCAATATAATATTATGTATTGTGTTTAATTATATTTTAATTTTAATTTAATTTCAAGTTGTAAAAAGTCTGCGAAAAGTTCAAATTAACTTTTAAGCAATAAAAAAAGAAAAATTTAGAGGGGAATATGATATGTTGAATATGGATAATGATTATTAGTCAAGAAGGAGGAAAATTATGAAAGTTATAAAAAATAATATGTTGTTCATAATTATGATTTTGATAGTGTTAATATCAATTACTGTATATGGAATTTTGCCGACACGTCTTCCCGTACATTTTACATTAAATGGAACTGTTGACGGTACGGTACCTAAATTGGTGGGTATCAGTTTTATGCCGGTTGTGGAACTAATCTTGTGGTTGATAAGCAGTTTTGGAATTAAAGATATTAATCTGAAAAAGATAATAGATGGCATAGGAATAGTACTATTTTTAGTACAGTTAGAAATAATAGGTGTAGCTTTGAAACCTACAGCAAATATTAACATGATTAATGCAGTTGCTTTGTCATGTATGATCATCATCATAGCTTTAATGACAAGAAATAACAAAATTAATCGCTATATTGGCATTAGAACCACTAGAATTATGAGTAGCGATAAAATTTGGAAAAAGACCAATGCTTTTGCAAGTAACTTGTTATTGGCAGTAGGTGGTATGGGACTTATTTTAGCTGTATTTCTAAGTAACATGTCAGTTGTAATAATAATTGTATTACTATTAATGGCCGTGGTAGGGTCAATAGTATATTCTTACTATGTAAAATAAAAAAATCGAGAAGCAAAGTTCTCGATTTTTTTCGTTTAACGACTTACAGTTTCAGCATTATATTTCTTAGCATAAGCATCTTGCAAAATCTTTAAAGTCTTTCCATCTTTTCCACCAACAGGCTGACCATCAAGCTCGACTGCACGAATACCTAGGCAAGCTGAAGAGCTAACAATAACTTCATCAGCATTTCTAAGATCATCCATAGTGAATGGTGCTTCAGAAGTAGGAATATTATTTTCTTTTGCTAATTGCAAGAGATGTTTCAAAGTAATTCCTGGCAAGATTAAATTATCTCTAGGTGGGGAACAGAGAACGCCATCTTTTAGAATTAAGATGTTAGAGTGTGCGCATTCTGTAACTCTGTCACCGCGATGGAAGACTACTTCTTGGCAATGACTCTCATTAGCCTTTTGACTTGCAATAACGTTTGGAAGTAAATTCAAAGTCTTAATATTGCAATGTAAGAAGCGAGTGTCTTCGCGAGATATAAGTTTATATTCAGTATCAAATGGAACTAAACCATAAGGAGCAGTAAAAATTAATAAATTAGGTTGGCTATCTTCTGGGAAAATATGGTTACGTAAACCAGAACCACGTGAAGTTTGCCAATAAAGGAGACCAGTATCAACTTCGTTAGCATCAATAACAGCGTAAAGCTTTTCTTTAAGTTCATCGCGATTTAAAGGGAAATCGATCTCTAGTAGGCGACAACTATTATAAAAACGATCAAGATGATCTTCTAAGGCAAATGCAACATTGTTCTTAAATGTAGTTGCATCGTAGCAACCATCACCAAAATAAAGTGCACGATCAGTAGCAGGCACCTTAAGTTCATTTAAATCAGCGATAGTACCATTGTAGTATCCAACTTGCTTCATAAAAATCACTCCAATTCTAAATATGATCTAGTAGCAACATCGTTACGACAATTTTAAGATCTAAATAGCAACGTTGTCAATTTATATTAATAAAAAACCAGAAGCTTAACTTCTGATTTCTTAAATTCTACCAAATATTTACACGTTTTTCAGGAGCGAGATACATCTTATCATCTGATGTGATCTCAAATGTTGTATAAAAATCAGCTAGATTCTTAGGTTGAACATTAGCACGTAATACGTGAGGAGCATGAACATCAATTGATAATAATAATTTTTGACGTTCAATTGAAGACTTCATTCTCCAAATGCGAGCCCAGTTAATGAAGAAGGCTTTTAGATCAACATCTGGTTCACTCTTAGCAGCTTCTAATGCACAACTTAGACCACCAGCATCAGCGATGTTTTCTGAAACTACAAGCTTTCCGTTAACTTTACCTGCTTCAGTTTCTAGACCATCAAATTCAGCAATCATATCTTGAGCAAGTCCTTGGAAATGTTTCAAATCTTCATCAGTCCACCAATTGTGTAAATTACCAAACTCATCAAACTGAGCACCATTATTGTCAAATGCGTGTGAAATCTCATGAGCAATTACCGCACCAATTCCACCAAAGTTTTCACTTGAAGATTGATCTAAGCTATAAAATGGAGCTTGAAGAATAGCTGCTGGGAAAACAATGATATTAAATGAAGGATTATAATAAGCATTTACCATGTGAGCTGGCATTTCCCAACGACTTCTATCAACATCTTTACCCCAACGACCATAGTGCTCCTTAAGGCTAATTTGAGTAAAGTTTAAGTCATTAGTAACTAAATCTGTATCTTCATCGACAACAAACTTAGTGTAAAGTGGATCTAACTTATCAGGATAACCTACATTTATTCCCAAAGTATTAAGCTTAACAATAGCTTTTTGGCGAGTATCATCACTCAACCAATCATTGGAAGCAAGGCGATTTTTATAAACATCAATCATCTTTTCTACCATATGATGAACATCAGCCTTAGCTTTAGCACCAAAATATTTATGTGCATAATATAATCCAACTACTTGACTAAATTGACCAGTAGCAAGGTAAAAGGCAGCTTTTTGGGCTTTCATAGCTTCTTTAGAACCAGACAAAGCACGAGAATATGTGCCAGCTAGAACACGAGTATCATCATCCAATAAGGTACTTACACTGATGAGAGTTTTTACTAAAAGCCAACTCTTGAAGTTTTCGAAAGTATCAGGATTAATCAAAGTTTCTAATGCTTCATAATATTTAGGTTCATCCACAATGACTTGATCAGGAGTTTGACCGATCAATTTCTTAGCAAAAGCTCCTAAATCTACACTCTTACTGAATGCTGTATAATCTTCAAAACTGTACTTATTATAGGATTTAGCATAATCAGCACGTTCGGTACTATCTTTTTGAACAGGAGCAAGTGACTTATCAAAAGTAAGCGCCTTTTCTAAAGTTGCTTGTGCAAAGTCATTGTCATAGCCAGCACGCTCAAACAAGGCAAGTACCATTTGACGATAAACACTGAGTAATGCTTCAGCTTGAGGGTGATTTTCTTCATAGTAGGTTTTATCTGGCAAAATTAAGCTAGGTACAGATGCATATAGGGCATAGTGTTGAGTATCTTTCATATCAGGTTCAACATATAATGGGAAAGGATTAGGTAGTCCCATCATAGTTAAATCATAGAGTTTTTCTTGCCAATCATTGATGTCTTTTAGTGAAGTAATCTTATCAAAGTATTGTTTTGCAGGTTTAAATCCATCAGCGTTACGCTTTTCAAAATTGGAAACGAGACGATAATATTTAATGAATTCATTTAAGTATCTATCGTCAGATGTTGCTTCACCTGTCATAAAATTGGCGAAATCTTCCATTAAAGTTTTTTCAATATCATCGGCTAAATCATAAAAGCCACCTGTAGCAGCCTTATCAGCTGGAATTTTAGCAGTCTTTAACCAGTCGCCGTTGACAGCCATATATAAGTCATCTTTTATTAATTCGTTATTAACCATGAATCCATCTCCTTAGAATATTTAATCTTATTTTAATGTAATCTGTAATTTTTTTAAAGCATAAGGCAATGTTGGTTAAAAAAATAGCCTGAAAATTACAATAGAATTTCCAAACTATAAAAATATCGAATTAAGATAATGCAAATATTCGATCTGCTTTTCTTTCTAAAGCAACAACAACGATGCCGGCTAAGACTAGATTGAATAGGAAACTACCACCATTAACAAATAAGGAGTAGAGTACAGGACTCATACCTTTTGGTGCATAGGATCCCCAGAAAATAATACCAGCAATAAAGTGGCAGAAATATTTAGCAAATACGGAGATGAAAACAGCTAACAAACTGCGACTGAAAATTACATGCCAATTATTGTTGCTTAGTGCTTGCTTAATTTGATTGGAATAAATTCCAGCTAAACCAACAACCATGTTAGCTACAGGGTATTCCAAAATTCCTTGAGTAACTGTAAGAATAGAAGCACGACCAATTAAAATTGGAAGTAATCCCCAAAGTAATCCAGACAAAAGACCAGCTTTTAGACCACGGCGAATACTAAAAATTACGATTGGAATAATTCCCAAAGAAATATCGAACCATTCAACCGTTGGTACAACAGCACTTAGTACAGTGGCAATCGCAGCCATCAAAGCGCCTTCTAATAAAATTAATAGTTTTTCTTTGTACATAAAAAAGCCCCTCCTTGTGTGAACTCGATTAGAGCCAACACAAAGACGGTATGAATATCAGATTTATTTGTAGTTATATCTGATTTACTACACATTCCTACGCTCGCATTAACGAACAGGTTCAAAGGGTCTGAATAACTTCACTCTCAGCCAAAAAGGCTCCCCTTGTGCTAGTCAATCTATCTTCACATAATATTGTACAAGGTACATTATAAATGAAAAGGTATTCAATTTCAAGGGTGACGCTTACTGAAATCATTTGTGAAATAAAAGATATGAAAGTTCGTTTTTTTCCTGTATACTGAAAAAGAACTGTTTTAATGAGTGTATAAAACAGAGAGGATTGGATGAATTTTGAAAAAGACAGAACTCAAGTTGGAGAGTGGACTGGTTAAGGCTTTGGAAAATGAATCATTTAACCAGTTGACAGTTGCGGAATTGGTAGCTGCCGCCGGTATTAGTCGTAGATCGTTTTATATATACTATAAAGATAAGTATGAATTTTTGTATGATGTTAGAAGTAGGATTTTAAAAGGTATTAAACAGGCGATGGAAGCCGATAGAAAAGTCATTGAACAGTTTGAAGTCCGCAGATTGCAGACAGATGAAGAAAAGTATTTATCAACACATGATGAATTTTATAAATTAGCCGTTTTTATTAATGAAAATAGTGATATGGTGCGTACTTTATTTTCAAGAAATGCAACAATAGATTTTTATCATGATTTTATAGATTTATTAAAAGAAGAAATAACTATTCGTAATTCTTTTCATAAAATAACGTATGGGACAATGATACCTACCAGATATGCAGAGGAGATATTTGCAGGTGAAATCATAAGTACGATTAGAATTTGGGTATCAAACCATAATAAAGAATCAATGGAAAGTATCGATGAATTCCTTGATATTTTAGGGAAAATCCAAATTATTTCTCCATATCATTTATTTAGACCAATAAAGGAATAGTATACTATTTGTGCAAAATTATATAGTTTAAAATAAGTTTTCATGATATAATTATTTGTGCAATTTATGGCAAAAAAATATAATAGTAGTTTGATAAAAATTGTGAAAGGGGGAAGACTTTGATGCAATACACGGGAGAAACTATTGATTCTGCCATAAGTAAAGGATTGCAAGATTTGAGTGTAGATAGAGAAAATGTAGAGATTGAAGTCATCTCTCATGGTCGCAAAGGATTCCTGGGGTTAGGAAAAAAGCCAGCAGTTATAGAATTGACTGTAAACTCAAGTGTGCAAACTGAAAGTGATACTAAACCTCAATTAGAGATTGTATCTGAGGATCAAGTAGATAGAGAATCAGAAACTTTAGATAACGAGGATAGTAAAAACATTGAAATAAATAGTGAGAAAGTAGAAGAAGAAAATCAAAATAATTTAGATGTGGTTATTCAAAATTTAGGTTACTATCTAGCTGATATAACTAAGCAGCTGGGAATAGAGGCTGTTATAGATGTTAGCCAAGGGAAAAGGGTAGTTTACTATAATTTTGATACTGAACTAGAAGGTTTATTAATAGGAAAACATGGTAGAACGTTAAATTCCTTACAACTACTAGCGCAAGATTACTTCGATAAGCATAAAAATAATAATCGAAGAATTCGTATTATGTTAAATGTAGCTGATTATCGTGAGCGAAGAGAAGAAACCTTGAACAATTTAGCTCAGAAAAAAGCACATGAAGCTATAATTTCTAGAAGTCAAATTAGTTTAGAGCCAATGCCAGCGTTTGAAAGAAAGATTATTCATTCATCCTTAGCTAAAGATGAGCATGTTAAAACTTTTTCGCGAGGTTCAGAGCCTTATCGTTATGTAATTATTGCACCAGCGAAAGCTAAATATTAATATGATAATTAAAAAGAAAGAAGTGACGGTAATATGTTAGAACATAAGCCAAATAAATTAGAAAATGAATTATGTTTTGCTGTTTACACAGCTCAAAAATTCTATAATCGTTTTTATACAGAATCATTGAAAGAATTTAAGTTAACTTACCCACAATACATTACATTATTGGTATTATGGGAAGAACAACGCCCAATGATGATCAAAGAATTAGGTGAACGTTTAGGCCTAGATACAGGTACTTTGACACCATTATTGAAACGTATGGAAAAAAATGGTTGGGTAACTCGTGAACGTACAGGTGAAGATGGACGTAAGGTATTTGTTTCCTTAACAGACTACTCAGTTAAAATGGAAGCAGAAATTAAATCACACGTACAAGATTGTTTTGAAAATATTGATATGACACAAGCAGAATATAAGAAGAATGTTGAGCTTGTTAAAGAAATTGGGGACAAGATTTACGATAATAACCGTGAATTAGAAGAACGCCAAAGAAGAAGATTACGTTCATAATTGAAGATGTTAAAAGGCTATGTAGCTTACCAATGTTAAGCTGCATAGCCTTTTAAATTACCATACGAATGAGAGCTAATGAGATAATCCCCACAATAACTGTGACCAAAAGATTTTTAGAAATAATAGCACTGATTAAGGTTGGCAAAGATGCCAGAAGATTTTCCCAGTTAATGTTAGGAAAATGTCCCAAGTGTTGAGTGAAAAGATGACTAAACCACAAGGCAGACATAATAACAATTGGAACGAAGCTCAGATATTCAATAACAATTGCTGGTAAAGAGAATTTCTTAAGTAAAATAAATGGCAGTACTTTTGAAAGCCACATTGCAAATCCACAACCAATGATTGTGAATAAGACATAATTAAAAGAAGCCATGTTTCAACACCATCCCTACTGCACACCCTAATAATGTGACAATAATAATTAAAAGATTGCTAGGTATAAAAATAAGTCCTAAATAAACAAGGATAAAGGTAGCAACTACTACTAAAAGCTGTAGACTCAATTTTAATGACTTATCAGAAATCATTTGTAGGTACAACAAACCTATAAACATAGCTACCAAAGCAAAATCGATTCCTAGATTAGTGGGATTTTCGATAAAAATTCCCACTAAAGCACCTAAAACTGAAGAGAAAAACCAGACGAAGTATGCGAACCAATTGGCTGTGTCAAACCAAGCAAAATTGAGTTTATTATTTGTATAGTTAAGTTTATTCATTGCCAAAGCAAAGCTTTCATCTGTTAACAAGGATCCAATTAGGATATTATGTAACATACTATCGTTTTTGAAGTATTTAGCAGTTACTAAACTCATTAAAATCATACGTGAATTAACGAGAAAAGCAGCTGTAATGATGGAAATAATAGGACTATGTACTAACAGCATACTTACGATAATAAATTGTGCAGATCCTCCGTAGGCAATCAAGCTCATAAGACCAGCTTGCAAAGCCGACAAACCAGCAGCTTTACTAACAATCCCAAAAGCAATTCCAATACCAATATAGCCGAATGCAGTAGGAAGAACTTCTTTAATTGCTGTTTTACGATTAAGTTCAGCATTCATAAGTAACACCTTCTTAAAAAAATATATAAAAAACTACCAGTAACATGATAATACTGGTAGTGAAAAGAGTTTAGATAACTGGGCGATTGGCTAATTTAGGCATTAATTCATTGAAATCATAGTTTGCTAAATTAGATAGTTCACCTTTGCTTGCATCAAAATAGGCTGTAAGAGCTTGAGAAATCATAAGATTTAACTCTTTTTCAGCATCAAACTGAACTATAATGACAGGAGTATTGGTACCAAACGCAAGTCCAATTTCAAAAGCTGTACCAGAATCAGCCTCATTATCACTTTCTTCTTTCTTATAATCAATAATTGCAACTACAGCATCAGCCGTGTAAATATTATTGATATCAAGAGTAAAAGTAGCTTTTTGCCATTCTAGTGATCCAAATTCAGCATGTTCATATGAATGTTCTTCAGGTACAAAAATACTAGATACAGTCTTATTAGTTTCAAGAGCTTCTTTTACTTGATTGATACGTTCGTGTTGGCCGTCACTGAAAAATGGAGCCGCAAGATAAATTTTTGCCATTACAATTCTCCTCAAATATGTATATTAATTAATGATGATACAACATATGGTACCTTAATATTATTTTAAATACAAGATACCGAAAAATAATTCTTTATTTTTTAGATCAAGATGTGTATTATTATATAGGATAGTCTGGTTTATACCAGAACTTTATTGAAATGCTGCTGCGTGTAGCATATTTTTTTGCTTACAATTACGGATATTTAGAAAAGAAAGGATGCTTCAATCATTTTGATTACATTATCGGGTATTATTGGCTCTGGCAAGTCAAGTTTAACAGAAATTTTAGCGAAAGAATTAGGGACTAAAGCATATTACGAACCAGTAAAGGATAACCCTGTATTACCAATTTTTTATAAGGGAAATGAAATTGCTGCTAAAAAGCGTGCTGAAGGGGATAAGGAAGCAACTAATCCATATGCTTACTTGCTACAAACATTTTTTTTAAATCGTCGTTTTGCGATGATAAAGAAAGCTATGCAAGATGATAACAACATTTTGGATCGTTCAATTTATGAAGATGAAATCTTTATGCGTATGAACACTGAAATGGGAAACGCAACTCAAGTAGAATATGATATCTATAAGAGTTTATTGCACAACATGATGGAAGAATTACCACTTGCTTCACATAAAAAATCACCTGACTTGATGATCACAATCAAAGTTTCATATGAAACAATGATTAAGAGAATTGAAAAACGTGGTCGTGATTATGAATTAATTGAAAAAGATCCTTCCTTGGTAGATTACTATCAAAGACTATTGAAGCATTACGATATCTGGATGAAGGAATATGATGCTTCACCACTTTTGATCATTGACGGTGATAAATACGACTTTATGGAAAGTAAGGAAGATCGTGTTCAAGTTCTAGAAACTGTAGAAAATAAATTGTTAGAGCTAGGTAATATTAGTGAAGAACAATTTGAACATTTAAGAAAGAAACATCAAGCATTTTTGAATTAAGAAAACTAGGAATCGGGCTTTAGGTCCGATTTTTTTTATATTATTAAAATCCATTAAATATTGATACATTTTTATTAAAATGTCGAATCTCTCTTTTAGTGACGACAAAAAAGTTTATAATATATATTGAAAACGTTTTTAAATAGTTTTGTGAGGTGATCTTTATGAGGAAGAAGAAAGCTATAATGATAGGTGCCGGTTTAGCAAATATGGCTGGTGCAGTTTATTTGATCCAAGAAGGAAATTGGGATGGTAAAGATATTACTTTCTATGCTTTAGATACACATGGTGCTAATGACGGATCTACTGCTTCTGAAGCTGCTGAAGAATATTGGAATAAAAATCATCCAATGGAAAATACAAAGGGATTTATTGCTCGTGGTGGACGTATGTTAAACTATCGTACATACGTTGATTTGATGGATTTATTGGACAGAATTCCTTCAGTTACAGAACCAGGCATGACGGCTGCTGAAGATACACGTGATTTTGATAGTAAACATCGTACCTATGATAAAGCTCGTTTGCTTCAAGGAGGCAAGGGAATCGTTGATGGTCACAAGCTTGGCTTAAATAATCTAGACAGAATATTACTTTCACGTTTAGTTATGATGCCTGATAATCAAGAAGAAAAGCTAGATAATGTAACAATTGCAGAATATTTTGAAGATTCACCACATATTTTCCAAACTAATTTCTGGTACATGTGGGAAACAACTTTTGCATTTAGAACACAATCATCAGCTCAAGAATTAAGACGTTATATGCATCAGATGATTTATGAATTTACTCAAATTGAACATTTAGTAGGGGTAAATCGTACACGTTACAACCAATATGAAAGTATTATGTTACCACTAATTAAGTATCTTGAAGGACAAGGATGTAATTTTGTTATGAACAGACGAGTTACAGATTTTGAATTTAAAGATACACCAATGCAAGATGAAATTACTGTAACTGGTTTAGAAATGGAAAACATCGAACAAGGCACAGTAGAACACGTAACTGTAGATGATGAAACAGTTGTCTTCTTTACTAACGGATCTATCACAGATTCTGCAACTTTAGGTGATTTCAACACGCCAGCTCCTGAAAATATGGATTATGGGGCAGCTTCATCATTATGGAAGAAAGCATGCGAAAGATTTTATAACCTGGGAAATCCTGATAAATTCTTCAATGATAGAGATGCATCAGAATGGGTAAGTTTTACTTTAACAACTAAGAATCATATTTTATTAAATGAAATCACTAGAATTACAACACAAGTTCCAGGAAATGCTTTAAATTCATTCATTTCAACTGAACCTATTACACCATTAGGACATAAAGATGTTAATATGTCGATTGTTGTACATCATCAACCACACTTTACAACACAAAAAGCTAATGAATCTGTAATTTGGGGATACTTCTTATATCCACGTCGTCGAGGAGAATTTGTTGATAAACAATATATCAAGATGACAGGTAAAGAAATGTTGCAAGAATTGATAGGACAATTATCTAAAGTAGATCCTGGTCCACACAATATCATGGACTTAGAAGATGAAATTATGGACAGTGTTATCAATTGTATCCCAGTATACATGCCATATGCTTCAGCATTATTTAACAATCGTGCTAAGAGTGATCGTCCAGAAGTAATTCCAAAGCATTCTACAAACTTAGCATTTACTGGAGAGTTTGTAGAACAACCATATCAAATGGTATTTACTGAACAAAGTGCAGTTCGTTCAGGTGAAGTTGCTGCATTCCATTTTGCAGGAGTATCAGAGGCTAAACTAGTTAAGAATCCACGCTTTGATAAAGATCCAAGAGTATTGCTTAGAGCAACGAAGAGAATGTTTGAATAGAGATAAAGAAAGAGTGCTAGAGAATTGAAATTTTCTCAGCACTCTTTTTAAATATCATCTTCACTGATATGTTCTTTGACTTGTTTAAAAATCATAATAATATGTTTATCTGCTAAACTATATAAAATTCTTTGACCATCACGTCGACCAGATACAAGACCTGTTTGACGTAACAGTTTAAGTTGATGAGAGATAGCAGATTGTGAAACTCCAATTTCAGAAGTGATTTCTGAGACTGAAAGTTCACGTTCATATAATAGATACAAAATTTTGTAGCGAGTATAGTCTCCAAATGCTTTAAATATTTGGACACTGCGTTGAGTTTCTTCTTCTGAAGGTAATTTTGCAAAATGTTCTTTCATATAGTTCACCAAAACTAATTCTACCATTACTAGCAAAAAAAGACACGCAAAAAAGTTATAAGCTGGATTGATAGGGAAATGAAAACGTGTTATACTTTAGATGTAAATATATGAGCATATATTCATATTTTAGAAAGTAGGTGTTTATTATGAGCTTAATAAAAAGAATGTCACCAGATGAGAAAAAAGAAAGTGGAGTAATTGCACTTTGCTTAATGCTTTTGATTCTCGCTCATTTTATACCGAAAAATATAACGATAGTTCTGTACATAGTAATTTATATTATTTCAGCTTATCCAATTTTAAAAGAAGCGATAGAAAATATACTTCATGGTAAGTGGTTTGACGAGAATTTTTTGATGTCGGTAGCTACAGTTGGGGCTTTAGCGATTGGACAATTTTCTGAAGCTATTGCAGTTATGTTATTTTATCGTGTAGGTGAAATATTTGAAGATTTAGCGATAGAAAATTCTAAAAAATCAATAACTAACTTACTAGATATTCGACCTGAATATGCTAATTTAGAATTGAATGGTAAATTACAGCAAGTTAAGCCAGAGTTATTAAACAAGGGTGACATAATCATTGTTAATCCAGGAGAGAAAATAGCGGTTGATGGAGTTGTTGAATCTGGAGAGGCATATTTAAATACTGCAGCTCTAACTGGTGAAACCAAACCCTTGTTAGTTACTAAGGATAGTCAGGTTTTAAGTGGAATGATTGTTGAAAATAGTGCCCTTAGGATAAGAGTAAGTAAAGAGTATAAAGATTCTACCGTAGTAAAGATTTTAGAATTAGTACAAAATGCTAGTGAAAAAAAGACAAAGACAGAGAATTTTATTACTAAATTTTCTCAGATATATACTCCAGTAATAGTAATATCTGCGATCATGTTAGCTAGCATCCCACCATTATTTTTAGGACAAGAATTCCAAGTATGGCTATATCGAGCTTTGATTTTTCTAGTTATTTCCTGCCCGTGTGCTTTAGTTATCTCAATACCATTAAGTTATTTTGGTGGAATTGGTGCAAGCTCTAGGGCTGGTATCTTAGTTAAAGGAAGCAATTACCTAGAGGCGCTTAGTCAAGCTAAAGCTGTTATTTTCGATAAGACAGGCACTTTAACTAGAGGTGAATTTTTTGTAACTCAAATTATACCTGCAAATGGAGTAAGCAAGAAAGAAATCGTAAAATTAGCTGCAATCGCTGAATCATCTTCTCCACACCCAATTGCCCGTTCGATTGTTAAAAATTACCCGGGAAATATTGCGCGAGTAAGCAATGTTGAAGAACTAGTAGGCCTAGGTGTTAGAGCTGAATATCAAGGTGATACTATTAGTGTAGGTAATATGAAGCTGATGAATAAGCTTCATATTGACGGAGTATCAACAATAGAAGATACTACAGGAACTGTCGTCTATGTAGCTCTAAATAATGAATATTTTGGTGCAATAGAAGTCTCAGATATGATAAAGACTGATGCTAAAGTAGCTATTCAAGGTCTTAAGAATGTAGGAATAGACAATGTTACCCTGCTTACAGGGGATAAAAAGATTGTTGGGGAAAGTGTAGCTGAAAAATTAGCTATCCCTAATGTAAAGACCGAATTATTACCACAAGATAAAGTAACAGAAGTTGAGAAAATCAAATCTGAGATAGGTGATAAAGGTAAAGTGATCTTTGTAGGTGATGGCTTAAATGATACTCCAGTTTTAGCTAGTGCCGATGTAGGCGTTGCAATGGGGGCATTAGGTTCAGATGCGGCAGTTGAAGTAGCAGATGTTGTTTTGATGAAAGATAATCCAACTGCTGTTACCAAAGCAATAAAAATTGCTAGAAAGACAAAGGTAATCGTATGGGAAAATATTATCTTTGCTTTAGTAGTAAAAGCAATTTTCCTTTTGATAGGTGCACTAGGAATAGCGACAATGTGGGAGGCTGTATTTGCTGATGTAGGGGTAACCTTCATAGCTATTTTAAATGCTTTGCGTTTATTGAAGATAAAGGAAGAAAATGAAAAAATAAATAAGTATCCACACTCTAAGACTAAAAAGTATAAAGTAGAAGTTAACGAAGCATAAAAAAAGCGTTGAGGAAAAACCCCAACGCTTTTGCTATATATAGCGACTAACAATTAGTCGATTAATTTGAATTGTTCAGCTTCGTCTAAGAATTCTTTATCACCAGCTGGAGCTTCGATAGAACCGAATGGCATTTGTGCACGTAATGTCCATTCTGCTGGAAGATCAAATTCTTTCTTGATATCAGCATCAATTAGTGGGTTATAGTGTTGTAAGCTAGCACCAATACCTTGTTCTGCTAAAGCAGTCCATACAGCTTGTTGAGCACCACCAATACCTTGTTCTGCCCATGTTGCGAAGTTATCAGCATATAATGGGAATGCTTCTTCTAATTCATGAACTTTAGGTGTGTTTGTAAAGTAAAGGATTGTACCAAAACCTGCACGGAAGCTAGCGATTTTTGCCTGAGTATTCTTGAATGCTTCGTCATCGTCAACAACTTTACGTAAGTTAGCTTCAACGATATCCCATACTTTATTTGATTTTTCACCAAATAATACAACAGCTCTTACTGTTTGGCTGTGGAAAGCTGTAGGAGATTGTTGAATAGTTGTTTTTACTAAGTTAAAGATGTCATTTTTATCAGCAGTAACATTTTCACCAATAGCGTAAATTGAGCGACGTTTTTTTTGTAATTCGTTAAATTTTGATTCCATTATTAATTACCTCTTTTTCAATTATGTTGTGTTCAATAAGTACACATATAATATAACAGATTACAAAAAGTAAGTAAATAGAAAATACTAATTTTTTGTAATTAAAATGATTGATTTATTTTTTATAAATCTTAAAATTTTATTCAATAAAAGTTCACAAATTCTTCGAAAATAAAAAGTAGTATAAGTGAGTACTCAGTTTAGAGTATGTTTTTTGAAAGCATAGTTCCCAGCTGATGAACTGGGAATAACCCTTAAATATATTTCCTTTTTCTCCGCAGTTTCCCTAGCTGTGGAGTTTTTTTATGCTTTAAATAATCTAAAAAGTATTGTAAAATTTATTTAGAATATGTGTTCGGAGGGTTAAAATGGCAAGAAAAAAGAAAAATAAATCAAATAAATTTATGAGATGGTTAGCTACCGTTGCTGTAGGGGTTGCTTTAGCAGCAGTAGGGGTTAATACAAATCATATTAGTACACCATTTAATAATGAGGTTGCAAGTAGTAGTACATATAACAAAAAGGATTACACTCCTACTGAGGAACAAGCAAGTGTAGTATTAACAGATAATGTACGCCAACAATTAGGTGGTAATTTAAGCTTTAATGGGGCAGGAGCTTTCATTGTAAATAATAATAAGACTAACTTAAATACAAAAGTTTCTAGTGCACCATATGCTGTTAATGAGGTTGATTCATTGAATCGACCAACTGTTGCGAATGCTTGGCTAAATAGAACTAGTCGTCAATATAAAAATCGTCAAGCTACAGGAAATGGGCGTACAAGTTGGAAGCCACAAGGATTTAGACAGGTACAAAACCTGCCAGGTAGATTCAAGCATGCTTATGATAGAGGACATTTATTAGCATATGCCCTTGTGGGAAATGTTAGAGGGTTTGATGCTTCTGAGTCTAATGAAAAGAATATAGCTACTCAAACTGCATGGGCTAATGAATCAGCTTCTAAGGATTCTACCGGACAAAATTACTACGAAGGATTGGTAAGAAAAGCTTTAGATAGAAACAAGCAGGTTCGTTATCGTGTGACAGATGTCTATGATGGTAATAATCTAGTGCCAGCAGGAGCACATTTGGAAGCTAAATCATCAGATGGTTCGCTAGAATTTAATGTATTTGTGCCTAATGTACAAACTAACATAAATATTAATTATGCTACAGGACAAGCTACTAGGAAATAAAAAAATGGTAAATCGATTTTTGATTTACCATTTTTATTTTTTGAAAAATTTAAATTAATTAACACCTGAAATAACAAAAAACTTAATAATAGAAATAAAGACCAAAAATAATTGTAAAATAAAGTCTATTTTATTGAAAATATTTTTGTCTGAAGTTGATTCATAAAAATGAAAATGGAACATTAACATAACCAATGAAGCAAACGCCAGTCCACCTAAATGAATTAGGTTGGAATCGATAATTGTCCAAATAAACAACAAAATTGTAACTACAAAGACAACGATTTTTGGAGTAGTAGTTGGATAATAAGAATTTTTCATGATAAATCAACCTCCCTGAATATAAGCTCCAACCATAGTATAACACGCTTTTAGTAAGAAAATTAAATGAGAGTTGTTATATTGGAGTTAAAAAAACCGAAAAATGTGTTGACAAATAATTACAGTATGATTAGAATACAAAGCATAGAGATTAAATATAAAAGAACGCAATGAGAAAGAAGAGTAATTTGTTTGCCCTTTAAGCGAGCTTCGTTTGGTGAGAGGAAGTAAGACAGTAAGCAGATGAAAATCACTTTCGAGTGTTGTACCGAAATCCTAGTGAGAGTAAGGTGCATTGGGAACACCCATTACAGTGTTAGCGTATCGCCTAGACGTAGGCCGTACGTGAAAGGTAGCTGCAGCGATGTAGTTATAAATGCAGGGTGGTACCACGCGATAGGCGTCCTTGAATCGAGTAGTCGATTTAGGGGCGTCTATTTTTTTATTGCGTGCAAACTGAGAGTAACCAATCCGGAAGGTGCTTAATTAGTTGCTATATTTTTTCTAATAAATGAGAATTTGATGAGGGTATGATTTTATGGAGAAATTAGTAGAAAGAAAATTAACTAAAAAAGATTATTTTGTCGTTAGTTCGTTGCTATTTGCATTATTTTTCGGAGCTGGGAACTTAATTTTCCCACTACATTTAGGACAATTGGCAGGTCATAATTGGCTTCCTGCTACACTAGGATTTTTAGTAACAGGTGTTTTGTTACCATTGCTATCAGTTCTAGCTATCGCAATCACACGTTCTAAAGGTGTTTATGATGTAGGTTTACCACTAGGCCCAACTTTTGCTTTAGTATTTATGGTATTAATTCATGCTACAATCGGACCATTATTTGGTACTCCAAGAACAGCTACTGTTTCATTTACGGTTGGTTTGGCACCATTAGTTCCACAACAATATCAACAAGTAGCATTATTTGGTTTCTCTGCATTATTCTTTTTAGCAGCATTTTTATTATCATATAAAGAAAATAACATCGCATCTAATTTAGGTAAGGTTTTAAATCCAGTATTTTTGGTATTATTATTCTTAGTATTCTTGGTATCATTCTTAAAACCAATGGGTAGTGTTTCTCAAGCAGCACCTACTGCACAATATCTACATGGTGCATTTACTAATGGATTTTTAGAAGGTTATAACACAATGGATGCTTTGGCAGGTTTAGCTTTTGGTGTTACTGTTGTTACAGCCGTTCGTGCAATGGGTAAAAAACGTGAAAAGAGTGTTGCTGCCGTTACTGCTAAAGCTGGTTTCTTCTCAATGAGTGCAGTTGCAGTAATCTACTTACTTCTAATTGTTGTAGGCGCAATGTCATTAGGTAGATTTAAATTATCCGCTGATGGTGGTGTAGCATTTTCTCAAATCGTTAATGCTTATGCAGGTTCATTTGGTCAAGCTGTATTAGCTACATTGATCACAGTTACATGTTTAACAACAGCGGTAGGTTTGGTTGCAGCTTTTGCTCAAGATTTCCATGCACATTTTCCAAAGGTTAGTTATCACACATGGTTGGCATTATCATGCTTAGCATCATTCTTAACAGCTAACTTTGGATTAGAACAAATCATCGCTTGGTCAACTCCAATGTTAATGTTCTTATATCCATTATCAATGGTATTGATCTTATTATCTGTATTTTCACCTTTATTCAAGCGTGATGGTGCAGTATATTTCATGGTAGTTCTATTTACTGTAGTTCCAGCATTCTTTGATATGGTAGTTGCATTCCCAGCAGTTGTTAGTCAAAGCGCATTTGGTAAAGCAGTTGCAGCATTTAGATTGCATTACTTACCATTAGCTAGCATCGGATTATCATGGGTAGTTCCAGCATTAGTTGGATTAGTATTAGGATTAGGAGTTTACTTCTATAAGAAAGCTAGAGTATCTGTAGGAGTAACTGAAAAAGAATAGATTATAAATGTTAAAATATCGAAGTGCGTGTAGTGTATGTTATACGCACTTTTTACGTTGTCTAGAATTATATTGGGAATTTTGTTATTATTTTATATAAAAGATATTTGATTTTATTTGGATTTGTTTAGATGAGGTGGCAAATATGAGCTATATATTACAAAAGAAAATTGCTAATACTTTTCGTGAACAGATAATGAAAAAAGGTTTTAATCATGTTTCAGTAAGTTCTCTAATGAGAATATTAGATATCAGGCGCCAAACTTTTTATGATAGCTTTCAAGATAAATATGATCTGCTAGAGTGGCAATTAAATGACACCTTGGAAGAAACAATTGATAATAATATTGACTACCTTCATTGGAAAGAAATTTTAAAGTTGTTCATTTACGAAATAGATGCTCATAAACGCTACTACTATGAATGCTTGACGGTACAAACCGAAGTTAATGTGGCAGATATTTTTGCGACACATTTGGTAGTATTATTAGCTCATGTACTAGAAAGGCAGGAACTTATCTCAAATAAAAAAGCACAGGATAATATGTGGATCCTATGCTTAGGTATATCTACAACTATAATTCATAATGTTACGACACCCAATCCAGTAGATTATGAGTTAATTGTAAAACAAGCAATTAATGCAATTGAATATTCTTTTGAGAGTTAATTACCAAGCTGGAACATTAACGGGAGCTTGTAAGGCATGAAGCCAATCAGCATCTTCAACTTTTAATAATGATAGAGAAATCCCGTTAATTCCATAAGATGAAAGAAAAGTCCCGACCTTATCGAATGCAATATTGATATTATCTAAAGACAATAAAGAACAAACATCATTATTAAAAATCAAATTTTCAATAGGTGTAGTCCCACCTAGAGAATTGATTAGAACAACAAATGTATCATCTTTATACCATTGGAAATTTAAGCGCAATTTGGCTATCAACTCTCTAGCAAGTAATTCAGAAGACTTAAATTCTTCTTTGCGATAGCCGGGTTCACCATGGATGCCAATTCCGTAATATATCTCATTATCTTTTAGGTTAAAATTATCTCCAGAAAAAGCCACACCAATAGTTTTTAGTTTCTCTGTTAAATGTTGGCCAACCATTTCAAGAGTATCAATATTAGCTCCTTTTTGGGCATAGTAGCCGAGAATTTTATGAATTAGGACAGTTCCAGCTACGCCACGCCGTCTTTTTTCAAAAGATGAATCTACCGAAATATCATCTCTAACAATAACCATTCCAATTTGCCAATCTTCATCTTCTAAAGTTACTTTAGCTTGAGTGAAAGCAGCAACATCTTTGGGAAAGTTTTTAACAATATAAAAAGCTTTTTTAAGTTTAGTTGTTTTTTTAGTAACTGTAATTATTTCTTCTGGAGTAGGTGGTTCAAATAATTCTCCAGTAATTGAAGCGCTTAGCATTCCAGGTCCAACAAATCCCCAGTGAGCAGGATCATGACCAGCACCACCACCTGAAACTAAAGGAATATGTTCATCATTAAAATTTCTATCTATAAATCCAAATATCCCTGAGACTTGCTTGAGAGCGGGGTAAGCAAGCTTGATGCCTTGGATTGTATTTTCTAAAGAAATATCATGTGTGTTTGTTAATCTCATATTATCACTTCCATACTATTAGTATAATAATACCTTATAGGATGAAGTAACGGACAGATTTAAGATATTGTCCACTATAATTGAAAACGGTTATATTATACAATCAAGTTGTAAATAATCATAGTTCGACATGGAGGTATAGTCATGAAGAAAATTATCAATAATCCAGCAGATGTTGTTCCAGAAATGGTTAACGGAATGGTTCGTTTATATCCACAATATATTGAAAAGATTGATGGTACTGAAGTAATGGTGCGTAGTGACAAAGAATCTATGCAAGGTAAAGTAGGTATTGTCAGTGGTGGTGGTAGTGGACATGAACCATCACATGCAGGATTCGTAGGTAAAGGTATGTTAAGTGCAGCAGTTGCAGGACAAGTATTTACCTCTCCAACACCTGATCAAATATACGAAGCAATCAAGGCTGTTGATAGTGGCAAAGGTGTATTTTTAGTTATTAAAAATTATTCTGGTGATGTAATGAACTTTGATATGGCAAAAGATATGGCAGAAATGGATGATATTGAAGTTAAATCAATCATTGTCAATGATGATATTGCCGTAGAAAATAGTTTGTATACACAAGGTCGCCGTGGTGTAGCCGGAACCGTATTAATGCATAAAATCTTAGGTGCGGCAGCAGATCAAGGTGCAAGTTTAGATGAAATAGAAGAACTAGCTAAGAAAGTATTACCTAATTTAAAGACTATTGGTGTAGCTTTATCAGCTGCAACAGTTCCAGAAGTTGGTAAACCAGGATTTGAACTAGCCGAAGATGAAATTGAATATGGGGTAGGAATTCATAGTGAACCTGGCTATAGAAGAGAAAAGATTAAGCCATCTAAAGAATTAGTAGCAGAATTAATTAAAAAACTTGATGAAGAACTTCATTTGAATAAGGATAAAAAATATGCTGTTTTAATTAATGGTATGGGTGCAACTCCATTAATGGAACAATATATATTTGGCAACGATGTGCTAGATGCATTGGAAGCAAAAGGTGTTAAACCAGTATTTACGAAAGCTGGAAATTATATGACATCAATTGAAATGGCTGGTATTTCCTTAACAATATTTGAATTAGCTGAAGATAAGTGGTTAGATTATTTGAATTATCCAGTAGAAACAATTGCATGGTAAAAAGCTTAAGTAGGGAAGGAAGATTGAAATGTCAGTAACTAAAGAAAACTTAGAAAAATGGTTAGAAATATTTGGTGATTTAATTGAAACTAACAAGGCATATCTTAGTGATTTAGATATACCAATTGGAGATGGAGATCATGGTAATAACATGGCTCGTGGTATGGCTGCAGTCAAAGAAACTTTAGCAAGTAAGCAACCAGAAGATATTGTTGGAGTATTTAAAATTACAGCGATGTCCTTGATTAGTAAGGTTGGTGGAGCTTCTGGTCCTTTATACGGAACTGCATTTTTAGAAATGGCTAAAGCTAGTGCTAAAACAGATGATTTAGCAGAATTAATGGAATTAGCTTTAGCCGGAATTAAGAAACGTGGTGGAGCTGAAGCTGGAGATAAGACAATGGTGGATGTTTGGACAGCATTAGTACCAAAATTGAAAGATAATAGTCTAACTCAAGCAGATATTGACGCAGCAGTTGAATCTACAAAGGATATGGTTGCCAAGAAAGGTCGTGCTTCTTACTTAGGTGAACGTTCAGTTGGACATTTAGACCCAGGTGCTGTATCAAGTGGCTACCTATTTACAGCCCTTTTAGAAGCGGGGGTTATGTAATGAGTTTAGGAATTACAATTGTTTCTCACGTTTATGAAGTTGCTAATGGATTGCCAAGATTGTTGACTCAGGTAGCTAAGGATGTTCCTATTACAACAGCTGGTGGAACTGAAGATAATGATGTTGGGACAAGTATGGAAAAAATCATGAATGCTTTTGAAGAAAATGATGCTGATGAAATTTTGGCTTTCTATGATTTAGGAAGTGCAAAAATGAACTTAGAGATGGCAATCGAAATGACAGATAAAAAAGTTCATCTCTATGATGTTGCTTTAATCGAAGGAGCATATACAGCAGCAACACTTCTTGAAGCTGGAGTAGATTTACAGGAAGTAGAAAAGCAATTAGAACCACTAAAAATTAAATAGAGGTGAGTACTATGAACGGATTTATTGGTGAATTTCTTGGTACGATGATTTTAATCGTTCTAGGTGTAGGTACCGGCGCTGGCATAAATCTTAAGACGTCATATGCACGTAATGCTGGCTGGTTGTTCGTAACTCTAGCATGGGGTATGGCCGTAACGTTCGGTGTTTATGTAGCTGGTAGTTTTGGAGCTCAAGGACATTTGAATCCAGCGGTAACAATCGGATTTGCTCTTTTTGGTTTCTTCCCTTGGAGCCAAGTTTTACCTTATTTATTAGGACAATTTTTAGGAGCTTTTGTTGGTGCAGTTTTAGTAATTATCCAATATGGAGCACAATTTAAAAATGCCAAGAATACTGATGATGGTAATGTAGTTGGAATTTTCGCAACTGGTCCAGCTATTGACAATGGTTTATATAATTTCTTGAGTGAAACAATCGCAACTTTTGTATTTATCTTTACATTATTAAATCTTGGCGACTTTACAAAAGGATTGAAGCCATTAATCGTTGGTTTATTAATTATGGTAGTTGGTCAAGCTTTGGGTGGAACAACAGGTTTCGCTTTGAATCCAGCTCGTGACTGGGCTCCAAGATTTGCTTATACAGTATTACCAGTACCTAATAAGAGTAATGCAAATTGGGGCTATGCATGGGTACCAATGTTAGGTCCAATTGTTGGAGGTATCTTAGCTGCTGGCTTACAATATTTATTAGTATAAAATTTCAATTGCTTGAAATAGAGAATAGTTGAAGATTAGCTTTCAAACAGGCATAATCTTCAACTATTTTAATTTTATCCTGGACTTACAGAAAAACGTTTTATGTTATAATAGTGTCAGAATAAAGATAATTATGTTGAACACAGATAGAGTCAGCCAACTCTAAAAGTCGTGCAACATTGTAGAATTGAGGGCGGTTTTAATTTACCGCTCTTTTTTATTTGCTTAATTCATACAAATTTTTTATATTTTATGCTAGAATTAATTTATAGATAACACAAGGAAGGGATGATAGATAGTTTGGAGATAATAATTTTATTATTTGAATTGGTATTTTTTGCTGTTATCAGCATTATAATTGCTGAGATGTTTGCTAAAGTATCAATGAATTACGTTAGTCTAATTATGGGAGCGGTTTTAGGATTACTTCCTGTAACGACTTATGACATCCGTTCATTTAATCCGGAAGTTTTTATGCTTTTAATCGTAGCACCGCTATTATTCTTTGAAGGGCAAGCTACTTTCCTTAATGTAGTTGGTAAAAGGGTAAAACAGATTTTCCAAGTTACAGTTATCATGGTCTTACTTTGTGCAATCGTAGCCGGATTTAGTAGCTATGCAATTGGTAAGATTGGTTTGCCATTGGCTTTTATCTTAGCTGCAATCAGTACACCAACTGATGCAACAGCCACTCAATCAGTAACTGAAGGACTAAAAATTCCACGTCGCGAAGGATTCTTTTTAAAAATGGAATCATTATTTAATGATGCTTCAGGAATTATTTTATTAAACATGGCTGTTTTATGGTATATCAATGGAAGAATAAACTATCGTGAAACATTGACAGATTTTATTCTATCTGCTGGTGGTGGGATTGTAATTGGTTTTATAATCGCATGGATTATTGTTTTATTCAGGCAAGCACTCCTTAGAAGTTCGTATAATTCTGTAAATGCACAGGTGATTATTTATTTAATGACACCATTTATTATCTATTATCTGGCGGAAGAATTTCATGTTTCTGGGATTATTGCAGTAGTTTGTGCAGGATTGGTGCATAATGCTGAAACTCAACGTAGTCGATTAGCGAATGCTCAAATGGTGTATATGGGTACAAATTTAGTTTCAATCATTACGGAACTTTTTAACAGCATTGTTTTTGTAATTTTAGGAATGATGTTGGTTAATATCATAAAAGATGAGAGTATCACTTATAATTCGTGGATCTGGATAACTTTAGGTGCAATTTTGTACTTATCCAATGTAATTGTACGGTATATATATGGCAGAATTAAATTTAAAATGGATAATCATGCAGGTTGGATTTTTTCTTTAGGTGGTGTGCATGGAGCTGTAACGTTATCCCTAGCATTTACAGTAGCTAAGACTAGTGTTAATAGCCAAGATTTTAGTTTAATAGTGATGTCTGAAAGTGTACTGATTATTTTAAGTATGATAGTTCCTACTGTTATTTTTAGGTTCATTTTAGATAAAGATGTGTCTGATGAAGATGGTGAAAAGGAATTAGATGAATTAAGAGAAGAAATGATTCAACAAGCAATCGCTACCGTACAGAAAATGTACTTAGCGAAAAATGTAAAACAATCTGTAATTTTTGATTTGAAGTCTCAAAATCAAAATACAAGAACAAGGGATTTTGTCAAAGAATGGCGTAATGCAGTACGTCATCCACAATATACAGAAGCGGAAAAAGAAATGGAAAGACGTGCATTTATTAATGCATTCTATCAAGAACGACAATATTTAGATATGATTTCTCAAAAAGAAGCACGGTATGAAAAATATGTGTATCACTTATATAGTGAAATTCTTTTAGCTGAGTCGATAGTTCTCAATTCGGAATTTATTGAAGAATAGGGTTACTTTAATAAAATTGTGAGTTAGACTAAATATTAGATAATGTCTAAATTTGTCAAAGTAGCGTGAAAGGACGTTAATTCCTATGATAATTCTTACAAAAAGGCAAAAAGAAATTTTATCGATATTATTACGAATATCAAATGGGACAACGATTAAACAGCTTGAAGAAAGCGTCAATGTTAGTCGAAGAACCATTTATCGTGAATTTAACGAGCTAAAATTGGATTTAGAGCGAAGAGGACTGACAATTTCTAACATTGATGGGAAATATGTACTTCAAGGACAAGAAAGAGATATTGAACAATTGCGTGAAGACATTGGTGATAGTCCTAGTCAACAAGAAATGTCAGTATCTGAAAGGCAAAGTATTTTGGCGGCAATGCTTTTACTAGAAGATGAGCCACAAAAAATTGTTAGTCTGGCAATGTCTCTAAAAGTAAGTGAAGGTACTGTACAACGAGATTTAACGGAAGTAGCCTTGGCACTTGGAAAATATGGGATAACTTTAATTAAGAAAAAAGGTGTAGGCATTTCAGTTAAAGGTACCGAATTTCAAAGACGTCAGGTACTATGTGGTATCTTATTGAGTGAGATCAATGATTATCGTTTCTTTAAGTATATTGGTGACGATCAGGATGTCGGGGGAAACAATTATTTTTTGAGATTATTACCGAAAAAAAGGATTCAATTAGTAACTCAAGCTCTAAACAAAAGCGTATTGAAGAAAATAAATATCAAGTCAGATCACCAATCAATGCAGCTGATATTATTAACAACCATTTGTTTAGAAAGAGCTGCCTCATCTGATAATTTGGGTGAAATTAAAGCTATTGATGGTTCGTTGAAATATCAATCATTGGTTTATCAATTTATGGCTGAGTATTCACAAATAGAACCGTTAAAACTAGATAGAAAAGAAATTATCTATTTAGCTAATCAATTCCAAAGTTGTGATAATGAGAGTTCTCCGACATTTTATGATAATGATCAAGAACTGGCTTTATCACTACAAATAAAGTCTTTCGTTCAAACAGTTTCTGAAAAAATGAAATGGGATTTTCAACGTAATCCGGCATTTTTGAAACGTCTGACAACGCATATTGCTGGTTTAGTAAGTCATCAGGTTGAAAGGTTACCTAATACGAGAATTGAAACTTTAACTAGATTAAGCGAAAGGTATCAAGATTTATTTAATGCTATTAAACAAGCGTGGAAAGTTAGTTTTCCAGATGAAAAGTTAGCACAATCTGAACTACAATTATTGCTACTGTATTTCGCTAATGAATATACTAGTCGTCATTATCGAGGAGATTTGAAAGCGCTAGTAATTTGTGAAAATGGGATCGGTACATCATCGATCTTGGGACAAAGATTAAAGCAAGAAATTCCAGAAGTTAAGAAAGTAAAAATTTCTAAAATTGCACAACTTCAAGACCTTGATTTAAGTGGCTATGATTTAATTTTATCTACTTTAAAATTACCAGGTTTTCCAAGAAAATATCAAATAGTTAGCCCTCTATTATTAGATGATGAGATTAGTAATATTAAAGATTATTTGAAAAAATATCAGGAAAATTATATCGGCAAAGAAACAGAAAATAATAATGTTTATTTGAATAATTCTAAGTTACAACCAACTAAAAAGTTGAATGGTATTGCGATAGGGGCATTATTCTGTACGGAATTAGTAAATGGAATTGAAGTAATTACATTAAAAAATAAATCTACTGAAAACTTATCTCAAGTAATTAAAGAAATTACAAATAGAATTGGACAAGGAATAGTAAAAGATAAAAGACAAGTAGCTGAAAATTTAAAACGTAGAATAGATTTAGCTCCGATTGGAATTCCTAATAGTAACATGGCCTTGTTACATACTAGCAGCCCGGAAGTTAAACGTTGTTATTTTACCGTAATTGATTTAGACCAATCTCTAAAGATGAAAGCTATGGATCAAACTGAAATTGAAGTTTCAAGAATGTTATTAATGTTGGGACCTGAAAGATTATCAGATATTGAGCAAGATGTAATGGGAATGGTAAGTAGCATGATTGTGATGAGTGATGATACTTTGAAATTATTCGCAACTGGTACAAAGGAAGAGTTACAAAATGCGATTGCTGTAAGGTTCTTACAAGAAATAAAATCAGCTATACCAATTAGATGAAATGATTGTTGACAAGCAATAAATATTAATGTATATTGTAGCTGTTACCTTGATTTATAAGCATTTTCAATAATTTGAAATAAGAAATCAAGGTCTATACCAATTTTAGAAAATAAAGATTTGAATTTGAGAGGTAAATAACATATGTGTGGTATTGTCGGTGTTACTGGTAATAATGATGCAACAAACATTTTATTAGATGGATTACAACAATTAGAATATCGTGGCTATGATTCAGCTGGAATTTACGTAAATGATCAAAATGGTAAGGACTTTTTAGTAAAAGAAAAAGGTCGTATTTCCGATTTACGTGCAGAAGTTGGTCCAGAAGTTAAGGGTTCAACAGGTATCGGTCATACACGTTGGGCTACACATGGGATTCCTAGCAAGGTTAATGCTCATCCTCATGTATCAGCAAATGGCCGTTTCTTCTTAGTACACAATGGTGTGATTGGAAACTTTGCTCAATTACGTGATGAATACTTACAAGATGTAACTTTGGTAAGTAGTACAGATACAGAAGTCATTGTACAATTGATCGGTAAATTCTCTGATGAAGGACTAGACACAGAAGCAGCATTTAAAAAAGTTCTAGGATTAGTTGATGAAAGTTCATCATACTCTTTCTTATTGATGGATAAAGAAGAACCAGATACATTATTTGTTGCTAAGAATAAGAGTCCATTGTTGATTGGTGTTGGTAATGGTTTCAATGTTGTATGTTCAGACGCAATTGCAATGTTGAGTCAAACCCATGACTTCATCGAATTAGTTGATGGTGAAATCGTAATTGTAAAGCCTGATTCAATTACTATCAAGGACCCAGATGGAAATGTTATCAATCGTGAACCATTCCATGTAGATACAGATCCAGCCGCAGCTCAAAAGGGTGCATACCCATACTACATGCTTAAGGAAATTGATGAACAACCTGGTGTAATGCGTAACTTAGTTCAACATTATGTAGCAGAAGATGGTTCTATCAACATCGATAAAGAACTATTGGATGCTTTAGAAAAAGCAGATCGTTTGTATATCGTAGCTGCTGGTACAAGTTACCATGCTGGTTTAGTAGGTAAGGAATTATTTGAAAAATTAGCTAATATTCCAACTGAAGTTCATGTTGCTTCAGAATTTGCTTACAATCCACCATTGTTGTCAGAAAAACCATTCTTCATCTTCTTGACTCAAAGTGGTGAAACAGCTGATAGTCGTCAAGTGCTTACTCAAGTAAATGCACAAGGTTATCCAAGTTTAACAATTACAAACGTACAAAACTCTACTTTGGATCGTGAAGCAACATATACATTGTTACTATATGCAGGTCCAGAAATTGCTGTTGCTTCAACTAAAGCTTATACAGCACAAATTGCTCTAGAAGCTATCTTGGTTAAAGCTTATGGCGAAGCTAAAAACATTGATAAGGTTAAGGAATTCGATGTTGCTACTGAATTGACTAAAGTAGCTAATGGTATGCAAGAATTAGTTGACGAAAAAGGTACTGTTGAAAAGATTGCTAAGGATATGTTAGCAACAACACGTAATGCTTTCTACATTGGTCGTGGAATTGACTATGATGTAGCTCAAGAAGCAGCTTTGAAATTGAAAGAAGTTTCTTACATTCAAACAGAAGGCTTTGCTTCTGGTGAATTGAAGCACGGTACAATTGCTTTGATTGAAGAAGGTACACCAGTTGTAGCTGTAATTACAGATCCTAAGACAGCTACTCATACACGTAGTAATGCTCAAGAAGTATTAGCTCGTGGTGCTAACGTGCTATTTATTGCTAGTCGCGATGTGGCTCAAGAAGGCGATCAAGTGGTATTACCAGAAGTAACACCATTGTTATCACCATTATTGGCTATTATCCCAGCACAATTATTAGCTTACTATGCATCAATCCAACGTGGATACGATGTTGATAAGCCACGTAACTTAGCTAAGAGTGTTACAGTTGAATAAAAAATATTAATATTAAAAAAGAGTTGGAATTGTCCAGCTCTTTTTTATATGCAGCATAGGTCTTATGCTATTGCATGGTAAACTAACCTGAACTCAAACCAAAGGCTGGGGGAAAATACATTTTCAGATGAATTTTAGAAAATAGTAATAAAAAGACTATCCAATAAAAATTTCTTTCACTGAATAGTCTTGACTAAGATTTATTTTGCTGATAACGCAGCCATTGTTATATAATTATATGGTTGGTTAAAGTGTGGCAAGAAGAAAATATCTAATAAACTTAACTTATCAATAGTTACATGTTCTTGAATTGCCAGTGAGAACATGTGAATTGCCATTGAAACATCTTCCGTTGAAGCTAGTTGAGCTCCGACAATTCTCCGACTTTCTTTTTCATAAACAATTCTGATCTTAACTTCTGCATTTACATCTTTAGGCATGAAAGCTGGTTTTTGTAAGTCTTCAAAGTCTGTATACTCTACATCTAAACCGAATTTTTTCGCTGCCTCTACTGATAGTCCTGTTGAAACCATCTTCAAATCCCAAATGTTAATTCCATTTGAGCCTTGTACCCCTACTGATTCAAGCTTAGTCCCAGCAAGATTGTGTGCAGCTACAATACCTGAACGAACAGCATTAGAAGCTAGAGCAATATAAGTCATTTTATCTAGAGCATTTGAGTAAATTGTGGCACAGTCTCCAACTGCATATACATTTTTATCGCTTGTTTGTCCATAACGATCTACTAAGTAAGCTCCATTTTTGAATAGTTTCAAATGATCTTTACCTAATGAATTATTAGGTCTAAATCCGATTGCATTAATCACTAAATCAACATCATATTCACCTTCAGCAGTTACAACTTGAGTTACATGATTCTGGTCATTACCTTTATATTCTGTTACTAACTCACCAAAATGATTTTCAATACCGTGATCAGCTAAGTTTTTATCCATTAAATCGGTGAATGCTTTATCATAATGAGTAGATAAGGAACGATCAGCTGCGTCAAATAGTAATACATTCTTACCCCGACGTTTAGCAGCTTCAGCAATTTCAACTCCGATATAACCAGCTCCGATAACTGCTACATTCTTTACTTCTTCTGCAGAAATTTCTTTATCTACATCTTGACCATCTTGGAATAATTTCAAGAAATGAATTCCGTTTAAATCTTTACCAGCTACATTAGGAGATATTGGTAGAGAACCTGTTGCTAGAATTAGTTTATCGTAATCTTCAGTTAATTCTGTGCCATCTTTCTTAATATAGTGAACTACTTTTTTATCAAAATCTATATCTTTAACTTCTGCTTCAAGGGTAATTTTAGCACCTTTATTTGTGAAATCTTCTACTTTGGTATAGAACAACCCATGATAATCGTTCACTTGTCGTCCTACCCAAAGTGCTGTTCCGCATCCTAAGTAACTTAAATTAGAATTTCTATCAATCATCACTACTTCTTGATCTGGATAATTATCCAATAATGTATTAGCAGCAGCGATTCCAGCGTGATTTGTACCAATAATTACAGTCTTTGTCATCATAAAAGACCTCCTAAAATAGTTTGTAAACGTTTTAACAATTAAATTGTAACATTATTCACAATATTGTGCAATAGATTTTTTAAAATTAAAAATTCTTTTGTTACATTTCTCTTATTTTTCTCTAACAAAATATCAATGGTAAGTGGTACAACTTTGATAAAGTGACCGGAACAATGACTATAGGAGAAAAATATATTCCTATACAAGATAAAGTAGTTTGGTATTCTGATGATGGAACGATGTTATATGGTTGGCAAAATATAGATGGTAAAGTACATTATTTTGACAAAATAACAGGTAAAATGACAACGGGATAAAAGAATATAGATGGTCACTGGTACTTATTTGATAGCAAAGGAGTTATGCAACAAGGTTTCCAAAATATTGGTTATCAAAATAAAACTGTTTACTACAATGAAGACGGTTGGATGCTATATGGCTGGCAAAATATAGATGGAAAAGTATATTACTTTGATAAAGTAACCGGCAAAATGACAGTAGGACAAAAGAATATAGGCGAACATTGGTATTTATTTGATAGTAAGGGAGCTATGCAACGAGGTTTCCAATACATTGCTAATCAAAGTAAAACAGATTACTACAACAAAGATGGTTGGATGTTATATGGATATCAGTTGATAAATGGAAAGAAGTATTATTTTAATACTATAACTGGTACGAAAGAATAATCTATACTTTTACAAGACACCTTATAATCGTTAGAAAAAAATTAACGATTGTGAAGTGCCTTACAATTGTTAGACAAAGTCTAGCTATTGTGAGGTGCTTTTTTCGTATGACTAAATATACTCAAAAATTCAAATTAGATCTTATTCAAGAATACCTAGATACTGGCTGTTCACAACGATGTCTAGAAAATAAGTATTCTTTACCAAAGGATACCTTAAAAAAATGGTGGACTGTATACAATTTAAAAGGACCCAAAGGGTTGAAATTACGACATTTCAAACGTAAATTTACTGTTGATTTTAAACTTCGTGTGATAAACTACTACCTAAATAATGATGTTTCAATGTCCAAAGTGGCGGCTTCCCATAATCTTTTGTGTTCACAGATATCTATCTGGTTGAAGTTGTTTATGGAAGGTGGATCTGAAGCCTTGAAATCCAAGAAGAAAGGTAGGCCAAGTAAGATGTCAAAAATGACAAAGAAGGATGCACGTAAAATTTTAAAAAAGGAAAGTGATGAAATTGCGGCACTAAAGAGTGAATTACGTCAAGTCAAAATGGAGCGTGATATCTTAAAAAAATCGTTGACCCTGTTCGGACCCTCAAAGCCAAGGAGAAAACAATAATTGTGGATCAGATCAGGGTAGACCAACAAAACTTGCCAAAAAAGGAACGATATGGGATTGGTGAGCTTCTAAAAACGATTGACTTGAAGCGACCAACTTATTACGACGAACGCAAACGTATCATCAATAAAAATGATAAGTATGCTGATGTTAAGGTGGTAATCAAGGAAATAGCGGAAAAAGGTAAATGGAGAGGTTCTTATACATACGGCTATCGCCGTATAATGCCACTTCTTGAGAAAGCTGGATATCACATATGGCTGAAGCTACTTTACGTCGCTTAATGAACGAATTAGGTGTACAACCAGCTATGTATAATCGCCGTAAAAATAATCACTATTCTTCTTATAAAGGTACAGTTGGTAAGGTAGCTGATAACTTGTTAAACCAAACATTTGATGCTATATCTTCTTTTACTGTCCTTCATACGGATGTTTCACAAGTACGTTTAGGTGATTCGACCTGGGCTTACATGTCAGTTATTTTAGATCAAGCTACCAAAGAAGTTTTAGCCGCTTCTGTTAGCCAAAGCTCAAATAAACTGTTGATTATGGATACATTAAGTCAGCTTGAGGATAACCTCCCCAATAACTTTAATCCAATTATCCATTCTGACCAAGGATGGCACTACCAATTAGACTATTATCGTGAAAAGATTGATTCATTAGGTTTAATTCAAAGTATGTCCCGCAAGGGAAACTGCCTAGATAACGCTCCAATGGAAAGTTTTTTCCATCTTTTTAAAGTTGAATCACAGCCTGAAATAAAGAAGTGTAAGAATATTTCTCAGTTCACACAGTTCTTTAACAAGTATGTCAATTGGTACAATAATGACCGAATTTCCAATAAAACAAAAAACATGAGTCCGGTTGATTACCGAACCCATGTCTTAGCTGCTTAAAAATATTTTATTTTTGTCTAACTTTTTTGTTGCACTTCAAATTTTCCAACTCTTTTTTTATATGCAGTATTGATAACGTTTGATATAATTACTACATAACAATAATTTATATAAATGTATTTGAGTTATAAGGGGAGATTATTTAGATGAAAAAGTCAAAGCAACACTTAGTATCAGCTTTAACAATTTCTGCGACTATTGCAACAGTAGGACTTACAAAGCATGAACAAATATCTGCAGATAGTACAGTTTCAGTACCAACTGAAAGTACTACACAAATTCAATCTATTGAAAATGTTCAAAGTAGAGTAGATAATGCTAAACAAAATGTAAAAGATGCACAACAGAATGTAAAAATTTCAGAGAATAATTTAAATGCATCTAATCAAGCAACTGATTTAGCACAAGTAAATATGAATGTTGCTAAAGAAAATGTAGTTACAAAACAACAAGATATGGAGAAAACTCAAAAAGAGATTAATGATACTAATGATAGTATTCAGGAAGTTAATCAGGATATAGATGCTAAAAATACTGATATTGATTTAAATGAAGCTTTATTAGAGCGTATTAATGATGAAAAAAAGGATCAATTAGCAATAAAAGGCGATACAACTAAGTACTATCAAGATGCTAAAGAACAATATGAAAATAATTTAAAACATTACAATGATGTTGTATCAACTAAAGAAACATTACAACCAAAATTAAAAGAATTGAATGTTAAAATTAGTGAAGACCAAAAAGCGTTACAAGAAGTATCAGACAAAATAAAAAATACATTTGGAGACTATAACGAATACGGTGAACCATCAATATTCAGACCTGATTCCTCAACAAATAATCCTACAGACGAGATAGGTATAATGAATGAGGAATATACAAATGCAAAAGAGTTAATAGATGCTGTTAGCGAAAATTATAAAAAAGTAGATGACTATTTTGATGAAAGTATGGGGCTATATAATGATTTAACAAGCCTAAATGACAAGCTAGATGAAGTACAAACTACAGTAAACAAATTGTATGACTATGAATATGATTTAACCAATACAAAAGCTAATATCGATAATGAAAAAGATATACTTAAGAAGTTGGAAATAGAGCGAAAGAATATAGTTGAAAATAAAATAATATTACCTGAGAACTATGAGCAAGCAAGATGGAATGAATATGAAAGAACTCTAGTTAACAATAAAATAGATGAGTTGAATCACTTTAAAGATTCATATGTAGATGAACATAGAATTATAGATAGTAGTCATAAATTATCTGAAGATGAGTATAGAGATCTTACAATATATACTATAGATTTAATTAATCAAGCTAGGAAGCAAGTTGGAAAAGAAAAATTAGAAATTACAGAAGAAGCAGTCGAATTAACAAGAGAGTATATAGAAAACTACGTGAAAGAAACTGACGAAACTATAATTTTAGGTAATACTTTAAAAAATAAAAATATTAAATACTATCCGTCTGTAATCTATAATGGGTCATACATTGAAGGAAATACTTTAAATGATTTGAAAAAAGCCATTTATAATTCAGTTCTTAATATTGTAGAAAGTTATGCTTATTCCTTAGAATTTATTCTCGATATTTATCCTGTTGTATCTACATCAGAAGATGTTAATTACAATGCATATACACCAGAAAGCATTATTTTTCCAGCAATAGGAAATAGTGTTGAATTTATAAGTATACCTAAAGATTTGATAACTACGCACCTATTGAAAAATAGTAATTATTCAAATAGTAGCTATACAGTTGCAGTTGAACAACAGAAAGAAACATTACAAAAATTAGTTGATAATTATAATGATTTAGAAACTAAGATAAATAATACAAAAAACTTAAAAGAAAAATATCAAGATAAATTTAATACGACTGAAACGTCATTGGTTAAAATTGAGAAACAATTAGAAGAGTTAAAACTTAAGATATATGGAATGAACAATGGCAATTCAAGTGGGTGGGGAATTTCAGGCGATTATTATCTTGTAGATAAAAATAATGAACTACAGGGAAGACTAAAAAATGTAGTGCGTGATTGCTATGGTTTGTTGTTAGCTATGAATAAAAATTTATCAGAAGCTTCAGAACTGATTAATAAAGTTAATAGTATTACCCCACAAATGGGTAGTTTGGATAAGGAAAAGTTAGACACTGCTAATAATGAATTAGCAGCAATAAATACGAAACTAAAAAAGACGGATGATCTAATAAGTCGTCTACAAAAGAAAATAGATAGTAGCAGAAAATTAGTAACAATTCTAGAAAATAAAAAATCAAACTATAGTAATCAAATTACTTCTCTTAATAAGAAGCTGAACGATGACAAAAAAGAATTGGAAGCTGCAAAAATTGTTTTTAACGAATATTCTGCAGAATTTAATAAGGAAATAACTAAACAAAAAGAAGCACAAAAAAACTATAATACTGCTCAAAAAGAACTGAAAGAAGTACAAAGTAATCTTGGAAAAGCAGAACTACAATTAGCTTATGTAAAAAGAATAAATGAAGGACATCAAAAGTTTGAAAATGGCCATTGGAGATTGTACAGAAATGGTAATTTACAGCATGGATTCCAAAAAATAGAAACACAAAATAAAGTTGTTTATTATGATCATTTAGGTAACATGTTATATGGTCAACAAAATATCAATGGCAAGTGGTACAACTTTGATAAAGTGACCGGAGCAATGACTATAGGAGAAAAATATATTCCTACACAAGATAAAGTAGTTTGGTATTCTGATGATGGAACGATGTTATATGGTTGGCAAAATATAGATGGTAAAGTACATTATTTTGATAAAATAACAGGTAAAATGTCAACGGAACAAAAGAATATAGATGGTCACTGGTACTTATTTGATAGCAAAGGAGTTATGCAACAAGGCTTCCAAAATATTGGTTATCAAAATAAGACAGTTTACTACAATGAAGACGGTTGGATGCTATATGGCTGGCAAAATATAGATGGAAAAGTATATTACTTTGATAAAGTAACCGGCAAAATGACAGTAGGACAAAAGAATATAGGCGGACATTGGTATTTATTTGATAGTAAAGGAGTTATGCAACGAGGCTTCCAAAATATTGGTTATCAAAATAAGACAGTTTACTATAACAAAGATGGTTGGATGTTGTATGGCTGGCAAAATATAGACGGAAAAGTGTACTATTTTGATAAAGTAACAGGTAAGATGGCAACAGGACAAAAGAACATTGGTGGACATTGGTATTTATTTAATAGCAAAGGAGTCATGCAACGAGGCTTCCAGTATATTAGCTATCAAAATAAGACGGTTTACTATAATAAAGATGGTTGGATGTTATATGGACATCAGTTGATAAATGGAAAGAAGTATTACTTTAATACTATAACTGGTGCGAAGGAATAATTTATACTTTTACAAGACACCTTATAATCGTTAGAAAAAAATTAACGATTGTAAGGTGTTTTTAATTTCTCGTGTGAAATTTATTGACAAAAAAGAAGTGAAATTGTATTCTTATAGTATCTTGAAATGAAGGAGTGTTAGAAAATGGCTAAAGTTTCATACCAAGCAATGTTGATGGCTCAACCATGTTGCATGATGTGTAACATGCTTTTTGGTATGTATAATTCTGGTCAAAGACTAACATCTTCACGCTAATGATGGAATATTTAATCGTATGTAAGTAATTAGATATTTAAATCGGTGAATGCTATTAGTCGGAGACAAGACTAATAGCATTTTTATTTTGAGAACATTACATAAGAAGAGAAGGTGAAAGTATATGTGGCATACAGTTATTAGTTCTTTACCTGAGTTAATATCAGCTGGAATAAAGTACACAATTCCGTTAGCGATTATTTCATTTATTCTAGGATTGATTTTAGCTTTGGTTACAGCTTTAATTAGAATTTCGCAAACTAAAGGACCTTTCTTGGTTATCAAAGCAATTTTTAGATTTTATGTTTGGCTATTTAGAAGTACACCATTATTGGTCCAATTATTTATTGTATACTTTGGATTACCGTATCTAAAAATCAAGGGACTAGCACCAGAAGGAATAAAGTTAGATCCATTTACATCAGGAATTATAGTTTTTTCACTTAATACCGGGGCATATGCTTCCGAAACAATTCGTGCGGCAATTACTTCAATCCCTAAAGGACAATGGGAAGCTGCTGCCTCAATTGGAATGACTCATAAACAAGCATTGATGAGAATAATCATCCCTCAAGCAGCTAGAGTTTCATTACCACCGTTAGCTAATAGTTTCATTGGTTTAGTGAAAGATACATCTTTAGCAGCTTCCATTACGATTGTGGAAATGTTTGAAGTTAGTCAACAAATTGCAGCTGAAAATTATGAGCCATTAGTAATGTACTGCACAGTAGCAGTCTTATATGCAATTCTATGCACGGTATTATCCTTCTTACAAGGATGGCTTGAAAAAGTAACGTCACGTTATGTGGCAACTCAATAAGTAAAGTAAGTGAGGTGATTGAATGTTACGTTTAGAAAATGTGAATAAAACTTTTGGTGGTAATTTAGCTTTAAAAGATATTACGACAACATTTGAAAATAATCAGACTACAGTTTTAGTAGGTCCATCTGGTTCAGGGAAGTCAACAATGTTACGCTCATTGAATTTACTTGAGATGCCTGAGAGTGGGAAATATTATTTTGATGATTTAAAGCTGGACTTTAAGAAAGGAATCTCTAAAAAAGAGATTTTAGAAGTTCGTCGTGAAACAGAAATGGTTTTTCAAAATTACAACCTTTTTCCACATTTGACAGTTTTGAAGAACATTATTGAAGGACCAGTTCATGTGTTAAAAGAAGATAAGGAATCAGCAACTAAAAGAGCTTATGAATTACTCAAAAAAGTTGGATTGGCAGATAAAGCAGATGCCTATCCGCAACAACTTTCAGGTGGACAAGCTCAACGTGTGGCGATTGCTAGATCATTAGCGATGAATCCTAGATATATCCTACTAGATGAACCAACTAGTGCGTTGGATCCGGAGTTAGAATTAGAAGTTTTAAAAGTATTGTTACAGTTAGCTAAAGAAAAACAATCGTTGATAATAGTTACACATAATTTGGCTTTCGCACAGAAAGTTGCGGATAAGATCTTATTTGTTGAAGATGGACAAATATTGTTCCAAGGTCCTAAAGATAACTTTTTCAATTCAGATAATCAAAGAATAAAGAACTTTTTATCCGCGATGACGTTAAGTAACTTAGATTAATGGAGGGAATAATAATGAAATATGGAAAATTAATTAAATCAGTTGCAGCATTTGTTGGGGTAGCTAGTTTGGGATTAGCATTTAACATTGCTCGTCCAGCACAAGCTAGTGCAGATAAAATTTCAGCTGCTACAAGTAGTGAATTGAAGCAAAAAGGAACTTTAACAATTGGGTTAGAAGGAACTTTTGCTCCATACTCATACCGTAAAGATGGAAAATTAACAGGCTTTGAAGTTGAACTTGGTAAGGATATTGCTAAACAAATGGGCTTAAAAGCAAAGTTCGTACCAACTAAATGGGATGGATTAATTGAAGGTGTAAATACTGGCAAATATGATATTGTTTTGAACAATATTACAGTTACTAAGGAAAGACAAGCTAAATTTGGTTTCTCTACTCCATACATCTACTCTCACTTTGCTTTGATTTCTAAAAAAGGTAGTGGCTTGAACACATTGAAAGATATTAAAGGTGTAAAAATTGCTAGTGGTACAGGAACTGACAACTCTGTAGTAGCTAAGAAATTTGGTGCTAAAGTTGTTCCTTCTAGTGAATTTTCAACTTCCTTAGACATGGTTCGTCAAGGTCGTGTAAAGGGAACAATTAACTCAATGTCTGCATGGTATGCTTACAAGAAAGATGGTAAGAATGTCAAGGGACTTCAAGCTAAAGATGTTTCCAAAGATGAAAAGCCAGCTAAGATCAGTGCTTTGATGGCTAAGAAGAATACAGACTTGAAGAAAGATGTAAACAAAGCTTTGAAGCAATTACGTAATGACGGTACATTAACAAAACTTTCTAAGAAGTATGTTGGTGGCGACATTACTAAGTAAAGTCAAGCTAAATTAAGTAACGGGGTTTTAGTAAGACCTCGTTTTTTTATGCCGAAAAATAAATCAGCTTACAAATTTTTGTAATTATGAATTATAATATACTTATAAAGTGAAAGGGGCTGAGAATTATGTTTCCAGAAAAATTACGTGCCTTAAGGACTGGTAGAGGTCTTTCCTTAGCTGGTTTAGCTAAAGAAATGAATGAAATGGAAAAAGGCAAGCAAGAAAAAAAGAATACAGGGCCTCAGATTGGAAGTTGGGAACGAGGCGTAAATACACCTTCATATCTTGAAATTATAAAGTTATGTCGTTTCTTTGGAGTAACACCTAACTTTTTAATCGGAGATATGAGAGGAAAAATAGATTTAAATGAACTCTTTGCCTCTAATGCACGAATGAAATTTGAAGGACGCACTCTAACTTCTGCTGATAGAACTGAGGTTTATGGTTTAATTAAAGCTCATATTCGTGGAAAATATGCAGAAGTAAGTGACTTAAATGATGATGATACAGATGACCTTGCTTTACCATTAGATTAATGTAAATTTCTTGTAAAGGTAATGCTTAAAGTCACTTTAAGATAGAAAATTTTGATAAAATATACTTGGATAAAGATAATTGAAGGGAGATCAGATTACTAATTGGATATATTACAACAATTATATGGTCCATTTTTTGATGCTAATAACTGGCGAACAGTAGTCACTTCTGGTGAAGATTGGATGATCATCCTATCACTAGTATTGATTGAATGTTTATTGTCTGTTGATAATGCGATTGTTTTGGCTGCACAGACACAGGTATTACCAGATAAAAAACAACAAGAAAAATCTCTTTTTTATGGACTTTGGGGAGCTTATATATTCCGCTTCATCTTGATTGGTTTGGGAGCCTATCTAATTCATTTCTGGGAGATAAAAGTGGCAGGGGCAGCATATTTAATGTATCTTGCTGTTAGTCATTTCTATCGTAAGAAGAATCCTAAACCAAAGAAGGACGGTAAGAAAGCTAAAAAACGTATACTACCACTGTTTTGGTCTGTAGTTGTATCTATTGAAATGATGGATATTGTATTCTCGGTTGACTCAGTTTTAGCTTCATTGGCGATTTCACCTAATCCTGTGATTGTTTTAATCGGTGGGTTAATAGGTATTCTAGCAATGCGAGGAATTGCTGAAATTATCATGAGGTTAATGGAAATTGTACCAGAATTAGAAACGACAGCATATGGTTTGATTGCATTAATTGCAATTAAGCTATTCCTAACAATTCCTATGATTGATATTGAAATCCCTAATCTATTATTTGGGGTAATTGTACTAGGTTCGATTGTCGCAACCTTTATTGTTCATAGAATTAAAAATTAATACGTAAAATGCAATGAGTTGAAAAATTCATTGCATTTTTTTATTGGTCAAGGATTATTGTGGTCAAAAAATGAGAATGTGTCACAAATAAGTAGTAGAGAGAAAGTCGATTAAACCAAGCTTTTACACGTATTGTGAAGAAAATAATTAATTTTGACACTGACAACTGTGCCAAAGTCACATTTAGAATGAATTGTATCCGCATTCAGTAAACGTTATCATAAACTTGTAAGATAAATCAGGAAGAAAAGAGGAGAAAAAAATGCAAGAAGCAAAGAAGAAAACTTCACTTAAAGCGAAGGTTCAAAAGTTAGGTACATCGCTATCTAGTATGGTTATGCCAAACATTGCTGCTATTATTGCTTGGGGTTTAATCACAGCGATTTTTATGGAACAAGGTTGGTTCCCTAATGCACATATCGCTAAATTGATCACTCCAATGTTAACTTATTTATTGCCATTATTAATCGGTTATGTTGGTGGACGTATGGTGTACGAAGAACGTGGTGCCGTTGTTGGTGCCATCGCAACAATGGGGGTAGTTGTTGGTGCTAAGGTTCCAATGTTCTTAGGGGCTATGATCATGGGACCTCTTGGTGGTTGGTGCATTAAGAAATTTGACCAATTATTCCAAGATAAGATCAGATCAGGTTTTGAAATGATTTATAACAACTTCTCTAGTGGTATCTTGGGAATGTTGTTAGCTATTTTAGGAACTTATGTAGTTAACCCATTAGTTGTTGCAGGTAGCAACTTCATGAGTAAAGGTGTTGACTTCATCATCTCTATTCACATGTTGCCATTAGCTAATATCTTTATTGAACCAGCTAAGGTATTGTTCTTAAACAACGCTATTGGTAATGGTATCTTGGTTCCATTAGGTATTCAACAAGCATCAACTGCTGGTAAATCAGTATTGTTCTTACTTGAATCTAACCCAGGTCCAGGTCTTGGTATTTTGTTAGCATTCATGTTCTTTGGAAAAGGATCTGCTAAAGGTTCTGCACCAGGTGCTGCAATTATTCATTTCTTTGGTGGTATTCATGAAATTTACTTCCCATACATTTTAATGAAACCAGCATTGATTTTAGCAGCAATTGCTGGTGGTGTATCAGGTACATTTACTTTCCAACTTTTAGGAGCTGGTTTAAAAGCTGCTGCATCTCCTGGTTCAATTATCGCTATTCTTCTAATGACTCCTAAGGGATCATATCTAGCTGTATTATCAGGTGTGTTCGTAGCTGCAGTAGTATCATTCTTGGTTGCTTCTGTTATCTTGAAACATGATAAATCAACTGGCGACGATTTAGCAGAAAAACAAGCTGAAATGGAAGCTATGAAAGCTGAATCTAAAGGTAAAGAAATGCCATCAAGTCAAGCAGCACAAGATTCTGTTGATAGTTACGCAGATGTTAAGAAGATTATCTTTGCATGTGATGCCGGAATGGGTTCATCTGCAATGGGTGCTTCCTTATTACGTGACAAAGTTAAGAAGGCTGGTATCAAAGACATTTCTGTTACAAATACCGCTGTAAACCGTCTAAAAGATGAACAAGGATTATTAGTTGTTACACAAGAAGAATTAGCTGAACGTGCATTACAAAGAACACCAAGTGCAATGCATGTATCTGTAGATAACTTCTTGAGTAGTCCAAAATATGATGAAATTGTTGCAAACTTGAAGGCTCTATCTCAAATTCAAGATAAACCACAAGTAACAGAAAATACAGTAAAAAATGCAGAAGCAGGCGACTTAGGTAATGTAGATTTTGCTAAAGTTGAAGAAGTAAACTTCATTCGTCATGATCAACACATTGGTACAGTAACAATGGCTACAAGCTTGTTCAGTGATAGCATGAAGAAAGCTAACAAGCAAACACCAGTTAAGGCTGTAAGAATTAATGAACTTGAAGATTCTGATAAGCACTTAGTAATTGTAACAGCAGCCGCTAAGAAGAATTTGGCAGTTCGTTACACAGACATTCAAACTATAGTTGTAGATGATTTATTAACAGACAAGAAGTTACAAGATGTTGTAGCTAAATTGAAATAAGAGGTGAGAGAGTAATGGAATTACAAGCAAATATGATTTCTTTAAATCAAGATGTTGCCACAAGAGATCAAGCAATTCGTATGGCGGGACAATTATTGGTAGATGCAGGTTGTGTTGAAAAAGAATATATCGACTCAATGATTGCACGTAATAATGATGTCTCAACATATATGGGTAATTTTATCGCTATCCCTCATGGTACGGACGAAGGTAAACAATATATTAAAAAGACAGGAATTTCAGTAGTGCAAATTCCAATGGGCGTAGACTTCAGTGGAGAAAATGACAGTGAACAATTGGTAACTGTTGTCTTTGGAATTGCAGGTTTAGGTAATGAACACTTAAATCTATTATCACAAATCGCTTTATATTGCAGTGATGTTTCAAATGTCGCTAAATTAGCAGATGCACAAACACCACAAGAAATAATTAATTTATTGAAGGAAGTTGGAAAATAATGAGAGCAGTACATTTTGGAGCAGGTAATATTGGTCGTGGATTTATTGGTGAAACTTTAGCCGCAAATGGTTTTGGAATTGATTTTGTAGATGTAAATGACACTATCATTAGTGCTTTGAATCAACGTGGAGAATATGATATCGAATTGGCTGCACCTGGTCAAAAGAAGATTCATGTAGAAAATGTTGATGGCATCAATAATGGTGAACATCCAGAAAAAGTTGTTGAAGCTATTAAGACTACTGATTTAGTAACAACAGCAATTGGTCCTAAGATTTTGAAGTTCATCGCACCATTGATTGCTGATGGTATCAAGGCTCGTAAAGATGCTGATAACAAGCAAACATTAGATGTAATTGCATGTGAAAACATGATTGGTGGTTCACAACATCTTAAAGAAGAAGTTTACAGCCACTTAGATGACGATGTAAAAGCTTTTGCTGATGAATATATTGGTTTCCCTAATGCAGCGGTAGACCGTATCGTTCCTCTACAAAAGCATGATGATCCATTGTTGGTATCAGTAGAAGAGTTCAAGGAATGGGTTGTTGATGAAAGTCAAATGAAGAATCCTAGCTTGAAACTAGAAACAGTCCACTATGCTCCTGATCTTGAACCATATATTGAACGTAAATTATTCTCAGTTAATACAGGTCATGCCACAGTAGCATACACTGGTAAAGCTTTAGGATATGAAACAATTGGTGAAGCTATTAAGGATGAAAAAGTTCTTACACAATTAAAGAATACTTTGAAAGAAATTCGCTCACTATTATTAGCTAAGTGGGATTTCCAAGAAAAAGAATTAGAAGAATATCATGATAAGATTATTGGTCGTTTTGAAAATCCATACATCTCTGATGATATTGCTCGTGTAGGTCGTACACCTATCCGTAAGTTAGGTTATGATGAACGTTTCATTCGTCCAATTCGCGAATTAAAGGCTCGTGGCTTAAGTTACACAACATTAATGGAAACTGTGGGTAAGATTTATCACTTTGATGAACCACAAGACGATGAAAGTCAAAAACTTCAAAAGATGCTAAAAGATGAAGATTTGAAGGACGTAATTGTTGAAACAACAGGTCTTAAAGATGATGCTGACTTAGTTGCCGAAATTGCTGCAAGTGTAAAAGCTGCTGATTAATTTAACATTTAAGGCAGTCGATTGATGATAAAAATCATTGATCGACTGCTTTTTTGTTGACAAAGAAATTATTTTTATATATAGTTAGTTACATAAGTAATTAACTGAATATGAAAAAGAATTGAGGTGGAAATGAATGTTACACTTTAATTTCAATAGTACCGAACCAATATACTTGCAAGTAGCTAATCAGTTAGAGGAAGCAATTTTTACAAAAGCTTTTTTAGATGGTACACAAGTTCCTTCTACGACTGAAATTTCAAAAGAATTCCATATTAATCCGGCAACGGTATTAAAAGGAATGAATATTTTGGTTAATGATGGACTATTGGAAAAACGAAGAGGTTTAGGAATGTTTGTAACAGAGGGTGCTTATATGAAGTTACTAGAAAGAAGGAAAGAGTCTTTTTATCAAGATTATATTGTAAAAATGATACAAGAAGCTAAGAAATTAGGCATGAATGAAGATGATTTAATTGAATTAGTGAAGAGAGGTGTGGATTAGTAATGACAGGAATTAAGATTGATGGATTATCAAAGAAATTTCGTAAGAAAAACGTATTGGATAATATATCAGTAGAATTTAAACCTAATAAGATTTATGGACTTTTAGGTAGAAACGGTGCTGGAAAGAGTACATTATTAAATATTATCGCTAATCGATTATATGCAGATCAAGGAAATTTAACACTGGACGATGAAAATTTAGTAGAAAATGACAGTGCATTAGGTAGATTATATTTGATGAATGATGTTGATATGTACAGCAAAAGTATGAGATTAGACAAAATTTTCGAATATACTGAACAATTTTATGGAAGTTTTGACTATGAATATGCTAAAAAGCTAGCTGAAAGATTTAATATTGATACTCATCAAAAATTTGGAAAATTTTCAACAGGTTATCACACGATTGCTAAGCTAATAATTGCATTATGTGTGCCAGCAGACTATATCTTCTTGGATGAACCTGTACTGGGGCTTGATGCTAATCATCGAACAATTTTTTATGAAGAATTAATGACTACTTACAGTGAACGTCCACGTACATTCGTTGTAGCAACTCATTTGATTGAGGAAATTACTAATATTTTAGAACATGTCATGATTGTATCTGAAAGTAAAATTACAATTGATGAAGATGTTGAAGATATTTTGGCTAAATCACATTTGATTGTGGGACCAAAAGTTGAAACTAAAGATTATGTCGAAGGTCTAAATATCGTTGGAAAAGAAAGTTTGGGTAATTTACAAGGTTACTATGTATATGGTGATTTGAATGACGATAAGATATTACCAGATACTGTACAAATTGAACGCGTTGACTTGCAAAAGATGTTTATATATTTAACAAATCAAGGTGGTGAAAATGGTGTTAACAAGTAAAGATATTAGTGTAGTTAAGTATCTATCTAGGAAATATGCAGAAGATACAGTGAAAGGGTTAGGGATATTATTTGGAATCCATATAATTGGAACTATCCTTTTGATAATGATGTCAAGTTCTGAAGAAATTCCTAGTATTGCACTCGGATTTTGGAGCAATTTTCCGTTAGCAGTTTATTTAATGGGTGCTTTATTTATAATTAGTGCGACTAATTACGAGATATTCGCATTTTTAAATCAAAATGGAATTTCACGTAAAACATTATGGAAAAATAAAATGATAGTGTTAGGGTTAGGAACTTTAATTTTAGTATTAATTGGAACTATATACGATGCAATGGTATCAAGTAGTGGAACAAATGATTTGATAGCAATAACTTATTTAAAGGGAACTAATCCAGTAGTAAAAGCAATAGGAAGTTATCTTTTTGATGTATTAGTAACTTTTATGACAGTAACATGGATCAGTGCAATCGGGGCAGCTTGTGGGTTACTTCCTAAAAAGCATCGCGCTTGGATAATCTTTGGAATTGTAATGGCTGCATTTTTAGTAATTACTAGAATTGTTTCGTGGATTGCGATGTTACCATTTGCTTGGACAAGAGTTTTCATGGTAGTTGTAAAATATTTCGGCCTATTGTTGGGAATTAGCTATCATGGAAATGAATATAGTTTTAATTTCCTACCACCAATTTTAACAGTAATTGTATTAGCGATTTTAGGAGCGTTTTTGACACGTCATCTTTTAATGAAGATGAAGATTAGAACGGAGGGATAGATATGTTAGTTGTAACAACGGAAAATATTCCAGGTAAAAAGTATGAAGTTTTGGGTGAAGTATTTGGTGTAACTACTCAATCTAAAAACTTTGTCAGAAATATCGGAGCAGGGTTGAAAAATATCGTTGGTGGAGAAATTAAAGATTACACTAAGATGTTGCATGAAGCTCGAATGGTAGCAATTGAACGTATGAAACAGGAAGCTACTGAAAAGGGTGCGGATGCGATTGTGATGATGCGTTTCGATTCCGGATCTATTCTACAAGATATGCAATCTGTCGTAGCTTACGGAACCGCAGTTAAATTTATTGAAGATTAAAAAAAGGTAGTATCAGAATTTCTGGTACTATCTTTTCTTATTCTCTAATTAATAATTTAATACCATTAGGATTGAGTGTTTGAATTTTATGACCATAATCTTTAAATGGAATTTTAGCTTTTTGTAGATTTTCTTTAACTTGTTTTTTATATAAAATATTGCTTACTAAAAGTAAACATGAATCTAAGTTGCCAAATAAATAATTTTTGTTAGAATTGAAAGTGTATACATTATATTAAGGAAGTAGAAAAATTATGAATGAACCAATGTTTTTAAAACCTGTATTCCAAGAAAAAATTTGGGGAGGAAGTCGCTTAAAGACAGAATACAATTATCCTATTCCAAGTGATCATACTGGTGAATGCTGGGCTATTTCAGCTCATCCACATGGCCCAGCAACTGTTGAAAATGGTGAATTTAAAGGACAAACATTAGATGAAGTATGGGCAAATCATCGTGAAGTCTTTGGAAATGCTGAGGGAGATGTTTTTCCATTATTGACCAAGATTTTAGATGCTAAACAAGATTTATCAGTACAAGTTCATCCTGATAATGCTTACGCTGAAGAACATGAAGGTGAATTGGGTAAAACTGAATGTTGGTATGTTTTAGTTGCTGATGAAGGTGCTGAAATGATTTACGGTCACCATGCTAAAACTCGTGAAGAATTAGCTGAGTTAATAGAAAATGGACAATGGGATAAATTGTTAAGAAGAGTACCAGTTAAACCGGGTGACTTTTTATACGTACCAAGCGGAACAATTCACGCTATTGGAAAAGGTATCATGGTATTAGAAACCCAGCAAAGTAGCGATACAACTTATCGTGTATATGATTTCGATAGAGTAGATAAGACTACTGGTCAAAAACGTGAATTGCATATACAACAATCAATTGATGTAACAAACGTACCTCATGTTGATCCTAAATTAGATATTAAGGACCAAAAAGTTGGGGATGCAGATGTAAGAATATTTGTAGAAACAGATTTCTTTAGTGTTTATCGTTGGCGCTTAGAAGGTGGAGAAGCAACTTTCACTCGTAAAGCAGCTCCATATACTTTGGTTTCTGTATTAAAAGGCCAAGGTCAAATCATTGTGAATGATAAGAGTTATGAAATTGAAAAAGGCGTGCATTTCATCTTACCTTATGATGTTAAAGAATGGACAATCAAAGGTAATTTAGAAATTATTGCTTCAGAACCAGGCTCAAAAGCTTAAGCATAAAGTGATTTTCGTATTTGATAAAAAATATGGAAATCACTTTTTTAATAGATAAAAATTATAGAGAGTGATTTTTTTTGATTGTTAGTGTAAAATTTAAGTATATTTAATGTAGGAAAGAGGAATAGGGATGGAAAACAGGAATTTGCAAGATGCGAAACGCATAGTTGTAAAAGTTGGTACAAGTTCCCTGATACGTGCCAACGGAAAAATTAATTTACAAGCGATAGATGAGTTGTGTTATACCTTGAGTGGACTGGTGAATGAGGACAAAGAAGTGGTTCTAGTATCATCAGGTGCAGTAGGTGTGGGACTCGCAAATATGGGCTTGGTACAACGACCCAAGCAAATTCCTGAACAACAAGCCCTGGCAGCGATTGGTCAAAGTCAATTGATGACTATTTATCAACAAAGATTTGCAATGTACAGTCAAAAGACAAGTCAAATTTTATTGACGCATGATGTATTAACTTATCCTGAAAGTAGAGAAAACGTGTTGAATACTTTCAATGAACTTTTAAAATGGAAAGTTATACCAGTGGTTAATGAAAATGACACAGTTGCGGTTGATGAAATGGATCATCAAACAAGTTTTGGAGATAATGATTGGTTATCTGCAGTGGTTGCTTCTGGAATTGATGCTGATTTACTAATAGTTTTATCTGATATTGATGGATTATTTGATAAAAATCCTAAAAAATATGCTGATGCTAACTTAATTTCAGAAGTGACAGAAATTAACGAAAAAATCACAGGTGCTGCAGGTGGCACAGGAAGTCGTTTTGGAACTGGTGGAATGGCAACTAAGATTAAAGCAATGGATAGAATGATTAATGAAGGACGCAAAGCTGTCTTAGCTAACGGTAAGAGACCTTCGATCATTTTTGAAATTTTAAACGGTAAGCAAATAGGAACATTATTCCATAAGAAATAGAGGCGATATAGATGACTGTAGATTTAAATAAAATGGGACAGGCTGCTAGAGAAGCATCTCGACAATTAGCCTTGTTGGGTGAACAAAAGAAGAATCAAGTTTTAGAAACAGTAGCCCAAGAATTATTAGCAAAAGCTGACGAAATAATAGCTGCTAACAAAGTAGATTTAGAAAATGCTACTAATATGCCTGAAAAATTCATTGATAGATTAAAGATTGATAATGACAGAATTGCAGCGATGGCAGAAGGTGTAAGACAAGTTGCACAATTAGCTGATCCAATTGGTAAGATTGATGCTGGTTGGGTTAACTATGCAGGACTCCAAATTGAAAAGAAGAGAGTTCCTCTAGGTGTTGTAGGGATGATTTTTGAAGCACGTCCTAACGTAACTGTCGATGCCTCAGCATTATGCTTTAAGTCAGGAAATGCAGTAATCTTACGTGGTGGTAAGGAAGCTTTACAAACGAATATAAAAATAACTAAAGTTATTCGTCAAGCTTTGGAACAAGAAGGAATTAATCCTGATGCAGTACAAGTAATTACAGAAACATCACATGAATTAGCAAATGAATTCATGCAACTAACAGATTACTTGGACGTATTAATTCCTCGTGGATCTGCACGCTTAATTCAAACTGTTTTGAACACAGCTAAAGTTCCAGTTATCGAAACTGGTGCTGGTATCTGCCATGTTTATGTAGACAAATTTGCCGACAAGAAAATGGCAGTAGAAATTACAACAAATGCCAAAGTACAACGTCCATCTGTCTGCAATGCAATTGAAAACTTAGTAATTCACCAAGATGTTGCTCAAGAATACTTACCAGCAATTGCTGATGAATTACAAAAGTATAATGTAGAACTTAGAGGCGATGAAAAAGTTTGTGAAATCTTAGGAGATAAAGCAACTTTAGCTACAGCTGAAGATTGGGATACAGAATACAATGATTACATTATTGCAATCAAGATTGTATCTTCAATTGATGAGGCAATTGATTTCATTAATGAACATAATACTAAACATTCAGAGGCAATTATCACTGAAAACTATACTCGTTCTCAAAAATTCTTGGACGAGATAGACGCTGCTTGTGTCTATGTTAATGCTTCAACACGTTTCACAGATGGTTTTGAATTTGGATTTGGTGCAGAAATTGGGATTTCAACGCAAAAATTACATGCACGTGGACCAATGGGATTAGAAGCCTTAACTTCAACTAAATATGTCATTCGTGGTAATGGACAAATAAGAAAATAATTATTTATTTTTCTAAAGCTTTTTGACGTTTAAAAGTTGATTGTATATAATTAAAGTAGTTGACAACTTAGATAAAACCTTCATGGAGGAAATGTGGAAATGCAAGAAAAGCAGGAGATAATGTTATTTGCCTTAAATTCTAATCCAGAATTGGCACAAAAAATTGCTGATAACTTAGGTGTTAAATTATGTGATGCTTCCGTAAAACACTTTAGTGACGGTGAAATTCAAATCAACATCAACGAAAGTGTTCGTGGTAGAGATGTATTTGTAATTCAATCTATATCTGATCCAGTTAACGAAAACTTTATGGAAGTTATGATTATGATTGATGCTTTACGTCGTGCAAGTGCAGGTACAATCAATGTGGTTATACCTTACTATGGTTATGCACGTTCTGATCGTAAGGCACGTTCTCGTGAACCAATTACAGCTAAGTTACTAGCTAACTTCATTCAAATGGCAGGTGCTGACAGAGTTGTAGCAATGGACTTGCATGCTGGTCAGTTACAAGGATTCTTCAACATTCCAGTTGACCACTTACTTGCAATTTTTGTACAAGCTCAATACTTTGGCGATTTGGGATTGAAGAAAGATGTAGTAGTTGTTGCTCCAGACCATAATGGTGTTAAGGGTGCACGTAACCTTGCTCAATTATTAAAGGCTCCAATTGCCATCGTAGATAAGCGTGGAACTGAAAGAATTGCAGAACCAACAGAAGCACATGTAATTGGTGATGTTAAGGGTCATAACTGCATTGTTTATGATGATATGATTGATACAGGTGGTAAGATGGTAGACGCTGCTAAAGCTTTAAAAGCAGCTGGTGCAGCAGATATCTATGCTTGTGCTACTCATCCTATCTTCTCTGGAAATGCTGTAGAAGAATTGAAGGTTTCTCCATATAAGGAAGTTGTAGTAACAGATACAATTGAGGTGCCAGAAGAAAAGCAATTTTCACAATTGAAAGTTTTATCAGTAGCACCTACAATTGCTAAGGCTATTTCATTGATTAATAGTAATAAATCAGTGGATTCATTATTTCAAAAGCATGAAATTTAATTAAGATTAAAATTTAACCCCCATAGTTGCTAGTTTCAGCTAGTAACTATGGGGTTTTTGTATTCGATATTTTAATGTTTAACGCCGCGATAACTATGATTGCCTTTTATTTTATGTACGTGTTGCTTAAATTTAGGACCATTATTGCTAGTTAGGCGAAAATTCTTCATTTTGCCAATAAATGGTTTATTTTCAGAACGAATTTTAGTCCAAGTTTGCATAGCTTCAGTCATAGCCTTTAAGTCTTCTAAATGCTTAGCCTTTTTTTCTCGTAAGGCAGCAACATAAATATCAGTTTGCAAGCGATTGGTCAAGTTGATGTGATAATTTAACAGGTCTTGTGTTAAAGGTGCGTGACGATAAGAATTAAATAGTTTTTGAATAGTTTCCATAGCCTCGCGTACAGTTTGAGGTTGGACATAACGTTTTTTTGGTTGCATAATAAAATCCTTTCTTAGAATTTATTATTATTGTAACTCAATTTAAAGCTATGACCAAAAAAATGATAAACTAGGGAAGAGAATAAAAAAGTGAGAGGTGAAAATTTATGAGTTTAGGATTTATTTTAGGTGATGCTACTAAAAATCATCGTCAAGTATTGCTAGAACAAATAACTAACTGGCAAGCAGAAGATCCACAAGCCAAGATTTACTACATAGTTCCTAACCATAATAAATTTAGTGCTGAAGTAAAAGTATTAGACTATTTAAAAAGCCAACAAACTAATCAAGACTTGTTTGCGACAAGTAATGTACAGACTTTCTCATTTACACGTTTAGCTTGGTATTTTATGAAGGATACGGCTACATATCAAGTTAATAGAATAACCAATGCTGGCTTGAATATGATTGTTTATCGTAGTTTGCAGGAACATAGTGATGAATTGACAATTTTTAAAGGCGAACAGACACAACCTGGTTTTATTGCTCAATTGGTATCACAATTAATAGAACTACAACAATCTTGCATTACATATGATGATATAGAAAGAATGAAAGAAAATTTAAGCCAACAAGATACAGCTGATAGTGCAGAGTTGGAAGCCAAATTACATGATATAGAGATTATCTATCGTGATTTTATGCAAATGACGGACAGTAAGTATTTAAAACCTGCTGATATTTTGCCAAGTTTGACTCAGTACCTACAAAATGAAGATTTAAGCAATAGTTATTTTATTATCGAAGGATTTTCACAATTCACAGCTCAAGAACAGGCTATAATTTCAGTTTTGCTTCAACGAGCTAAAGAAGTGAGAATTGATTTGATTTTGAATCGAGGAGTGACTGATATTGAAGATTTAAGTGATAAGCAGTCATTATTTTATCGATCAGAGAGAACTTACTATTTACTTTATCAACAGGCTAGAAAAGCACAGGTCAAAATTCTGAATGATGTTTATCCACAGGAATTACGTGTGGAAACTCCTGAATTACAATCTTTGGCTAAATATTGGAAAGAATCCACAGATTTAAAACCAATTAGTGTTGAAAAAATTGGTGATAATCATAATTTACAAGTCATAAAAGCTGATACAAGAATGACTGAAATAAAGGAAATAGCTACAAGAATAAAGCAAATGGTAGCTTTGAAAGACTATCGTTATGCAGATTTCTTGCTATTGACGCCGGATTTGAATAAGTATCGAAATATCATTGAACCTATTTTTAATGACTATAAGGTTCCAATCTTTGTGGATTTAGCTAAGAAGATGATTGATCATCCACTTGTGGAATTGTTGACAGCTTTATTCAATGTGAAAGCACGTCACTATCGTTATGTGGATATGATGAGGCTTTTAAAAACTGAATTGTTAATTCCCAAAACAGAATATGGTTATTTAGGAATTAAACAATTCAGACAAGATTTAGATTTAACTGAAAACTTGATCTTAAAATTTGGTTTTGAAGGAAGTCAATGGCTACGTAAAGATGATTGGGTATATTATCGCTTTGGAAGTTCTGACTTTGGTACTCAAACTGATGTCCAAGAGAAAATAACTAAGCAAGTTAACGTTATTCGTCGTTATATTAAGGAAATTTTACCACCATTCTTCAAACAATTAGATGAAGCCGAAAATGGTAAAGAAGCGGCACAAATCTTGATGAACTTTTTGATTATTAATGGTGTTCCAGAACAGTTGATTAATTGGAGAAACAAAGCACTAGAACAAGGTGACATGGTGATGGCAGATCGTCCCGAACAGGTGTGGAACCTATTTTGTGCATTAATGGATGAATATGTAGATACTTTAGGAGATCTATCATTTAAGGAAGAAGATTTCTTGAACTTACTACAAACAGGATTTGAAGGGGCCACTTATCGCCAAGTTCCATCAACGCTCGATCAAGTTATTATTTCTGAAACAACTGCGACTCAAATGAATGATAGAAAAGTAACATTTATCTTTGGTGCTACGGACTTAGTAATGCCAAATCGCATTCAAAATACAATGTTACTGACAGATATGGATAGAGAATTAGTTCAAGGAACACTAGATGATGAGAAATATTTATCTGACACTGCCGAAGGACGAATGGCAGCAGAACCATTTATGAACTATTTAGCATTTATGACACCTAGGGAAAGATTGTACTTCTCTTATCCAGTTGCTGGAGTCAATGAAGATGGATTAAGAATGTCTCCATACGTAAATCGCATCATGAAACAATTTGATTTACCACTGTATGAAGCTAATAGTGAACCAACATTGGAAGATAAAAAAGTCTTGAAATTTGTGGCAACTAAACGGACGGCTTTGAGCAATTTAATTGGAGTAGCTCGTCAAGCTAAAGGGCAAAAGCAACCTTTACCTGTAATGTGGAGATATGTCTATCAGAAGTTACAAGAAGATGCTACTTATCGTAGACTTACGCGTAAATTGATGGCAGGGATCGAATATAGTAACATTCCTGAAAGATTAAAGACAGAATACGCAGAAAAATTATATGGTAAGACTTTGAATACCTCTGTATCTAAATTTGAGGAATTCTTCAAAAATCACTATGCCTTTTTCTTAAAGTATGGGTTGAAATTAAAAGAACGTGACGTATTTGAATTATCACCAGCTAATACAGGTGAATTCTATCATATGGCCTTAGATAAACTATTGAAGACTCTTAAACAAGATAAAGTCTCAATTACTGATATAAATAAGTCTCAGTTTGACTCATATCTTCAACAAGTTCTAGGTGGCATGGAACAATTGCCACAATTTCAAATTTTACAAAGTTCAAACAGAATGCAATTTATCTTGAAGCAACTTGGAGCTACTGTAAGTCAGATGGGATGGGCTTTACATAACCAAGGCCAAAGAACAAAAATGCGTCCTTTAGAAACTGAAGTATTGTTTGGACATGTAGGAACTGAAAATGGTTTGAAGGCTTTAACTTATGATTTAGGTAATGGTCATAAGGTTAATGTCCGTGGAAAGATTGACAGAATTGATCAGATGATTATAGACAACCAACGTTATTTAGGGATTGTTGACTATAAATCAAGTAGTCATAAGTTTAACTATCAAGATGCCTACTATGGACTGGCATTACAGATGTTGACATATTTAAATGCCATGTTACAAAATACAGATTTATTGCTTGATTTAAATGCCGGAGAAGAGATTAAACCAGCTGGGGCAGTTTATATGCACTTGCAAAATCCAGTTATCAAGCAAAAGGATATTTTGAAAAATCCATATAGCGAAATATTGTTGAAACAAAATAAATACGATGGCTTAGTTTTAGATGATCAAGAATTATTAAGTAATTTAGATACATCAATTGAAAAAGCTGGTAATTCTATCGTATATCCTGTTAGAAAATATGCAGATGGTCATTTTGGAGGGGTTAAGAATAGCGGTAATGTAATCACATTTGATAATTTAATGTTACTCCTAAAACGAAATGAAGAACTAATTCAAGAAGCTGCAAAACTTATCTTTGCTGGTGATGTGGCATTAAATCCAGTTCTATGGCCAGATAGACGATCAGCATTACAATATTCACCATATAAGGCGATTATGCAATTTGATGAACTTTTAGGAAATCAATATTATCGTTTACCAAAAGAAAATACCGCTGATATTCTCCAAAAATTAGCACAAGAAAATTCAGCAGAAAGTGAGGTTTAAACTAATGGCGAATGGATTTAAGTTTACACCTGCTCAACAGAAAGCAATTGAAGATACAGGGAAAAACATTTTAGTAGCTGCTTCAGCTGGATCTGGTAAAACAAGAGTCTTGGTTGAACGTGTTATTAATAAGATCAAACAAGGAGTAAGCATTGATGAGTTATTAGTGGTAACTTTTACGGAAGCTGCAGCTAAGGAAATGAAAGAAAGAATTCAAATTGCTTTGCGTAAGGAATTATCAACGGCTGACTCTGAAGAAGAAAAGCGTAGATATCTAACTCAGTTATCAAAATTAAATGTAGCTAATATCTCAACATTACACGCATTTTGCTTGCAGATAATTAAGCAATATTATTATGTAATCAACTTAGATCCAATGTTTAGAATGCTAACAGAAGATACTGAAGTTGCTTTACTACAGGAAAATGTATGGGATGATTTGCGTGAAAAATGGTATAGCAAAAAAAGTCCAGAATTTGAAAATTTAGTAATCAATTTTTCTAGCGACCGTAACGATGATGGTCTAAGTGAATTAGTGATGAAAACTTATCAATTCGCTAATGCCAATCCTAATCCAGAAGAATGGCTAAATAATTTAGTAAATGAATATGAGTTAGGTGATCAACCTTTGATGGAAAGTAATTTCTATCAAAATAAGATAAAGCCTAATATTTTAGATCAAATTCAATTAGCTAAAGACAATTTAAAACAAGGAATGGATGAAGCTAATAAGATAGGGTTAGAAAAACTCTATCAAACATTTGAACAAGATTGCGTAACAATTGATGAGTTACAAGATTTTGTAGTTGGATGTAAGGAATGGAATAATTTAAAGACAACTTTACAAAATTTCAAGTTTAAACGTGCTAAATCTGATAGAGGTCTAGATGATGATCAGAAAAAGCAAAAAGAAAGAATTAACAAGACTTTACGTGATGGCAGTAAAAAGATTATAGAAGATCTAAGTGTTAAATATTTTGCTTTACCTGAAGATGAGATCAAAGAGCTAACCCAAAAATCCAAACAAATTGTTGAAACTTTAAGTGAAGTTGTAAAGGAATTTGGATCAGAATTCAGTAAAGAAAAACGTAGAAGACATGTACTTGATTTTAGTGACTTGGAACATTTGACACTACAAATCCTAAACACTGATACTCCTGATGGTAGACGAGTTAAGGAAAGATTGAAAAACAAGTTCAAAGAAATCATGGTTGATGAGTACCAAGATACTAACCAACTCCAAGAAACGATTTTAACAACGATTGCCCACAAGAATCCTGGCAATATGTTCATGGTAGGTGATGTAAAGCAATCTATCTATGGTTTCCGTTTGGCAGATCCGGGATTATTTTTGAAGAAGTATCAAAGCTTTGCAACTGATGATAACAATGACGAGCGAATCATTCTTGCAGAAAACTTCCGTTCAATGGAAAATGTAACAGCATTTACTAACTTGATATTCTCTCAATTGATGGATGAAAAAGTGGGAGAAATGGCATATGACGAGGATGCTCGCCTTGTTTATGGGGCGAAATATTATCTCGAAGAAACACCTGTAAAAGCTGAAGTTTTGGTATATGAAAGTGAAGATTCTAGTCAAGAAAGCGATGACGAACCTGTAAATGAGGACTTTTCAATTGATAATAAAGCTCAAGGCCAAATTGTCATGACTGCCAAGAGAATTAAAGAATTAGTTGAAAATGGAGAAAAAATCTACGATAAGAAACAAGGGACTATTAGGCCAATTGAATATCGAGATATTGCAATTTTAGCTCCAACTCGTAAGAATAACTTAATTTTGACAGAAGAATTTAAGCGTCTAGGAGTACCAATTTTTGTTCCTGATGCACAAAATTATTTCCAAACAACTGAATTAAAAATAATGATATCATTCTTACAAATAATTGATAATCCTTACCAAGATATTCCTTTAGTGGCAGTGTTGCGTTCGCCGATTATGGGATTAAAAGAAAACGAACTAGCTTATCTTAGAATTAATGATAAAACTGGTGATTATTTCCAAGCAGTAGAGAGTTTCTACGATAATTTTGAAGTTGAGAAAGCTTCAGCATTTGCTCAAGGTTTGTATGAAAAGATTGCAATTTTCTTGAAGCAATTAACTGAATTTAGAAATATGGCTCAACAAAATGAGTTAGCAAGTTTAATTTGGAAAATATATGAAGAAACTGGTTTCCTTGATTATGTTGGAGGGATGCCAGGTGGTTTGCAACGTCAAGCTAACTTACATGCTTTATACGAAAGAGCTGCAGAATATGAAGAAATGAGCTTTAAAGGTTTATTTCAATTTGTGCGTTTCATTAACAAGATGCAGACTAAAAACAAAGATTTATCAGAAGCTACAACGCAAGTTTCTGATGATGCAGTTACAGTTATGACTATTCATGGTAGTAAGGGATTGGAATTTCCAGTTGTTTTCTTATTGGATGCTACTCACAAATTTAATGTGGGAGATTTGAATAAACCATATTTGTTGAATGCAGATGATGGGATAGGAATTTCTTATCTTGATCCCGATACTCGAGTAAAGACAGACACTTTGATGAAAGTAATTGCTGGTGAACAAGCGTTGAAAAAATTAGCAGCTGAACAAATGAGATTACTATACGTAGCTTTAACACGAGCAGAACAGCAATTATTTATCGTTGGTTCATATAAAGATAAAAATGAAGCTTTGAGTAAGTGGGAGAAAGCTACGCAAAGTGAGTCCTTAGTTTTGAATGCAGGTATTAGAGCATCAGTTAGAAACTTCATGGACTGGATTGGTATGTGTCTAACAAGAAGTGAGATCTTTAAAGAAGTTGATGATACAGTAGATGCAAAGGAACCGGCATATATAGGTGAATTACCAGTAAAATTTGCGGTTAAGTTCTATAGTAATCAAGATCTACGTGAAGAAAATATTACTTTAGACGAGAATGGTGAATCATGGTTAAAACAACAGCTTAAGAAGATAGAAGGACAAGAGCCTTTAGAAATTAATGATAAGCAATATAGAATTATTGATAAAATTCTACAAAGTAAGTATCCTAATGAATCATTAACTAAAACGACTGCTTACCAAGCTGTGTCGGATTTAAAACGAGCTTTTGATGATCCGGATAATAATATGATGCAAAGTTTGGAGATTGATTGGCAAGATCAAGCACCACAAGGAATTAATAGATATGTACAAGGCGAGTTGAAATTACCTAAGTTTATGACGACAAAAGTGAAAGTATCACCTGCACAAGTAGGGACGGCTACACACTTGCTATTGCAAAAATTACCACTTGATGATGAAGTAACACTTGAAGAATTGATGCAGTTATTATCGCAGTTGGTAGAAGATAAATTGATCACACCAGAAGTGGCTAAAGAAATTAATCTAGATCAAATTAAGAATTTCTATGCCAGTGATTTAGGTAGAACAGTTCTAGAGAATAAAGATAAAGTAAAACGAGAATTACCATTTGCGATGATCATACCTGCTGGAAGATTATTTAGTAATGTAGATAATGATGTAGAACAGCCAATTTTAGTTCATGGTATTATTGACGGATTAATTGAGTTAGATGATGAAGTTATTATCTTTGATTATAAGACTGACCACCATACTTCCGAAGATAAGTTGATTGAAAATTACCGTGGACAATTAAACTTATATGCAATGGCGGTTGAAAGCATGTTGAATAAGAAAGTTTCACAAAAAATCATATATTCTTTAGATCTAGGAAAAAGCATTGTTCTCTAAAGTTGTGGTAAAATGGAACTACTATTCTAGTAGTAAAGGATGAGTGAAATGTCTAAAATATGGAAAGTCCTGCAATGGGTAATAGTGGTTGTCTTGATGGTTGTAGGGTTAGCTTTAATTTTTAACGAGCAAATTAAAAGCTATGTGGTTAACCACATGAGTCAAACTGCTATTAGTAAGCCGGTTGATACTAAGACAAAACATAAAGGAAATTTTGACTTTGAAAGTGTTAAAGCCGTTGATATTAAAGGAGTTAGTAAGGCTACTCAAGATGATACAGCTGCAATTGGAAAAATTGCGATTCCAAGTATCGGTTTAAAGCTTCCTATTTTCTATGGATTAGATAATAATAATTTAATGCGTGGAGCTGGTACAATGAAGGCTGACGAAAAAATGGGAGCTGAAAATAACTATGCAATTGCCGGACACCATATGGAAGATCCTAATATCTTATTTGGACCTTTGAGTAAGGCTAAAATTGGCAAAAAAATATACTTAACTGATGAGAAGAAAGTTTATGTATATAAGATAACCAAGAAAGCAGTTGTAGACGAAACTCAGGTTAAATGGATTGATGATGTTCCTGGTGAAAGCTTGGTAACATTGGTAACCTGTGCTTCAGGTACAGAAGGAGAAGTCAATCGAATTATCATCCAAGGATCATTGGTAAGTACTGGGACAGCAAGTAAGAGTAATTTGAAGTATTTTAACAATTAATAATAATGCAATCTACTAGAAATTTTCTGGTAGATTGTTTGTTTTTGCAATTAATTTGCTTGCTAAAGATGAAATAAAGCACTATTCTAGTATATAGGAATAAAAAAATCGGGGGAAATTCAGGAGAAGCTGAATGAAAGGAAAAATGGGAATATTTAAACAAAGTAAAATACAAATTATATCTTTGATATCGTTGGTAGCAATGATATTACTATTAATATTAGGTGGAAATATTGCAAAAGCTGATGATGTTAGCAGTTCTAGCAGTAGCTCTACAAGTGAGACATCATCAAGTGTAGTTGTTAAGAGTCAAGATTCTTCAAATGTTTCACGTGAAACAAGTAGTTCTGCTACTAGTTCCAACAGTTCCAGTAGCGTATTGTCTAGCGTATCGTCAACTAGTGGAAGTTCTAGTTCAGTTCAGGGAAATGCTACTTCAAAAGCAAATACGCAAGTCTATGTAGTAGCAACAGTTGATAATTCTAAGGCTAATAATACAGATAAAGATACTGATCAACAAGCAGATGCTAGTTCAGTTGAAGTGGTAGTAGCTGATAACGAAAGTCAACCTAGTGAGTATGCTAGTGTAAAAGTTAGCAATAAGAATGTAAAGAAACATTCTGAATTATCAATGCCTAAGATAGAATCCACTAATAACTTTCCTAAAACAGGAGATAACGCTAAAGAATGGTTTCCAGTCTGGGGTGCAGTTGTGCTAGCAGTTGGAAGTATCCTAGCAAGTATTTTATATGCACAAGAGAAAGAAGGTAAATAATATGGCTAAGAAAGTAGCGGTATTAATTGCAGATGGTTGTGAAGAGATAGAAGCACTAACTCCTGTCGATGTTTTACGTCGTGCCGGAATTCAATGTGATATGGTAGGATTAGACAGTTTAGACGTGATGGGTGCTCATCAAATTGCATTAAAATGCGATAAAGTTTTAGATGATTCATTATTAGATTATGATTTAGTAACTTTACCTGGAGGAATGGGTGGAGCAACTAGATTAAGAGATAGTGAAAAGTTACAAGCTTTAATGGTTAAGCGTACTGAGCAAGGTAAGTGGAATGCTGCAATGTGTGCTGCACCAATGGCACTAGCTAAGTATGGATTACTTAAAGGTCATGATTATACTATGTTCCCTGGTATGCATCAAGAACATGGTGATGCAGAAGGTAGATTCCATGAAGATATGGTAGTGGTCGATGAAGCAGCTCGTTTAGTAACTAGCCGTGGACCAGCAACAGCTATGCCATACTCATTTAAGTTAGCAGAAGTTTTAGGAGTCGATACAAGTGAACTTCGTGAAGCAATGCTTTATAATTTCTTATTAGATCAAAAATAATTAAAATCAAAAATCATCATTATTCAACTGATTTAGTTAAATAATGATGATTTTTTTTATTTAGTCATGAAATTATAAATTTCTTCAAGCGAATCAGAGAATAGAAGTTTATTTCTATCTTCAGTTGTTAAGAAACCTTCTGTAACCATGTGATCGAAGAAATCAGCTAATTTGTCATAATAGCCATTGACATTATAAAAAGCACAAGGGTTAGGATTTTGGCCAACTCTTGCCCAAGAGAAAGCTTCACTGATTTCTTCTAATGTTCCTGGACCTCCAGGTAAGGCTAAACAAGCATCAGCTAAAGAAAGCATCTTAGCTTTTCTTTCATCCATATCATCAGTAATGTAAAATTCATCTAGATGTGGAGCGGCAATCTCTTTATCTACTAAAAATTGAGGCATAATGCCAATAGTATAAGTACCATTTTTAATAGCTCTTTCGGCCAATACATTCATTAACCCAACTCCGCCACCACCATAAACAAGGTCTAAATGGTGTTGAGCCAACCAATCAGCAATATTGATTGCGGCTTGAGTATAAATAGGATTTTTACCAGGATTAGCTCCACAATATACAGCAACTCTCTTCATGTACAAATCAACCTCTCTTTGCTAATTTCATAAGATGATTATACCATTTTAAAAATAAGTTGATTATTTATTAAGAAATTTATAAGTGTAATTTTTACTGATAAAAAAATGATATAGTATAACTGTAAAATATTTTAAGAAAGAAGGTTAAAGAAAGTAAAAAATTTAAATTTTGGTTTTGTGTATTATAAGCGTGAATAATTTCCTAACTATTTTTGTTTTGCAAGATTTAAGACATAAATTAGGAAAGGAAAACTTATGAAAGAACCATATCAGATAAAGAAAGAAGAATTATCTAACGTTTATAAAAATAATAATTTCAAGCAAGGATTAACTTCAAAAGAAGCATTAAAGAGATTAAATGCAGATGGACCTAATACTTTAGAAGTGAAGCAGACTCCCAAATGGAAATTATTTTTACGACAATTCAATAATGTAGTTATATATATTCTATTGTTGTCGGCACTGTTGACACTTTTTATCAAACACTATACAGATGCAATCGTGATTATTGCGGTAGTGGTTATTAATTCCTTGATAGGATATTTCCAAGAAACTAGTGCTGCTAATGCTTTAGCTAAAATTAAGAATTTAATGGCTCAAAAAGCAACAGTTTATCGCGATGGAATACGTAAAGATATTGCAGCAGCTGATTTAGTCAAAGGGGATATCGTGTTTTTAGAAGCTGGAGATAATGTTCCAGCAGACTTGAGAATTGTAGAAGCAGATAATTTAAGGATAGAAGAGTCAGCTTTAACTGGTGAAACTAATTCTGTAACTAAAAGTGACACTACTTTAAGTGAAGAAAATATTCCATTAGCTGAACGTACTAATATGGCATATGCTTCAACTGCTGTAACAACAGGTAGTGGTCTGGGTGTTGTTGTAGCAACAGCTAATGATACTGAAATTGGTAAAATCTCTCGTGAAGTTTCACAAATAAAGTCAACTAAAACCCCATTAATTAAGGAAATTGATGGTGTTGGTAAAGTTGTATCATATATTTCAATTATCGCATCGATCATCATCTTTGTAATAGGGTTCATGTTGAAGATATATGCCTTGCCAGCACTAGCTTTAGCAGTTGTAGCGATGTTAGTAGGTGCTATTCCAGAAGGGTTACCAGCAACTACTTCTGTGATTCTGGCTTTTGGTGTAAGTAAAATGGCTCGTGAACATAAGACTATTATTAAATCGATGCCAGCAGTTGAAACTCTAGGTTCAGTAGACATTATCGCCACAGATAAAACTGGTACTTTAACTAAAAATGAAATGACAGTTACCGATGTATGGGTAGGAAATCAGAAATATCAAGTAACAGGTAGTGGGTATGAGCCTTTAGGTAAACTTCTACAGGACAAGAAAGAAGTAACTATGACTGATAAGATTGAACAGTTTATTGAAGCTGGCTATCAAGCAAATGATACAATCTTATCTGAACATGATGGTAAGTGGCAGATAAATGGTGAAGCGACTGACGGAGCTTTCTTAACTTTATACCATAAATTAAAAGGTAAGAATGCCAAGAGTCCATACCATGAAGTAGATTTATTACCATTTGATTCAGACTATCGTTATATTGCGAAATTGGTAGAAAACGATGCTGGTCAACAAATGATATTTGTAAAAGGATCACCAGATAAATTATTGGAAATGGCGCAAATAGCTGATAATAATTTTGAGACAAAACTATGGATAGATCGAGCAGCAACTTGGTCTAAAGCAGGTAAACGAGTGATTGCTGTGGGTTACCAAGAAGTGAAAGGTAAGAAATTATCAGAAGTAACCCATCAAGATTTGTACCAAGGAATCACATGGCTAGGAATGGCAGCTTTACAAGATCCACCAAGAGAAGAAGTAGTGGTAGCTCTTCAAAAGATGAATCAAGCTGGTGTTGCAGTTAAGATGATAACTGGTGACCATCCTGAGACAGCTCGAGCGATTGGAAAGCAATTAGGTTTAACTAAAGGTAAGATTAAAGCAATAACTGGGCAACAATGGGATGCTTTAACTAAGGAAGAAAAGCAGAAGGCAGCACTTGAAAATCAAGTTTTTGCTAGAACTACTCCTCAAAATAAGCTAGAAATTATTACGGCTTTACAAGAACAGAAGAAAGTAACCGCAATGACAGGTGATGGTGTAAATGACGCACCTGCCTTGAAAAAAGCAGATATTGGAATTGCGATGGGGATAAAAGGTACTGATGTGGCTAAAGATGCTGCTGATATGATTTTGGCAGATGACAACTTCGCAACAATGGCAACTGTCATCAAAGAAGGACGTAGGATTTACGACAATATCAAGAAAAGTATTCTCTTCCTATTGCCAACATCTTTTGCTGAAGGTTTAGTAGTGGCTTTCTCAATCCTGACAGGACAACAAGTACCGCTACAACCTGCACAATTACTGTGGATCAACTTGATTTCAGCAATTACAATTCAATTTGCTTTTGTTTTTGAAGAAGCAGAAAGTGATTTGATGGATAGAAAACCACGTTCATTGTCACAAAAATTAATGAATATGAGTGACATTAGACAAATGGGATTTGTTGCAGTTTTAATGGCAGGATTTGCCTTAATTGCTTATGAGTGGTTCATCAGTATGGGAGTCAGTGAGATCAGTGCTTCTACAATGATGGTTAACATGATTGTCATAAGTAAGATTTTTTACTTCTTTAGCATTCGAACAGATGATTTTGCACTAGGTAAAGCTATCTTAGAAAATAAGCATGCTTGGTGGATAATTGGATTAATGATCTTATTCCAATTATTCCTAACATACACACCATTTATGCAAGTAGCATTTAAAGTGACGGCGATGTCACTATTAGAATGGGTAGTAGTAATTCTATTTTCTATTTTGATTTTGCTCATAGTGGAAGGTAAGAAACGATTAACTAAATAATACAAAAAGCAGTTTCTTGAGTAGATTAGGACTAAAAAATCCTAAAATCTCAAGCAAACTGCTTTTTAGCTATATAGCAAAACTTGTAATAATCTTTCAGCGTCGCTCCAATGTTGAGCTTCTTTAATGGCAACATGTAGTTGAGAAACATTATCAGTAACAATGCCATTGACACCTAAACTCAAAGCTTTATTAATGGCCAATCTGGAATTAGGGGTCCAAGCATAGACTAATTTATGTTTCTGACGATTAATTGCCACAAAATCTGGTGATAAAGTTGAATAACGCATGCCATATGCATGGATATTTTCTTCGGGAATAGTTAAGTTATATGGCATTAGATAATTTAAATTTCCCTTCGGAATATCATTTTGTAAAATCATCAAAGTTTGAAAATCTAAAGTGTGGAGTTGATGATGATTTTCAATGATATTAGCGTAGTATCTCTTAGCAAAAATATTAGCGAAATTAGTAGCGTTGTTAGGAGTAGTTTTTAATTCAATTAACAACTTTTGATGATGCTGATTTGCATATTTGAGATATGTGTCAAAATCAGTTAATTTAGTCTGGTGATTATTAGCTGTGACATTAAGATTTTTAAGTTCAGCTAGAGTTAAATCTTCCGGATGAGCTTTAATGCCAGCTAGTTTTTTCAAATTGTTATCGTGCAAGACAATGAATTTATTATCTTTAGTCATATGAACATCCATTTCGATGTAATCAGGATGATACTTAATCGTCTTTTTTAGTGATTCAAGTGTATTAGGTACACCATTTTTCTGATTAACACCTCTATGAGCAATTGTCACAGGATTAATAGGGTGATTGAATAAAACCTTTCCTGTTGCAAAGCTCAAAGTGAAGGTGATAGCTATTAGTAAAAATTCTAATAAGAATATTCTTCGCCGATTAGTAATCTGAACTTCTGTATAAGCCAGAGTTATACTTATGCCCAAACTAACGATGCCCCAAAGACTAAATAAAGCATAATTAATAGCTAGTAAATTATATGTTGGTAAAATCCAATCGGCTATAACTTGAAGTAACAATATTACTAGATATCCACTCCAAGTAATAAGGAAAACTTTGATAAGAGCTAGCCAGAATTTTTTCCAGAAATTCTTAGTACTTGTGGTTTGCCAACTTATTTTTAAAGAGGAAAGAATACCTTCATTTTCCAAAACCATGAGTGGTAGGACAAGATAAAATCTAATTAAAAAATACAGCAAACATATATAAAGTAACTGTCCTCCAACTAAAGAAAAAGGATTTCTAGATACAAATTCAGTCACCATAGAAGTTAAGGTTAGATTGCTTAGCCAAGGTGTTTTAAATAAAAAGTGTAAAAATGGCAAAAATTCTAGTAAATAAACTCCAGTAATAATTCCACCTAGCAGACGATATCTACCAAGAACTTCTAATGACTTTTGAAAAAGAGTATCCCAATTAAAACTCTCTGTAAGCAACATTTTAAAGCCAATGATGGCAATAGTAGCTAGCCAAAAAGTTAATAGTAAGAAAACAATAAACTCTATTACTAATCCAGTAGCTACAAATGGATGTTTAATAATAATATTAGTTATGTTGGTAAAAGAAATTAATGGAACAGCAGCTCGTTCTAAAAGAAAAGTCGAGAAGATTCTGAATAGAAACAAGCCTATCCAAGCAATTAAATTAATTAATAAACATAGCGTAAAAATGCCATGTTTAAAGTTTTTAAATGAATGAAAGATAACTACCACAACCTTTAGACATTTTCTTAAATTATAGCATTTATATATAGAAATGAGATTGAAAAAGTTGTACTATATTGATAATAATAAAATTAAATAATGATTAGGAAGGATAGATTTCTATGAGAAAAATGGCAGTAATTGGTTTAGGACATGTAGGAGCAACAGTTGCTTATACTTTAGTTTCTCAAGGAATTGCTGATGAGCTTGTATTAATTGATACAAATGAGAAAAAAGTAGTTGCTGAAAAACTAGATTTTGAGGATGCAATGCCTCGTCTACCTTATCATGTAGAAATAAAGACACAAGATTATGCTGAATTAAAGGATGTTGATGTAATTATCACAGCCTTTGGTGACATTGATGCAAGTGTTAGAACTGGAAATCGTTTTGCAGAGTTCGAAATTAACACTAAGAATGCAGTAGAAGTAGGTAAGAAGATTAAGGAATCTGGTTTTAGTGGTGTTATTATTGATATTTCTAATCCTTGTGACGCAGTTACTTCTATCCTTCAAGAAACAACAGGATTACCACGTAACCAAGTGTTAGGTACAGGTACATTCTTAGATACAGCAAGAATGCAACATGTAGTTGGCGATGCTTTAGGACAAGATGGACGCAATGTAGAAGGTTTTGTCTTAGGTGAACACGGTAATTCTCAATTTGTAGCATGGTCAACAGTTAGAGTTAATAACAAGCCAATCACTGAATTCTTTACAGAAGAAGAATTAGAAGAATTAGGTAAGAAACCAGCAGAAGGTGGCTTTAAGGTAGCTAACGGAAAAGGATACACATCTTACGCAATTGCAACATGTGGTGTTAAATTAGCACAGGCAGTACTATCAAATGCTCATTTCTTTGGACCTGTATCAACATATGTTGAAGAAGTTGGAACATACGTTGGATATCCGGCAATAGTTGGTGCTAAGGGTGTAGAAAAGGTAGTACCTTTAGTGCTTACTGATGAAGAAAAAGCAAAATTAGAACAATCTGCTAACTATATTAAAGAACATTTAGATAGCTTAAAATAAGAAAGAATGGTAGAGAATTATCGTGAAGATAGTTTTCTACTATTTTTTTGCAAGCATTTGCGATAACGGTTGTAATTTTAGAACAAATAAATTAAACTTAACTTGATATGTGAAACATGTCAGCGATGCTGTGTTTCACAAAATTTTACAAGGAGTAATTTAATGACACCAGAAGAATTCCGTCAAAGTTTAGCAGAACAAGGATTGAATCTAACAGATGAACAAATGCAACAGTTTGAGCTGTATTATGAATTTTTAGTTGAAACCAACAAAAATTTAAATTTAACAGCAATCACTGAAAAAAATGAAGTGTATCTAAAGCATTTCTATGATTCTTTATTATTAGCTTTGACAGTAAAGGATTTACAAACAGAAGAGTTGAGTTTATGCGATGTCGGAGCAGGAGCAGGTTTCCCATCTTTGCCAGTCAAAATAGCATTTCCACAATTGAAGATTACAATAGTTGATTCATTAAATAAGAGAATTAAATTTTTACAAGAATTAACTCAAAAACTAAATTTACAAGATGTTCATTTTCATCATGCACGTGCTGAAGAATTTGGTGGTAAACGAAGTGTTCACCGTGAACGTTATGATCTTGTAACAGCTAGAGCAGTGGCTAGAATGTCTGTACTATCAGAATTATGCTTACCATTAGCTAAAGTTGGTGGAAGATTTATAGCTTTGAAAGCACAAAAATCAGATGAAGAGTTGAAGAATGCTCAAAAAGCAATCGAAGTTTTAGGTGGAAAAGTAATAGCAGATTACGCTACAGAATTACCACAAGTTCATGATGAACGTCATATTATTGTTGTTGCAAAAGAGAAAGAAACCCCTAAAAAGTACCCTAGAAAAGCAGGAACACCAGCGAAATCTCCGATTGAATAAAGATTAGTCGCGAAAAGGGAGTGATTCGGGATGGCATTTTCATTTTTTAAGTCTAAAAAAGAAGAGAAAGTAGAAGACGATACACAAGAAAAGGTTCAAGAATTACCAATTGAACAAGTAGAAGTTAATGAAGATCAGCCAAGACAAGTTTTTTCTGAAGAAAGTATCGCTGAATTAGCTGAAACTATCCAATCTCATGGCTTGTTACAACCAATTATTGTTAGGCCAATTGGTGACAATAAGTATCAGATTATTGCGGGGGAAAGACGTTATCGCGCGATTAAAAAGTTAAATTGGCAAAAGATTCCAGCAATTGTGAAGAAAATGGACGAAAAAGAAGCTGCTTCAATGGCAGTTATTGAAAATCTACAACGTGAAGGGTTAACTGCAATCGAAGAAGCTGAATCCTATCGAAAATTGATGGATTTAAATCAACTTACACAGTTAGAATTGGCACGAGCAATTGGAAAGAGCCAAGCTTTTGTAGCTAATAAATTAAGGTTATTAAAGTTATCTCCATTAGTACAAAGAGCCATTTTACAAAGAAAGATCAGTGAACGACATGGTAGAAGTATTGTTTCTTTACCAGAAAAGAAGCAAGTAGAAATCCTAAAAAAGATTGTAGATAAGAAATTATCTGTCAAAGAAACTGAAAAGATTGTAGCTCAGTTGAAGACTCCACCTGTTAAAAAAGAGAAAAAGAAGACTAATCGCAAAGGAACAGCATTAGATTGGCGCTTAGCCGAAAATACAATCAAAGAGTCAATTAAACTGGCAAGTGAAAATGGAATCGAATTAAAAACTAGTGAAGAAGATCATGGTGAATTTCACCGGATCATTATCGATATTCCAGTTAAATCAAAGAAGAAATAAGGAGGCACCAGAGTTTAATGGGAACAGTTATTGCAATTGCCAACCAAAAAGGTGGCGTTGGTAAAACAACCACAAGTGTTAACTTGGGTGCTTGTTTAGCTAGAGCAGGACAAAAAGTATTGTTAATTGATACTGATGCCCAGGGGAACGCAACAAGTGGTATTGGTGTAAGAAAACACAATATTGAAAATGATGTATATGATGTGATTGTTAGTGAATTACCGATTAGAGAAGCAATCATGCCTACTTATATCGATAATTTGGATGTTGTGCCGGCAACAATCCAGTTAGCCGGAGCAGAAATAGAGCTAACAGCACAAATGGCTCGTGAAAAGAAATTGTATGATGCAGTTCAAGATGTTAAAGAAGAGTATGACTTTATTTTAATTGATTGCCCACCTTCTTTAGGACTATTAACAATCAATGCTTTTACAGCCAGTGATTCAATTTTAATTCCAGTTCAAAGTGAATATTACGCTTTGGAAGGATTGAGCCAATTGATGAATACTATTCAACTTGTTCAAAAACACTTCAATCCTGATTTACAAATTGAAGGTGTATTAATGACAATGTTGGATGCAAGAACTAATCTAGGTAATCAAGTTGTTGAAGAAGTAAAGAAATTCTTCAAAGAAAAGGTATATAAAACAGTTATTCCAAGAAATGTTAGATTATCTGAAGCACCTAGTCATGGAATGTCAATTATTGATTATGATCCTAGATCACGAGGTGCGGAAGAATATGAAGCATTAGCCAAGGAGGTGTTGAAGGCTCATGGCAAGTAGATCTAAAGGACTAGGACGAGGAATCGATGCTTTATTCCAAGAATCTAAAGAAGAACAACAACCAGATGAACAAGTGGTAGAACTTGAAATTAGTGAGATTAGACCTAATCCCTATCAACCACGTAAGACTTTTAATGAAGAGGCATTAGAAGAATTAGCAAAATCGATCAAGAAATCTGGAGTCTTCCAACCAATTATTGTGCGTAAATCTTCAGTTAAAGGATATGAAATCATTGCTGGTGAACGTCGCTATCGTGCATCTAAGTTAGCTAAAAAGACAGAGATTCCAGCAATAATTCGTGAATTTAACGAAGAACAAATGATGGAAGTGGCAGTGTTAGAAAATCTTCAACGAGAAGACTTAACACCATTAGAAGAAGCAGAAGCCTATAACACTTTGATGGAAAAATTGAATTTAACTCAAACTCAAGTGTCAGAGCGACTAGGAAAATCTCGTCCATATATTGCTAATTATTTGAGATTATTAGGTTTACCAAGTAAAGTAAAACTAATGCTACAAGATGGAAGCTTATCTATGGGACAAGCTCGTACTTTATTAGCAGTTAAAGATGAAGAAAAATTAATGGAATTAGCTGAAAAAACTGTTAAGGAAGGCTTAACTGTTAGACAATTAGAACAGTTAGTAGCACAAATTAATGGTAAAAAGCCAAAGAAAGCTAAGAAACAAACTAATCCATATGAACCTTACATTAAGCAAACAGAAAACTTACTTCAAGAAAAATTTGGAACTAAAGTTGCCGTTAAAGCTAATGCTAAGAGTGGTAAGGGAAAGATTGAAATTGATTATTTAAGTATTGATGACTTCAATCGAATTATGGATATTTTAAAAATTAAGTTAGACTAGTGAGAGGATGAGGGCGATGTACGATTTACATGATATTGTTGAAATGAAAAAGAAACATCCATGTGGGGTAAACAGCTGGGAAATTGTGCGAATGGGTGCAGATATTAAAATTAAGTGTACTGGTTGTGGTCGTCTGATTATGATGACTAGACGAGACTTTGAAAAACGTATGAAAAAAGTTCTAGAAAAAGCAGAACAAGAAAATAATTAGAAAGAGTGATTTAAGAAATGGCATTAACAGCAGGTATTGTTGGCTTACCTAACGTTGGTAAATCAACATTGTTTAACGCAATTACAAAAGCAGGAGCAGAAATGGCAAACTATCCATTTGCTACAATCGATCCTAACGTAGGGATGGTTGAAGTACCAGATAGTCGTTTAGCAAGAATTGACGAAATTATTCCTGCTAAGAAGATTGTACATACAACTTTTGAATTTACTGATATTGCGGGAATCGTAAAAGGTGCTAGCAAGGGTGAAGGTTTAGGAAACAAGTTCTTGGAAAATATCCGTCAAGTAGATGCGATTGTTCATGTGGTACGTGCTTTTGACGATGATAATATTACACACGTGGCAAACAAAGTTGATCCTTTGGAAGATATTGATACTATCAATATGGAATTAACTTTAGCTGACTTGGAATCTGTAAATAAACGTTATGCTAGAGTAGAAAAAGTTGCTCGTACTAAGGATAAAGATGCTGTGGCTGAATTTGCAGTTTTACAAAAAATTAAGCCAGTTCTTGAAGAAGGTAAGCCAGTTCGTAGTATTGAATTCAACGATGAAGAAAAGAAGATTGTTAAGGGCTTATTCTTATTGACTTCTAAGCCAGTATTATATGTGGCAAACATTGCCGAAGAAGATATGGCAGATCCAGAACAAAGCGAATACTACCAACAAGTTAAGAAGTTCGCAGAAGATGAAGGTTCTCAAGCATTAGCTGTATCTGCAAGAACTGAAGAAGAAATTGCTGAACTTCCTGATGATGAAAAGCAAGAATTCTTAGAAGCTGAAGGTGTAGAAGAATCAGGTTTAGACCGTTTAATTCGTGCTTCTTACAAGTTATTGGGTCTAGCAACATTCTTCACTGCTGGTGGTAAAGAAACACGTGCATGGACATTTAAGCGTGGTATGAAAGCACCTCAAGTGGCAGGGGTTATTCACTCTGACTTTGAACGTGGATTTATTCGTGCAGAAACTGTTTCTTTCGATGATTTAGATAAGTACGGCAGTATGCAAGCTGTTAAAGAAGCTGGTAGATTACGTCTTGAAGGTAAAGAATACGAAGTTCAAGACGGAGATATTATCGAATTTAGATTTAACGTCTAATAGCGTAAGAAGGGAAGATTTTTAAGTAAATGGCTGAAGAAAAAACAGTTCGTGAAAAGAATCAAGAAGCTGCCAAGAAACAAGCTGAAGCAGTTTCTCAACAAAAGAACAAACAAATCATGGAATTCAATGAAAAATTTGAAGGTTTAACAAAGCGTAATCAAGACTATATGTTCCATTTAAACAAGGCGTTAGCTGAAAAGAATTATGCAGAACGTGAAAAAGTTGTTAGTGAAATGTACAATGAATTGATGGAAAAACAAAAGCAAGGCGTTGTAGCTAACAAGTTATACGGAACAGTTAATGAAAAGGTTGAAGCAATTCTTGCTGGACCTAAGAAAGAACCTAAGATGCCTACTTTATGGGAATTATCACTTGATAATGGATTAATGATGTTAGCTTTATTCTGCATCATGTACGCTTTCTTGGGTATGTTCTCTAAGAGCAACCAAAATGCAGCAAATGGTGGAATAATCACATTGATCGTTACATCTATTGTTGCTGGTGTTGGTTTAGGTTATTTCTACCGTGCAATGATGCCAGGTCAAAGCAAACGTCGTGGTTGGTTAAACATTATCTTTATGATCGCAATCTTAATGGTAGTATGGGTAGCAGCATTCGGTATTGTTGCAATTATCCCACCAACAATTAACGTTGTTCTTCCACCATTAGCTTATGCAGTACTTGCTGTTGTTGCTTATGGTGTTCGTTGGTACTTAAAGAAGAAGTTGAACTTCATTAGTCCAGCAGACTTCAGAAGAAACAACCAAAATTAATACGAATTATAGTAAGTCCTCATACGAATGTGTGGGGATTTTTTGTATAATAAAAACGAAATATAGAAGTCACAATAAATAAAGAGACATGCTAATTGGCACGTCTCTTATTTTGATTATTTACTTTTACTATGCGAACGAATAAATATGTAAAGCCAAGAAATTGCTGCTAGTAGAAGCGAAAAATGGCTTAAAGTAGTTGGAAATCTTGGTCTGATAAGTACTCCAGTATAGGTAATTGTTGTAAACTGGGCACATGTCCATGAAATAAAAATACTCGCTCCCAAGAAAAGCAAAGGTATTTTATATTTTTTCATACGTACAGTTTAACACTAATTTTCAGTTTAAACATTAAGAATTGTAAAAACTCTGTTAATAGTTTACTTTAAAAATAGTTTCTGACAAGGTATCATAGATATTGAGAAGTCCTTTAAGGGAAAACGGGAGTGTTTTTTATGAAGAAAAGTATCAAAATATTCATGGCTACACTGGTGGCATTAACTTTAGCTGCTTGTGGCAATGAAAATAATAAAAAATCAAGTTCATCTGAGATGAAAACGACACAAAAGTCAAATGTGTCTAAAGAATCCAAAAAGACAGAACAAAGTAGTGAAAGTTCTTCATCTTCAAGCTCATCAAGTTCTGAAAGTTCTAGTAGTGAAGTTAGTTCTTCAAGTCAATCTGGTCCACAACAAGCCAAAGTTACAGGGGATAATAATACCCAAAGAATGGCACAGATTGCTGGAGCATTGAAGTACTTTTTAGGAAAGGATGCCTTAGTTCCAACTAAAGCAGGGATTAGTAGTGGTGTGGTAAATGCCTACTATACTGGCGATGGTAATAATTTTACGGTTTACTATATCAAAGATACAGAAGGAAAGAATTTCAATGATCCTAGTTTAAAAGATAAAGTATCATATATAACATTTTCCAAGAAAACTTATGGTTCTGAAGAAGAAGCTGAACAAGCTGTAAATTACATTTCAGGCGAGTCAGAAATGGGTCTACCTAAGGTTCCATTAAGTGGAAATGTAAATGCTACATTGAATTCTGGTGCTGGACAAAGATATCTACACTGGAATTCTGGTAAATGGTCGGTAACAATTCATGGTACAGCCGGTAAAGATCCTGTTCCTACTGGTCGCAAGGTAGTTGCTTTATTAAATAATGCTTACTTACCAGCTCCTGATTCTAGAGGTGCAGCAAGCTTTACAGCCGGTTCTGGTTCTGGTAATCAAAAGATTGAATGGAACAATGGTAAGGCAGTATATACTATAAAGGGTTCTAACATTAATTCTCTAATTGAACTAGCAGGATCAATTCAAAAATAATGATTAATTTAACAGCATTTATAGTTAGTAAATAGCTATAAATGCTGTTTTTGTATATTTTTTTAAAATTTTTAAATCGTAATTTGAAAATAAAAAATCCCTAAATAATAGTAAATTAGAATTTCTAAATCGTAATAAGCCGAAATGCTGCTATTTCAAGCAGTTGACAAGTTAATTTTATTTTATTAGGATATAAAAAGTAATGATTACTATATAAGAAAGAGTGATTTTTTTGAAAAAAATACTAAGTTTAAGTTTAGGAATAATTGCATTATGCTTATTCTTCCTACCTAGTAATGTTAGAGCAGATAAAATAAAAGTTGTAACAACGACAGATTTTTATGGACAAGTTGCAGAAGAAGTTTTGGGCAATAAAGGGAAAGTAACTTCAATTATTAATAACCCTAGTGTAGATCCACATGATTATGAGCCAACTACACAAACAGCTAAGCAAGTTTCAAATGCAAATATTGTTATTTATAATGGATTAGGATATGATTCATGGATAACAAAACTTAGTAATGGCAAAAAGAAGATAGATGTTGCGACAGACGTAATGCATGCTAAGGATGGGGATAACGAGCATTTATGGTATAACTCAAAGACAATGGGTAAGCTTGCAGATTATTTAGTTAAGGAATATGCGAAGCTAGATCCTAAAAATGAAACTTACTATAAAAAGAATGCAGCCAAATATAAACAAAAATTAACTAAATTACAAACTTTAATTGCAAAGATTAAGAAAAATAGTGATAATAAAAAAGTTGCAGTAAGTGAACCTGTTTTTGACTATGCTTTAAAAGATATGGGGTATAAGATTTCTAACAGCCATTTTGCTAAAGCAACAGAAGATGGTAGCGATCCTTCCTATAGTGATATTAAGAAATTACAAAATGATATTAAACACAAAAAGATAGCATTTTTTGTAGAAAATACTCAATCTGATAGTAAAGTAATTTCAAGTATTGTTAGTCTATGTCAAAAGTATGATGTTCCAGTTATAAAAGTGACTGAAACAACACCTAAGGGAAAGGATTACTTACAGTGGATGAGTTCAGAATATGAACAAGTTCTAAAAATTCAAGAAGACGGGAAGTAATTATGGAAAATATAGTTTCAGTTGATGGTCTGAATATAGATTTGCCTGATCGTCGTTTATTTGAAAATTTAGCCTTTGATATTCCTAGAGGGGCTTTAACATGTATAACTGGAGAAAATGGTGTTGGAAAAACAACATTAGTTAAGCACTTATTACGTGATTTAAAAACTAATTCGCATAACCATTTTGTTAAATTTACTATTGAACGTGATGAAGCTTTCTATATGCCACAAATTAGAAATATTGATGAGGATTATCCTTTAGCAATTAAGGATTTTGTATCATTGGGTTTTAAACATCGAATTTTACCTTGGAACACTCCAGCTATGAAGAAGAGTTTGCAACAAACTTTGAAGGAAACTAAGTTGGAAAGTTTGGCTAAAAATCCTTTAGGAAAATGTTCTGGTGGTGAAAAGCAAAGAGCATATTTAGCACAAGCTCTATGTTCAGAACCTAAGTTATTAATCTTAGATGAAGCAACAGCTAATTTAGATCAATCATCTAAGCATGAATTGATGCAACTTTTAAAAAAATTGATGCCAATTCATGGAATTACAGTATTATTTATTACACACGACGCAGAGTTAATAGAAGATTATGCAGATTATGAATTACATTTAGAAAATAAATCAGGTAAATTGATGAAGAGAGAGGCGAGATATCGTGTTTGATTATGATTTTATGCGTTATGCATTTATTGCAGGGATTTTTATTGCCTTAATTTCCTGTGTGATGGGAGTCTTTGTGGTTGCACGTCAAACTTCTTTTTTCACGCATACATTATCTGAAATCGGATTTTCAGGAGCAGCATTTGGAGTTTTTGCAGGTATTTCTCCATTGACAGGGATGCTAATATTTACGATGACATCTGCTATTTTTGTCGGATTATCTGGAGAAAAGGTAGGTAGACGAGAAGCATCTATTTCAGTGTTCTCCGGCCTATTCTTAGGGTTAGGTATCTTATTTTTATCTTTGTCCGATAAGCAAGCGAGTTATGCAACCAATATCTTATTTGGAAGTATTGTGGGAATTGATATTAATAATTTGTATACTTTAATAGGATTGAGTGTACTTTTATTAATCGTTGTTAGTGTTCTTTTTAGAAGATTAGTTTATAATTCTTTTGACTCTCAGGGAGCTGAATACAATCAACGATATAATCAAATTGTATCAATCATATTTTTAGTGTTATTAGCATTAACTATTAGTATTACAGCACAAATTGTAGGAGCTTTATTAATTTTTGTTTTACTAACAATACCTGCTTCTGCAGCTAAGTACTTTGCACATACACTTTGGAAAATGATCGGTCTAACATTTATTTTTGTATTAGTCGGAATCTGGTTAGGTTTGTATCTAAGTTTTGTTACAGACTGGCCAGTAAGTTTCTTTATTACAGTTATTGAAGCACTATTTTATGGGGCTGCCATCGTTAAGGAAAGAATGTCCGCTTCTAGATTATAAAAATAAATTCATGTTTTTAGTAATGTTCGGATATAGATACTAGGAATTAGATGTATTTCGTGGTATAGTTAGGACCTAAGGGGTAGGAAGCCTTGCGTAACGGACTAATGGAACGGAATGTGAACATTAGTAGATTAAGTCTGATATGACTTAGCGTTTGGTTTCCGCATTCACCATCAATAATTTAATATCAATGGTGCTTGTCTCTACCCTAAAAAATTATTAGGGAGATGTCTATTATGACACTATTATCATGGAAAAGTCCGAAATTAACCGCCCGGACGATAGCAATGGCGGCAATTTTAATTGCGATGCAGATTGTCTTATCTAAGCTTTCAATTGGACCTGACAATCTAGTTAAGTTTTCATTTGGCTTTATCGCTACAATGTTAATGGGTTACTATTTAGGCCCATGGTTGACAGGTGTAGCAATGGCAATAAGTGATATTCTTACTAACAGTGTTTTTTCGACGGGTGGTAATTTCTTTATCGGGTTTACTTTTAGTGCAATTATTTCTGGAATAATCGCCGGAGCATTTTTGTATAACCAAGAGATAACATTGAGAAGATTGTTCATTTATGAGTTTGTTCAAACTCTAGTTACGAATATTTTCTTTACAACTCTTTGGATTCATATTATGTACAAAGCACCTATTATGGCTTTGTTAACTGTTCGAGTACCTAAGAATATTCTTACATGGATTGTATATTCAATCGTGGGATTCTTAGTTTTACGTGCAGTTTCAAGGTTAAACTTACGTAGTAATGATAATACGTATTAATGAGTGAAGTTGATGCCAATGAGAAGTAATTCTTGTTGGCTTTTCTTTTAGAGGAAAGGGGATTTTCCAATGGTAAATGAATATCCGCAAGTAATGACAATTGCTGGTTCTGATTCAGATGGATCTGCAGGAATGCAAGCAGATATGAATACTTTTTTAGCTCGTAAAGTATATGGGACTTCAATTTTAACAGCCGCAGTTGCGGGGAATTCTTATGGAATCCATGCTAGTCATGCTTTACCAGTTGATTTTATCAAAGCAGAGTTTAAGGCAATTGCAGATGATTTTAAAATTTTGGCGACTAAAACCGGCATGTTAACAGATACTAAAACAATTCATGCAGTAATTGAAAGTTATCAAAAGTATAACTTTGGACCATTAATTGTTGATCCAGTTATTATTACTAAACATGGAGCGATGTTGCTAGAACAAGAAGCATATGAGACAGTACGCGATGAATTGATTCCATTGGCAACTGTGATTACACCTAATTTCTATGAAGCACAAAAGTTAGTAGAGTCTGAACTCCAAAATGAAGATGAAATTATTGAAGCAGCTAAAAAGTTACAAGCTATGGGTGCCAAAAATGTAGTTATTAAAGGTGAACATACTGGTGACTCTGAAACTGTTAAAGACTATGTCTTACTCGAAGATGGAAAGAATTTTTGGTTGGAAGATGAATATATCGATACAGAACATATTAATGGAACTGGTGATACTTACTCAGCATGTATAGCTGCGGAACTTGCTAAAGGAGCAAGTGTTGAGGAAGCAATAAGGATATCTAAAAAATATACTCATGACGCAATTAAAAATGAAATTGCAGTAGGTCATAAATTCGGACCTATCAATCATTGGGTATAATATAAATTAAAAAATCACGTCTAGTTAATGTTATAATGAAAAAAGTAACATTAATAGGACGTGATTTTTTTGAAAGTACTAGGTATTTTAGGCTCACACAAGAGTAATGGAGTTACTAGAATGATGCTAGATGCAGTTCTTAATGGAGTTGAAGCTTCAAATGAAGTAGAGTTACTTAACTTGAATGACTATCAAATTAAGCCACGTGTTCCAGGTGAAGATAATCCAACATTAGACTTAATAATTGAAAAGCTCAAGGCAGCTGATGTATGGGTTCTAGCAGCTCCTACTTACTGGGGTGGACTATCTGGAGTAATGAAGAACTTTTTAGACTGCATTAGACAAGAAGTTTTACGTTTTGATCGAAAAGGTGATCCACATCCTATTCCAGAATTCGCACACAAGCATTACGTTATATTGACGAATTGTTACGTAGGTAAAGCAGAAAATATGCTAACTGGAATGACAGACTCAGCTTTTAGAACAATGGATAAGGCGATGACAACAGCTGGCCTAATTAAATTAGGTGAAGGGGTTCAAACTGCGACTTATGGTTTAAAACAATTAACTGATAAAAAGCAGACAGAGCTAGAAAAATTAGGCAACAAGATTAATCGAACACAGAGAAAGGATGACCAAACCTTGAAACGTTATATTGAATTGTTCTTTATTGTAGCAGCGATGGCATTAATAACAATGGTAATTCAAGCAGGAATATTAAAGCTATTAGGACAAGCACTTAGTTTTTGGACAAATTATATTTCCTTTGTCTTGATATTCTTTATTTTATTAGCAATCACACTCCACTTCTTCACAGTAGTTAAACATAGACGTAAATAATAGAGAAATAGCCCATGGAATCGGTTTGATTTCATGGGCTATTTGTTACTCTTCTGATAGTTTCAAATCATTGGTTGCTTGGGTAAGCTGTGAATCATAGACATCAATCTTATGTTGCAAATAGGCTCTAGTTTCTTGAAGACTAGCAATTCTTTCATCTAATTTTTCAGCCTCTTCTTCTAAGATTCTTTTACGTGCTGGAATGGTACGATTATCATTCAACGAATAAAGATGCATGTATTCGTGGAGGCTTTCGATAGATAAACCAGCATGACGCATACATTTTATAAAATCTAGTCTTTGAATGTCTATATCTGTAAAATTACGAACTCCATTTTTGTCTCGACTAATAGGAGGGACAAGTCCAATACGTTCATAGTAGCGGATAGTATCAGACGAAATACCTAACTGTTCACTAACTTTTTTAATATTCATAGCAATACCTCGTTAAAATTATTGATAATCAGAGTTTACACCTTGGAGTATACTCTAAGGCAAGAGGTTAGACTACAGAATTCCATTCGTTTTTGAACTCATCTAGAAAATCAAGCATGACTTGTTGGCGATGTTCAGCAATTTTCTTAGCAGTTGGGGTATTTAACATATCTTTCAACTTCAAGAGTTTTTCGTAAAAGTGGTTAATGATAGTTTCATCATCAAGGTTACGGTATTCTTCTCTAGTCATATTGGTGCGTGGAGCTAATACCGGATTATAGATTTTTTCGCCATGATGACCACCGTAATAAATTGCTCGAGTGATGCCAATTGCGCCAATCGCATCTAGCCAGTCAGCATCTTGTACAATTTGTCCGGATAGGGGAAGTTGGAAGTCATCATCTTGTAGTGAATGTGCAAAAGACATATGTGTGATGATAAAACTAATTTCTTCAATTTGTGCTGAAGTAAATTCTAAAGATGCTAGAAATTCTTGAAGTTCGGCCAAAGCAGATTTTGGATCAGAGACAAGTTTATCATCAATCGTATCATGTAGATAAGCGGCAGCTAGTGTAACTAACTTATCGGCAGCTTCACTTTCTAGAATTTTTTCTGCCATAGTTACAACACGTTTAATATGATCATAGCCGTGTCCTGTTTTATCAGTTCCTAATTTTGATTTAGTATATGTTTTAATTTGGGATAATTTGTTAAATTCATCCATTTAATGAATCACTTCTTTCCTAGGAAATATTGTAGTCAAAAAAAGAAGTTGAATTTATATCCAACTTCCACGTGTTTATTATAATCTGAAAGAAAGCTTAGGTCTAGGAATAATAAGCAAGGCGATGATTAGAAGGATAATATCGATGTATTTTTTAGCATCGTACTCGCCCAGATAACCAGAAAATAGGACAAAAGCCATAATACCAACTGAAAATAATAATCGTAAAGTCTTACCATTCATAATTATCACCATCCTTAAAAAGCTATTCTATTCATATAAATTATAGCATAAAATTATCGTCGTTGGGAACCGTTTACATTTAAAAATGAGAATAATAAAGATTTTATTTATAAAATTACTAATTTACAAAATTTCTAAATAGAATTATGATAATAGTGTAAAATTTATTGAAGAGAGTTGAGAATATATGATGACTAAAGCCCAAAGAAAAGCTTTTGTATTTACTTTATTGTTAGGAACTTTTACTATGTCGATTAGTCAGTCCTCTTTATCGACAGCTTATCCTACTTTAATGAAGTTTTTCAATGTAGATGCACCAACAATTCAATGGCTAACAACCGGTTTTATGCTGATTATGTGTATCATGATGCCGGTTAGTCCTTGGTTGTTGAACAATCTATCTTTTAAGAAAATGTACTTAACGGTACTAGCAATCTTCGAATTAGGAACATTGATGATTATTTTGGCTCCTAATTTTCCAATCGCTTTACTAGGAAGAGGTCTAGAAGCAGTTGCGGTAGGTATTTTATTTCCATCTTATCAATCAGTCTTAATGACGATCACCGCTAGAGAAGGTCGCGCTGAAGTCATGGGATTGGCTGGTTTAGTTATGGGATCAGCCTTAGCTTGTGGTCCAATTATTTCTGGTATTATTTTAAATTATATTAGTTGGCAAGGCTTGTTCTGGTTTTTCTTGTTAGTAATTGCGTTAATCTTTATTAGTGCGATCTTTAATATGCGCGATGTAATGGAACGTAAAGAAAGCCAGTTAGACTTCATCTCCGTTATCTATTCACTTAGCTTTATCGGATTGTTGTATTTTGTAAATGAATTAGGCACTAAGCAGTTAACTTTGCCATTATATTTAATTTTAATTGTTAGTGTAATCTTGTTTATAGCCTTTATTTTGCGTCAATTTAGAGTTAAAGATCCCTTACTTCAATTACGAGTTTTGAAAGTAGTTAACTTTGATATTGGCGTTCTATTAACAGGTTTTGCTTATATTTCATTAATTGTAGTAACAATCGTATATCCATTGTATTATCAAAGAATTTTGCATGTTAATCCATTAGTGTCAGGTTTAGCATTAGTCCCACCAGCAGCTTTATTGAGTATTTTAAACCTAGTTTCTGGTCGTTTAGCTGACAAAGTAGGATTTAAAATCACTTTATTGATAGGTATGGTGATGTTAGTTGTAGGTTGGGCAATTCTATTTATCTTCAGCTACCATCTAAATGTACTGGGAATGATCCTAACTGCCTGTATCATTGAAGGAGGTAACGCCTTTGTCATGATGCCAGCTACAACTATGGGAGCTAATTCACTTCCTGAAAACATGATTCCTCATGGGACTGCGATAACTACGACTGTACGTCAATTGTTAGGTAGTCTCGGAGTGGCTTTAGCAATGATTATTATAGTAGCTGGCGGACACACATTAAGTGAAATAATTGGTTATCACTATGCCTTTGGATTTTTCTGCATCTTGGAAATTGTAGGATTAATTTTGGCAATTATCTTACGTGATGACAGTAAAAAATAACGAATAGAACATATCCTGCGACCTTTCTAGTGAAATTTGTTAGAATGATAATAGTAACTTTTAGATATTAATCATGGAAGGGTAGGACTATGAATTTGGATTTAGTAATATTTGATATGGATGGCGTTATTTTTGATTCAGAAAAAGTTTATTTTGAAGCTAATCAAATAGCTGCTGATAAACTTGGTATGGATTATTCGTTAGCTTATTATAAGCAATTTATTGGTGCGGGAACAGATGCGATGAGAGAACAAATGATTGAGGATTATGGTGGTGATGCTCAACTCATTGATGACTTTTTGCGTATTAGTGAAGAAAATGTTCATCCTTTAGTTGAAGCAGGAGAATTGAAATTAAAACCAGGTTTCGTAGAGCTATCACAATATCTTCAAGCAAATGACATTCCTTATACTTTAGCTTCAAGTAACTACAAAAGTGAAATTGAATTTTTCTTAGAGCATACAGATGTTGATCCAGCTTCTTTTGAGACGATTATTTCTGCAGATGATGTAGCTGAGGCTAAACCAGCACCAGATATATTTAATAAGGCTTGGAAGAAGAGTGGAGCACCTGCCAAAGAAAAGACAATAGTAATAGAAGATTCATTTAACGGAATTAAAGCTGCTAATAACGCTGAGATTCCAGTAATCATGGTTCCTGATATCATCCAACCAACAGAAGAACAAAGAAAGACGACAGTGGCTGTTTTGAATGACTTGATTTCTGTGCGTGAATATCTAAAAAATAATTATTAGAAAAGGAAGTCAACTTTGAAGAAACCATATCTAACAATTAAAGAAAACGGCGAAGCAACGATTGAAATAAAAAAATCAGAGTTTATCTGTTCCTTAGCTCGAACGGAGACTGAAGAAGAAGCAAGAGCGTTTATAGATGAAATTAAGACTAAACACCGTAAGGCTACACATAATTGTTTTGCTTATATGATTGGATTGAATGATGAGATTCAACGTGAAAGTGATAATGGTGAGCCTTCTGGAACAGCAGGAGTGCCAATTCTAGAAGTTTTAAAGAATCTTGAATTGCACAATGTAACAGCAGTGGTTACTCGCTACTTCGGTGGCATTAAACTTGGTGCTGGTGGTCTAATCAGGGCTTATAGTAATGCGACTTCTAATGCGATTGAGCATGTTGGGGTAGTAAGAAAAGTAGTTCAAACAGAATTATCACTAAAAGTTAGCTACTCTGCCTGGGGTAAACTGCAGAACTATCTTGAAAATAATCAGGTAAATGTAAGTGATACGGTATTTATGACTGATGTCACAGCAGTAGTTTATGTTGATACGCCAGAAGTTGAATCTTTTACTGCGACAATTGTTGATTTAATGAACGGACAAGTTGAAGTAGAAGAAGGCCAAGAAAAATATGTTGAAGTGCCATATGAACTATATAAATAAAAATGAGGTTGGGATTTGAGTCCCAGCCTCATTTTTAATTGAATAACACCGCAATAAACGGAGCGTTATTTAAAATATGAAGAGTTAAGCTGTTAGAAAGATTTTTAGTATGTACATAGACATAAGCTAAAATCCATCCCATTGTAACGTAAACTAAAGCAGAGATGAAGTTTGTGCTAGAATGCATTAAACCAAAGATAACCCCACTCATAGTTACTTGCCAAAATGGTTGATTTTTAAAGAAGAAACTCGTAAATACACCACGATAAAGCAATTCTTCAGTAATAGGAACCAAAACAACAACTAATATAGTCATTAATAAAGCAGTTCTGTCAGTAACTAAAGCATTAAGAGCTTTATCATTAGCACTCGTTGTTTGATGATAAACTTTTGTCATTAAAGTTAATAAAATACCCTTAGCGAGAATCATAACAACATAAGCCGCAAGAATGAACCTAACATTTTTCCCTGTGATTTTTTTAAACGGTAATTCACCTTTTACACGTTTAACGATATAGAACAGGATTCCAATTAATATTAAATAACAGAGGATAACGAGTGGCGCGATGATCCCCATTGAATAATGACTCTCAATAAGTAGCAATGGCAACTGTGATAACACGATAAAAACAATAAACAAGAAGATCTTACCAAGTAATGATAAAAAATTTCGCATAAAATACCTCACTTTCGTATAGATATATCTTACTAGATTTGGATGGATTAGTGAAATATCCTTTAATAAAGTTTAAAGAATAATATACATGACAAAATTTTTTAAATACAATTTGCTAATATTATGATATAGTAGTGAAGGTAGTAATTAATTTTATGAAATTGATTACAGAATAGATTTCTTAGTGAAATTTTATTTATATTATTTGTATATCTAAGTGAGGAGAAATCTCTTGGAAAAAAAGGTAGAAGTAGTAGTTGCTACTCACAAGAAATATAAAATGCCTACAGATGATTTATATCTACCAATCCATGTAGGTGCCGAATTGAATAAAGATAAAGACTTAGGATATCAAAAAGATAATGTTGGAGATAATATTTCTGATAAAAATGATAGATATAGTGAATTAACAGCTCTATATTGGGCTTGGAAACATGTAGATGCTGAATATATTGGTTTAGCTCATTACAGACGTCATTTTGGTGGAAAGAATTATCATCACGGTAAAGATAGGCTTAGTTGGGTGATTACAAAAGCTGAATTAAAATCAATGTTAAATAATTATGATGTGATATTGCCTAGAAAGAGAAGATACTATATCGAAACTTTATATTCACATTATAAGCATACGCATTATTCAAACCAGCTAGATGTAACTTCTGATATTATTAAGAAAAAATATCCTGAATATGCTAGTACATATGAGAAGGTAATAAATAAGACTTCAGGATATATGTTTAATATGGTTATTATGAGAAAAGATTTGTTAGACGCCTATTGTACATGGTTATTTGATATCTTATTTGAACTTGAAAAACGTCTGGGAACACAAAATTTGGATGCTTTCCAACAACGTTTCTATGGACGTGTAAGTGAAATTATCTTTAACGTTTGGCTAGAAAAACAATTTGAAAATGGTGTTATTGATAAGAAACGTGTCAAAGAGCTGCCAATTGTATATGTAGAGGGAGTAAATTGGTGGAAAAAAGGCACAGCGTTCTTAAAAGCTAAATTCTTTAATAAGAAATATGAAAATAGCTTCTAAGAGTTACTAATAAGGGGAGAAGAGCTAGCAAATTTTGCTGGCTTTTTATTTTATTAAGGCAAAAGAATAGGATGTGGAAATATGGGTATCACATTTTCGTTTATAATACCTACGTATAATTCGAAAAAGACAATTATTAGGGCAATTGAAAGTGTTACGAACCAGCTAGATAAATCAGAATACGAAATCATCATAGTCGATGATGGTTCTCAAGATGGAACGGTTGAGATAGTCCATGATTTTATGAAAGATAATGGTAATATCCATTTTACTAGTACAATCGGTGGGGTATCTTTCGCAAGAAATAAGGGAATTAATCAAGCTCAAGGTGAGCATCTTTTATTTTTAGATTCTGATGATTATTATGTAGAAGGATCATTAAAGAATTTAAAAAATATAGTTGCACAAAGTAACAGTGATTTGGTGATATTCAACTTTGAACATGGCAATACTCCAGTATTATTAGCAGAAGTGCCTAATACTAATGTTGAAGCCTTATCTGTAATGTTGAGTAATCCAACTAAATATATGACGGTTTGGGGAAAAGCCTATCGAACTGAAACAGTGCATGAGAACAATGTAAAATTTAATGAAGACTTGAAACTATCAGAAGATAGTGAGTTTTTGGCAAGATATGTGCAAAAATGTAAGAAGATAACCTCTGATAATACAATTTTGTATCATTACTCAATCGATAATGCTTCAGTAATGAGAGGGAAAAACAAGCAAAGTAAGATTCCTGGATATTTGGAGTCTCTAGAGGTTGTACAAGAGGATATCTTCAATAATATTCCAGAATTGAAACAAGCATTTTATCAATACACAGTAATTCAAATGAATATCATGATGGTTAGAGAGATATTTAATTATGGTGATAATAGTGATTATGGCTCTAAAGTACGTAAATCTAACGAATTATTAAAAAATAAAACAATCAATGAAGCTATTAAGCAAATGAAATTAAAGGATTGTACATCACCAAGATTTTTACCAGTATTTTTCATAAAATTGGGAATGCGACATCTGGCTAGATTGATGTTTAGGTTGCGAAGTTGGAGTAATTATAGGAAGGAGTTAGGATAATGAAAAAATTAAACTTTTTATGTAGTGAATTATCCGGTACTGGTGGTACAGAGACTGTATTAATAAAAGTCTTAAATCATCTAGTTAATAACTATGAAATTACACTTACACTAAGTAATATTCCCGAAGAAAAAGAATGGCTAGATAAGATAGATACGAGAGTAAAAATAAATATGTTTAAGGGAAAGAGTAATATTTCTAAGTTACTTTTTATTTTAAGATCATTTTTATTTGAAAAAAATACAGATTATATATCGCTGAGTCCTAAAATGGTTTTATTAGGTAGTAAAATCAAAAAATTCTTGAATAAAAAATATCAAGTTATTTCATGGTTCCATTATTCATTAACTGATCAGGATATGTTTGATACTGAACATACTTTGCCATATGCAGATGGGCATTTAGCTATTAGTAGAACAATCGAAAAACAACTAGAAGATTTAAAAATACCTAGAGAGAAGATTAAATTAATCTTCAATCCAATAGAAGAATACGATGTATTACCGGAAACGAATAATAGTAAGAGAATTAATCTGTTTTATGCAGGTAGAGTCATGTTAGACGGACAAAAGAATTTACGTGAAATGTTAATGGGAATTAAAGATATAGATAATGTTCATCTAGATATTTATGGTACGGGTGAAGAACTTGAGTCTTGTCAAAACTATGCTGAAAAGATAGGAGTTTCAAAAAAAATCACTTGGCATGGATGGACTCCAGATTTATGGGATAAGATAAAGGAAAGACCATCAGCTTTAATAATGACTTCAAAGTATGAGGGTCTTTCTATGGTAATGTTAGAAACTGTGGCTAGAGGTATACCTGTGATAACAAGTAAATTTAAGAGCTATGATGATATTGTAAAAGAAAATATAAATGGATATAGTTATTCACTAGGAAATATAAAAGAATTAACTAAAACAATTGAGAAAGTAGCTAATAATAATTTAAACCCAATAGATGTAAAAAATAGTATTAGCGAGTATTATCCTGAAGAATATTTTAAAAGATTGGATTCATCATTGGAATATTTTTTAGATAATTGAGAAAGGTATAATTGGATATGAAATTATCAATAGTTATGACAACTTATAATGGAATAAAACACATAGAATCACAACTTGATTCTATTCTTAACCAAAAGAGAAAAGCTAACGAAGTCTTAATATATGATGATGGTTCGAACGACGGAACAATAGAATTTATAGGAAAGTACATCAGTAATAATAAATTAAATGATACTTGGAAACTAATAGTTAATGAAGAAAATAAAGGTTGGAGGAGAAACTTCGTAGAGGGGATATGGAGCTCTACCGGAGATTTGGTTTTTCCCTGTGATCAAGATGATATATGGCATGAAGATAAATTAGAAGTTATAGAAAAAATTATGATTAATAATCCTCAAATACAAGTTTTAACTACAAATGTAACAAATTTATATAGTAATGGTGATAAAGAACAAAGTAGTAACCAAAACGAAAAATTAGAAAAAGTCTCATGGGAAAAACATATATTTAAAGTTGATGCACCAGGATGCGTATTTTGTATTAGAAAAAAAATAGTAGAAAAAAGTAAGAATTATTATAATGTAGAATACGCACACGATGACTATTTTTGGAAACTAGGATTATTTGCAGATGGATTATATAATTACAATAGAGATACGATAGATTATAGAAGGCATGATGATAGTACTTTTTCAGTTGAAGTTAGAAAAAGTAGAAATACAAAAGCTCGTATTAAGTGGATTGATATGGCATTGGATTATTGTGATGATTTAACTAATTATATAAGTGATGATAATATGATAGTTGAAAAAGATAAGAAATTATCTGTAATAAAAAGAAATAAGAAGTATTTAAATTTGAGAAAGAGATTTTATGAGACAGGTAATCCATTACTTATTTTTCAAATGTCAAGGTATAAAGATTGTTATCTTCAATCTAGACAGTTATTAGGGGATATATATATAAAGTATATCTTTAGATAATTAGTGCCTAGATTATAGAGTAACGTTATAGTATTATATAAAGTGTATTATTAATTAATTAGGGTAGGTAGTTATATGAAAGGAATAATTTTAGCTGGTGGTAGTGGCACACGTCTTTATCCTATAACTAAGGGGATTTCTAAACAATTAATCCCTGTGTATGATAAGCCAATGATTTATTATCCATTATCAACTTTGATGTTAGCAGGGATAAAAGATATTTTAATTATCTCTACTCCAGAATACACTCCATTATTTAAACAATTATTGGGGGACGGATCTGAATGGGGTATTTCACTTACATATAAGGTTCAAGAAAAACCTAATGGACTGGCAGAGGCCTTTATTTTAGGAGCAGATTTTATCGGCGATGATTCAGTTTGCTTAATTTTAGGAGATAATATTTACTACGGATCTGGCTTATCTAAGCTTGTACAAGAAGCAGCAGAAAAGATAGATGGAGCAACAGTTTTTGGTTATCATGTAAATGACCCAGAACGATTTGGTGTTGTAGATTTCGATAGTAATATGAAGGCTCTATCAATTGAAGAAAAGCCTGAGAATCCTAAGAGTAATTACGCAGTTACTGGTTTATATTTCTATGACAATACAGTTGTAGAAAAAGCTAAGAATTTAAAGCCTTCTGATCGTGGTGAATTAGAAATCACAGATATTAATAAATTATATTTAGATGAAGGCAAACTAGATGTTAAGTTAATGGGACGTGGATATGCTTGGTTAGATACAGGTACTCACGATTCCATGATGGAAGCTGCTAGTTTTATTGCTACAATTCAAAAACGTCAAAATTTGAAAGTAGCTTGTTTAGAAGAAATTGCTTACCGTATGGGTTATATAAGCAAAGAAAAATTAGTTGAACTAGCACAACCAATGAAGAAAAATGATTATGGTCAATATCTATTAAGATTAGCTAAGGAGCAACAATAATGGGAAAATTAATTGTAAAAGAAACAAAATTACAAGATGTTAAATTAATTACACCAGCAGTATTTGGTGATCATCGTGGATTCTTTACAGAAAGTTATTCAGATCGCGATTTCAAAGAAGCTGGAATTGATTTTGATTTTATTCAAGATAATCACTCTCTTTCTACACAAGCAGGTGTCTTACGTGGTTTACATTTTCAACGTGGTAAAGCTGCACAAACAAAGTTGATTCGCGTAGCAACTGGAGCAGTTTTAGATGTAATTGTTGATTTACGTAAGGGATCTCCTACATATAAGCAATGGGAAGGATATATCTTATCTGAAAGTAATCATCGTCAATTGTTAGTACCTAAGGGTTATGCTCATGGATTTGTTACTTTAACAGACAACGTTAACTTCCTTTACAAATGCGATAATTACTATGATGCAGAAGCTGATGGTGGTATTTCCTTTAAGACTCCTGAACTTAATATTGATTGGCCAATCGACTTAGACAAGGCCATTACATCTGAAAAAGATGCTAACCAACCTACATTGACAGAATTTGAAAAAGACAATCCATTTGTCTACGGCGAAATTTAGGAGGTATCTTGATGTTTAAGAATATTATTGTAACTGGTGGAGCTGGTTTCATCGGTTCAAACTTTGTACATTATGTAGTCAATAATCATCCTGAAGTTCATGTGACAGTATTGGATAAACTAACATATGCTGGAAATAAAGAAAATCTTGCTGGCTTGCCAGAAGATCGCGTAGAGTTAGTTGTCGGAGATATTTGTGATAAGGAATTAGTAGATAAGTTAGTTCAAAATGCTGATGCTGTGGTACATTATGCTGCTGAAAGTCATAATGATAACTCACTTAGAAATCCTGATCCTTTTATCCAAACTAATATTGTTGGGACATCAGTTCTAATTGAAGCATGTACTAAGTACGATGTACGTTTCCATCATGTTTCTACTGATGAAGTTTATGGTGATTTACCATTGCGTGAAGATTTACCAGGACATGGTGAAGGCCCAGGTGAAAAATTCACGCCTGAATCTCCATATAAGCCAAGTAGTCCTTACTCATCTTCAAAGGCAAGTTCAGACTTATTGGTTAGAGCATGGGTGCGTTCATTTGGATTAAAAGCAACTATTTCCAATTGTTCAAATAACTATGGTCCTTACCAACATATTGAAAAATTTATTCCACGTCAGATAACAAATATTTTAAGTGGTATTCGTCCAAAATTATATGGAACAGGTAAGAATGTACGTGACTGGATCCATACTAATGATCATTCAAGTGCTGTTTGGAAGATTTTGAATGAAGGTAAAATTGGCGAAACATACCTAATCGGTGCTGATGGTGAAAAGAACAACAAAGAAGTTTTAGAATTAATCTTGAAATTAATGGGACAACCAGCGGACGCTTACGATCAAGTTAAAGATCGTCCAGGACATGATTTACGTTATGCTATTGATGCAAGTAAGTTACGTAATGAATTAGGTTGGGAACCTCAATATACTAACTTTGAAGAAGGCCTAAAGGCAACAATTGATTGGTATACTAACCATCGTGAATGGTGGCAAGATCAAAAGGATGCAGTTGAAGCTAAATACGCTAAAAACGGGCAATAAAAATTTCCCCAGGTTTTCCTGGGGTTTTACTTTATTATTGGAAGGAAGATATTAGATGAAAATTTTAATTACTGGTGCAAATGGACAATTAGGTCAAGAAATGCAACATCTGTTAGATGAACGTGGGCAAGAATATCTAGCAGAAGATTCACAAGGACTAGATATAACAGATAAGGAAGCAGTAGATGCTTACTTTGAAAAGAACAAACCAGAAGTAGTTTATCATTGTGCAGCTTATACAGCAGTGGATAAGGCTGAAGGAGAGGGTAAAGAACTTAACTGGAAAGTCAACGTTGATGGAACAGAAAATATTGCTAAAGCATGTCAAAAAGTTGGGGCAACATTACTCTATGTAAGTACTGATTATGTTTTCGATGGTAATCGTACAAGTGGTGAATATTTACCAGATGATCCTAAAGGACCACGCAACGAATATGGCAAAGCAAAACTTGCTGGAGAAGAAGCAGTACAAAAATATTGCGATAAGTATTACATAATTAGAACAGCTTGGGTATATGGACAATGGGGACATAACTTCGTATACACAATGTTAAATCTAGCAAAGAATCATGATAAGTTGACAGTTGTTGATGATCAAGTAGGACGCCCTACATGGACTAGAACATTAGCAGAATTCTTGACATATTTAGTAGATAATAAGGTCGAATATGGGGTATATCATTGCTGTAATGATGGTCAATGTTCATGGTATGAATTTGCTAAAGAGATATTGAAAGATACAGATGTCGATGTTCAACCTGTAACTTCAGATCAATATCCAACAGCTGCATTTAGACCACATTATAGTGTAATGAAGTTAGCTAAAGAAACAGGCTTTGTATTTCCAGATTGGAAAGAAGCGTTGGATGAGTTTTTAAGTGAAGTTAAGTAAAATTAACAAGTAAATAATTTTGTTAGAGTCTATTATCATAACGTATAAAGTGATAATAGACTTTTTAGCTATTGGTATATTTAGACACCGAAGAAATATAAAAATTTATGCAAGTAAGCGTTAAATTTGCAGAAATTAGAAAATTGGTCCTGTATCTAAAATGGAAAATATGGATATTATATAAAATAAAATTAGCTGTCAATAATTAAAAAATTTTGTATCCATAATTAATAAGTATTATTTAACATTGCTTGTTTAGTAACTATGTAATAAAATAAAAACCAGGTTACAATTTGTATCGTGAAAAAGGGAAAAGGGTATTATATGTATCATATAAATGTTTTCAAAATAAAATTAACGTACAATCAATTAATTATGAGAAGGAGTTATTAATGAAAGACGTATTTATTGTTGGTTCAAAGGGGATACCAGCCAATTATGGTGGTTTTGAAACATTTGTAGATAATTTGGTAACAAGACAAGTCAATCCAAAAATAAAGTATCATGTGTCATGTATGACTTTTGATAAATCCGTAAAACAATATGATTATAATGGAGCTGAATGTCAAGAAATATATGTTCCTAACATAGGTGGAGCAAAGGCTATATTATATGATTTGAGAAGCTTGGATTGGGCATTAGATACTATTAAAGAAAGAAATTTAACAGATGGTATTGTTTATATTTTAGCTTGTCGTATAGGACCATTCTTACATAAGTATATTAAAAAGTTCCATAATCATGGTTTTAAAGTATGGGTTAATCCTGATGGACATGAGTGGAAACGTGCTAAGTGGTCTGCACCAGTTCGTAAGTACTGGAAAGTTTCAGAAAAATTAATGGTAAAGAACGCAGACTTTTTAATTTGCGATAGTAAATCAATTGAAGAATATATACATGAAGATTATAGAAAATATAATCCACAAACTACTTTTATTGCATATGGTGCAGATATAACACCGTCTACTTTGAAGCAAGATGATAAAAAAGTGGTTGATTGGTTTAATAAACATGATGTGAAGTTAAATGAGTATTTCTTGATTGTTGGGCGATTTGTTCCAGAAAATAATTATGAAACAATGATAAAAGAGTTTATGAAAAGTAAGGTAAACAAAGATCTAGTTATTATAACTAATGTAGAAAAAAATGCTTTTTACAATAGTTTGAAAGAAGAAACTCATTTTGAAAATGATAAGAGGATCAAGTTTGTAGGAACTGTTTATGATGCAGAATTATTGAAGTTTATCCGTGAAAATGCTTTAGGATATTTGCACGGACATTCTGTTGGTGGAACAAACCCTTCATTGTTAGAAGCTCTCGGAAGTACAAAAATTAATTTACTCTATAATGTGGGATTCAATAAAGAGGTTGGTGAAGATAGTTCACTATACTGGTCTTTAGAAGACGGAAGTCTGGCCAATAAGTTAAATGAAGTTGAAGAAATCTCAACAGAAAAAGAAGAGAATTTTGGTAAATTAGCTAAGCAACAGATTATTGATAATTATTCTTGGGAAAAGATTGTCAATGATTATGAAGAACAATTTATGCGAGGGTAATAATGAAAAACATATTATATTTACATGCAGGTGCTGAAATGTATGGTGCGGATAAGATACTATTGGAGTTAGTTACTGGTTTAGATAAAAGTAAATTTCATCCCATTGTTGTCTTACCTAATGATGGAATATTAAAAGACAAGTTGATTGAAAATGGTATAGAAACATATGTTGTTCATTATCCGATACTAAGACGTAAATACTTTAACTTAAAGGGTATTATAAATTACGGACTGAACTATTTTGGCAAATCCAATGAGATAGTGAAACTTCTAAAAAATAAAAGAGTAGACATCATTCATGCAAATACAACTGCTGTATTAGAGGGAATATATTTAAAAAAGAAACTAAAGTGTAAATTAGTATGGCATGTTCATGAAATTATTTTAAAGCCAGCTATAATAAATAAAACTATCAGTTATCTAATAGGTAAGTATGCAGATAAATGTGTAGCAGTATCTAAAGCTGTAAAAAACCACTTGATTGATTCGAAATTCATAGATAAAAATAAGGTAGAAGTTATTTATAACGGAGTAGATACAGAACGATTTAATCCTAATGTAGAAAATAAGTACTTATACAAAGAATGGAACATACCTGATGAAGCTATTAAAGTTGGTATGATAGGTCGTGTCAATGCTTGGAAAGGACAAAATGACTTTCTAGATGCAGCTGAAGGATTACTGAAGAAATATTCCAATTTATATATCTTTATAGTAGGTAGTGCATTTGCTGGTGAAGAGTGGCGTGTGGATGAATTAAAGAAGAAAATAGCAGATAGTAAAAATAAAGATAGAATTATCTTTTCTGAATTTAGAACAGATACGCCAGAGATACATAGTTTTTTTGATGTTCTAGTATTACCAAGTACCAATCCTGATCCTCTTCCAACTGTAGTTTTAGAGGCTATGGGATGTGGGACCACTGTTGTCGGATATAACCATGGCGGAGTCACTGAAATGGTTATTAATGGTGAGACGGGTTTATTGGCGGAAGTTAAAAATAGTAAGGATTTAGGAAAAAAGATTCAGCAAGTTTTAGAGTCTGATTACAGATTGATGGGACAAAAAGCACGTGATAGAGCTGTAAAGAATTTTTCAGAGTATAGCTTTATTAATAATTTTTCTAAAATCTATGATATTTGAAAAGGAGAAACAATGCCAAGTATTAATAAAGAAATTTCGAATATAGATAAGTTAAGTATATATGCGAAAACAGCCTTTAAACTTTTTAGGGGGGGTATTAAAGGTGTAAGAATAAAGAAAAAATCTCCCATTTTTATAGGTAGAAGGGTGGAAATTACACATAAGAAAAATATATATTGTGGGAAAAATGTGAAATTTGAATCTTATTCAGAAATTCATGGTTTAGCAACTAATGGATTGAGATTTGGAAATAATGTGACAATTGGACGATTTACTAGCATACGTCCTTCTAGCTACTATGGAGTAGGACAAATAGGATATGGTTTAGAAATTGACGATAATTCTTCGATTGGACCATATGGCTATATCGGCTGTTCAGGAAAAGTTAAAATTGGAAAGAATGTAATGATAGGCCCGAGAGTATCTTTATTTGCCGAAAATCATAATTTTTCAGAAAAAGATAAGTCTATAAAAGAACAAGGTGTAAGTAATAAAGGAATAACCATTGAAGATGATTGCTGGATAGGTAGTGGAGTCATTATTTTAGATGGTGTAACGATCGGATCAGGTTCTGTAATTGGAGCGGGAACATTGGTTACAAAAGATATTCCTAAAAACTCAGTTGTGTATGATAAGAGGGATAAGAAGATGGCATTAAGATAATAACACTTAATAGAAGATAACAATTGAAACTTTTAAAAGTAAAAAAACAGCTCATGCTAGTCTATATCTGAATTATTTATTAATATTAACAACGAATATAAGGACGGATTAAAATGAAAATATCAGTTATTATACCTTTGTATAAAGGTATGAACTTTTTAGAAGATATAAAAGAGAATATGACAGAGTTAGCTAGTAGTCTTAAGAAAAAGGGGATATTCATTGAATTAATATTAGTTAATGATTACATTGGGGAAAAGATAAAATGGCATTATGACACTACCTATGATGTAAAAGTAATTAATAATAGGATAAATTTAGGTATTCAACAATCAAGAATTAATGGTTTGACAATTTCAACAGGGAAATGGATAATTTTTTTAGACCAAGATGATTCGTTAAGTTCTGATGAATATGTAAAACAAGTGAATATGATATCTGAAAATGTAGATGTAATTGTTGGAAATGCTAAGTATGATTTAGAGGATCTGCAGTCTATTACTTTGTACAAAAATATAGATATGGAGAAATTAATAACAGAGGAAAATATGTTGAGAATAAGGAATATTATAGCTTCTCCAGGACAGTGTCTTATAAGAAAAGAGGCTATTCCTAAAGAGTGGAAAAATAATATTATGAAAATAAACGGTGCGGATGATTGGTTACTATGGTTGTTGATGTTCAATAATCATAAAAAGTTTGTATATAACAAAAGTATAATCTACCATCACAAAGCTACAGAAAGTGGGAATTTATCTTCTGATTATAAGAAAATGTATGATTCATGTATAGAAATGCTCATGATTTTATCAAAAATAGGTTATCCCATAAGTAAAAAGCAAAAATTAGAAAAGGCTATCAAATTCAAGTATAGAAAAGATACACATTCTCTAGAGTTTAAAGATTATTTTGTATTTTCAAGGCAAATTATAGATAATATAATATACAAGATTAGAATGCTGTAATTGGAGCGAAAGGAATATTATGGTAAGAATAAATAAATTAACTAACTTATTGTTCGGATTTTTAATATGTATAATGCCATTTCAATATTACATATTTAATTTATTTCTAAAAGAAGTACCAATATTATCATTAACAAGAGATGCATTAATCATAGTTCTAATAATATTATTGCTTTCAAGACCTAATAAATACATTAATAAAACCGATATAATGATTGCTATGAGTATATTTATTATTATTATATACACAATTATTTCTATTGAAAGTATAAAATACAGCCCACAAACATGGAATATATGTAGAACATATGTTATGCCAATGCTAATATTTTTTATTGGGCACAATATAGATATTGATTTGGATGAATATAGGAAAATTATGAAATTAATAATAGTTGAATACTTTTTGATATCTATATATGGGATATATCAAGCCTTTTTTCTGGGTGCTGATTTTTTAATAAAAATTGGTTATCCATCACAAAACGGAAGTTTAGCAGGTACTTCCTACTATATAGGAGGATTCTATGGAAATCAAAGAGCTGTAGGAACTTTCATATCACCAAATATTTTTTCCACATTGTTAGTAATGGTTATCGTAATAGCTATTCTTAATAAAAAATTATTATTTACTAAAAATTATATGTATTATGGGACAATTTCTGTATTAATACTAGGATTATTATCAACATTCTCAAGATCAGCATTTTTAGAGTTGATAATAGTGTTACTATTATCTAACCTAAATAAGAAAATTTCAATCTATAAAACGTTAAATTATTTTATTTTTTGTATCCTAATTGTGGGAATTTTTGCGATAATAGATAGTTTGTTTTTTGATAAAGTTTTTTCAAACATGTTGTTCTCATTGATAAGAAATACTTTTAATAATAATGATGCTTCTGCAAGTAGACATTTTCAGGATCTGGTATTACCCGTGAAAATAATCGGTGAAAATATCTTTGGAACAGGCTTTGGAAATGGGCCAATGGCTATTAGTACTAATAATAACGCCTTGACAGTAGAAAATTCATATTATCTGATGTTTTACGATTTAGGATTATTTGGTGGAATTATGTACTTTTTGTCATATATTTATACATTAGTTAGATGTTGGAATGAAAAGTATCAATTAGGAAAACTATGTAAATACATCATAATAGTTACGCTGATTAATTACATTATGTTACCTAATGTTCAAACCTTCGAAGTTCCATTTTATACCTTTTTAATCATGGGATTGTTCTATAATAAAAATTTAAAAGAATATGTAGAGAAGGGGAATAATATATGATAACAGTAATAATACCCACATATAATAGAGGTAATAAACTATTGGGGGCTGTAGAAAGCGTACTTAACCAAACGTATAAGGATATAGAGTTATTAGTAGTTGATGATGGTTCGACAGACAATACAGAAAGTATTATAAAAAACATACAGGATAGTAGGGTTAAATATATTTGGCAGGAAAATAAAGGTGCCTGTGTAGCAAGAAATACAGGAATTAAAGCAGCTAAAGGAAAATATATAGCATTTAATGATAGTGATGATGTCTGGATGGAAGATAAGTTAGAAAAAGAATTAGATATTATAGAAAAATATAATGCAGATGTCGTATTTTGTAAAATAACACAAAAATTGGGGAATAAATATTATGAATTACCTAGAAAGCTGAAAGAAGGATTTCAAGCTTTACCAGTAAAGAACTTACAAGGAATTGGAACACAAAGTTTACTTTTTAAAAGAGAAGTGCTAACGGAATTTAAGTTTGATGAAAAGATTCCAAGATTTCAGGAGCTAGATTTACTACTTAGAATTTCTGAATCAAAGAGATTTACTTTTTACTTTTTAAATGAATCACTTGTGAATTATGAAGTTGGTATAGATTCAATAAGCAAAAGTGGGAAAAAATTGGAGATAGCATGTGAACATATTGAAAAAAGTAGAAAAAATTTCAAAAAAATGTATCCAGAAATGTCTAGAGAATGGGCGGGTATTTTTTATACGTTGGCAGAAGAAAACATAACAGAAGAAAAATTAGATTTGTGTTTAAGGTATATTAGAGATGCTTACCATTATGAAACTGATAGGATTAGATTAGTGGTAAAGAAAATGAAAATATTGGCTAAAATCATGAAGCTAATACTTTTCTAGGTACTACTGCGAATAAAAGAAACTACCATGATAAGGTCGAGAGCTAAAAATATGGTTAGGATCATGATGCAGTTTTTTGATTGGATAGTAATATTATTTTCCAATATTTAAATTAGGACAATACTAATCAAAGTAATGAAAACCTAATATTTAAGATTAATGATGTGTTCAGCTACATTTTTTACGCTCAACTAAATTAGGATTTGATAGTATTGTTTTTTGCAGTATGTTCAAACTAACTGTATTAATCATAGTATTATTTTTGATGCTATTTTTTTATTTAATTTTATAAAAGATAGTTATTCATATATTATGAATTTACACTGTCTATTTTATATTTGCTACCTTATTTGTACCGCATTCCTATAAATTATGTATGATTTGTGATTGATATAAATCGTTAAAGAATTGATTTTAGAATCAAAAACTGGGATACTACGATAAATTGATATATAGATATACAGTTTTTAATGATACTATACTATAAAAGTAAGGGAGCTTGCCATTTTGAAAAAAAAATCATTGGGGCTAAATGCACTATTAAATAGTTTACAAAGCCTTTTAAATTTAATATTCCCACTAATAACATTCCCATATATTTCACGAACATTGTCAGTAAACGGAGTAGGAAAATACAATTTTGCTAATTCTATTGTCAGCTATTTTATTTTATTAGCAGGATTAGGTATTAGCAATTATGCAGTTCGTGAAGGTGCTAAATTACGTAATGATAGAAAAGCCATCAGCAGTTTTGCAAGTCGAGTTTTTACTATTAATCTAATTTCTACAATTGTTTCATATGTATTTTTAATCGTAACAGTTATTTTTACACCTAATTTACATCAGTATACTATGGCTATTTTTATTTTTAGTATTCAAATTTTTTTTACGACTTTAGGTACAGATTGGGTATATACGATTTTCGAAGAATATGGATATATTACAGTTAGGAATATAATTTTTAAAATCTTATCAATAATTTTATTATTCATATTTGTACGACATCCAGGCGACTATCTAAATTATGTTGCTATTACCGTTTTTGCTTCAACAGGATCATATATTTTAAATTTCCTTCATGCTAAGAATTACTGTGACATTAAACTTGACTTTAATTTTAATTGGAAAGAATATTTAAATCCAATATTAGTAATTTTTGGTTCAAGAGTTGCTATCCAAATTTATCTTAATTCAGATGTTACAATGTTAGGTTTTTTGCAGAATGAGTATGTTGTTGGTATTTATAGTACAGCTACAAAAATTTATGGGATTGTGGGAACTCTTTTAATTGCTGCTACTGCTGCTACGATTCCTCGCTTGGCAATGTTCATGGGTCAAGGAAGAATGTCAGAGTACAATAAGCTTCTGAAACAAGTAATTAATATAATGATATTCCTTATTTTACCTGGAATATTAGGTTTATTTATGGTAAGTAAAGAGGTTATTGTTCTTCTTGCAGGCGAAAAATATTTACGTGCATCTTATGCATTGAGAATTAGCTGTTTTGCAATGCTGGGCAGTGCGATGAGCGGTATATTTAATCAATGTGCGTTGATACCTGCAAAAAGAGAAAAGAAGACTCTAATTTCTTCAGTAATTAGCGCTTTACTAAATATTGGGCTTAACTTTATCTTAATTCCAATTATTGCAGAGAAAGGTGCTGCTTTAACTACTGTTTTAGCTGAATTTACAATGATGTTTATGAATTTTTACTTTAGTAGAGATATAACAGGGTTTGTCTTTAAAGACAGGGAAACCTGGAAGAATATCATTACTGTGTTATTAGGATGCGTGGGAATTATAGCGGTGTGTGCACTTTCCTCGGCTCTTTTTCAACAGATGTTTATTAGGTTAGTTGTTTCTGTAATTAGTTCAGTTATTGTTTATTTGGCTATATTACTAGCAACTAAAAACCAAGTGGCTTTAATATTTCTAAGTAAGGTAAGACATGGATAGTTTCTTGGAGATAAATTATATTTAGAGAGAGAATTTGGTGAGCAAACGGATAGATAGAAATTCTTCGTTAGAGTTATTACGAATTATTTCTATGCTTTTTATAGTCATGAACCACTATTCTGGAGAAGAGCCTTGGAATATGAAAGGTGCCAGCTTAGTGAATGTTATAAGTTATCAACTTTATAAACCGCTTGGGCAGGTAGGGGTTGATATTTTTGTTTTGATTACTGGATATTTTTTAGCGTCTAAGGTTGATGCTAATTATGCAATTTCCATGAAAAGGGCGAGTAAAGTATGGCTTGAAGTTTGGTTTTATTCAGTAGTGGTATTTTTTGCGGGGAGTTTTTATTATAGTCATTTTTCCATTGTAAATATGGTTAAAGGATTTCTACCAATAGTATTTAACAATTATTGGTTTGCTACAGCTTATATTATTTTGGTACTTTTAGCACCTTTTATTAATAAACTTCTGGAAAAACTTTCTAAAAGAGAGTACATAGTATTGCTAATTATAACAATATTTTGTGGAGAAGTTATACCTGTCATAGGTAATACAACCTTCAGTTTAGATAAAGGATTTGGTGATATACTAGCGGTTTATTTAGTTGGTTGATATATTAGACGATATGACATAGTAACTAAAAAATTTCATCTGATCTTTGCAGTAATTGCTACTTATTTATTTATGCTAGTGTCAATACTTATTTTGTGGAAAATAGTGGGTTATGAAGGAAATATAACCCGATTTACATATGGAATTCTACCTTTTATAATGGCAATATCAATTTTTTTAATATTTGTCGAGATACCTTCTTTTACTAACAAAACTATAAATTGGTTTGCTAGTTCTGTATTTGCGACGTATTTAATGACAGAAAATATTTATGCTGATAAATTTATTTGGACGGAGTTGTTTAATACTACTAGTTACGAAAATCCCTTATTAATTTCTGGCTTTGGATTACTAATAGCAGTATTTCTTGTAATCATCACAGTTTTTGTTGACAAGTTTAGAATACTTCTTTTTAATCATTTAAAATTGGAGAGACGTATATATAGGATTATTGATAAAATTGTCTTTTAGCAAATTACACTATTACAATAACAAGTAATGCCCATCAATCTCACGTTTCAATTGTGAGACTGATGGGCATTATATTGTAAAAACGGTTCTTTGTCAAAAAGGACTGATGCCAAAATTTTAAGTATTATTTTCAAACTATTAGATGAAAGTCTAATAGTTTTTTTGTTTTAAGTGGAGAAGAAAATTACATTATTTTTTAGCGAAATCAAAATCCTGAGTCTAAAATGCTTAAAATTATTATAGCCATAGGCTATACGCTTAATTACTTTAATGTGATTATTGACGCCTTCAATAGGACCATTGGTAAGTCTAGGTAAAACAAAACTATTTTCTATTTCTGACTTATGTTTCTTGATAGTTTTTAAAGCTTGTCTCATTTCTGGTGGAAGATTCCAAGAAGATGTATCAGTTAATAAATTTAGTAATTGACAACTGTTTTTACGGTACATTTGTAAAAGTAACTGATAATATTCATAGGCTGTCTTCAATTCAGAAGACATATCAAATAAACGATCTAAAACTTCAGAGTCGCTTAATTCAGCGTATTTAAAATTTATCCTTGGATAATATCTATGATAATCAACATCATCTTGATTTTTTAGAAGTAGTTTCCAAAAACGTTTTAAAGCTCGATATTCGTGGGTTCCAGCTCCATATTCTTTCATAACCCTAATTCTAATTTTATTCATAGCTGTATATGCCTGTGTAACCACATGAAATTTATTTGCAATAATAAATGCATTAGGGAATAACTCCTTAATCAAACTGCGATAAGGTGCATATAAGTCAACTGTTATAGTCATTACTGATAATCTAGCTTTGTAACTATATTGAATGAAATAATTCCTAAGGAATTTATTATTTCTTTCTGGAATTATATCTATAATTCGATGATTGACTGCGTTGATTAAACACATACTCATACCACTAGATGAAAATCTTTTACCAGATTTGAAGTCATCTAAGGATAAGTGACTAGGAAGCCAGTTACGATTGACTTTAAAATTATTTTCTACACTCTCTAAAGATCTAATAATTGTGTTTGAAGATGTAAAAGAGTCCGCAGCAATTTCACACATAGGTCTGGATAGACTTAAATCACGTACAAGTTTGGCTTTAACAGCATTGGAAAAATGATCATGATAGTTAGTATCTTTAAATTTAGCTGTCGCAGTCTTCTTGCATTCAGGACACAGATACTTCTGCTTTTTTATAGAAAGCACAAGCTTTTTACCAGCAGAAGAAAGATGAACATTATTAACCACTTTAGTGCCGTTATGTAACATCAATGCCTTACAATTAGGGCAATACATAGGGTAAGACAAATATAGATGACAGAGCAGAGACTTACTATTTTTAATAATTTTTTCTTCAATATACGAAGTATATTGATATTTAGGGTCAATAGTTAAATTAGGGTCTGTAATTCCAAGTAAAAGTTTGATATTATTATCCATAGAGATAGTGTCCTTTCTTTAATTAGATTGGCGTTGTGGGCCATCTCTTTTATTTTGCCGCAAAAATGGAGAAAATAAAAGAAGGACCGTAATGCAAAAAAATTACATTATCAGTCCTAAATATTATACAACCAATATAAAAGACATAAGTCTGGTTGATTGCCGAACTCATGCCTTAGTCACCTAAAAATATATTTTATATAACTTTTTGTTGCACATCATAAGATAAAGAATTTATATATTTTATGTTTACTATAAAGATAGTATGCAACGTCACTTAAAACATTAATTTTTGTCGATTTTTGAATTTTGAGATTGTTTCTATTTTTTAATAACTTTAATTTAGTTAATAATTGAATATTATATATATATCAAAAGGGGATGTATTTTTTAATCACGCTTAAAAATATCGCGAGTATAAACTTTATTTTTTACATCATCCAAAACGTTATTATAACGGTTGGCAATAATAGAATCACTTAATTTCTTAAATTCATTTATGTCATTAACAACTTTACTTCCAAAGAAAGTTGTACCATTTTCAAGAGTTGGTTCGTAGATAATAACTTCAGCACCTTTGGCCTTGACGCGTTTCATGATACCTTGAATAGATGATTGTCGGAAGTTATCAGAGTTTGATTTCATTGTGAGACGGTAAACTCCAATAGTGACTTGCTTTTCTTCTTGTGGGTTAAAGTTATTTGAATCGCTGTATGAGTAATAACCAGCTTTTTGAAGAACTTGGTCAGCTATGAAGTCTTTTCTAGTTGAATTTGATTTTACAATAGCTTCGATTAAATCTTCAGGTACATCTTTATAATTTGCTAAAAGTTGCTTAGTGTCTTTTGGTAAACAGTATCCACCATAACCAAAAGAAGGATTATTGTAATGAGAACCAATTCTAGGATCAAGACAAACACCATTGATAATTTCTTCAGTATTAAGACCTTTTGATTCAGCATAAGTGTCTAATTCGTTGAAGTAAGAGACACGAAGAGCTAAATAAGTATTAGCAAATAACTTTACGGCCTCAGCTTCAGTAAATCCCATGAAAAGTGTGTCTATATTTTCTTTAATAGCACCTTCTTGAAGTAATGAAGCAAAATCATGAGAAGCTTTGACAATTTCAGGATCGTTTTTATCAGTAGAAACAATAATTCTACTTGGGTAAAGATTATCATATAAAGCTTTAGATTCACGTAAGAATTCAGGACTAAAGATAATTTTATTAGTTTGATACTTTTTACGTATATGTTCTGTATAGCCTACAGGAATAGTTGATTTTATAACCATAATAGCATTAGGATTGACTTCCATAACAAGTTCTATTACAGCTTCAACAGCACTTGTATCAAAATAGTTGCGTTTACTATCATAGTTAGTAGGTGCTGCAATTATAACAAAATCAGCATCCTTATAAGCTTTTTTACCATCTAACGTAGCTGATAAGTTTAAATCTTTTTCAGCCAAAAATTTTTCAATATATTCATCTTGAATAGGCGATTTACGATCATTTATTAAATCAACCTTTTCTTGCACAATATCTACCGCAGTTACTTGATGATTTTGTGCTAAAAGGGTAGCTATTGAAAGGCCTACATATCCTGTACCAGCTACAGCAATTTTTACATTAGATAGAGTTTCAGCTTTTTTAGCTGTGTTAAGTGGTTCAATGAATAAGTCTATTATATCAAAATTTAGTGCTTGGCTAAGACTTTCTAATTGAGGAATAGAAGGAACAAAGTCTTTCGCTTCTATTCTGCTAATAGTTGCTCTATTTATATTAGTTACATCAGAAAGTTGTTGTTGTGTTAATGATTTTTTCTTTCTATTAGCAATAATAATTTCAGCTAATTTAGAGAGTGATAATTGTTTCATAGTTATAAAATCTCGTCCTTTTTGTTATTTTTATTAACAATAGTATTGCTTTTAAGTAATAAAATAGCATATAAAGTATATTTTTGCAAAATAAATACTTATTTTGTTACATCAAATAACGACAAATAAGTCAATAGTATATTGACAAAATAGACAAAAATAAATTATTATTAAGCCTGTAGATTTTATTTATGGGAGAAGATTATGAGTAGAAAAGACGATGAAACGATTATTGATTTAAGACATCTAATTATTGTTTTGAAAAATAACATGATATCCATTATTATTTGGGCAGTATTAGGATTAATAATATCTTTGGGAAGTGTGTTTTTACTTGTTGAGCCTAAGTATAGTTCTAGTATTGATATTTTAGTTAATCAAAAAGCTAGTAATGAGCAGGTACAATATACAACGCAACAAGCTGATTTACAGGCTATTAATACATATAAGGATGTTTTGACAAAGCCAATTATTTTGGCTCCAGTACTTAAAGAAGTTAAACGCACAGATAACTATCAGGGAAATGTAAGTACTTTAGAAAATTCTATCAAGGTAACAAATCAAACCAATTCGCAGGTTGTAACAGTGACTGTGACTGATAAAAATGCTTATGTTGCTGCAGATGTGGCAAATACAATTGGTAAAGTATTTTCAAAAAAAGTTAAAAAGATGATGCAAGTAGATAATGTTACAATTGTATCTAATGCTAAAGTTAATAATAGTCCAGTGTCACCCAATAAAAAGGTATTTGCCTTAGCAGGAGTAGTAATAGGTGCATTTGTTGGAATAGCAATTACTTTTATTAAAGAACTTACCGATAAAACTGTTAAGAATAGTAGTTTCTTAACTGATGAACTAGGCTTAACCAACATAGGTTCTGTTTATCATTTAGACATTAATGATAACGACTATGGTGTAGTTAAGGTTATTGCTAGAAATAAAATCTCTGATGATAATGGCGAAGAAGAGTTTGATACTCCTCGTCGACGTAGAGTTTAGAAAGGGGGAGTAAGAGACATGGCATTATTCAAGAAGAAAAAGAAGTTAGATACAAATAGTATGGAAAAGGGTGTCTATTTAGTAACAGTTGCTAAACCAACATCTGTAGATACTGAACAGTTTAATACTATTCGTACAAATATTACGTTCTCTAGTGCAGATACAGAATATAAATCTTTAATGATTACTTCATCTGTTGCTTCTGAAGGAAAATCTACTACAGCTGCAAATATTGCTGCATCTTTTGCAAAACAAGGTTTGTCTACTCTATTAGTCGATGCTGATTTACGCAGACCAACAATTGCTTCGACTTTCGGTATTGCTGATCCAAGAGGATTGACAAACTTCTTAACAGATAGAGATTTTGATATTAATGATGTTATTTATGAAACAACTGTAGATAATCTCTTTGTTATTCCAGCTGGTCCAATTCCTCCTAACCCATCTGAATTAATGGGTTCTAAACGTATGGATAAATTACGTGAAGCATTAGAAGAAAAATTAGATATAGTTATTTATGATGCTCCACCGGTTTTATCTGTAACTGATGCTCAACTTTTATCTGCCAAAGTTGATGGAACGATTTTGATTGTTCGTCAAGGATTTGCAGAAAAAGAAGGCGTCCGTCAAGCTGTGGACTTATTAAAGCATGTTAATGCTCATATTGTAGGAGCTGTATTGAATGATGTAGATGCTTCCTCAGATGGTTATTATGGTTACTACGGCTACGGAAAAGAAAAGTAAATTATATAATTGTTAATTTAGTTCTTATCTATATTTAGGTAGGAACTTTTTATTTAGTATTGTAATTTAATTAGATAATTATAGGTTTTAGAAATACATAACTATAGTGTTAATTGCATACATAATTACTGATATAGTATAAATGAAAGGTTTAAAGATATTACAAAGAAAGTCAGGTTGGTGTAATGAAATATAAACTTAGTACACAAGAATTACAAGAACATTGGGATAATCAGATTAGATTTATCAGAAAATCAGTTGAAGAATTTGATTTAGGTGATGAGATGGAAGCACAAAGAATTGCAACAAGTCTTCGAATACTATTCCATGATACTAAATTATCAAAATCACTGTTCAAACAGTTGGGATTAGGGATTACTTTTTATTCAAGTGGACAATTCTATACTCCAAGTAATTTATTGACATCTTGGACTCTATTAAGTATGGAATTAAATCCTAATGGAGTTAAATATAAAGCAAATTTAGAAAGTCAATCAAGATATTTTATGAAGTTTCACGATTGGTGGAATGAGATTATTTTTGATGATCATAAAAATAGATTCACTAGAAAAGATATTGTAACTTCTATAGCAAATCAAGATGGAGGAGCACATGTTGATCCTAAATTGGATGGAACATATGCGAATTTGATAAAAATGAACTCTTTAGGTTGGAGTGATTCTAGTGGTAATGCAGCAGTTAATAATCCTGCTTATCAAGCAGTTAGAGTTATTGCAAATGAATTTCTTGTTTCTCTAGAACTTTTCAAACAAGGCTTAAAGAATAGACGTAAACAAAAAAATAAGAAATTTGAAATGAGAATAGTTGACGATGTGGGAAGAAGATACAAGTGGTTAGAAACAGGGATTAATTATTCTTCAGAAACTTTTCAAGTAGTTAATAAAGATCGTTCGGAAAAAAGAACTTTATATATTGATGAGTATAAAAGTGGAGTGAAAGTTGAATATATTGGATATTAGTTCTTTTATTTAATATTGTAATTTGAGATAATCTTAATATATAATGCTTAATAAGGAATAAAATTGGATTTTTTCAATCAGTTGAATGTAAAGATTAATTTTTATTTCTAACTTTCTTATGAAAATTTAGTATTTGGGTAACCATTACTGAAAAGTAGACTTAATAATTTGTTTAAAAATCGACAACAATTGTCGATTTTTTGTTTGCCTTTAATGAATTTAAAGGTGGAGTTTGGTATAATATATGTGTTTTTTATATTATTTAATTATCAGAAAAGGATTATTAATATGAATTTTGAGAAAATAGTAGATTTACACTGTCATATCTTACCAGGTATTGATGATGGATCTCCAGACTTAGAACATTCATTACAATTAGCTCAAGAAGCAGTTGCTGATGGAGTCACACATATTTTAGCTACTCCACACCATCTCGATCGTAATTATACTAATCACGCACAAGATGTCATTAGAGTGGCTGATGAATTTCAAGCTGAGCTAGACAAGCGAGAAATTAAATTGACTGTTTTTCCAAGTCAAGAAGTACATATCAATGGTGAACTTTTGGATAACTACGATGATTTACTAGGGATAGATGAGGATAAACGATACATGCTATTAGAATTTCCACATGATGGGGTTCCTAGATATGCTGAGAACATGATTTTTAATCTAAAAAAAAGAGGAACAATTCCAGTTATTGTACATCCAGAACGTAATCATGAAATTCAGAATAATTTAAATATGCTATATGACTTTATCAAAGCGGGGGCTTTAGCACAGGTCACAGCTACAAGTTATGTTGGTGGTTTCGGCTCACATGTAGCTGAAATATCACGTACATTGGTTGAACATAATTTAGTTCAAATTGTTGCGTCGGATGCACATACTTTAAAGGGACGTAAGTTTGTATTAAGTGAAGCTTTAGATCAGATTGCTAAAGATTTTGGTGAGCAAAAAGCAATACAATTTGAGAAAAACGCTGAAAATCTCATCAACGGGGAGTATGTCGTAGCTAGAGACTATACACCAATTCAGAAAAAGAAGAAATTCTGGTTCTTTTAACGGAAAGTGGGAGTAGGAAATGAATAATGAAGAAGAAAAGTTAAATAGAAATCACAGCCATCACAAGCATCACCATCGCTCATTTTGGCAAAGACATAAAATTTGGAAATGGGTTTTAATTGTTATTGGGTTATTTATAGTTGCTGACGTTGCATTGTTTGGTAAGATGTATTTTGATGCTAAAAAGTCAGCTAACAGTACATATAAACAAGTTAAGACCAATAAATTACGTAATACACCAGATTTAAATAATGGTAAACCATTTACAGTTCTTATCTTGGGAACTGATACGGGAGAATATGGACGTACATATCGTGGACGTTCAGATACTATGATGTTAGCAGCAGTTAGTCCTAAAGAAAAGAAAACTACTTTGGTAAGTATCCCACGTGATACCAAGGTAGCAATTCCAGGATATGGATATAATAATAAGATTAATGCAGCTTATTCATATGAAGGTACAAAAGGTGCGGTTAATATCGTTCAGAGTTATTTAGACGTTCCTGTGGATTACTATGTTGAAATGAATATGAAAGGTCTTGAAGAACTTTCTGCAGCAGTAGGTCCAGTTAAGGTTGAGAATGATCTAGAGTTTACTAACTTAAATAAGACATTTAAAAAGGGAACTGTAACTATCAATGAGGATAATATCTTAGCTTATACACGTATGCGATATGAAGATCCACGAGGTGACTATGGTCGTCAATTACGTCAACGTATGGTACTTGAAGCTTTAGTTAAGAAGATTGCAACGATTGGAAGTATTACTAAGTATCAATCAATTTTAAATGCAATTTCTAGCAATATGAAGACTAATTTAACCTTTGATGACATGAAGGCAATTGCAACTAAGTATGGTTCTGCTTCTAAGATTGAACAAGTTCAATTGCAAGGGGAAAGTAGGATGATTGACGGGGTGTCTTATGAAGTTGTGCCACAAAGTAATCTAGATAAAGTAACTAGTCAATTAAAAGCAGCTTTGAATGAATAATGTTAACTTTTTGTTAAGTTTTTGTCGAAGTTCAATGATATAATTTTTGGAGTTAATAAAAAATGAGGAGAATGCGCTAATGGAAAAAATTGGAGGAACGGTTAGCATGAAGAAATTAGATAGAGAAAATATTAATAAAAGATACGTCTATCATTTTTTCAAACGAGCATTTGATTTTCTTGCTAGCTTAGTAGGATTAATTGTACTATCACCGCTATTTTTATACATAGCATTTAAGATTCATAATGAAGATAAGGGACCGGTATTCTATACTCAAACTAGAGTGGGAAAAGATGGTAAAGAATTTGAAATGTATAAATTCCGTTCAATGATTGTGGATGCTGATAAAAAATTAGCTGAATTAAAGGCTCAAAATGAAGTAGAGGGTCCAATGTTTAAAATGAAAGAAGATCCTCGTATTACTAAAATTGGTAAATTTATTCGTAAGCATAGTTTTGATGAATTACCACAACTTTTAAATGTGCTTAAAGGTGATATGAGTTTAGTAGGACCTCGTCCACCTTTGCCAGCTGAAGTTGCTCAGTATACAGAATATGATAAGCAAAGATTATTAGTTGTCCCTGGTTGTACAGGACTTTGGCAAGCAACAGTTAGAAATAGTGTAGGATTTTCTGAAATGGTTGAATTAGATTTAGAATATATTCAAAAGAGTGGATTTTTCTATGATTTATACTTGATCTTTTTAACAGTTAAGATTGTGTTATTCTCTAATGATGCGTATTAATGAAATAAAGTTAAAAGCATGCTTGAGTAAGTATGCTTTTTTAGTATGTATGTGGTATCATCAATTAGTGAAATTAAAAATACTAAGGAGTATTTTGAAATGAATTAGATATCTACATGTTCTTGTTACTTTTAGGTTCACTCCCAACATATATTTTAATCTTGCCAAACTTCGTTCATTTTAATGCAATGTTTGCCCCAATATTGTATTTTGAATATGTCGGAATTTTATATTTACTAGATACTAAATTTATGAAAATCTCATTTTTAGCAATAATGTTAGTGTTATTAGCGTTATTTGTTAGATCATATTTGGTAACAAATTCAGCAGAATTAAGAGATGGAGGAATCGAAGTATCCAGTAGTATTGTTTTATACAAAAACAAATCCAAACGTTTTTTATAAAACAAGAGAACTAGTAAAACCTGCAGATCATATGGAATATTCCTATTTTGATAAATATCATTTTTATAGTGATTTATCAAACGTAAACGTGGATGAAAAGAGTGTATATTTAGTTCAAAATAATATCGGATTGGATACAACTATATTTTCAAAATATAAGCATAAATTATATGGAACGTACACTTTGTATTATAAGTAATATAGAAACTAATGTTTCAAGGTGCATAGTATTTTAATTTTATATTATTCATTAAATAGAAGGATTAATTGGCGAAAAAGTAAGGAATGTGGAGTATAATATAACGTAGAATTTCACAGTAGATTACTATGGTAACAATTATTAATAAAAAAGCATGTATTGATGGATGTTTTTCATTAAAAATAGAACTATATGTTGTGATATATGTATGAATAAAGTTACATAATTGTTGATATAGAATTGCAAATTAGATTACTACGTAGATTATTTATCAATGGAGGAATTATAAAGTGACAAATTATTTAGTAGTAGGTGCAGGTCTTTTTGGTGCAGTATTTGCACATGAAGCTGCTCAAAGAGGACACAAAGTAAAGGTTATTGAAAAAAGAGACCATGTTGCTGGAAATATTTATACAAAAGAAGTACATGGCATTCAAGTTCATCAATTTGGTGCACACATTTTCCATACTTCTAAGAAGGAAATTTGGGAATATGTAAATCAATTTGCTGAATTTAATCGGTATACTAATAGTCCAGTAGCTAATTATAATGGTGAAATTTATAACCTACCTTTTAATATGAATACATTCAACAAACTTTGGGGAGTTGCAACTCCTAAAGAAGCTATGGCTAAGATTGAAGAACAACGTGCTGTTCTTAATGGTAAGAAACCAGAAAACCTTGAAGAACAAGCTATTTCATTAATCGGAACAGATATTTATGAAAAATTAATCAAAGGTTATACAGAAAAACAATGGGGACGTAAAGCTACAGAATTGCCAGCTTTTATTATCCGTCGATTGCCAGTACGTTTAACTTATGATAACAACTATTTCAATGATACATATCAAGGTATTCCAATTGGCGGTTATACACAAATTGTCGAAAAGATGTTAGATCATGACAATATCACTGTGGAAACAGGGGTGGATTTCTTTGATCGTAAAGAAGAATATCTAAAAGAATATGATAAAGTTGTCTTCACAGGTATGATTGATCAATTCTTTGATTACAAACTTGGAGAATTAGAATATAGAAGTTTACGTTTTGAAACAGAAGTATTAGATGAAGATAATCATCAAGGTAACGCTGTAGTAAATTACACAGATGCTGAAACACCTTATACTAGAATAATCGAACACAAGCATTTTGAATTTGGTAAAGGTGAAAAAGGTAAGACAGTTATTACGCGTGAATATCCTGCTGATTGGAAACGTGGCGATGAACCTTATTATCCAGTAAATGATAGTAAAAACAACAGTCTTTATAAGCAATACCAAGAATTAGCAAGTAAAGAAACTGAAAATGTAATATTTGGTGGACGTTTAGGACAATATCGTTACTACAATATGGATCAAGTTATAGGAGCAGCTTTAATAACTGTTAAGAATGAATTTGAATAATCGAAGAGAAGGTACTTTATGAAGATTTCGTTATTGATGGCTACATACAATGGAGAGAAATATATAGTTGAACAATTAAAAAGTATTTATAATCAGACTGTTAACCCCGATGAAGTTCTCATAGCTGATGATGTTTCTAATGATAGAACTGTGGAATTAATAGAAAAATTTATTGAACAGCATGATTTAAAAAATTGGAAACTAATGATTAATTCTAGTAATAAAGGTTATAAAAAGAATTTCTATGATTTAATTCAACAAGCTACAGGAGATGTCATATTCCTATCTGATCAAGATGATGTATGGGAGAAAAATAAGATAGAATTGATGACAAACGAGTTAGAAAAAAATGCAAAAATAAAAAGTATAAATGCTGCCGTAAAATTTGTAGATTCTAGGCTAAATCCTCTCGAAGTAAAACTAAAGCCTGATTTCTATAATGAAAATTTACTACACCATAAAGGAAAGTTAGGATTTTTGACCAATATACCATTAGCTTCAATAATTGTTGCAAATATAACTCCTGGTTGTGCGATGTGCTTTAGTAAAGACATAAAGGATGAATTTTTAGAAACATACGATTTCACTCTTCCGCATGATTGGCATTTAAATCTTTTAGCATCGATTCATGGCGGATGTTTTTTCATGAATAAAATATTAGTAAATTATAGAGTACATGAAAATAATGCGATAGGAACTACAGCTAAAAACAATTTGAAGAAATATATTTTGAATTATAATAGAAAAGGTAGATCAGAAGAAGCTAGAAGGCTATTAGTTACTTTAAATAAATTAAGAATGACTTACGATTTTAAAGATAAGGATTCAATTCGTGCAATTAAATATATTGAATCTAGATATAATTTCTATAAACGTCCTTCTTTTGTTAAGTATATGAAAATGAAAAATTTTGATGAATATAATCATACTACGAATAAAAAAGGTAGGTTATGGGATTTATTGGCTGTAACTGGGATAACTGATTTAGCATTTAGAATTGTGAAAGATTAAATTGGAAGATGGGCTCTTCCAATTTTTTTGAATTCTTGTTATTCTTTTAGAGAAGTAGTTAGGCTTAATAGGTGGTTTTAAATGAAGATAATAAAAAATTATTTATACAATGCAGGGTATCAATTATTAGCTATAATAGTACCCTTTATAACTATGCCCTATGTTAGTCGTGTCTTACGTCCAATAGGTGTAGGTGATTCATCGTATACAAACTCAATTATTCAATATTTTGTTTTAATAGCAAGTGTTGGTGTAGGTTACTATGGAAATAGAGAAATTGCCTACTTACGAGAAAATAGATATGAGATGAGTAAGGCTTTTTGGGAAATACAAATAGTAAAGACAGTAACTACTGTGATATCTTATATTTTATTTGTATTGTTTTTAAGTTGGTATAATCAATATAATACATATTTATGGGTACAGTCTTTAAATATTGTAGCTGTTGCTTTTGATATTTCATGGTTATATATGGGTATTGAGAATTTCAAACCGACTGTTGTAAGAAATACAATTTTTAAAATACTTTCAACTATCATGATATTCGTTTTCGTCAAAAATCATGATGATGTTACTATATACATACTAATAACAGCATTATCTGTTTTACTAGGAAATATGATTTTGTGGCCAAGTATTAGAGATATGCTAGTTAGAGTTAAGTTAAAAGATTTAAAACCATTTAAACATTTTATGCCAACAGTTGCATTATTTATTCCACAAGCAGCTATTCAAGTTTATGTTCAATTAAATAAGACAATGTTGGGGATTTTTGTAGGAACTACCGCATCAGGCTTTTATCAATATTCAGATAATTTAGTAAAGATGATAATGACGATAGTAACTGCTACTGGAACTGTAATGCTTCCCCACGTATCTAATGCGTTTGCAAAGGGTGATCATAAGAAAGTTAATGAGTTACTAAATAATTCATTTGACTTTGTTTCTTTTATAGCTATTCCTATGGCTTTTGGGTTGGCAGGTATTTCTTTACATATAGCCCCATTTTTCTATGGAAAAGGATATGGCCCTGTTGGGGAAGCTATGTTGATAGAATCAGTTGTTATAATCATAATTGGATGGAGTAATGTTATTGGTACTCAATATTTACTTCCTGTAAATAGAGTAAAAGAATTTACTAATTCAGTATTATTAGGAGCAATTGTAAATATTATCTTAAACATTCCATTTATCTATCTTTGGGGATTGAAAGGTGCTATGATGGCAACTGTAATTTCAGAATTTGCAGTAACATTCTATCAATTATATAGAGTTAGAAAAGATGTGGAATTCAAGAATATGTTTAGTAATGTTCCTAAGTATATAATCAGCGGAATCATTATGTTTATTCCAGTATTTTATTTGGATAACACACTAAGGACAAATGTTATTACGTTGGCAATTGAAATATTATTAGGAATAGTATTATATGTTGTTATGATTTTTATTTTAAAACCTACAATTTTAGTAAAAGCCAAGCAAATGATTGAACAAAGAAGAAAATAGATTAGGAGTCTTTTTATGGATATATTAACGACAGCAATGGAAAAAATAAAAAATAATCCTAATAGAGATAAAGTTGGTAAGTATATATTTTATACAGCTTTTATAATATATTTGGTTACCCATTTTTTAATGGGAACAATGTATGTATATATTTTTTATGATATTGGACTAAGTATTCCTTATAGAATTATGATGGTAGCAGTTGCTTTAGCAATAATAAAAATTTTATTTTTTAATAGAATTAGTAACTGGCAAGAATTAACAATAGAAATATTAGTAGGCTTATTATTAGCTGTGACTGCAATTAACTCTCAAACGATGGATCTTTTATACTATTATATAATGATCTTAGCAGCAAAAGATTTAGACTTTAAGCAAATATTGAAAGTGTTTATTTATATCGAAGTATTTATGTTACTATTTTCTGCTTTTTCAGTTTATATGGGATGGATTTTAGAAGTTGTAAATATGCGAACTGGAAATGCTGGAATAAGATTATCGTTAGGATCTGTTTATCCAACAGATTTAGCAGCAAGAATATTCTATATTTCACTAGCTTATGTTACGTTAAAGAAGTTTAAGTTAAAATTGCCAGAATATATATCATTGTTAGCAATATGTGCGTTTATATATTTTGTAACAGATACAAAGGTAGATACTTTATTGATATTACTACTAATAGTAGTTTCGGTCTTTCACAATACTGTTATGAAGTTATTGTATAGAATTGGAACAAATACTATAACTTTAGTGGCAGGAGCAGTTGTAGGAATTGAAATAATCTTAACTTATTTATATAATGCTAACAGTAGAATCCTTAATATAATGGATCGCATATTATCTGGAAGATTGAAATATGGTCATATGGCTTTTAAAGATTATAATGTAACAATGTTTGGTCAATTTATTAAGGAGCATGCTAACGGTGGAATTCACAAGGGAAAGTTTAATTATTTCTTTATAGATGTTAGCTATTTACGAGTATTAATGTTTGGTGGAATAGTAGCTTTTGTATTTCTTGTTATTATGTTAATTTACTCAGTAAATAAGTTTATGAATGATAAGACTATTTGTTTATTAGTAGCCTTATTATTTGCAGCTTTAAGTTCATTAATAGATCAACATTTGATGGAATTATCATATAATATAATATTTATAGCAATGTTAACTAATAACGATTATTTTAAAGATAAATTAGTATGAGGTAATAATGTTGAAAAATATAATTTTGACGACTGGCGATCCAGGAAAGAATATTGGTGGCGGTAAGGCTAAAGAAGATATAAGTAGAATTTTTAGTGATATGGGATATATAAGTAAGAATGTTCCTATTTATACTTCTAAAGTTAGAAAATACCTATATATTCATACAAAAATGCGAAAGGATATAGATCTGACAAATATCAATAGAGTGGTTTTTCAGTATCCAACTTCATCTGTAAGAATGACACGTGAGATAATAAATTACATATCTAATAGTAATGCTGAACTAGTATTATTTATTCATGATATATCAAGCTTGCAAGAAGATGGAAATACAATCTCAGAATATGAGATAGGATTACTAAATCTAGCTGATAAAATTATTGTACACAATGATGTAATGAAGAAAATTTTGGAAAAGAATAATATTTCATCGAAAATTTTAGTTCTAGGTATTTTTGATTATTTAACAGATTTTTCTCCTAAATCAAAAGAGTATGATAAAACAGTATGCTTTGCTGGAAATTTATTTAAATCAACCTTTTTACAAAAACTAACCCTGAAAAAACATAAAATAGATGTATATGGACCTAATAAATTAGACAATTATCCAGAATGCATAGATTACAAAGGACAATTTAGTCCTGAAGAGCTACCTAGTCATTTGAATCAGAGCTTTGGATTAATATGGGATGGAGATAGTATAGAAACTTGTGAGGGGCATTATGGAGAGTATATGAAATTTAATAATCCGCACAAGACATCGTTATATATTACTACTGGATTGCCAATATTAATTTGGCGAGAGGCTGCTATGGCTCAGTTTATTGTAAAAAATAAACTTGGTGTAGCGATAGATAGTTTAGTCGATTTGGATGAGACTCTTGATAGTATAACGGATGATGAATACAAGATAATGAGAGAAAATGTTTTAAAATTGAGTAAAGATTTAAAAAATGGAAAATATACAAAAAAAATTTTAGAAGAATTAGATGAAATTTAATTGAATAAATCATCGATGACTATAAAAAGTTGTCGATGATTTTTTTATGACAATAATGTAACACTAACCTAAAGAAATAATACAAACTTTGGTAAATATTGAGATTGATATTTGCATAAAGTATAATAAAAAAGTATTCCTGTAAACTATTATAGGAATAGCTACATAAGTTTAGAAAGAATTTAAGTTTAGATAAGAAAAAGGAGGACGTTTTTTCTTGGAGAATTATGAAGCAAAAAAACGTTATAAGATGTATAAAGCCGGTAAAAACTGGGTTGTAGCACCTTTAGTTTTCTTAGGATTGGCAATGGGTGTCAGTGTACATAATCCTAAAGTTATGGCTGATACTAATGTTCAAAGTCAAACAGATAATAACAATAACAATCAAACTAATAAGCAAGAAGTAACATTACAAGCAACACAAAATACAGAAGTAAAGGCAGTTGTTAATCAAGAAAACAGCAGTCAACAAGCAAACGTTGAAAGCAATAAAAGTGTAGAAACTAATACAAACGAAGTAGCTAATGCTACTCAACAAACTTCTGCGAATCAAGAAGTAAAGCAAGCTACACCAGTAACTGTACAAGCTCAAAATGCTCCTGTACAACAAGCAACTCCAGCAAATAATAATGTAACTACACAAGTAGCAGAAAACAAAGTAGCTACTGCACCTGCTACACCAGCAACTACTTTTGAACAAAAGCAAAATACTCAAGTAGTTAACAATAGTGAACAAAGTAGTACTACTCAAAGTTCAACTACACAAAAGAGTGAAGAACCTAAAGTAGAAACACCAGTGAATACTGCTGATAATGCTAGCCAAAAGAATGTCAATGGCAACTGGTATTTAGTAGATAATAACACTGGTAAGAACTTGACAGGATTCCAAGAAATTAAGGATCAAAATAAAGTAGTTTACTATGCCCCAAGCAATGCTCAAATGCAATTTGGTTGGCAAAATATCAATAATAACAAATATTATTTTGATAATGTTAGTGGTGCAATGACTACAGGTCAAAAACATATTGATGGTAGTTGGTATTTATTTGATAACCAAGGTGTAATGCAGACAGGTTTCCAGAAAATTGAAAATCAAGGTAAGACAGTATACTACAATGAAAAAGGTCAAATGCAACATGGTCAACAAGTAGTAAACAATCAGTGGTATCTATTTGATAAATATACTGGAGCAATGCAGACAGGCTTCCAAAATTTAACATCATATGGTCAAAATAAGGTGGTCTACTATAATGAAAAAGGTCAAATGCAACATGGTTTAACTAAAGTAAATCAAAAGACCTACTATTTAGATGAAGTAAGTGGAGAAGTACGTAAGGGCCAACAAGTAGTAGGAAATCATTGGTATTTATTTGATAAGAGCAGTGGTGTAATGCAAACAGGTTTCCAAAATCTAGCACCATATGGTCAAAATAAGGTAGTCTACTATGCATCGAATGGACAAATGCAATTTGGCCAACAAGTAGTAGGAAATTACTGGTATTTATTTGATAAAGTAACCGGAGCAATGCAAACAGGTTTCCAAAATCTAGCATCATATGGCCAAAATAAAGTAGTATATTATGCACCAAATGGTCAAATGCAACATGGTCAAAAATACATTGATAAGCACTGGTATTTATTTGATAAGGTAACTGGAGCAATGCAAACAGGTTTCCAAAACTTAGCACCGTATGGCCAAAATAAAGTGGCATACTATGCATCAAATGGTCAAATGCAATTCGGTCAAAAATATATTAATAAGCATTGGTATTTATTTGATAAAGCAACAGGTAAAATGGCAATAGGCTTTACTAATATTCCTGACCAAAATAAGACTGTTTACTATAGTGAAGATAAGTCTAAATTAGGTCAAATGGAATTTGGATGGCAAGATATCAACAGTGGTAGATACTATCTTGATAAAGTAACTGGTGCAGTTCAAAAAGGTCAAAAGTATATTGATGGACACTGGTATAATTTTGACAAAGTAACAGGTAAGATGTCAGTTGGTTTCACACATCTAACAGATCAAAATAAGACTGTTTACTATAGTGAAGATAAAGCTAGGTTAGGTCAAATGCAACATGGTAGTCAAGTTATTAATGGTAAAAAATATTACTTTGATAAATCTACAGGTAAGATGTATGTAGGTGTTGCATATAATGCTGATACAAAGACAATCCAATATTATGCATCAAATGGTCAGATGCAAGTTGGCAAAGTAAATATATCTGGTAAAGTTTATAACTTTGATAGTAAGACAGGTAATCTTTCAATGCAAGGTATAGTAACATTGGATGGAAAGAGTTACTTGCTGAATTCTAATTATAAAGTACTTACAGGCCAACAATTAGTGAATAATCATTGGTATCTGTTTGATAAAAATAGCGGAGTAATGCAAACAGGCTTCCAAAATCTAGCTCCATATGGTCAAAATAAGATAGTATATTATGCACCAAATGGACAAATGCAATACGGCCAACAAGTAATTAGAAATCATTGGTATTTATTTGATAAGGCAACCGGAGCAATGCAAACAGGCTTCCAAAATCTAGCTCCATATGGTCAAAATAAGACAGTGTACTATGCTTCAAATGGACAAATGCAATATGGTTGGCAAAATGTCAATGGTAAGAACTACTATCTTGATACTATTTCTGGTGCTATGAAGACAGGTACAGTTAATATCAACGGTAAGAATTACACATTCAATTCTGATGGAACATTGAAACAAGATACATGGGGATGGCCATTCCCATCTGTAGGTCAAGGTAGCTTTACAGGTGCTCAATTATTTGGTGTAAATCCAGGTGGAGAATTCCGTATGAATGGATTCCATGATGGATTGGACTTTGGTTCTTATGATCACCCTGGTTCCTCAGTTCATGCTGTACACAGTGGTGTCGTTACACAAATTGGTTATATTGCTGGTTTGGAAAACTATGTTGTTGTTCAATCGGACGAATATAGTTTTGTTTACCAAGAAGCATTCAGTAATCGTGGTAATATCAAGGTACGTGTTGGTCAACAAATCAATACAGGTGACGTAATTGGTTATCGTGATACATCACACTTACACTTAGGTATAACTCGTGAAAAGAATATTATGAGAGCTATTGCCAACTCATTTAACAATAATGGTACATGGTTGAATCCATTAGAGTTAATTAGAAATGGTATTGCTAATCAGTAATGGAGTTTTGACAGGTAGATTTGGAGGATAAAATGAAATTAAACAAATTAATTGTTACTTTTAGTAGTGTACTCTTAGTGGGAACATTAGCTGCATGTGGCAATAAGAGTGCCGAATCTCAAGCACAGACTTCTGCACATGAAAGTAGCGTTGTAGTAAAGAAATCTCATAAGAAGAGTGCAATTAAGGCTAAGGCAGTTTTTGCTGAAGATGCAGATGTTGCAGATAACACATCTAAATCTAGTAAATCATCTAGCGTAGATAGTGAAAAAGTTAATCCAGATGGTAGTAGCAGTAGTAGTAAAGCATTAGCTTCCTCTGCAGATGAGTTAACAGAACAACAACAAGCTGCATTAACAGGTTGGTATGCAGGAAACTATGCTAAAACAGATGGACAACCATCAGCAAACTCTAAAGTTGGTGTAACTAAAGCATCTCGTTCTCAAATGGGAACACCTGCTTTACCAACTGGTGGAGATACTTATTATCAAATGTACTGGCAAGATGGTTATGGTGATAAGTCATTGACTTACACTGTAAAAGATGGTCAAGTATACATTTATGATAATAATGGAAATTGGCAACAAACATCTATGCAAGCTATTTTGGATAAGGCTAAAAGTGAAGGGGCAACTGGACAAATTAGTACAGTGGCTGGAAACACCCAAATTACAAACGAACAAAAGTAATAATTTAAGCATAAAGAAAAGCAATTTTGATTGAGTTGAATCTCTTTCAAAATTGCTTTTTTGGTTGTGTTAAATTCTATACTTTCTTCGATAAAAAATCGAACAAAGAAATGCACCTAGTAGGGCAAGAAAAGCTAATGAGAATGGAGCTTGTGGGCTGAAATTATAAATAATTCCAGCTAAGTAAGCACCTAGAATTTGTCCTAATGATTGTGTTGATTGATAAAATCCTAGTACTAAGTTACGTGTCTCAACTTGAGCTTCTTGTGTAATTAAATCTTGAAGTAGTGGAGTACTCAAAGCATAGAAGCCGTAGAATATACAACTACTGATAACGTAAGTTGTTAGATGATGGCTAAATAAGATAAGTACCATTAAAGTTGAAGCACCTAATAGTACATAGATCAAGCTTTTACTAATCTTAGTATTTTTCATTAAATACAAACCAATTGAAGTATTAACAATCAAAGAAATAATACCGATAGCTCCCTTAAAGATCCCATTAAAACTACTAGAAAGATTGAAGATATCTTTTAAATAGTAGTTAAAGCTTTGATCAAAGGCAGTATATCCTAAATACAGTAAGATTGAAACAGAGAATAATAAGGCAAAAGCTTTATTCATAAATAAACGTCCATCTTCGAGGCGTTTAAGTGGATTTGATTCCTTCAATATAAGAAATAATTGCAAACTATCAGTGTTTTGCGAATCTTTTTCAAGTAAAAGATAGAATAATATCCCGACTAAAGTTAGTTGAATAACTTGAACTGCAAAAGATAGATAAACATTATACGCACCAAGCATTCCACCGACAAAGTAACCTAAAGCGCTAGCAACAGTTTGAATAGTAGCATTAAGAGTTAGGTTAGCTCCTCGATTTGTTTCACTGGATAGATTAACAATATAGTTAAGCACACCTACAAAGAATGCGCCACATGCTAGTCCTGCAAGCAATCGGCCAATTAAGATCAGGCTTGTTGTATGTCCGATAGCAAATAAGAATTGTGCAACAGCATAGCCAATACAACCAATTGCGATAACAGACTTTGAGTTAACTAAGCCAGCAATCTTACTCCAAAATGGAGAGGCGATAAAGATACCAAAGGACATTACCGCAAAGGCCGTACCAAAGACAGAATTATCAAGATGAAGCATCTTAAAATATGTAGGTGTAACTGGATGGGCATAGTTAGCTGCTAGATTAAATAAAGCGACAAGAAAAAATAAAGTTTTTTTCTCCATATATTAAACATCCATATTAAAACGTTTCTTTAATTTGTTTTCGCTATATTCAAGTAATTCATCAGGTTTAATGTCATATTTAGCAGCCAATACCAATACCTGATCAATAACATCTGCCATTTCTTCTCTTAAATTATCTTCTTTTTCAGCTTGATTTAAGATTTTTTCGCCAGGATGATCGCGTCCGACTTCAATTGTACGAACAGCACGTGATAATTCTCCAAGTTCTTCTGTAATATAATTAACTCGATCTTGAGGTGGATACTTAAACCAATCTCTTTTTTCATAGAATTTAACTAACCATTGTTGATGTTCATTAATATCCAAAATATATTCACTCCTTCATAATAATAAAACATACAGGAAACAGGTATATTTTTCAAGTTAGACGAATTTTAGAAAGAATGAATTTTTTACAATTAAAAAACAATGAATAATCATAAATTATACGAATATTCCATGAATATTATGTTTTAAAATTCAAATTTATGGTATAAGAATGAATTTTTATTATAAAACAATAAAAAATCTATCATAATTAATACAAATTGCATAAAAGAGAATATACTTTAGTAGTTAATAAATATACATAAGATGGAGTGGAGATTTTGGAAGAAAATAAAAAGAAAATCACGACATTTGGCTTAGTTATGATGATTATTACCGCTATCTTTGGTTTTGGTAATGTATCTAATGCTTATGCACAAATGGGTTATGGTAGTATTATTTGGTATATTTTAGCAGGGATATGTTTCTTCTTCCCTTGTGGTTTAATGATGGCAGAATATGGTTCTGCATTTAAAGACGCCAAAGGTGGTATTTATTCCTGGCTAGCTGAATCAATCGGAGAACGTGCAGCTTTCATTGGAACCTTTATCTGGTTAGCATCTTGGATTGTCTGGATGGTATCAACAGCTTCACGTATCTGGATAACATTTTCTGCATTGATTTTTGGCAAAGATACTACACAACATTGGTCAATGTTAGGTCTATCATCAACTGAAGTTATTGGTATTTTAGGAATTTTATTTATTTTAATTTCAACATTCTTTACAACACAAGGAATGGATTCAATTTCTAAAGTTGGTTCTTTAGGTGGAATTTTTACGGTTGTAACTAACATTATCTTTTTGATTGCTAGTTTAATCATTATTTTTGCTAATCATGGTCAATTAGCTCAACCTATCCATGGAATGAAAGATTTTATTACTTCACCTAATCCACAATTCCAAACCCCAATCGCTATTATTTCATTCGTTGTTTATGCAATTTTTGCTTATGGTGGTATGGAATCTTTAGGTAGTGTAACTGATAGTATGGATAAGCCAGAAAAGACTTTCCCACGTGGATTAATTATTGCTAGCTTATTTACCATCGGTGCATATGTAATCATGATCTTTATGATTGGTTTCAGTGTTAACTATAACTCTGTTGTTGCTAAGCATGGGGTAAACTTAGGTAACATCACATATATTGTCTTTAACCAATTAGGTGTCTATCTAGGACATTCATTAGGTTGGTCAGCAGCTGCATCTCATACAACAGGTATGTTAATTACAAGATTTGTAGCTTTAACACAAGTTTTAGGATTTTTAGGTGCGATGTTCATTCTCTTATACTCACCAATCAAGTCATTTATTTTAGGTTCAGATAAGAGATTATGGCCGGAAAAATTAACTCGCCTTAACAAACACAATATGCCAGCCAATGCAATGTGGTTACAAGCAATTATTGTTTGTGTAATTATCTTCTTAGTAGCCTTTGGTGGATCTGCAGCTCAAAGATTCTATTTAATCTTGACTGATATGGCAAATGTATCTACTAGTTTCCCATATCTATTCTTAGTTGGGGCATTCCCATTCTTTAAGAAAAAGAAGATTGAACATTCATTTGTAGCCTTTAAGAATCCATTCTGGACTAACTTATTAGTAATTATTATTGAAATTATCTTATCAGCAGGTATTATCTTTACTTGTGTTCAACCAATTTTGGATGGCGATTTTGAGACAGCCTTCTGGACAATTGCTGGTCCAGTCTTCTTCGGATTAGTGGCATTCATCTTCTATCAAGTTTCATCAAAGAAACATAAAATAAAATAGTTAAAGAGACATCAATGAGTTTTGTAGATAAGCTCATTGATGTTTTTATTTTATAGAAAACTGTTACATAAATATATTTTATTCATTTTAAATGCAATTTAAACATTAATTATGAATAAAATATACAAAATTTCAAAAAATACTTGCATAAATAAACAATAGAAAGTATACTAATCATATCAACTTGAAAACTATAGATTATATTAATGAGGGAGATTATGAGTATGAAAATTTTTAAGAAGATATTAATGCTTTTAGCTGTACTCATGATGGTAGTTACACCATTTGCTGCGATTACTGCTGATACAACTTCTAGTAGTTCTTCCGCTGATACAGCTAAGACAACAGATGATTCATTGAAAAAGGTAAAAGAAAAGGGAACATTGGTAGTTGGTTTAAGTGCCGATTATCCACCTTACGAATTTACTACTAAGCAAGATGGCAAGACTGAATATGTCGGAATTGATATTCAAATTGCTAAGAAATTTGCTAAAGATTTAGGCGTTAAGTTAGTTATTAAGAATATGAACTTCGATTCCTTACTAGTTGCGCTTGAAACAGGTAAGATCGATACAATCATTTCTGCGATGAATCCAACTGAAGAACGTCGTAAGAGTGTTGATTTCTCTAACATTTACTACTCTGGTGGTAAGTACATTGTTATCAACAAGAAAGATAAGAGTAAATATACGTCTAAGGAAAGCTTTAAGGGTCAAACAGTTGGTGCTCAAAATGGTACTTTGGAATACAATTTGATTAAGCAACAATTCCCTGGAGCAACAGTTAAAGGTTTAGCTAAGTTAAACAACTTAATTATTGCTTTACAATCTGGTAAGGTATCTGGGGTATTGATGGAAGAACCAACAGCTAAGGCTTACGTACAAAATAACCCTAATTTATATGCATTCAACTCTAAAGTAAGTGTTGATGTTAACGAAACAGGGGCTGCAATGGCATTTCCTAAAGGAGCAACAGCTTTAACTCAAGCTGCTAACAAGACAATTGCTGATATTAAGAAACAAGATTTATTAGACAAAGAATACGTTCCAGAAGCTGCTAAGTATATGAAGCAATCTAGCAAGCACAACACAATGGCTAGTTACTGGACATACTTCGCAAAAGGTATTGAATATACGTTAATTATCACAGTTGTATCTGTATTAATTGGTTTTGTTTTAGGTATCATTCTTGCTTTGATGCGTTTAGGTCACAACAAGCTTTTACACGGTTTAGCAGTCGCATACATTGAATTTATTCGTGGTACTCCATTAATGGTACAAGTAATGTTTGTATACTTCGGAATTGGTGCAGTTATTCAATCATTACCTGCTTTGGCAGCTGGTATCATCGCTGTATCTTTAAACTCTGGTGCTTATGTAGCTGAAGTTATTCGTTCAGGTATTGAATCAATCGCAATTGGTCAAACTGAAGCCGCAAGAAGTTTAGGTATGAGTCAAAAGCAAACATACCAATATGTTGTTATTCCACAAGCAATTAAGAATATTTGGCCAGCTTTAGGTAATGAATTTATTACCTTGATTAAGGAAAGTTCAATTGTATCAGTTATCGGTGTAGGTGACTTGATGTATCAAACACAGTTAGTTCAATCTGCTACTTATAAAGGTGTAGCTCCATTGGCTATCACAATGGTAATCTACTTTGTACTAACCTTTACATTATCTAAAGGCTTGAATTACTTTGAAGGGAAGATGAAACATGAGTAACAAAAAGATGATTGAAGTACAAAATCTTCAAAAGAAGTTTGGAGATAATCTCGTTCTTAAAGATATTTCTGAATCAGTAGAACAAGGTCAGGTTATTTGTGTAATCGGTCCTTCTGGTTCTGGTAAGAGTACCTTTTTAAGATGCTTGAATGTGTTGGAACGTCCAACTGGTGGTAAGGTAATTTTTGAAGGAAAAGACTTAACTCATATTTCTGAAAAGGAATTAGATAGCCTACGTGAAAAAATGGGCATGGTTTTTCAAGGCTTTAACTTATTCCCTAATATGAGCGTATTGGAAAATATTAAGTTAGCTCCAATGAAAGTTAAGAACGTTGATGAAGTACAAGCAGAAAAGACAGCAAAAGAATTATTAGCTAAAGTTGGATTGGCTGATAAAGCAAATCAATTCCCAGATAGTTTATCTGGTGGTCAAAAGCAACGTGTAGCGATTGCTCGTGCTTTGGCGATGGATCCAGAAGTAATGCTATTTGACGAACCAACAAGTGCGTTAGACCCAGAAATGGTAGGAGAAGTATTGAAGGTTATGCGCGACTTGGCTGATTCAGGAATGACTATGGTAGTTGTAACACACGAAATGGGCTTTGCTAAAGAAGTTGCCGACCAAATCTGGTTTATGGCAGATGGCTACGTACAAGAAGTAGGAACACCAGAAGAAGTTTTCGAACATCCAACTTCTGAACGTGCTAAAGATTTCTTAGCTAAGATCTTATAAGATAGGAAAATAAAAAGGTAGTTTATAGAAATAGCACTTACTCGGTTGTTTTGAGTAAGTGCTATTTGCGTATTGCTATTGTTTTTCTAATAGATCTTTTTCTCTATTTTCTGTACTGATTTTATTTTTAGCTTCGATTAAAGGAGCCAAACCTTGAACTAGTAGCTCGTAAGCTTTTTTAGAGTAGTGAATATCATCAGCTTGTAGTAACTCACTAGCTTCATATTCAGAAGCGACACTGTGCCAATCATAACAAGCAACGTTAAGTTCTTCAGCTAATGTTACAAGTCCTTGAGCATACTGGGATAACTTCTGATTAGGATAAAAGTCTTGTAAGCTAGGTCCAGTAATCCCAGGAGTGATAAGAATACATTTTTGAATTCCAATTAAAGTTATCATTTCTTTAATATTAGTGATAAAAGTTTGATAATCAGGACCTTCAGCTGTTACATCATTTGTACCAAAGAAAATAGTAACGATATCAGGATTACTTTGAAGTACGTCAGCTTGAATACGTGAAAGGGACAAGTCGGTACGATCTCCTGGAACTCCTCGATTCAGAATTTCAACATTTGGAAAATATTTTCTGATTTCATTAGAAAATATTGGAGAGGGATAGCCGTCAGTCATGCCAGCGGTAATACTATCTCCAAATAAAACTAAATTTGTCATATAGATCACCTTTAAATTTGTTATCAGCTTTTTGAAAGCGTAATATTATTATAAAATAATATGATATAATGATGAAGTTAAAAATATACAGTTGTGAGAAAAAAATATGGAAAATAGACTAAATTATTATAAAATTGAACGCGATGAATGGAGCAATTTCTATCAAGAACACATTGTTCCATTAACCGAAGAAGAATTATTGAATTTAAAATCTTTAAATGACCAAATTTCCTTGAAAGATGTGCAAGATATTTATATGCCACTGGTGCACCTTTTGAGAATACACTTAGACTCACATCAAGAGCTACAAGATAGCCAATCTGAGTTTCTAGGAGTAAAAGCACAAAAGGTACCATTTATTCTAGGAATAGCGGGATCAGTTGCGGTAGGTAAGAGCACAACTGCTCGTTTATTACAAAGCTTATTAAGTGAAGTCTATCCAGATAAGAAAGTTCAGCTTATTACAACGGATGGTTTCTTATATCCTAATCAAGAATTGAAGAGACGTAACTTAATGGAAAGAAAAGGATTCCCAGAAAGTTATGATATGAGAAGACTATTGCGTTTTGTAAATGACGTTAAGAATAATTTACCTGCTAAAGCACCAGTATATTCACATAAAGTCTATGATATTGTAAAAGGACAATATGAAACAGTAGAGAGTCCAGATATTTTAATTGTTGAAGGGATTAATGTTTTACAATTGCCAACCAACCAACAAATTTATGTGAGTGATTTCTTTGATTTTTCAATTTATGTAGATGCTGAAGAAAGTTTAATTGAAGAATGGTATCTGGAAAGATTTGAGACTTTGTTAGATACAGCTTTTAAGGATCCTACGAACTATTATTATCCTTATGCAATTGGTGACCGAAAACAAGCAATTAAGATGGCTAAAAATATTTGGAAAACAATAAATCTTAAGAACTTACGGGAATTCATCCTACCAACACGTAATCGAGCTGATTTGATCATGCATAAGACGAATAATCATGTAGTAAATGAGTTATTTTTGAGAAAATACTAAGTTAGTGATGAGTTATGGTTTAAAACATTGCTCAACTATTGCTAACTATGTATAATAGGTACAAAGCATAATGAAATTTAAGATGAGGTGAAAGACTTGGCTAATGTTGATATGCAAACATTTGATAAAATTATCGTTTTAGACTTTGGTAGTCAATATAACCAATTGATTACACGTCGTATTCGTGAATTCGGTGTTTACTCTGAATTACTATCACATAAGCTTACAGCCGCTCAAATTAAGGAAATGAATCCAAAAGGAATTATTTTCTCTGGCGGTCCTAACAGTGTTTATGATGATGGTGCTTTCCAAATTGATCCTGAAATTTTTGAACTAGGTATTCCTATTTTAGGTATCTGTTATGGTATGCAATTAATGGCACACAATTTACCAGGTGGTAAGGTAGAAAGTGCTGATAACAAGGAATATGGTAAGGCTATTATTACAGTTAAGAACCAAGAAAATGTAATGTTCAAAGACTTACCAGAAACTCAAACAGTGTGGATGAGTCACGGTGATTTAGTAACACAAGTTCCAGAAGGCTTTGAAGTTACAGCAACAAGTGATAACTGCCCAATTTCTGCAATGGCTAATGATGCTAAGAAATTCTACGGTTTACAATTCCATACAGAAGTACGTAACACAGAATATGGTAACGATATTTTACGTCATTTTGCTTTCGACGTTTGTCAAGCTCGTAGCAACTGGTCCATGGACGACTTTATCGATATGCAAATTCAAAAGATTCGTGAAACTGTTGGCGATAAGAAAGTCTTACTTGGATTATCTGGTGGGGTAGATTCATCTGTTGTAGGTGTATTGCTACACAAAGCTATCGGTAATCAATTAACAAGTATCTTTGTTGATCATGGTTTGTTACGTAAAGGCGAAGCTGAACAAGTTATGGATAGCTTGGGTGGCAAGTTTGGCTTGAACATTATCAAAGTTGATGCTAAAGAACGTTTCTTGAACAAGTTAGCAGGTATATCTGATCCTGAAAAGAAACGTAAGATTATCGGTAACGAATTTATTCGTGTCTTTGATGATGAATCTGCTAAATTAGAAGGAATTGAATTCTTGGCACAAGGTACTTTGTATACAGATATTATTGAATCTGGTACAGATACTGCTCAAACAATCAAGTCTCACCACAACGTTGGGGGATTACCAGAAGATGTTCAATTCAAATTAATCGAACCATTGAATACTTTATTTAAAGACGAAGTTCGTGAACTTGGTGAAAAACTTGGAATGCCACATGAATTAGTATGGCGCCAACCATTCCCAGGTCCAGGTTTAGGTATTCGTGTAATTGGTGAAATTACAGAAGAAAAACTTGAAATTGTACGTGACTCTGATCTTATCTTACGTGAAGAAATCGCAAAACATGGTTTAGATAAGGAAATTTGGCAATACTTTACAGTATTACCAGGTATTCGTTCCGTTGGTGTTATGGGTGATGGTCGTACTTATGACTATACAGTTGGTATTCGTGCAGTAACTTCTATCGATGGTATGACTGCTGACTTTGCACAAATTCCATGGGATGTATTGCAAGAAATTTCAGTACGTATCGTAAACGAAGTAGATCACGTTAACCGCGTAGTGTATGATATTACTTCTAAGCCACCTGCAACTATTGAATGGGAATAAGTTGCTAATGCAACTTGGTGACGTAATACCAATTTAACAACGATTTAGGGAACAAAACCCAACCAAAAAAACAATAAAAATAACATGGCTGTTTGCCAAAAGTTTGCCAGTAGTGTAAAAGCTACTGGTTTTTTATTACGTATAAAAAGAATGAATGTATAAAACTTTATTTATTATATTAGACATAGGAGAAATTCTGGAATTTATGCAAGTAAGCGTTAAATTTGCAGAAATTAGTAAATTGGTTCTGTGTCTAGATTTACAAATTGGATAAAATCAAAAAAAATAAATCAAAAGGAAAAAGAATAGGTATGAAATGAAAATTTCAACTTGTAGAAGATAACTATAGATTATTTTTAATTAGTAGAAAATAATTGTCTATATTACTGGTGTAACGAGAATACAAAATAAAATATGGCACTAAAGTAATATAGATATTAGAAGTCTTGGTGTTGTATGATAATAATGGTTTACATATTAGTAGTTAATAAAGATCAATTAGTGATATTTGGAGTTCTGAAATATGAATTTATATAGGAAAAAATTGTAATTTACTATTTTTAATATTGTAAGTATAATTAGTTGAGATAAAAATAGAAACGTAATTATGAAAGGAACAGTTAATGAAGATAGATAATTCATAAAAAATTTTTACAATTAGGTATATATTACCAAATTATTAGCTATTAGATTCAATGAAATTTGCTATAGTCTTGTAGACAGTATAAAGAAATGCAGAGATTTAATCTTTTAGAGTATAAGAATTTTATAATGTATTTATTGTGTTATAGATAAATTGAAAAAGTTAAGGAGAAAAGATGTTTAAAACAATGATTAATATTTTAAGAAAGTATAGTTTGTTTTTTCTACTAGTAATAGGTATAATCTCGTTTAATTTGTATACTTTTAAAGGTGATTATAGAGTAAGTGAAAATATAGGTGGAGTAAGTAACTATACGAAAGTTATAAACGATAAGGGAATCAAAGAAAATATAAAATTTGACTCAAGTAATTTATATTCTTTAGGTATATGGTTGAAAGTGAACTCACCTGGGGATGATAATGATATTAAAGTAAAACTACTTGATGGTTCTAAAACAGTATATAGTGGAAATATTCCAAAAAATGATATAAAAGCGAGTGAAGCAAAAGAAGCTACTTTAAAACTCAACGGAGAAAAAGGAATAAAAGTACAGAAAAATAAATCATACACTCTTGTAATAAAAGATAATTCTAAAAGAAGAGATTCTTCGTTAGTATATTTGAATAGTCAGAAAAAATTATGGCATAGAACAACATATAAACTATTGGATAGTAAAACTATAAAAAGTGCAGCTATTTTAATTGAGGTTATTATATTATCTTTTTTGGTATATTTAATTAGATTTTCTCATTATCGAAAAAGACTATCAAAATTTGAAAATCAATTTTTATTAGTATCTATGTTTTTAATTATAGGTTATGCATTATTTATTCCAGTATATCGTGCGCCAGATGAAGCACAACATTTTGCAAGAGCTTATGGTGTTTTACATGGAATATTTTTAGTGGATTCATCGGGGAACATTAATATTCCTAATAATCTTATACCTGTAGTGGATGTAGTCAATAGTAATTACATTGATACTATAAAAAATCTTCATGTTACATTAAGTAGTCAACTTTCAAGTACTAATATTATTAATATGGCACTGTATACACCTCAATCTTATGTGCTACAAAGTTTAAGTATAGGTATAATTAGTATAGTTACTAAAAATGTATTATTAATTTTTTATGGAAGTAGAATATTAGTTGGGATATTATGTACATTAATAATCTATTATTCAATAAAATATATTCCAGTTGGCAAAGAAGTTTTGGCTATTTGCTCACTACTACCTATGAATGTTGCTGAAAGAGCCAGTTTATCAGCCGATGGTTTTACTTATACAGTGGTTATAGCTTTATTTAGTTTTGTAATATATAGTTTAAAAAATGAGAATAATATTACTAATAAAATGAAAGTGATGATGTATATATTAGTATTCTTCTTAGCATCATGTAAGGTTATATATTTTATTCTAGGATTTCTTATATTGTTGATTCCAAATAAAAAGTTCGGTAGTAAATTAAAGGGAGTATGGCATAAATTAATATCAGTGATTATATTAATGGGAGTGTCTGTTGGATGGTTGAAGATAGCTTCTAGATATCTTGTTAATACCAATGGTGGTGCTTCATCTTCTGAAAAGGTAATGTTTATGTTAAAACATCCTTTTAATTATATAGAAATTATGAATAATACACTTTGGAAAAATATCTTTGCACACGTAGAGCAGATGATAGTAGGTCCATTAGGAGCACTAAATATTGAAATTAACAGCGGAATACTAATACTGTTATTAATAGTATTAGTTAGATACTGTGTTTTTGATTTTAAATTGAATTTAAGAGTACTATTTATATGGATATTATGTTTAGCTAATGTGGTATTAATATATACTAGCTTATATGTACAGTGGACACCTGCTTTAAATGGAGTTTCTCAAATTACAGAAATAATTGGTATTCAAGGAAGATATTTCTTACCAATACTACCTATTATGATGGTATCTTTTCAATTGAATAAGATTAATAATAAAGATGTAAGTATTGTTAATGACTGGCGAAGTATAGTTAGTCTATTAGTAATTAATATGTTGGTATTGTCCAATGTTATAGGATTTTTTGCTATATAATATAAAGATAAATTAGGAGAATTTGTACACATGAAAGATGATCTAGCTATTTTGATTCCTTGTTATAATGAAGGGATAACTATTAGAAAAGTTGTTGAAGATTGCCTTAGAGATACAAAAGATATTGATGGAAAAGTCAACATTTATGTATATGATAACAATTCAACTGACAATACAGTAGAAGAAGCAAAAGCTGGTGGGGCAATAGTTAGGTATGAATATCAGCAAGGTAAAGGTAACGTTATTAGACGTATATTTAGAGAAATAAATGCTAAATGTTACATTATGTTGGATGGCGATGATACATATCCAACTAATGCTATTCCTGAGATGTATCAATTAGTTTGTGAAAAAAATGTGGATATGGTTATAGGAGATAGACTATCTTCCAGTTATTTTGAAGAAAATAAGAGACCGTTTCATAACTTTGGCAATAGAATTGTTCGTGGTAGTATTAATTGGTTGTTTAAGAGTAATATAAGAGATATTATGACAGGTTATAGAGCTTTTAGTTACCAATTTGTTAAAGCTTATTCAATTCTATCTAAGGGATTTGAAATTGAAACTGATATGAGTATTTTTGCAATTGAAAATAATCTATCTATTCAAAATAAAATTATTGAATACAAGGATAGACCTGATGGTAGTGAATCAAAGTTAAGTACGTACTCTGATGGCTTTAAAGTGTTGTTGAGAATCTTTAATTTGTATAGAGAATATCACCCATTGAAATTTTTCTCAATCATAGGTGGCATATTATTTTTATTAGCACTAGGTTTCTTTATACCAGAAGTATGGATACCATATTTAAATACAGGATTAGTACTAAAAATTCCTACGTTAATATTCTGTTGTTTCTTTGTGTTAGCTGCTATTTTATCAGTATATAGTGGGCTTATTTTGGATGCAGTATTACAAAAAGAAAAGAGAGAATTTGAATTTAGATTACAATTAATAAATAATGGTGAAATAAGTGAAGAAAATAGGAATTAATAAAGCAGTTATTGCATATTTATTTTGGGGTGTAGTGACAACTATTCTAAACATAGGAATTTTTATGCTAGTGGTAAAAATAGGCATCAATTATCAAGTGGGAAATGTTCTAGGATGGCTAGCTGCAGTTACAGTGTCATATTTTACTAATAAAGTTTGGGTATTTTATTCTAAGTACATGGGATTAAAAAATACTATAAAAGAAATGGGACGCTTTTTCTTTTATAGAATTGTAACGTTAGTAATGGACTTTGTAATAACATTTATAGGTATAAGTTTACTAGGTATTAATTCCTTTATTGTTAAAGTTGTTGATAATGTAGTAGTTGTTGTATGCAACTATATATTTAGTAAATTATTGATATTTAAAAAAGATAATCAAGATTTATAATTAAACAAACAAACGCAGATGAATCGAGACAATAAAGTCTTGTTTCATCTGCGTTTTTGTTATTCTTCTATTGGAAGTAGGCAATATGAGCCTGTAGTATCAATGTGATATGAATTTTCTTCATTGCCTTGTAAAGTCATTTCCATATCAGTTGCATAGATTACCAAGCCTAACTTATGTCCCTTAGGAAGATGATAGAACATAGGTTGGGTAGTAATTTCAACATCATAGAACTTATTCACTTTAAGTTCATCTGTACTAAAGTCATTATGTCGATTTTGTAAGTTCAAGTGAGCTTGTGTAATCATCTTAAATGGTGTTTCCTTAGCTAACTTAAATTCTACTAAATTATCTTCTTGCCAGTGATAACCTAAATCTAAGCCACGTCTTTCAATAATTGTAGGAGTAGCTCCTAGACGTTTAGCATCGCCATAATCAACCAACTTAACACTAACCAATCCATGATCAAGTTGACTAGCAATCTTCAATTTGATTTTAGCGACACCTTTAAGTAAAGTTTCATGCTTTAAAGGTTCGCTAGTGATGATTAAACGATTATTTTCAAGTTTTGGACTAGTTGGTGCAAGAATATCTTCTTTCCAACTATTAATATTTGCTTGATAGTGTTTAAATGTAGCTTCTGGCAAATGATTACTAAATTCTAAAGTTTGATTTTCTTTCTTTTGTTTAGAGAGAGAATCAGAATCTAAGTATAACTTAGTAAAGTTCTTACTTTGCCAACTAGAATAAGTTTCCCATGTACTTTCTTTAGTATTATTTTGAACTAAGATATCTGGGAGTAATTCTTTAGCATTATTCTCAACACCATACAATTTATGACTTAACCAAAGATTCATCATGTCTGTGAAATCAAGTGATTGGAAATTGTTGATGTAGATATGTTGACCTTGATGTAAGATAAGTTTCTTCGTTACTTCAACATCACCAAGTTTATTATATAAGTTAAATACATTCTTTAACTTAACATTCCAGTCATTGAGACCATGAACCATCACAATATCACATTTGATGTTACTTACATCTTTCAAATAGTTACGAGCATCCCAGAAAGTATTGTAATTACCAGTAGTGCGATCTTGATCTTTAGTAATAGTTGATAGGAATTTGTTAAAACCATCTTTAGCACGATTATAGTCACCAGCACTTTTTTGACGGCTAAAACATTCTTCAGCTAAGATGTCGGCATCTTCCCCAGGGAATCCACCAGGTGCAATAACAAGTCCGCCTTCACGATAGTAGTCATACCAGCTAGAGATAGCAGCTTCACTAATGATAGTCTCTAATCCTTCTACGCCAGTAGTAGCGGTAGCTGTGGCAAGCGTTCCTAGATATGATTTCCCAGTCATCGCTACTTTTCCATTTGACCACCAAGCAGGAATAGCCTTATTAGCTTCTTTAGTTGTAAAGGCCGTTCTCTTTCCGTTTAACCATTCAACTACATCTTTAGCTCCTAGAGTTTCAGCTTCATCGCCACAAGTACGGTAGCCATCAGAATCCAGAGTTCCGACTCCACCAGAATAAACAACAGCAAATCCACGAGCTAACATGTAGTCATTAAAAGTATATGTAAATAAGTGTTCCCAACTTTCTTCAGCATTTTTAGTAGAGATAACAACAGGACGTTTCTTAGGAAGTTTAGTTTCTGGCTTATGGTATTCAATATCTTGATAAGAAAGCTGGTTAACTTCCTTACGTTTAATTGGTAAGTCAACACTGTGCATCATTTTCTCAGCACTAGCATCATTAGTTCCTAAATAGTAGGGACTAGCTGTGAAAATAGTAGGGACTTTCATACCATTATCAGTCATTGCTGGACGCGTAATGATAACTTTTAGTAAATCACGCTTACCATCTTGGTCGGTATCTAATTCTGATTCAACATAGACTACTTCGTGGATAAGTTTATTTGTATCAAAAACAGGTTGAGCTTTTCCGTTAAAGAAAATTGGTTCTGTCAGATTCAATTGGTAAAATTGTGTGAAATATCCACGGTTAGCTAGAATATCGAGTAAATTCTGTCCCTTTTTAGTTGAAGTACATAGTAAATCATACCAAGCATTAATAACATCATCGCAATGATTTAATTCTTTTTGGTATGGCAAGTTTAGCTTGTCCATTGCAGAAAATGGATCTTTTAAATCGAAATCAAGCTCAGTTTCAAATCCTAAGAGTTGTAAGCCGACAGCATAGAAAACGCGAGCATTTATTTTACTAGAGTTTAAATAAGTTAAAATATCAGCATTCTCAGTAGCTGCTAGATTGGAAAGAGCGTGATTTTTAGCTACTTCAGTTTTGAAATTTGGGAAAGCACGTTCCAAAAATAAGCGATAAATATGATTGCTAGCTAAATCTTCATCACCAGCGTGAAGAAAAGCAATACGATTGAGTTCTGCTAATTTTTGTTCAAAAGGAACTTTGACATGAGCGAATTGATTGAATTTCATAATAACGATCCTTTCTTTTAGAATATTTATTACCATTATAGACTTTTTATAGAAAAACTTCTATGGTAATAGAGGGAACGTTTACATTGAATAGCCAGGGTATTTGACTTTTAAGACAAATATTTTTTTTGTAAAATATATATTGTAGAGTAATTTTTAGGTACTTTGAAAGGAAGATTATATGACCTATTTAGGAACACTTTGCTTGGTTTTGCTGACAACTGCTTTTGCTGGCAGTATTAGTCGCAGAGTCGGAATGCCTGCTGTAATTGGTCAGTTATTGGTAGGGATTATTCTGGGACCAGCGATGCTAGGTTGGGTGACAAGTAATAATTTTGTCCACATCTTTTCAGAAATTGGTGTGGTCATCTTAATGTTTATGGCGGGACTTGAAAGTGATCTAGATTTATTGAAGAAATATCTTAAACCTGCGACTTCAGTAGCCTTATTCGGTGTAATTGCACCAATTATTTTAGTTTATCTTTTGGGGCGAATATATAACTTTACTAATGAAGAAGCAATTTTTCTCGGCGTAACTTTCGCAGCAACTTCAGTCTCTATTTCAGTTGAAGTGTTAAAAGAGTTAAAGAAGTTAGATACAAAAGAAGGAACAACGATTTTAGGCGCTGCCGTAATTGATGATATATTGGCGGTTTTGATTTTAAGTGTCTTAGTAAGTATCTTCAGTGATGTTGCTCAAGCAGAAGGTGGACATACTCAATCTAATTTAGGCGTGGGTATCTTAATTCAAGTAATATACTTTATTGGTATTTACTTAGTCTTTAGATGGATTGCCCCACTTTTAATGAAGATCAGTGAAAAATTACCAATATCTTCCAGTGAAATTCTAATGTCATTAGTAATTTGCTTGGGAATGGCATTCTTTGCTGACTTGGTAGGTTTAAGTGCAGTGGTAGGTTCATTCTTTGCCGGAGTAGCAGTTGCACAAACTCCATATAAACAAGAGATAGATTCAAGTATTGAACCAATCGGCTATGCAGTGTTTATTCCAATGTTCTTTGTATCAATTGGATTGAACATGACCTTTAAAGGCTTATTGACTAATTGGTTATTTATTGTAATTTTGTTAGTATTGGCCTTACTAACAAAATGGGGTGGCTGTGGCTTAGGTGCTAAAATGCTAGGAATGAGTTGGCATTCTGGTGATATTATCGGAGCAGGAATGGTTTCTCGTGGGGAAATGGCATTGATTATTGCCCAAGTAGGATATGAAGCACACTTGTTATCTGATAAGTTCTATTCAAGTGTTATTATCGTAATCATCTTAACTACAATTATTGCACCATTTATGTTGAAATCAGCAATTATGCGCCAAGCAAAGGCAGAAGCTAAATAATATTAATAGAAGACGGATAAATTATTGGAAAAGATAATTTTTATCCGTCTTTTTATTCACTTATACACAGTATTGTGCATAACTTTGTGTATAAGTGCTAAATAATCAAATGCTAGAAGTAAAATAGAGGTACATATGTTCACTTTATTGGATAATAAAATGGTATTATCCACAAAAAGTGTGCATAACTTGGGGATAAGTTGTAGAATACTGCCATTTTTATCCACGTAGATGAAATGTTTGGATTTACAAACGTGGATAAGATTAATTTAATAAAGTGAAAACAGAAAACAATCTTAGTTTAACAATATAGAAATAAAGTTGCGTTATTATTGATAGATAACTTAATTAATGAGGAAGAGAATTATTTATGAAGAAGCAATTTAAGAATTGGCTAATTCTAGTTATGCTAGGAATTGCAATTATAACTGGTAGTGGAATTATGAGAGGAGTAGAGGCAGATAAGATTGATGCTAAGGCAGCCTACATGATAGATGCAGGTACTGGTCAGGTCTTGTATCAACAAAATGCTGATAGCAAATATCCGATTGCATCACTAACTAAAATTTTAACATTAGCGGTTATTATGAAAGATATCCACAACCAAAAATTAAGTTGGGATCAAAAAATTAAAGTGAACAAAGATGTAGCGGATATGGCTAATAACTGGCAATACTCAAATGTTCAGTTAAACGAGGGTGAAAGCTATACAGTTAAGTCACTAATAGAATCAATGATGATTGTATCGGCAGATGGTAGTACAGAAGCTTTAGCTTTGGCTGATGCTGGAAGTGTGCAAGATTTTAATAAAAAGATGAAAGAAGTAGCACATGAAGCAGGAGTTACTGATGCTGAGATTTATAATATGATTGGTTTGCCAAATTCAGATTTAGGTAATTTGAAGTTGAAGAATGTAGGCGATGATCAAGAAAATAAATTTTCAGCTAAAGACATAGCTTTGATTTCAAAGTACTTAGTAAATAATTATCCAGAAGTAATAGATATCACCAAACAAAAGAATGTTGATTTTAAAATAAGTGCCGATCAGACATACAATATGGAGAATATTAATTATATGTTGGAAGGAAGTTATGCAGCTCCTAAAAATGGGACAATAGATGGTCTTAAGACAGGATTTACAGATGAGGCTGGATATTGCTTTGTAGGAACAGGTACATTCAATGGACAACGTGTGATAACTGTTATTTTGAATGCTTCAGATTATAATAAACAATTTGCTGAAACGAATAAGATGATTGAGTCAGTTATGAATAATGATAAAGTAGTTAATACTAAGGATATAAAGAGTGTTAAGCAGGCTTTGAAAAAAGAAAATTTGAAAGTAAATGATACTAATATTTGGGTAGCCAAGAACGCTGATCCTAAACGAATAAAAGCAAAATTAACTCTATCTAATGGAAAAATAAAAGCAAAAAATACTAAGAATGAGAAAGTTGGCACAATTAAAATAAGTTCTTCTGGGGTATCTCCAGTGGAATTAAATGTCAATTTAGAAGCTAAATAAATTAATTATAAAAGTGTAAAATAAGTAGATGAATACTGGTTTTACGCTTTTTTATTTTGTCAGATATAAAAATATTTTATAGGTTTAAAAAATATTTTAATAAAACTGAAAGTGCTTGCAAAGAAACTGACTTTGTGTAAAAATAAACTTATAAAGATAATTAATTAGTTAAAGGAAGTTGAAACTTATGAACCACTATGTTGGAATTGCCGGCACTAATGATTTGAAGTCTACTAATCTTAAATTAATGCAATATATTAAGAATCATTTCAGCGAAAAAGCAGAAATTGAACTAGTTGATATTAGTGATCTACCAGTATTTTTTAAGAACAAAGATAGAGTTATCCCAGAAAAAGCAGCAGAAATTTCTATGAAGATCGAAGCAGCAGATGGCGTGATTATTGCTACACCTGAATATGATCATTCAGTACCTGCTGTTTTAATGAATGCATTAGAATGGCTATCCTATGCAAGACATCCCTTTGTAGGTAAACCAGTTATGATCGTTGGAGCTTCTTACGGTACTTTAGGTACTTCGAGAGCTCAAGCACATTTACGCAGAATTTTAGATTCACCAGAATTGAGTGCTAGAATTATGCCAAGTTCAGAATTCTTATTAGGTCATTCATTGCAAGCATTTGATGAAGATGGAAATTTAAATAACGAAGAAAAAGTTACATTATTAGAAGGTTTATTTGAAGACTTTGAAGTATTTTCAAATATTTCAAAACATCTAACTAATGCTAATGATGAACAAAGAAAAGAAGTAGAAAACTATTCATGGAAAGATTAGTTAAAGGAGTGTCATAGATGAAATTAGTAGGAATTATCGGTTCAATTGCCGATGAATCATATAATCGTAAATTAATGCTATACATAGCAAGCCATTTTAAAGAAACAATTGATATTGAAATTCTTGATATTAGAGATGTTCCAATGTTTAGAGCAGGGATGGAAATGGGACCAGCTGTAGAATATTTGAATAAGAAGATTTCTGCAGCAGATGGTGTAATTATTGCAACTCCTGAACATAATCATACAACTACGGCTGCTTTAAAGAGTGTGATTGAATGGTTATCTTCTAGTGTTCATCCATTCGCAGATAAACCAGTATTATTGGTAGGTGCTTCTTACTTTGAACAAGGTTCTGGTAGAGCACAATTAGATTTACGTCAAATTTTAGAATCTCCAGGGGTAAATGCTTTAGTAATGCCAAAGGATGAATTCTTATTAGGAAATGTCAAATCAGCTTTTGATGAAAATGGTAACTTAAAAGAAGCAAGAACTGTTAGCTTCTTAGAAAGTGTTATGGGCAACTTCTTGAAGTGGATCAAAGTCTTAAAAGCTATGAAGAAAAATAATGATGTAAAAGGTGACTGGGAATCAGAAGACTTAACTGCATCTCAAGAAATTGATACAACCGTTAAAGGTGTAGACATGAAGGCTGAAGACTGGGTAGAACAAGCTGCAGCTAAGACTAATGCAGTTGAAGGTGATACTTATGTCAAGTTAGATAGAGGTCTTTTGACAGTTAACCAACTTAACTGGTTCTTGAATACAATGCCAGTTGAATTGACATTTGCTGATGATAATAACCAATTTATCTATTATAATCGTATGGATGAAAATCCTAAAGATATGTTGGCACCTCGTCAACCTAAGCAAGTTGGAGATCCATTAGAATCAGTTCACCCAGAACGTGCTTTGAAGGGTGTAAAACATGTGGTTCATACACTCCGTACAGGTGAAACAGATCTTGTAAGTATGCCAGTACCATTTATCAATAAGGTTAATGAAAAGCATGTAATGCACTATTACAAGGCGATGCATGATGAAGATGGTCGCTACCGTGGAATTAATGAATGGGTAGTTGATATTTGGCCAGTAGTTGAATCTTATTTGAAGATGACAGGTCAAAAATTGGTAGCTGATGAAAATGCAAAAGTAGATGCAACATCAGGTGCTTCCGAGAAAAAAGAAGAACCAGTAGCTACTCCTGAAACAGACGCAACATCAGGCGCATCTGAATCAGAAACAAAGGTAGAAGAAGTAAAAGTTGCTGAACCAGAAGTAGATGCAACATCAGGTGCTTCTGAATCTTAATAGATATGAAAGTCGAGTTTGGATACTCGGCTTTTTTTGATAAAAAAACAAGATTAGTCTATGCCAATCTTGTTGAGAAATTAATATTTAGTTACTCCTAAAGACATACGACTCTTTAGGGCTTTGTAAACAAGTGAAACGACATAAATAGCAACTAAACGATCGAGATAGTCAGTTCCAACTTGAACAAGGAATACAGCTAATCCCTTGCTTAAACCTAATTTAGCCAGTATTTGTACGATAATAGCAGATCCAGAGCTAGTAATGCCATGAAATAGAAATAATGTTATAGCAGAACTTACTAGAGTAGCGGGTAAAGAAATAATAATGGCTAACCACCATAACTTTTTAAATGTATCTGCTGCATAGTGTGAATATACTAAGCCAGCGATAAAACCGATTATGAGTTGGACTGGTAAGTAATATAGTGAAAATAGGTCAGTTGTTAATCCAACAATGATTGAAGTTAAAGCACCTACAGTAACGCCACCAACTGGGCCGGCTAAAGAAGCAGCTAGAATGGTACCGATAGTGTCTAAGTAAATTGGAAGTTTCAAAAGTAAAGCAATGTTGCTTCCGACAATATTTAAGGCGATGCATAAAGCTAAGATAGTTATGATTTTAGTTGATAATTTTTTCATGAATTATTCCTCCGATATTAATTGTGGCAAAATTTTTTCCAGAAGTTTTGCATCAATTGAACAGGTACGTTGCAAGAAGATTTGCATAAAACGTAGGTTATCTACCTCTGTCAAAATGTGACTGTTTATAGGTTTATGCCAAAAATTCATTTCGTCAACAACACTTTGACCAATACTGATACCTTTAGTTTCAATTTCAGTATGGGAGTCAAAACCAGTACATAATTCTGGAAAAATAGTGTAAGCCACTGCTAAGGGGTCATTAATAACACAGCCGATAACTTTTTCATATTTCCAATGAAAATCAAAATAGAATCTTGTAATTTTTTGAATAAAATCAGCTTGTTCTGGATTAACTTGATGAATTAGTTCCAGAATGTTTGGTGTAAGCACAATTTTTCGTGTAACATCAAGTCCTATCATTTCGATTTTTACGGGAAGATGTTGATAAACATAATTAGCAGCATCAGGATCACACCAGTAATTGTATTCAGCAACAGGGGAACAATTACCAAAACTCTTGAAATTTCCACCCATTGAAATAAAACGAGTACAGTTATTCCAAACATCTGGCTGTGCTTGATGAGCTAGTGCAATATTGGTTAGTGGTCCTAACGCAATAATTGTTAGATTAGGATTATCGGCTAGAGTCTGATTAATAAACTCAATAGCGTTATCGTGAATAGGAACACCTGAGACTTCAGGAAGATAAGATTCACCTAAACCATCTTCTCCATGCGTATCCATGGCATCAACATAGTCACGTTTAAGTGGCGTTGCTGCACCTTGATAGACTGGAATATCAAGACGATCTAAGTGATTTAAGATTTTGAGGGCATTCTTAGCGCCCATATCGGAAGGAACGTTACCAGAAACGGTTGTGATTCCGACGACTTCTAGTTCGGGCGATGTTAAAGCAAGCATTAATGCTAGACTATCGTCAATTCCTGGATCACAGTCAATGATAACTTTTTGTCTGTCATTCATTTCTCCGACCTCCTTTGAGATTCTTGGTTTTTTATACTGGGAAGTTTACGAACCAGTCCAAGTCAAACTTGAATTTAATGAATGTACCTAATTAGTATAAGTCTGTTTGTGAGAAATTGGAAGAAAATATTTAAATGGAAAGAGTGTATGAATTGGAATTAATATGATATGAATTTTGGATAAGACCTTGAAATAATTTGTAATTTAAGATAAAATAAGCAAGTATATGAGTTGAAAAGGAGGGACTAAGAATGTCACAAAATACACATGTTGGCGTAGCAAATGATCGTCGTCCTGTAAACTCCAAGAACATTAAGAAGCGTCGTGCACAACACCAAGCTGTACTTAACTTCTTAAAGGAACGCGACGAAGCAGACAAGGAAAGCAAGTAATTGAGCTATTCCTTGGATATTGAATATCAGATAACTAAATATTGATATCTTCCACATGTTGATCTTCCAAGGAAAGCATGTGGATTTTTTTGTAAGTAATATATTATTTACTAGGAGAAAATTAATGAAAAAGTATATACAATATATAGGAATTATTGGATTATTTGCTATTATTTCTTACATATATGTTTGGAGTTTCATAAGAACTGGAATCATATACGTAAGTAGTGATAGAATATTTCTCTTGAACGTTTAGAAGAAGCATATAGAACATTAAGAAGTGGACATTTATTAAGTTATATATCTACATATAGTGCGACTAGAGTTGGAATTGCTACAGGTCAAGGATATCCATCGATTAATTTAATAATATATGGATTAATTAGGTTGATTTTAGTAAAGCCAGTTATTTCATATTATAGTTATATTATGGTTGAACAATTTCTCGGTTTGATAGTTGCTTTCTATGCGGGATGGATATTTTTTAAAGGTAGTAAGAAAATTGCATTAATATTTGCAGTAATTTTACGAACTAGTACATATGTTATGTATAATGATTTTGGTAGGGCTGATATTGGTGAGGCTTGGGCACTAATTTTTGTACCATTAGCATTAATTGGGTACTATTTGATAACTGCTAGAAGAGAATATATTAGAGGTGCTCTAATCTTATCTTTAGGTCTTTCATTAGAACTATATTCTCATATCTTATCTGCAGTAATGACGATTCTATTTTTAATAGGTGTGTATATTCTCCATCTATTAAGTGATAGAAGAAATGTAATTACTGAGATAAAGTCATTAATAATTGGTGCAATCCTATCTATATTAGAGAGTTTAATAATTTTAGTACCACTCATTGACTTATTAAGGGAACATATTGCAACTCCTGGCTCATCATTGTGGAGTATATACAACTATACTCCAGTAAAATTAATAAAACTTTCTTTATCTAACTCTATTGGGATAGATTCAGAAAATATAGGAATTATATTGCTAATATTAACATTTATAGGAATATTTTTTTTGAAGAAGATGTCCGTTAATATAAGAAGAATGTATATGATGTCATTATTTTTGTTAATATTAATAACAAGTATTTTTCCGTGGTCGTTATTACAAAATACTCCTTTAAGGATAATTCAATTTCCATGGAGATTGTTAGCAATAATAATAGTACTTCTATCTGTATGTGCAGTATTTACTTTAGATAGTATGAAAATGCTGAAAATATGGGGAGTATCGTTAGTAATTATGGTTTCTTTGATCTCAGTAATTGTTTCAGAACAAAGTTTTATATCTAATGAAAAAAGTATGTATCACATAGCAAAAAGTGATAAAGATATAGCAAATCCATGGGATAAATTAGTTAATTCTAGTAACTATAATAAGATGTTATCGATAAATCAAACTGCTGATACTAATAAATATTTTACATACAATGACTACAATAAGAAGAGTGCCAGAGAAAATGATGTAAGTATATTTAATCATGAAGTATCTATTGGAAATTATAGAAAGAGTATAAGTAATAAAGATATAGAATCAGGATATCAAGAAATAACCTATAAACTTCGAGAACTTCCATCTGATAGCGGGAGACTAACTTTGCCATTTGTTATTTATGATAAAAATAATTATAATGTCTATCTAAATAGTATAAAAGTTGAGCTTTATGTGAATAAATACTCACAATTACAAATATATAAAGGTAAGAATCTACAAAATATAGATGTAAAAGTTAAATATATTGTTCCTATGAAATATAGAGTAGTAAATATTGTATCTGCAATGATAGTTGGAATGAATATATTCTTTATATCTTATATAAGTTATAAAAACAAAAAACATGGTAATAGATAAATCATCAACATGGAGGAAAATAAAAGACAATGTTAGCGTATGGATTAATAATAATATTTATATTAAATATTATTTATGCAGTATATAATTTAAAAGAGAGGTTAAATGCTTGGAATATAGTATCTATAATTGGTATGGTTGCCTTTTCCATAGTACTGTTATTCAAATTAGAAACTGTGCCAACCATGTTTTTCGATGAAGCTAATGGCATGTATGACTCATGGGCTTTATCTAAATACGGAGTTGATAGTAATTTAAACAGTAATCCGATATATTTACAATCTTTTGCAGGACAAGGGCAATCGATTTTATATGCTAGGTTGGTAGGTACTTTTTTTAAAATACTAGGGTACAATGTATATGTTTATCGTTTACCGTTAGTATTAGTTTCGCTAACCTCTGTAATATTACTTTTTAATGTTCTAAATGCCTTTGATATAAAAAGTAAAAGTATTTTTCTTACTGTTATGGTTTTTTGTACTTCACCTTGGCTTATCATGATATCAAGATTTGGAATGGATTGTAATATATCACCTTTCATGGTTTTAATTGGTACATTGTTGCTATTATTAAGTACAAGATTCAAAATAGGAGGGGTATGCACTAGAATATTAGTTGGAATGTTAGGAACATTTATTCTGGGATTAACTGCATATTCTTATAATGTAGGATGGATGTATTTATTAATTTTTATTCCGGGTATTTTTGGAGTATTTTATTTATCAAAGAATATACCAGTAAAAGAATTATTACTTTATATTTTTATATTACTATTAGAACTTATACCCATAATGATATTTGCAATTCGTTCCAATATTGATGCGTTAAATAAAACTGTACATATTTTTATATGGACTTATCCTAAATTACTAAGTAGTAGAGCAAGTGAGTCAATGATAAGTTTTGATGGAGATGTCTTGCATAACATAGTAAAAAATGTGTTAGACGGCGGACATATGTTTTTAAATAATACAGACGGGTTACCTTGGAATAGTATCCCAGGCATAGGTGCATATTATCCGATAATGTTACCATTTTTAATGATAGGGATAATCATTTCTCTATATAGAAGAAACATAATAGATAAGTTGTTAATATTAGGGTGTATGAGTTCAATTCCTATTATGTTAGTTGTAACGCCTAATTATAATCATTGGATTTTTATTCATTTTGTAGTGTTAGGTTTTATAACTATTGGAATAAATGAGATTTTTATTAGTAAAAAAGTTCAATTAGCGATTGTTATGAGTTATGCAATTTTATTTTTAAATTTTAGTAGTATTTATTTTCAACAACGAAATATTGCTGTAGGACAATATGATGTTAATCTGATAAAAACTATAAAAAGATTAAAGACTAAAAATTATAAAAAGGTTTATTTTGATACAACTGATTTTCAATTTTTAATGATGATAAGAGATTTAATTCCAATATCTCCATATGAATATCAGGCAACTAAAGATAATCCTAATTCAAAAGAAATATTGACAGTAAATTCTAAGTTTGAAAATTATCAAATGATAGATAGTAATAATATGAATCAAAGTATTGAAAAAAATTCATTGATACTGATAGATGTAAAAAAGGATAATGGAAATCTTGCAAAAAATAAGAAGTTAAAAAAAGTTGGACAGGACAAAATTAGTAGTGAGACATATAATGTGTATAAAACTACCGATAAAAATTAATAAGATTGACTAGTATAGAGGAATGAGAAGTATGAGTAATTATTCAAAATTTGGGATTAAGGGTTGTTAAGTATTTAATTTAGATAGGAAGTTAATAATGTGAAAAGGGGATTTAATTTATATAGTAGCTAATACACATTTGGGAGGAATTGTAGATGTTAGATAGTAGATGGAAAAAAATAAAAATAAATATATCAATAGTACTTTTGTTTGGAATAGTTACCGCCTTAATGACTGTTACTTTTATAAAGTTAGGGACTATAGTTCTAAATTCTGATGGGAGTTTTCATTTTTCTAGGCTAGAAGAGTTATATGATAATTTTCGTAGTGGGAACATGACATTTATTGCTAGTCATACGTTTAATAATACTGGAGTAGGTACGTTTTTGTTTTATCCAAGTATTTTATTATATCCCTGGGTTATTTTAAGACTGGTATTTTCTCCGGTAACAGCATTTTATGTTTGGTATGGCCTAATGCTCTTTATAACAATGTGTATAGCTTATTATTCTATGTGGTTATTTGATAAGGATAGGATTAGGGCAGTTCTATTTGGAATACTGTATGCTGTTTTTCCATATCATGTCCATCTTGGAGTTGTTCATACAGTAGTAGGAGAGTTTTTAGCATATACATTTATACCATTGTTTTTCGTGGGTTTATATTATTGTTTAACAAATATAGAAAAGTGGTATTTGTTAGGTATAGGTTGGGTTTTAATATTATATAGTCATATTATCAGTGCATATATAACAATACTTTGTGCAGTGATTATTAGCGCTATATATATGTTTATTGATCCAAGTTCTATAAAAAAGGTAGTAATTAACTTAAGTAAAAATATAGTTCTAGTTATTCTGCTATCCTCCTTTATATTAGTTCCATTTATTACAGATTTTATAAATGCAGGAATTAATTCACCTAATTCTAGTGCATTTGGCTTTTTAGATACATTACAGAATATTTTTGGAATATCTTTGACGAATACTGCTGATTCTAATAAATCTATAGGAATACTAGCATTATTTACAACTATGACTGGTTGGTATTTTGTGAGAGGAAATGAAGCAAAAGAAAAGGTTGTATATGGATTAGGAGTTTTCTTTTTATTATGTACCTCAACAGTTGTGCCATGGCAATTATTTAATAACACTGTAGTTGGTAAAATTTTAGGAGTTATCCAATTTCCATATAGATTAAATACATATGTCGGTTTTTTCTTAATGGTAACATTCTCTTTAATTGTATCTAAATTTATACATAGTATTGCTAATAAAAAAACCAAGATGTTAGTAGGCACAGGAATAATAGTATTTTTTATAATAAGTTACTATGGATCATTAACAGGTTTACTTGTAAAAGTACATACTTTGCAGGGAAATCTTTTGAGAAACAATGTAGAAACAGCAAAGGTTATTCCTAATGATGCGATAATAAGAAATTCGAACTATAATAACATATTTGATTATTCGATTTTATATGGGGAAACAGATTATTATCCTAAAATGGCTTTTGATAATCTTGAAGATAGGAATGTATCAGTAGAAATAAATCCGAAGATAAATAGTATTTTATTGCATAAAGTAATTATGGGTAATAAAGGGAAAATAGAAACTCCTAAAGCAACAGCTAATCGTATAGAGTATAGTGTCAAAGTTAATAAAAAGGAGAAGATAGATGTTCCAGTTCTTGCATATAAAAGAACTAAGGTTATGTTAAACGGAAGAAATATTAATTATACTGTTAGTCCACGTGGAACTGTTATGGTTGATGGAAACAAGGGAAATAATAAAATTTCTGTGACATATCAACCAAGTAAGTTACTATATGTAGGAATAATCGTTGCTACCATAACATGGCTGGGTTTATTTGTAGGATTAATTTTTAGTGGAAGAAAAAGTGTAAACTAATTAGATAGTGATGGTTATCTGTAAGAGGTGAAAAATTTGATAAAGAAATTATGTAATGCATTAATAGTATGTGTAGCTATAGTAATAGTTACATTTTCTTTATTAATAACACAAGCAAATCCAGCTTTTTTGCAAAACAATCTACTATCGAAAAGATTATTTGCATATGGCTTATTAAATAATTTTTCTAATGTAATTGTTGGTGTGTTACTAATTTTAATTGGTTATCAAATAAAAGGAAATATAAAACTTATAAAAAAGTATATATATATTTATGTAGTAAACTTATTGATATTTATAGGGCTATTTTTGTGGACTAGAAGTTTCACTACTCAAAATTTGTACGATGCAGTTCTTCCAATTACTAGAAATACTTATCCGGTTGTACTTGGTGCTATATCTGCGCTATTGATAAAAGATAAATTAAAGAATTGGTTTAAGAAGTATAAATTCTCAGTTATTTTAGGTGGATATGCTATAGCTTTTACATTACCAAGTCTCTTCAATAAAGATATTTTTGGATTAGGTAATGGAAATAATATAATTACAGCTTTTTCGTTAGTAGCATTAGGAATAGCCTGTTCAAATGTAGGAATAGATAAATTGCATATAGATAAAAAAGCTATTACTTTAATGAGTATGGGCGTAATAGTAAATGTAGTTTTGGCACTTTCTATGCCTTATATTTCTTTAAAAGCACATAGTGATTTTTCAACAGCATACAGGTTTAATGTGCTAACCTCAATATCTGTTGTAGCAATGTCTATAGTCATATTTATAGTTGGACAGAGACTAAAGATTAATATAAAGATACCAGAATATACAGGATTATTAGCATTATTAATATATTCAAATAACTTTATTATTGAAAAAATAGTTAATAATAATGCGAGTTTGAAAATTTTGCTTTTTAAGAGTTGTATAGTTACCATAATTATTGTTTTTTTAGGACGGTTACTAGCAAAAATAGATAAAAGAGAACATATATTAGAGAGAAAATTATCATTGAATGATGAAAAGACAATTATTCCATGGATAAGTGAGACAATTGTGAAAATGATTAACTATGTTAAAAATCACAAGCATAATCTAATGAATATTGTCATTTTGTATACTTTAGCATATTGTTCTTTTATTTTTATGTCTCCACATTTTATTTCTCCACATATGGATGGTGATTCATATACAAGTATCTTTTTCTTTGTTTTTTTTATTAAGCAAAATATGCTACTGCTAAACTTTATCTTATATTATCTGATATATAGGTTTTTTTATGGAATTACAAATAAATTTTGGTTAAGTTCTATTATTACCTATATAGTTGTAGCAATAGCGATAGTAGCAGATGCCATTAAGATATACTATCGTTCTGAACCAATATTGCCTACTGAAGTGACAATGGTGTCTGCCTATGGTGATATTTTAGAGATGATTCCCCAAATTATTTTGTGGATAGCAATAGTAGGAATCATTATTTTAACTGGAATTATTATTTTTTGTGAAATCAAATTTCCACAAGAAAGATTAAATTGGAAGTCAAGGTTATTAGGAATTTTACTAGCTATTGTTATTTTTGGTAGTAGTACACGAATTAATCATAGAAATTCAATAGTAAGTGCGTGGTTAAGTTCATATGGAAACAACTCAATATTTTGGAACCAAGAATGGGGAGTACAAAATAATGGTGCATTACAACAATTTTTAAATAATATTGATACTAATATTATGAAAGACAATGCAAATTATTCTAGAAAAAAAGTTGATAAAATAGCTGAAAAATATAGAAGGCAAGCAGAAAATATCAATAAAGGTAGGACTAATAACTTATCTACACAAACCATTGTATTCAATCTAAGTGAAAGTTTAGCAAATCCTAATAGATTGAAAGAAGTAGAATTATCGCAGAATCCATTATTATACATAGATAGTGTTAAGAAAAATACAACTTCTGGATTAATGATAAGTTCAGGTCTGGGTGGTGGAACTGCGAATATGGAATATATGACGTTAACTGGTCTTCCAGTAAGTAACTTTTCACCAACAATTGCGACTCCTTATACACAAGTAGTACCAAATTCTAACCAAATTTTAACAATTAATAACTATTTTAAAAAGTCTACAGCTATCCATCCTTACAGGGGTAGTTTTTACAGTAGAGAGGTGGTTTATAAAAAATTTGGTTTTCAAAAGTTCATGTATTTGGGAAGTAAATATAAGATAAAGCATAAGATGAAAATAGGAACTAACCCATATTTATCAGATGAAACGGCATATCAAAATACATTAGATGTAATCAATAATTATAAGAATGGACAATTTATTAATTTAGTTACTATGCAGAACCATCTTCCTTATGCAGATTACTATGATAATTCTGGAGATTACCAAGTAAGTGGTAATATGGATGAGGGTGAGAAAAATGCTATTAGTAATTATAGTGCAGGACTCTCATATACTGATAAAGCTGTACAAAAATTTATCAAGCAAATAGATAAAATCAATAAACCAATTACTCTAGTATTTTATGGAGATCATCTCCCAGGAATCTATAGCAATATAAACGGAAATAGTTTGGAAGCACGAGAAACAGATTATTTCATTTACTCTAATAAATATGCTAGACAGCATGGTGCGAAGAATCTAAAACACGTTAAATATGTTTCACCGATTGACTTTATTGCATTAACTGCTGAACAAACAAATTCTAAAGTATCGCCATATTATGCTTTGTTGACAGAAATTCAAAAGGAATTACCAACAATAAAAGTATATGCATATAATGATGGTAAAAATCCGGTTTTCGTTGATAAAAAAGGAAAAACTATTAAGTATAAACAATTAACTAGGAAACAAAAAAGGTTATATAATGATTTAAAATTAGTGCAGTATGATTTAACTGCAGGAAATCAATACTTATATAAAACTAAATTTTTTAAAATCGAGTAATTACAAAAAAGAAGTGAAGTAATATGGATTTTATTTTTTCCATATTCTTCACTTCTTTTTTTATTTCAATGAACCATCATGCTTATCGAAGTAGTAACGTTTACCATCAATTAATTGAGTACCGTATAACATTTGACCACGAGAATTATAATAAACAGTCTTGTTTTGATCTTTAATGTATTGCCAACCAGTCTTCATCGCACCAGTTACATTGTCAAATAAATACCAGTGTCCATTAATATAAGCTTGGCCATGCTTCATAATACCTGTTGTTGGATCATAGTAAACAGTTTTATTTCGATCTTTAATATATTGCCAGCCGGTTAATACAGAACTATCTTTATCGAGTAGGTACCAGTTACCATCAAATGAATATTGACCAGCTTTATTTATTAAACGACCTGCTATATCAAATTGATATTGTTTATTAGCAATAGTTTGTGTTCCTGTAACAGCTTGGCCGTTATGATTGAAATAATATAATTTCTTGGTATTTGGGACGTATAACCAACCAGTCTTCATCGCACCAGTTGTTTTATCGAAGTAATAATTATGGTTGTTTATTTTTTGTAAACCAAATACCATTTGACCATTATTATTATAATAAACAGTTTTATTCTGATCTTTAATGCTTTGGAATCCATATTTTACTGCGCCAGTAACAGAATCAAAGAGGTACCATTTATTATTGATATTTTGTTGTCCAAATACCATTTGACCACGAGAGTTGTAATAAACAGTTTTATCTTGACCGTATGAAGAGAGATTTTGGAATCCAGTCTTCATATTACCGTTATTCTTATCAAATAAGTACCAGCTATCGCCAATATGAGCTTGACCAAAGGTAAGTTGACCTTTGGAATTGTAGTATTGGATACCTTTAGTTTCGTCATTGTAATAGAAAGTATTAGCTCTCATTGCACCGGTTACTTTATCAAAGTAATAGACTTTACCATTGATAAGATGAGTACCAAATAACATTTTTCCTTGATTATTGTAATAAACAGTTTTATTTTGACCAGGTATCCATTTGAATTGGGAAAATAACTGATGACCATCATTATCATCAAAGTAGTACCAGCTTCCCTTAATATTATATTGACCATGAACCATCTTACCATTGTTGTCGTAGAAGACAGTTCTATTGCCCTTAGCAAGTTTTTGCCAGCCATATTTCATCGCACCAGTTACGCTATCGAATAAATACCATTGTCCATTGATATTTTGTTCGCCGTATTGCATACGACCTTGAGAGTCATAATAAACATTCTTCTTTTGGCTAGCAATATATTTTAATCCCTTCTGCATTGCACCAGTAACATCGTCAAAGTAATACCAATGTCCGTTAATATTTTGTTGACCAAATACCATTTGACCTTGAGAGTTATAATATGCAACTCTATTACCGGTAGAAAGATGTTGTAATCCGGTTTGTTTTTGATTATTTTTATACAAATACCAGTGACCATCTATATATTTTTCTTGAGCGGCATTTTGATTGTAATCAAACTTGTAGAAACCGTATGAATTAATTAAGTTAATTAATTTATTAGCATAACCTGGATCAGTTGCATATGATCCCCATTTACCATTACGAAGATTGTTAGCAGCTTGTTGATATGTAGAAGAATTTACTTTAGTAGATAAATAAAAGTTACTCTTAATAAGTTGTGCATATCCAACTAGAGAATCATAGTAGCTGTCATATTTTTGGAAACGAGCATTTACAGTATGATATGCTCCACCATAATATTCCAATGTAGGCATAACTACATAATTCCCAGTTCCTCTATATTTAACGCCGAAGAGATTATGAGCGTTTCTAGAAAGGGAACTTTGTCCCCAAGCACTTTCCAATCCAGCTTGAGCCATCATTACAGAAGCATAAACACCATATTCATTAGCAACTTTCACAGCAGCACTACCAACTTGGTTAACAAAATTGTTAACACTAGCGGGTGCATTTGTCAGATTTGTATTATATGAAATATTTTCATTAGTATCAGTTGTTCCTTGAACATTTGTAGCATTAGTAGCAGCAGCTTGACTATTAGATGAAACATCATGTTTGATTTCACCACTGTAGCTATAATCAGTGTTGCTAGTATTATTGCTTTGAATTACCAAAGTATTACTTTGAGAATTATTAGTAGTATTTTGTGTATTATTTTCTGTTGTATTAGTAGTATTACTATTGTTTTGAACAGATGTAGCTTTAACAGAATTATTAGTTGTTGTTTGAGTATTATTAGTTACTTGATTATTAGTATTTGTATTATTATTTTGAGTAGTTTCAGTTGTATCAGCTTTTACATTATTAGAATTAACAGCAGTCCCAGCCCCTAAGGAAAGTAATGCAATTCCTGAGGCTATGTAGGCTTGCTTTACTAACGAATTATCAGAAATTGTCTTCTTTTTTTCGGTCATGATTTGCTCTCCTTATTTTTTATTCTAGTTTTCATTATAAACTATTGAAAATATATTTTGAACAAAAAAAGGATACAATGCAAGATGTATCCTTAAAGTTTAATTTTTGTAAAGTATTGGTAATATTAAATCAGCAATTCTTTAACATATTTTTCCATCTCATCAGGTTCAATAACAGTATCATGTAACTGTTTAGCATCAAATAAATTAGCGACTGTTTTAGGTAGAGGCAGTTTAATTAAATCAACTAATTTTTGTACATCATCTAAATCACCAGTCGCATCATCTACTCCTAAAGCAGCTAGAACTGTTTGTGGAAATTTATACGGACTTGCCGTAGATACTGTAACTGTTAGACAAGAATCAGCAGTTGCATCTTTATATTTTCGAGTAACAAAGGAAGCAACAGCTGTATGAGGGTCAATAGCATAATTACTCTCAGTGAAAACTTGTTTAATTTCATTTTTAGTATCAGTTTGACTTGCCGAACCAGCGTAGAAATATGTTTGGAGAAATTTAAGTGTATCTGAGTCAACAGTATATTTACCTTCTTTTTCAAGTTGGTTCATCCATTCAGCTACTAAAGCTGCATTTCCATTTGTAGCGTAGAATAATAAACGTTCCAAGTTACTAGATACAAGAATATCCATTGAAGGAGAGTTTGTAACTTTGAAATCACGTTTCTTATTATATGTACCAGTTTTGAAAAATTCAGTTAAGACATTATTTTCATTTGATGCACATAGTAGCTTGTTAATCGGTAAGCCAAGCTTTTTAGCGAAGAAGCCAGCTAAAATATCACCAAAGTTACCAGTCGGAACGCTGTAATTAATCTTGTCACCTAATTTAATTTTATTATCAGCTAATAATCGTCCATAAGCATAGAAGTAATAAACAATTTGTGGTAATAATCTACCAATATTAATAGAGTTAGCTGATGAAAATTGATAGCCACTTTTTAGTAATTTATCAGTTAAAGTTAAATTATTAAAAATCTGCTTAACATTTGTTTGAGCATTATCGAAATTACCAGTAATACCAACCACATAGACATTTTTACCAGTTTGTGTAAGCATTTGTTTTTCTTGAATAGGGCTAACACCGTATTTAGGATAGAAGACAATAATTTGTGTATTTTCTACATCTGCGAATCCAGCCATGGCAGCTTTACCTGTATCGCCTGAAGTAGCAGTTAAGATGACATTTTTCAGATTAGAGTTATTTTTCTTAGCTGATGTTATTAATAAGTAGGGCAATAATTGTAGCGCAACATCTTTAAAAGCAATTGTAGGGCCATGAAATAGTTCAAGGTAAATATTGCCAGCATGATAGGAAACTGGAGTAATCTCTTTGCTAGTAAAATTACTGCCATAAGCAGAGTTGATGCATGAACGCAATTCATCTTCAGTAAAGTCACTGAAAAAAGGTTGGAGAATTTTATAAGCTAATTCTTGATAGGATAGCGATGGTAATTGTGATAAATCTAGATCTAATTTAGGAAAATCAACCGGAACAAACAAACCATCATCTGGACTAATTCCTTGAAGAACAGCTTGAGACGAAGAAATACTATTAGCTGAAGCGTCGCGTGTACTACGATACAAAGTTGCCATAAAAAAGCCTCCTTAATGAAATTTTGTTAAGTTTATTTTAACAAAAACATTAGGGAGGCTCAATTAAATTTAATGTTGAATAACTTCGAATTCATCGGAGAGTAAATGGAAATCATTAGGAGTAAACTTACTTAAATATATCTTATTATCAGTGGTTACAAATACAGCTCCTAATAAGTTTGGATTATCTTTGCCCCAATCTTTAACTGGTTCGCCGGCAAAGAAGAGATTGGTAGTTTCAATTTCTCCATCAATGGAGTATTTAGAGAATACTGTAACACTTGCTAGATTATTTTGTTTAGGATAACCAGTCTTAGAGTCTAAAATATGATGATAACTTTTACCATCAACTTCTAAATGACGTTCATAAATTCCACTAGTTACAATAGAACATTCAGATGTCACAACTATTCCAATTGCACTACCACGAGCATCATGTGGATTTTGTACACCAATTCGCCAGAGTGCATCATCATGTTTAGGCTGAGGACCGACCAATAATAGATTTCCACCTAAGTCGATAATACCTGAACTAATGTCAAAGGCATGCCAAAAATCTTTAATTCTATCAGCAATATATCCCTTAGCAATTCCACCTAAATCTAGTTCCATTCCATCATCTTGTAGGAATACCGTCATTTCATTATCATCTAGAATAATTTTTTGAGGATCAATCAGATTTAAAGTTGACTTAATATCTTTATCTTCAGGTACATTAGCATTATCAAAGCCAATTCCCCAAAGTTTAACAAGTGGCCCAATTAAAGAGTTGAAGCCAAGATATTCCTGACTAACTTGAACAGAACGTTTAATAAGCTTATAAGTCGCCTCGCTTACTCTGACAGGATATTTGCCAGCAGCATGATTAATGGACATGACTTCAGATTCGTCACGGTTAACAGTTAGGATATCTTCGTAATATTTTATTAAGTCAAATGTTTTATCTAAGATAACAGGATTTTCGCAACCAAAGATAGTTAGATTAATTCTAGTTCCCAGTGCAAAATAAGTTTTTTGAAGTGGAGTTTGTTTAAATGTTGTATTTTTATTTTCCAAATGAATCATCTTTTCTAAAAATATTATTGATGATACTAATTATAACGAAAAAATATCAAAAAATATATTAAATATGAAAACAGTATCTTTCAATAATAATTAAAATTTGATAAGATTATTATAATAATTAGTAGGGAGGTTCTCTTTATGGAAACTATCAATATCGGTATTTTAGGTTTAGGTACAGTAGGTAGTGGTGTTGTTAGGATTTTACAAAGTCACGCAGATAAAATCTCAAGCATTACTGGTAGAAAGTTAAAGGTAAAAACGGTAGTTGTACGTGATATGACTAAGAAAAGGACAGTTGATTTAGATGGGGTAACCTTGACTGATGATTTTGAAATGTTGATCAATGACGATTCGATTCAAATGGTAGTGGAAGTAATGGGAACAGTAGAAAAAGCACGCGAATATATTAAGCGTCTTTTAGAAGCTGGTAAGCATGTGGTTACAGCAAATAAAGATTTGATTGCGACATATGGTCCAGAACTTACAAAACTAGCCAAGGAAAAGAAATGTGATCTTTTCTACGAAGCAAGTGTAGCTGGTGGTATTCCAATCTTACGAACAATCGTCAATTCATTTGCGGCTGACCAAATTGTATCAGTTAAGGGAATTGTTAATGGAACGACGAACTATATTTTGACACAGATGAATCAAAATAATGTTGCTTATGAGGAAGCATTAAAAGATGCACAAAAATTAGGTTTTGCAGAAGCTGATCCAACTAACGATGTCGAGGGAATCGATGCTGCATATAAGATGATAATTCTGACACAATTTGCTTTTGGAAAAGATATAACTTTAGATGATGTAAAGATTGAAGGAATTTCCAAAATTCAATTATCAGACATTAAAGAAGCTAAACGTTTAGGATACAATATTAAGCTCTTAGGGGTAGCAGAAAAGGTTAATGACCACATTACTGTATCAGTTGGACCTGTATTGGTACCTCAAACACATCCATTAGCAACTGTTATTAATGAAAATAACGCTGTTTTTGTTACAGGTGTTGCAGTAGGTGAAACAATGTTTTATGGTCCAGGTGCAGGTGAACTTCCAACTGCCAACAGTGTGTTAAGTGACATTATTAGTGTAACTAAAAATATTGTAATGGGAATTACAGGTAACAGTTTTAATGATTATTCACATGAGATTAAGCTAGCAACTCCAGACGAAGTGAAGAATCCATATTATATCTCATTAATTGTTCCAGACAAGACAGGGGAAATGTTGAAATTAACAGAACTGTTTACTAATGTAGAAGCTAGTTTCAAGTTAATTACACAAACAGAAGCTAATGAAGGTTTTGCTAAAATCTCAATTGTTACTCACGCAATGACAGAAGCTCAGTTATTAAAGATTGAAGAAGGTCTTAAGCAAGAAAAAGACGTAGAACTTCTAGCAGCATATAAAGTTTTAGAAAAGGGGTAGTAAGGTGAGTGTAAAAATTATTGTACCAGCTACTAGTGCTAACATAGGTCCAGGATTTGATTCTTTAGGTTTAGCTGTAACTAGCTATTTAACAGTGACTGTTGTGGAAGAGAATGTAGACGCTTGGTATGTTGATCATAATTTAGGTGAAAAAATTCCACATGATGAAGAAAATTTAATTGTAAAGACAGCTTTAGAATTAGTACCAGATTTACAACCATTAGTAGTAAAAGTAGAATCTGATATTCCATTAACCCGAGGTTTAGGAAGTAGTTCTTCTGCTATCGTTGCAGGTTTGATGTTAGCAAATCATTTTGGAAACTTAAATCTATCAAAACAAGAATTAGTTCAAAGAGCGACTGAAATTGAAGGGCATCCAGATAATGTTGCACCAGCTATACTAGGTGATTTTGTCGTTGCTACATATTTGGATGGAGAAATAATGTATGAAAAAATAAGTTTCCCAGACGTAAGCTTGTTAGCGTATATTCCTGATTATTGGTTAGCTACTAAAAAGAGTAGAGGAGTATTACCAGCAAATTTGGATTTCAAAGATGCTGTTAGAGCTAATGCAATTGGCAATGCTTTGGTAGCGAAGATTGTATCAGGAAATAAAAAAGATATGGGAAAATTGATGGAAGCAGATCTCTTACACGAACCGTATCGTGATAAATTAGTTCCACATTTCTTAAAGTTAAGATATTTGGGACATGAGGTAGGAGCACTTGCTACATATTTAAGTGGAGCTGGTCCTACAACAATGACGCTAATTGAAAAAGACAAGGTTGATGAATTTATAAAAATTGCTCAAGAATCGGGCTTAAATGATGAATATCGTTTGCTTGAAGTTGATAGAGATGGTGCAAGGATTGAAGTGGAATAATTGCTTTAGAAAATCTTAAATTTGATAAAATATAGTGTTATAATTAGTGCGTATTCTATTAAAAGTGGGGTTATAAGATGGAACGTAAAACGCATTATAAGATGTATAAAGCAGGTAAAAATTGGGTCTTTGCGATGTTATCAACTATAGCTTTAACAGGTGTAATGGCGATGAGTGGTAATACTGCTAAAGCTGATACAGTTGCTCAAAGCACAACTGAACAAGTTGCCAAGGTAGATACAACAAGTGCAACTACAACTTCTACACAAGCTACAACTCAAGTAGAAAAAGCAACAAATGCTACAAATGAAAGTAATGCTGCTCAAACATCAGCAACTACTACAACAGAACAAAGTAGTTCAAATACTGATGCTACAAGTAGTAGCCAAAACAACAAGCAAGCAACTACAACATCAGTAGCTGTTTCTCAAAATACTTCAGTAGCTAATAAGGATCAAGCTAGTTCTACTCAAAGCTCAACTACACAAAAGAGCGAAGAACCTAAAGTAGAAACACCAGTAAATACTGCTGATAATGCTAGTCAAAAGTATATCAATGGTAATTGGTATTTAATAGATAATAGCACTGGTAAGAACTTAACTGGATTCCAAAAAATAGAAAATCAAGGTAAGACAGTATACTACAATGAAAAGGGTCAAATGCAACATGGTCAACAAGTAGTAAACAATCAGTGGTATCTATTTGATAAATATACTGGAGCAATGCAGACAGGTTTCCAAAATTTGACATCATATGGTCAAAATAAGGTAGTCTACTATAATAAAAAAGGTCAAATGCAACATGGTTTAACTAAAGTAAATCAAAAGACCTACTATTTAGATGAAGTAAGTGGAGAAGTACGTAAGGGCCAACAAGTAGTAGGCAATAATTGGTATTTATTTGATAAGAGTAGTGGTGTAATGCAAACAGGTTTCCAAAACCTAGCACCATATGGTCAAAATAAGGTAGTCTACTATGCAACAAATGGACAAATGCAACATGGTCAACAAGTAGTAAATAATCACTGGTATTTATTTGATAAAGTAACCGGAGCAATGCAAACAGGTTTCCAAAATCTAGCATCATATGGCCAAAATAAAGTAGTATATTATGCAACAAATGGACAAATGCAACATGGTCAAAAATACATTGATAAGCACTGGTATTTATTTGATAAGGTAACCGGAGCAATGCAAACAGGTTTCCAAAACCTAGCACCGTATGGTCAAAATAAAGTGGCATACTATGCATCGAATGGACAAATGCAATTCGGTCAAAAATATATTAATAAGCATTGGTATTTATTTGATAAAGCAACAGGTAAAATGGCAATAGGCTTTACTAATATTCCTGACCAAAATAAGACTGTTTACTATAGTGAAGATAAGTCTAAATTAGGTCAAATGGAATTTGGATGGCAAGATATCAACAGTGGTAGATACTATCTTGATAAAGTAACTGGTGCAGTTCAAAAAGGTCAAAAGTATATTAATGGACACTGGTACAATTTTGACAAAGTAACAGGTAAGATGTCAGTTGGTTTCACACATTTAACAGACTCAAATAAGGTAGTTTACTATAGTGAAGATAAGACTAAGTTAGGTCAAATGTTATATGGTTTTCAAACCATAAGTGGTAAAACTTATTATTTCGACAAAGTGCAAGGAACAGTAGCAACTGGTGAAAAGAAAATAGATAATCATATGTATCTATTTGATAGTAAAGGTGTAATGCAAGTAGGTTTCCACGATTTAGATGGTGGAAAGCGTACAGTTTACTACAGTGAAGCTAAAAGTAACTATGGTCAAATGGTGTATGGTAATCAAGTAATCAATGGTAAGAATTATTACTTCGATACAACAACTGGAGCAATGAGAAAAGGTACATTAGTTTTTGATAAAACAAATCATACTTTATCTTATGTAACTAGCGAAGGTTTAGTTGCTAAGAATATGAAGTACAAGATTAACAATGTTGAATATGTATTTAATGTTGCTGGTGTACTAGAGCACTTACAAGGTGAAGCTAATATTGCTGGAAACTGGTATTTGTTTGATAACAATAACCATGTATTAATTGGTTTCCAAACATTAAAAGATGGCCGCAAAGTATACTACAGTCCAAATAATGCACAAATGCAATATGGTCAACAAAATATTGACGGACATTGGTACTTATTTGATAAAGTTAATGGATCTATGCAAACAGGTTTCAAAGATTTAACTCCATACGGTCAAAATAAGACAGTATACTATGCTTCAAATGGTCAAATGCAATACGGTAAACAAAATATTGATGGACATTGGTATTTATTTAATACTTTTGATGGTGCAATGTACAAAGGTTGGTTAATGTCAGGTAATGACTGGTATTACTACAACCAACAAAATGGACAGTTACAAACAGGTAGTGCTGTAATTAACGGTGTTGGTTATAACTTTGATGGCAACGGTAAACAAATTTTGAACTACTCCATCGACTATAGATATGCATTGCCAGCAGGTAAGGGCGATGATGAAACAGCTGCTAACAACTACATTATTTTGCATGACGTTGGTGTAGAGTCAGGTGCTGCTACTAATGCTAGATACTTCCATGACACAGTAGATACAAATGAATCATATGTAACATTTGTTGTTGGTGATGGTGGTAAAGTTTACCAAGTTGGTAGACCTGGACAAGTATCTTGGGGTGCTGGTAGAGTTGCTAACCACAATGCCCCAGTTCAAATTGAACTTGGCAGAACATATAATTCTGGTCAATTCTGGCAAGACTATGTAACATATGTCAGAGTAGCTCGTGATATGGCTGGTAAGTATGGTATACCTTTGACATTAGATGCAGGTGGTGCTGGAACTAGGGGTATCAAGAGTCATTACTGGGTAACAAAGAATATCTGGGGAGACCATGTTGATCCATACGGATATCTAAGTCGCTTTGGTGTTACACAAGCTAAGTTAGCACATGATTTATTGTATGGTGTGTAAAAATAAAAGTTAATTAAAATTTGAGGATGACTAAAAGTTGTCCTCATTTTTTATATAAAAAAGAGATTTAATCAAGTGTTATAATTTGATAGAATGTGTTAGTAAATGATTGATTAGGAAGGTTATAAAAGTGAATAAAGAGAGAAAAAATATAGGATTAGCTATATTGCTTATATTCAGTTCTTTATTAGTATGTTTAGATCGAATATTTTGGCAATCCAATCCAGATATCTTAATAAATGATAAGGTTAACTTGCAACAATCTTTATTGCAAATATATCATGCAACTACTTTGATAGGAGTTGATATTTTTGCTATAACACTAGGATTTTTATTGCAAGGTAATGAAGATAAATCTTGGAGTAGTTCTATAAAATATTGGTTATATACTATTTTTGTAGGAACATTAGGATTAATAATATTAACGTTATTTGGTAGAGAATTTTCAATAGTGGACTTATACAATATGTTATTCCCATTTGTTCGCAATACTTATGGTGTATTATCAGGTATAGTACTAGGAATGTTGACGTTACCTTTATTTAATAAAGGAGTTAAGAAGTATGCAAATATAATAAAGTTAAGTTTACTATTGGTAATAATAGCTCCTACTATTTTCAATAAAGATATTTTTGGATTTGCTAATGGGACAGTTTTTGGATACATTCTGGTTAACTTGGGATTTTATGGAAATTATATCAAGTCAAAATTAAATGTAAAAAAAGTAGTAACAAGGATAATTTTATTACTTTTGACAAATATTATTGTAGTATCACTTATGCCTGAATTTAGTAAAGCTGTACATAATGATCTGTCAACTGCTGGACGTTTTACTAACTCAGCTTCAGCGTTATTAATTCTATTAGCCTTTTACGTTGTTTTGTTAGTGTCGAAGATAAAAGTAAACGTAAAAAATGGTTATGTAGATTTCATAATCTATACAGCATGGGCTTTACTAGTAATTAGTAATAATCAAACTCTTTTGAATAAGTTAATCGAATATAATCGCAAAACTGCACAAAGCGTAACTAGATGGATTTTGGCCAAAGATATTAAAGAGATATTATGGTTAATGTTAATTGTAATCCTTTCTAACTTTATAATATTAGGAATTTGTAAATTAATTGGAATATCACGAAAGATTTCAAATTTTTATGACATCAGAGCAGATGAGGAACTTTCTCAATTCTTTTATAGAATTACTAATGGAATAAAAAGTTGGCTAAAAGTACATCGAGTGTACCTAGCAACAATTGCTTTGGGATATTTTTTAGCAATCTTTTCATTTTTAATGATGAATACAAAATGGACTGTAGCACCCAATGTTGACGTAAAATATAACATCTTCACATATACAATTGGTGTAAGACAGGCAATGGTTCTTGTAAATACAATAATATTTTTGCTGTTTTTGAAATTTATCTTCAGTCTGACAAATAGGTATTGGTTTTCAACAATTGTGGCTAGTTTACTGTGGATAATATGGGTAGTAGCTAATCGAATCAAAATAGGTATTCGTAATGAACCGATTTTGCCATCTGAACTATCAATGATTAAAGCTTGGAGAAGCTTATTAGGAATGGTAGATGGTTGGATATTACTTTTAGTTGTTGCAGTAATTGCTATAACGATTCCAATAATCTACTTCTTAGAAAAGAAATATAGGTTACCTAGGCAAAAATGGTATAGTCGAGTAGTTTGGTTAATAGTAATTCCAGTAATTTTTAGTAGTGTTACTTACCTGAATCATGAAAAATCTGTAATTCATATAATTTATGGAGGAATAGGTAACGATCCTACTTTTTATAATCAATTAGCAGGTGCACAAAAAAATGGACCGACTCAACAATTTTTAAACAACATAGATGTTGAGGTTATGAAAAAGCCTAGTGGATATTCTAAAGAAAGGATGCAGCAATTAAAGGATAAGTATAAAAAAGTTGCGGCAGATATCAATAAAGATAGAGTAAATAATTTCAAAGATCAAGTTGTTATCTTTAATTTAAGTGAAAGTTTTTCTGATCCTAATCGAGTTCCAGGAATACAATTAAGTAATGATCCAATCCCATATATTCGTCAATTAAAACAAAAGACGACTTCAGGCACCATGATAAGTGCGGGTTATGGTGGTGGAACTGCCAATATGGAATATATGTCATTAACAGGACTTGATTTGAGTAACTTTTCGCCTACATTACCAACACCATATACACAGTTGGTAACACATAGAAAATATAATCCTAATATTGCACAATCCTTCCCAGAAGCAGTTGCTATCCATCCTTACCAAGGCGTTTATTATAGTAGAACAGAAGTGTATAAACGTTTTGGATTCGATAGATTCTATTATCTAGGGAGCAAATACAAAATAAAATACAAGAAGAAAATAGATAGAAGTCCATATTTATCAGATGAAACTGCATATAAGAATGCATTGGATCAGGTGAAACAAGCTAATAATGGTGAATTTATAAACTTAGTAACCATGCAAAATCATTTCCCTTATGATCGCAATTACTATAATAATTCAGATAGGTACACTCCAGTAGGCGAAGGAATTGATGATTATACTAGAAATGCGGTTCAAGACTTTTCTACAGGATTAAGTTATACAGACACAGCTGTGAAAGACTTTATCAGTGAAATTGATAAATTAGATAAGCCTGTAACACTTGTATTTTATGGGGATCATCTTCCAGGAATTTATGGCGGAGTAGATATGACTAAATATGGAATTCAATTACACTCAACGGATTACTTTATTTATTCAAATAAGTATGCACGAGAACATGGTGCTAGAAATTTAGTCAGCAAGACTGAATATGTAGGACCAAATGACTTTATTGCATTAATGGCAAAACAAACTAACTCAAAAGTAAATGCTTATCAAGCTTTATTAACAGAAGTTCAAGAAAAACTGCCAGTAGCAACGCTTAATACGCAAAAGTCGACTGTTAATAGTTATAATACACATACGGAATTCGTAGATAATAATGGAAAAATTGTAAAATATAAATCATTATCGAAGAAACAAAAGCAATTGTGGGAAGACTACAAGCTATTACAATACGATATAACTGCTGGAAAAAATTATTGGAAGAATAATTAATTTTTGAACGAGTGGATTTTTAATCTGCTCGTTCTTTTTAATTTACTTTAATAATTTAATCGGTTAAGATATGTTAAAATTAACTATAGGATAGTTAGACGCTTTATTGTATAAAGGAATGACATATATGAACAATCAGGAAAAGATAGAAATTTTAAAAAAGGATATTAAGTATAGAAGAGTAACAATTATAATTCAAATGATATTTGGACTGATATGTATCAGAATGCTTCAACATGGCTACGACACTATGATTGCGGTCATAGCTGCATTTGAAATTACGCTATGCTTGAGTGACTTCAATAGAATTAGAAGAAATAGTAAAGAACTAAAGAAATTACAGTAAGTAAAATGATGGACACAAGTTGTTCATCATTTTTTTGTATGGGCGAAAATTTTTAAAGAATAGTTAAGAAATCGGTGCTATAATGATAACCATATTGAGTAAAACATAAGAGAGTAGCATTGGAGATGACGTGCAGGTGAAAGTTAATGAATACCCTAAAACTTGGAAAAGAACATTTATATCATTATGGTTAGGCTGTTTTATTACTGGACTAGGATTTTCCATGACCATGCCATTTATGCCACTGTTCATGGAAACTTTAGGTAATTTTTCGACTTGGCAACTAAATTTATATTCTGGTTTAGCTTTTTCGATGACATATTTATCACAAGCAATTGTATCACCATATTGGGGAAGTTTGGCAGATCGTAAGGGTCGTAAATTAATGTGTATGCGTGCTTCAGGTGTTATGGCTTTTACGATTTTCCTAACAGGATTAGCCCAAGGTGTTTGGGTGATTATTTTCCTTCGTTTCTTACAAGGAGCATTTTCTGGTTATATAAATAATGCGACTGCATTTATCGCTGGTGAAACTCCACGTGCTAAAACGGGGTCCGCAATGGCAAATATGATGACTGCTAGTGTTTCTGGAAATTTACTGGGACCTATTTTTGGTGGCGCAATTGCTGGATCATTTGGCTATCGAGTACCATTCTTTATTACAGGTTTTATGATGTTAGTTGCGTTTTTCTTAACCTGGGTAAACACCAAAGAACACTTTAAACCAGTAGCTAAGCGTGAAATGAAGCCTATGAAAGAAATTTTTTCTCAAATTTCAAATACTAAATTGATAATTTCAATGTTTATAACAACTTTGATTATTAACGCTTCTTTGATGTCAATCTCACCAATTATTAGTTTGTTGGTTAAAAGATTGATGCATGGACAAGGTAATATTTCTTTAGTTAGTGGGATTGTTGCGGCAGCTCCAGGTTTTGGAACGTTATTAGTCGCAAATAAATTAGGACACAAGATGGACGAAATAGGGCCAGAAAAAGTATTGATAACGGGATTAGTTGTAGAAGTACTATTATTTATCCCTATGTCTTTGGTAACATCGCCATGGCTACTAGCTGTATTACGTTTCTTCATAGGAATTGCGGATGCAGCTTTATTACCAGCTGTACAGACAATTTTATCAGTTGATGTACCACCAGCAGCATTTGGTAGAATATTTAGTTATAACCAATCTTTCCAAGCTAGTGGTGGGGTAATTGGACCATTGCTAGGATCATTCGTATCTAGTTTGTTTGGTTATCAAGCAGTCTTTTTATTCACAGCTTTGATGTTAGGATTTAATTTCATTCTAGTAATTTGGTCACAAAATAAACGAATTTTAGTAAAGAAATAGCATTTATCACGGTAGAAATACCGTAATAAATGCTATTTTTTATATGCTTAAATTTTAATTGCTAAAGATTCATAAGGTTGTAGTGTAATTTGTTTTGCAGTCTTTTGAATCTCATTGTGGTAATTATCGACAAGCGTTGTGCAGTCCTTATCTTGATATTCAGCTGGCAAATCAACTGTAACTTCATTGCCATAGAAGTTATTAAAGACAACTAATTTTTTATTAGAATCATCTAAATAACGTTCATAAGCAAAGACTTGCTTATTATCTGGTAATAATTCTTTAAAGTGTCCAGCATAGATAAGAGGCTCTGTTTTTCTTAATTTAATCAATTTTTGATAATGATTAAAGATTTCTCCACCAGCTAATTCCTTTTCTACGTTAATTTCATCTTGATCAGTAGGCATTAACCAAGGTTTTGTTTCACTAAAGCCAGCATATTTACTATCATCCCAATGCATAGGAACACGAGAATTATCCCGTGATTTAGAAACAACAATTTCAAAAGCACGATCTTTATCTACACCCTTATCAAGTAACATTTGGTATCCATTCAAAGCTTCTACATCAACATAATCGTCAATGGATTTATAATGAGGATCTATCATGCCTAATTCTTCACCCATGTAGATATAAGGGGTGCCACGAAGTAAATGAAGTGAAGTAGCTAGCATTTCAGCTGATTTTTCACGGTAATTTACAGGATCACCAAAACGGTTCAAGGCCCAAGGTTGATCGTGGTTGTTCCAGAATAATGCGTTCCAACCATTGCCTTTATCTATTTCTGTTTGCCAAGTAGATAATAAGGATTTTAATTCCATGAAGTTAAAGGGAACTTTACTCCATTTTTCGCCATTATCGTAGTCTACTTTTAAATGATGGAAAGTAAATACCATGGATAGCTCATGTTCGTCTGGATTTGTATATTCAATGGAGTTAGGAATAGTTGTTGATGACATTTCCCCAACCGTTACAATCTCAGGATCTGTTCCAAAAGTATTACGATTAAGTTCCTTAATATATTTATGGACAATTGGAGTATCAGTATATAGAGGTTTTTCATGATCTGGATCTATAGAATCTACTAAGACTTCATCTTTTCCAATTACATTAAGTACGTCGAATCTAAATCCAGCAACACCTTTTTCTTTCCAGAAGTTAACAATTTTGGCAGCTTCAGCACGTACATCTGGATTATGCCAGTCTAAATCTGCCTGAGTCTTATCATATAAATGAAGATAGTATAAATCTGTATCACCAAATTTTTCCCATGCAGGACCACCAAATTTAGATTGCCAATTAGTAGGTAAAGAACCATCAGTTTTAGCTGGGCGAAGATAGAAGTATTTTTGATATTTTTCATCGCCAGCCAAAGCTTTTTGGAACCATTCATGTTCAGTGGAGCAATGATTTAATACCATATCCAACATTACACCAATGTTAGCTTCTTTTAGTTTAGCTACCATTTCTTCAAAATCTTCCATAGTACCAAAACGTTCATCTATCTTATAGTAATCAGCAATATCATATCCATTATCATTTTGCGGAGAAACATAAAAAGGATTGAACCAAATCATATCAATATTAAGTTTCTTCAAATAGTCAATCTTAGCAATAATTCCTTTCAAATCTCCAAAACCATCATTATTAGAATCGTAAAATGACTTAGGATAAATTTGATAAATTACTTTTTGTCCGAGTTTCGTCATGTTTAGCTACCTCTTTTCTTAGATTTTTTTTCTACGAGCAAAGTCAATAAATTTAAATTTGTCAGGGCGATGATAGGAAGATGTTAGTTGGAATAGTGTAGTGTCGTCTAAATAAGAAAGACTTCTGACTATAACAACGAGTTTATCATCATCCAGTTGCAACTTTTCAGCGATGTCATCTGCGGCTTTTTCAACCGTAATAGCTTTAGTAGCATAGGATACTTTTAAATGTAATTCTTTTTCTAAATATTCATAAATAGAGTCTTCAGCTACACCAGCTGGCAAAGAAGAAACTGGAGGTGTAAGTAGATAATCTTGATCTAACACTACAGGTAGGTCGTCGATAGTACGAAGACGTTCAACGAAGATCGCCTGTTGATTATCGATATTAATGTCCATAAATCTTTTAGGAGCTAGTGTATTGGCTTGTTTTAATACAGTTGTTTTAGCGTGCATATTCAAAGATTTATTTAATTCCTTGAAACTTGTAATACCGGAGATAGGGAAAGTAAATTTTTGAATATCCAAAACGACAGAACCTTTACCACGTATTTTTTGAATAAGGCCTAATTCATTTAAATGATTAAGAGCTTTACGAATAGTTTCGCGAGAAGTTCCATAAAGTTCGCAAAGTTGATGTTCACTTGGGAGATAATCTCCTTCTTTATATTGATGATATTTAATTTTTGAAGCGATGTCTTGCGCAATCATATCATGTTTACTTTGAACCAATTTGCATCCCTCCAATTAAGTTAAGTAAATTTCAAAATCATTATAACAATTAATAGATGTATATACAATATATATTCATTTTTTTTGTGAAGATATATTAACTTTTTATCAATATTTGTAAACAATTTCATATTTTTGATTGACAACTTGTATATACAAGTGATACTATGATTACGAAAAGGGAAAGAAAAGGTTTACAGGAGGGGAAAACATGGCTAAGAAAGTAAAAATTGTTTCTCCAGCAGCAGGTAAAGTATTAGCGCTTAGTGCAACTAATGATGAAGTTTTCTCCACAGGTATGATGGGAGAAGGCTTTGGTTTAGAACCCGTTAGTGAACAAGTTGTTGCACCAGTGTCAGGTAAGATAACTATGGTAGCCGATTCTAAACATGCGGTAGGTATTACTACTAAAGAAGGTTTAGAAGTTTTGGTACATATGGGTATCGATACTGTAGGCTTGAATGGCGAACCTTTTGATTTAGCCATTCAAGATGGACAAGAAGTTAAAGCAGGTCAAGCATTAGCTACAATGTCCCTAGAAAATATTAAACTAGCTGGCTTAGAAACAACAATCATGGTAATTATAACTAACTCCAGCGATAAATTGGAAGGGCTTGATATTGAAGAAGGTGAAGTTGAAGCTGGTAAAGAAGTTGCAACTGCCTACGTTAAAGCAGCTACCAAGAAAAATGGCAAGTTAGATTATGATACTTTGGCAGATGTAATTATTGATAATGTCGGTGGACAAGAAAATGTAAATAGCTTAGTTCATTGTATCACTCGTCTTCGTTTCAACTTAAAAGATGAAGGTAAAGCTCATGATGATGTCTTGAAAGATACAGACGGAGTAATTGATGTTTTACATGCATCTGGTCAATATCAAGTTGTTATCGGAAATGAAGTGACTAACGTTTTTGATGCAGTTATGAAGAAAATGCCAAATCTAGCTGACGCACCAGCAGAAGATACAGCTCCTGTTGATGATGGTAGAAATCCTGTTAGTCGTGCATTTGGTAATTTAATTGGTGTTATTACTGGTTCCATGAGTCCAGTAGTTGGGGTAATCGCAGCATCTGGTATTATTAAAGGTCTTTTAGCATTATTAACTTTACCTCAATTAGGAGCATTGCTTGATGCCAAGAGTACAGCATACATTACTGTTAGTGCAATGGCAGACTCTGCTTTCTACTTCTTACCAGTCTTGGTAGGATTTGCGGCAGCTAAGCGTTTAGGTGGCGATCCAATTGTAGCCGCAGTTATTGGTGGGGTACTAACATATCCACAATTAGTAACTTGGGGTAAAGCATTTAAAGGTATGTTTACAATCTTTGGAATTAACTTCCAATTCTTAAACTACACATACTCCATTTTCCCAATGATTTTAGCTGCATGGATGGCTAAGAAGTTAGGTGACTGGTTGAAGAAAGTTCTCCCTAGTTACTTACAAATGATTTTCAATCCATTAATTACAGTATTAGTTGTTTCAACAATTACTTTAGTTGTTACAGGTCCAATTATTCAAGGTGTTGCTAACGGTATCGCTGACTTCATTAACTGGTTAGTACATTCTTCCGGTTGGGTAGGCGGCTTGGTAATTGGTGGTTTCTATCAATTACTAGTTATCTTCGGTTTACACTGGGGCGTTGTGCCATTGGTTGCTCAACAAATCGCAGGTTCGGGCGAAAGTGCTTTGAACGCTATTATTTCTGTAACAATGGTTTCTCAAGGTGCAGCTGTTTTAGCAGTAGCTATCAAGTCCAAGAAGAATGACATGAAGTCATTAGGTATCGCTGCAGCAATCTCCGCATTCTGTGGGGTTACAGAACCAGCTATCTACGGTATCAACTTACGTTATCGTAAAGTATTTATTTCCGGTTTAATCGGATCTGCTGTAGGTGGTTTTGTCACAGGTTTAATGCACGGTTCCATGTTTGGATTTACAGGATCTCTAATCGGTTTCTCCTCATTCTTTGATTTGAAACATCCTAGTGATTTAAATAGTTTCTATGCATTCTTAATCTCAAGTGCTTTGGCTTTAGTAGTAAGTTTTGTAGTAACTTGGGTATGGGGATACAGTGACGACATGGCAATGGGTAAGAAAGTTGAAAAGAAGAAACGCCCAGGAACAGTTTAATAATAAAATAAAGGTACCATTTCCTAGCAAAAAGGAGATGGTACCTTATTTTTTAGCGATTGAAGTAAATAACAGTTTTAGTATCTTTAGTCATTTTAACCTTAGTAATACCAGCATTTGTAGGTTCGCTAATATTAACTAGATTACCGATATAGAGAATATAATCTAAGATTAATTTGATGGTGAAACCATGGCTAACGACTAGCACAGAGTCATCAGGGTGTCGAGCGATAACTTCATCGAAGAAGGATTCTAAACGTGATTTTACTTCTAAATATGTATCACCTTTTGAATCCACCCAAGAATTAGGAAGCAAATTGTGATGTTCATCGAAATATTGGGGATACTTTTGCCAAATATCAGCTTCAATTTCGCCATCCCAAGTGCCATAATCATATTCTTTTAGGCGAGGGTCAAAAGTAATAGTTTTATCGCTACCACCGATGATTGTGGCAGTTTGAGCAGCTCGTAAAAGCGGACTAGCATAGATAGCGTCAAAATTGTCAGTTCCAAGTTTGGAAAGTGTAACTTGAGCTTGAGAGCGTCCAAGTTCAGTTAGTGGAGTGTCAATTTGGCTACCTTGAAGAATTCCTTTAGCATTAGCTTCACTTTGTCCGTGACGGATAATATAAAATGTTGTCATAATTGCACACCTCTAGCGTAATTTTCTTTAGTTTAAAGGTTTTCAAAAATTAATTCAAGAAAATAAAATTAATATTGCTAAATTATTTAAAAGTGATACAGTAGGTAGAAAAGACAACTAGTCGAAGAAAAGAGTGGTATAAATGACAAAGGCATTGTTGATTATTGATTATACTAATGATTTCGTGGATGATAAGGGAGCTTTAACTTGTGGTAAGCCGGCTCAAGAGTTGGAAGACTACATTGTTAAAACAGCTCAAGATTTTTATAGCAATGGTGATTATGTAATTCTACCAACAGATACGCATTTTGAAAATGACGTATTTCACCCAGAACATAAATTGTTCCCACCACATAATATAGCAGGGACTTGGGGACAAAAGTTGTATGGAAAATTAGATGAATGGTATCAAGAACATCAAGCAGACGAAAAGGTATATCAATTTGCGAAGAATCGCTACTCTGCCTTTCAAAATACTAATCTAGATAATTTCTTGCGTGAAAGAGGAATTAAAGATCTATATTTAGTAGGAGTTTGTACCGATATTTGTGTCTTACATACAGCAATTGGTGGCTACAATTTGAATTATCAATTAACAATTCTAAAAGATGGAGTAGCTACTTTTACAAATAATGGACAAGAATGGGCTCTAGAACATTTTAAGAATAGTTTAGGAGCAAAAGTTGAATAGAATACAAAAGAAGAGCCGAGAAATTAATCTCGACTCTTTTTAATTATTCAATTGATTTATTAATCAAGAGGTTTCCATTCCCAGTTTTCAACTTCTGGTAAATCAGTACCTTCATCACGAATGTATTGATGATGCTTAGCAACTTTAGCATCCATTTCAGCAACAAGTTGACCATACTTGTCAGCATCTGGAAGAGAAAGTGCAACAGATTTTACAAGATCGAAACGATCCATTTGGCTTAGCACACGCATATCGAATGGAGTTGTGATATCACCATTTTCACGATAGCCGTGGAAAGCAACGTTATGATTGTGACGGTAGTAGAAGATGTCACGCAATAGGCCTTCATAACCATGGAAAGCAAAGATAACGGGCTTGTCTTTTGTAAAGTAAGCATCAAATTCATCATCGCTTAAGCCACGAGGATCTACCTTAGGACTACGTAACTTCAAGATATCAACAACATTGATGAAGCGAATCTTCAAGTCAGGTAATTTTTCATGCAAGATAGAAATTGCAGCTAAAGCTTCTAAGTTTGGTTCTGTACCAGCAGCAGCGATAACTACGTCTGGTTCAGCATTCTTATCAGTTGAAGCCCAATCAATAATCTTCAAACCTTTATCAACTAATTCCTTAGCTTCTGCAACTGAGTAGAATTGTTGACGTGGGTGCTTAGAAGCAACAATCAAGTTAATCTTATCGCGATCATTAATAGTCTTGTCGAATACAGCCAATAATGAGTTAGCATCTGCAGGTAAGTATTCACGAATATATTCAGGTTTCTTATCAGCTAAGTGACCTAAAATACCAGGATCTTGGTGTGTGTAACCATTGTGATCTTGTTGGAATACAGTAGATGTAGCAATAACATTCAATGATGGAATTGATGTACGCCAAGGTTGTTCAGTTGCTTTACGTAACCACTTGAAGTGTTGTGTCAACATAGAGTCAACTACACGCAAGAATGATTCATAACTTGCAAAGAAACCATGACGACCAGTCAAAACATATCCTTCTAAGAAACCTTCAGCTTGATGTTCTGATAATTGAGAATCAATAACTTGACCCGATGGAGCTAAGTATTGATCGTTAGGTTCCTTAATTTCAGCTAACCATTGACGCTTAGTTACGTCAAAGATAGGTGCTAGACGGTTAGACATTGTTTCGTCAGGACCAAAAACACGATAGTTATGACGGTTATCAGAAAGTACTTTTTCAAGGTATTTACCTAAAACAGTCATATCTTGAGCAACTTCTTTACCTGGAACAGATGTATCAACAGCAAAATCACGGAAATCAGGTTTGATAACTTCTCTGATTAATTTACCAGGGTTAGTGTGAGGGTTAGCAGCCATACGCTTGTCGCCCTTAGGTGTAATTTCAGCAATTTCAGCTTTCAACTTACCATTTTCATCGAACAATTCTTCAGGTTTATAACTTTCAAGCCAGTCAACCAAAGCATCAGCATGTTGCATATCATTTTGATCAACAGGAATTGGAATTTGATGGGCACGGAATGAATTTTCAATTGGTTCGCCATCCCATTCTTTAGGACCAGTCCAACCTTTAGGGGCACGGAAGATAATAACAGGCCATGCTGGAAGGCTAGGATCGTTATTTTCACGAGCATTCTTTTGGATAGCCTTGATTTCTTCAATTGCTTCATCCATTGCTTTAGCCATTGCAGGATGCATCAACTTAGGATCATCGCCTTCAACAAAGATTGGATGCCATCCCATTCCTTCAAAGTACTTAGTTAAAGTTTCGTCACTTTCACGAGAAAGAATAGTAGGGTTAGAGATCTTAAATCCGTTAAGATCTAAGATTGGCAGAACAGCACCATCATGAATAGGATTAATAAATTTATTAGATTGCCATGAAGCAGCTAAAGGACCAGTTTCAGCTTCACCGTCCCCAACAACTGCTGCAACAATTAAATCCGGATTATCTAACACTGCACCAACAGAATGAGAAATAGAGTAACCTAATTCGCCACCTTCATGAATAGAACCTGGTGTTTCAGGAGCAGCATGAGAAGCTACACCACCTGGGAAGGAGAAACGTTTAAATAGACGCTTCATACCTTGTTCATCTTGAGAAATTTCAGGATAAATTTCAGAGTAAGAACCATCAAGATATGAGTTAGAAACCATAACTTGACCACCATGACCAGGGCCTTCAACATAGAACATATTCAAGTCATATTTGTTGATGACACGGTTCAAATGGGCATAAATGAAGTTTTGGCCAGCGATAGTTCCCCAGTGACCAATTGGTTTAACCTTAACGTCTTCTGCCTTTAAAGGACGACGAAGTAAAGGATTATCTTTTAAGTATAATTGACCAACTGAAACATAGTTAGCAGCACGCCAATAAGCATCTAATTTATCTAAGTATTCTTGAGATGAATAATCTGTCATGAGTGTACCCTCCTAATTAATAAATCTGTTTTTTCTTTAATAATTAACTTTACAAGTAAATAATAACGCTTTTTTATTAAATGTCAACCATTTTTAAAATTGGAACGTACCAATTTTAAAAAACATTAAGAAAAAAACTCTCAGTGCAAAACATGAGAGTTAATCTAGGTTGATAAAAGTATTGAATTTAAGGTATTTAAAATGTAGTCGCATTTGTGAAAATTCAAATGGAGTACCGTTATCCAAGAAGAAGATACCTTCCATCACACTGACAGGTTCATTTTCTTTAAGCTTGAGTAAATTTTGATCTTCTGAAGTTGAAGGCTCAGCATAAATCGACATGAATGATTTGCTGGCAGTTTGGTTAAGTTCAGATTGAATGTAAGCAAAGATCGAACTTTCAAGCTGAGTACGACTAAGTTTAGGTAAAATTTTAATAGGAATATATCCTGTTTCAATCATAAAAGGTTCATCTTCAAAAAGACGAAGACGAATAATCTTATACACAAAATCTTCAGGGGATAAGAATAAATCTCTTTGTAACTCTGAAGTTGGTTTGATTACTTGGAAATCTAAAATTTTGGTTTGAGGTTTCTTTCCTTTTAATCTGAAATTATCGGAAATCCCTAAGTTAGATCCTTCCTCATAATTAAAAATAGATTCATTTTTTAAGTACAAGGGATTAATAAAAGTACCTGATCCACGTTTTTTGAAAATAATACCTTCGTTAGACATTTTGTTAAGAGCACGTTTGACCGAACTACGACTAACATTGTATTGTTCAGCTAATGAACGTTCATCTGGTAATTTCATATCAGTAAACTTACCAGCAAATATTTTTTCTTTTAAATCACTGATAATATTTTTATAGACTAATTCAGCCATTTTCTCCCCACTTTCTATCATAAAAGACAAGTCTTATACAATAAAGTAAAGCACAATTGTAAAAAAACGACAAGTAGTGACACACAGTAACAAAAGAAGGTGGTAAAATAAGAGATAAGTAATTTTAGGAAGTAAGTAACTGTTACTAGTATATAAAATAATGTAGAATTTAATGGTATAAAATTTCATTAGAAATAATAATGTGGAGTGAATATTATACAAACAAAGTTTTTTAAGAAATTTACTGTATTAAGAAGTTTAATTATATAGCGAACTAAAGTTCTATTTTCATCTTGGATTAGTCTGAAATTATTGATAAAATATTAATTGAAGTAATTCTAATTATGAAAAGTGGTGAAAATAGTGATCCGAGTTCAAAAAGTAAGACTTTATCCAAATCAAACTATGAAAAAGGTTATTGATGATTTATGTGATTATCGTAGATATTGTTGGAATCGAGGTTTAGCTTTATGGAATGATATGTATGATAGTTCCCTGGTTTTAGATGATAAAAAGTTAAAACCTAGTAAACGTAAGGTTCGAGATGAGTTAGTGGCTAATAAAGAGGATTGGCAGTATCAATTATCAGCTCGTTGTTTACAATTAGCGATTTCTGATTTAGGCAAAGCTTGGAGCAACTTTTTTAATAAAGCTATGCCAGATTGGGGAAAGCCTAAATTTAAATCTAAAAAAGCTTCTAGACAGGGCTTTAAAACCGATAGAGCCAAAATTATTAATGGGAAACTAAGGCTAGACAAGCCTCGTGGGAAAACTTGGTACGATATTAAGTTTAAAGGTGCTAAGAGCTTAGCTGGTGATTTAAAAGTGGTTTCTGTTTACCGTGAAAATGGTAAGTATTGGGCTAGTTTACCTTTCGAAGTTGAAATAGCTAAGAAAAATAAAACTAGCAATAAAACAGCGGTTGATATTAATGTCGGTCATTTTAATTATACCGAAGGTAAAGTTAATACTCTGCCTAATCATTTAAAGAAACTCTATAAACGAATTAAGTATTATCAACGTCAGTTAGCCAGGAAACGTATTGTCAATGGAAGAAAAGCTACTCAATCACATAATTACGTTAAAACGAGAGCCAAGTTACAACGTGATTATCGTAAAGTAGCTAATATCCAACATGATATTATTCATAAATTTACGACCAAACTAGTGAGTGATTACGACAAGATTGCAATTGAAGATTTAGATGTAAAGAAAATGCAGATGACGCACGTTGCTTCTAAAGGCTTACAGAGGTCATTATTTGGGTATTTTAGACAAGTATTGACTTATAAAGCTGAATGGTATAGTCGATACTTGAAGTTAGCTGATAAATATTATCCAAGCACACAAAGATGTTCTAATTGTGATCATATTAAGACTGGCGAAGATAAAATTGGTCTTGATGGTAATCAAAAATATAAAACTAAGCATAACGAATATATTTGTTATGCATGTGGTTTTGAAATGGATAGAGATGAAAATGCAGTTAAAAATCTTTTAGCTTTATTAGATTAAAATATTTTTAGGGTGGGCTACACCCTTATGCTATCAGAGCCAGTCAATGTCGTTACCCTCTTGTTAGGATATGGGAATACTGGTGTTGACGGTAGTAAATAAAATTAGGAAAGGGAAAGCTATATTTCTTTCTAATGATGTAGAACTAATAAATATTGTTCTATATTATTCCACATTTTATATAGCAGGAAAGTTATGTCAGTATTAGTTTTAGGTGGTGCTGGATACATTGGTTCTCACACCGTAGATCGCTTAGTTGAAGCGGGTAAAGACGTTGTCGTAGTTGATAGCTTGGTTACAGGTCATTTAGCTGCGGTACGTAAAGAAGCAAAATTTTATCAAGGGGATTTAGCAGATAAGGATTTCATGCGTAAAGTTTTTACTGAAAATCCAGATATCGATGCAGTAATTCACTTTGCAGCATTCTCATTAGTTGCAGAATCTATGAAAGATCCTTTGAAGTATTTTGATAACAATACAGCAGGTATGGTTAAACTTCTTGAAGTTATGAATGAGTTTGATATCAAGTATATCGTCTTTTCATCCACAGCTGCTACATATGGTATTCCTGAAAAAATGCCAATCTATGAAGATGATCCACAACTTCCAATTAACCCATACGGTGAAAGTAAGTTGATGATGGAAAAAATTATGCGTTGGGCAGATGAAGCTTATGGAATTAAGTTTGTTGCTTTACGTTACTTCAATGTGGCTGGTGCAAAACCAGATGGATCTATTGGTGAAGATCATCATCCAGAAACACACTTATTACCAATTGTATTGCAAGTAGCAATGGGTGAACGTGAAAAGTTACAAATTTTTGGCGATGATTACAACACTCCAGATGGAACTAATGTCCGTGACTACGTACATCCATTTGATTTAGCAGATGCACACATTTTAGCAGTAGATTATTTACGTAATGGTAACGAATCAAGTGCCTTTAACTTAGGTTCTTCAACAGGTTTCTCTAACTTGGAAATCGTAAAGGCTGCTCGTGAAGTAACTGGTAAAGAAATTCCAGCTGAAATCGCAGCTCGTCGTGGGGGAGATCCAGATACATTGATTGCTGCTTCAGAAAAAGCACGCAAAGTTCTAGGATGGAAACCAGAATTTGATGACATTCACAAGATTATCGAAACTGCTTGGAAATGGCATACAACTCATCCACAAGGATATAACGACTAAAAATAAAGAAAGCTTGAGACTCTAAAAACGAGTTTCAAGCTTTTTTTGATAAGTGTTGTTGATGACGTAAACCCCATTTATGAAGACTATCAATGATATCTTCAAGTTCTTTTCCATGTTCAGTAAGGCTATATTCAACTTTAGGTGGGACAGTAGGGTAGACTGTTCTAGTAATTAAATCATCTTCTTCAAGTTCTTTGAGATTCTTAGATAACATTTTCTTTGAAATTTCAGGAAGAACCTTTTGCAAGTCTGAGAAACGCATAGTCTGATTTTTTAATAGATATAAGATGATTGGTATTTTCCATTTACCCAAAATAGTATCCAAACCATCATCAACACGGCAAAATTGTGGATCAATCTTCATAAATATACCTCGCAATATCTCAGTATCCATCTAAAAGTATACTTTAAGTTACCTAGTTATTAAAATGAAACCTCTTCACAAAAGAAAAAATCCTAGTAGAATAGCTTACATAAAGTAAGTTAGATAGAAAAGAGGTTTTAACAATGGCAATGGAAGATTATCGTATAAATAAAGAAAATGGACTAGAATTTGGCTTATATTCACTAGGAGATCACATGCCTAATGCCCTTACAGGCAAACGTGTTTCAGCTAAAGAAAGAATTGATCAAATTGTTGCTGAAGCAAAATTAGCTGAAGAAGCAGGGTTAGATTTCTTCAGTGTAGGTGAAAGTCACCAAAAATACTTTGTTGGACAAGCTCATGCTGTTATTTTAGGAGCAGTTGCCCAAGCTACTGAAAAGATCAAGATTGGTTCATCTGCAACAATTGTTTCAACATCTGATCCTGTTAGAATTTATGAAAATTTTGCGACACTAGACTTACTATCAAATGGACGTGCTGAAATTATTGGTGGACGTGCTTCACGTTTAGGTTTATTCGATTTATTAGGCTATAACGTGAATGATTACGAAGAATTATTTGAAGAAAAGTTTGAATTACTACTCAAAATTAACGAAAATCATCGCGTTAACTGGGAAGGTAATTTCCGAGCACCATTAAAAGACGCAGAAGTTTTACCAAGACCATTGAATGATAAGCTACCAATTTGGCGTGCAGTAGGTGGACCAGCTGAAAGTGCAATTAAAGCTGGATTACAAGGTGTACCAATGACAATCACTTTATTAGGTGGTCCATTACCAATCTTCAAGCGTTCAATCGATGCTTATCGTCAAAGTTTGAAGATGAAGAGCTATAATCCAAGTGATTTCCCAGTAGCGACAACAGGATTTTTCTATGCAGCTAATGATACCAAGACAGCTTTAAGAGAACTTTACCCTTATGTAGATCAAGGAATGAAGTTGGCAAATGGTACAGGTTACCATAAGCGTTTATTCGCTAATGGTGCAGACATGAATGATGTAATGTTGGTGGGAAGTCCACAACAAATTATCGAAAAAATGATTTATCAATACGAAGAATTAGGCCATCAAAGATATTTAGCACAAATTGATTTTGGTGGAATGCCATTTGAAAAAGTTATGAAGAATATCGAAATTATTGGAACAAAGATTTTACCAGAAGTTAAAAAGTATACAAAGGGGAAATAACATGAAAGTTGTAGCAATTTCCGGAGCTGTAATTGGGAAAAAGACTCTAACTGCCATGAAATATGTAGCAGAAAAGATGAATAAAGATTTTCCAGAGGTTGAATTTGACTTGATAGATCTGGGTGAAAAGGATATTCAATTTAGCGATGGACGTAATTATACTGAATATCAAGGAGATACTTTAGAGATTACTACTAAGATTATGGAAGCAGATGCTCTAATAATTGGAACGCCGATTTTCCAAGCTTCAATTCCTGGATCAGTGAAAAATATTTTTGACTTACTGCCGGAAAAAGCCTTACGTGACAAAGTGGTTTCAATTGTGGTTACTGCTGGTTCTGCTAAGCATTATTTAGTAGCTGAGATGCAACTTAAGCCAATCTTGTCATATATGAAGGCACAAGTTTTACCAGAAATTGTCTTTATTGAAGGGCAGGATTTGTTCAGACAAGAAATCATCAATGCTGATATTAACTTTAGACTGGATAAATTAGTTGAAGATACTTTAATCATGGTTGAAACTTTTAAAGAACTTCGAAAGAAACAAGAAGATGCATTATTCTAGAGTTACCGAGAAGAGTGGATGGAATTCCATTCTTCTTTTTTATTAGAGCAGGTTTTGAAAACGGTCTACAAAATAGTCGTGAATTAGTGTACAATGATTATATAAATTGAAATAATTGGAGGAAGATTTTGATGGACATCTCAGCAGAACGTTTTGGTGAACTGAACGGTGAAAAGGTAAACAAAATTACATTGACAAACGATAATGGAGTAGCAATTTCATGTTTGACAATGGGAGCTTTATGGCACGAATTCTTAGTACCAGCTGCAGACGGTACAAAACAAAACTTGATTTTAAACTATAACACAGTAGCTGAATACTACAGCAATGGTTTATGCACTAATCAAGTAATTGGTCGTGTTGCAGGTCGAATTAAGAATGGTAAGTGCGAAATTAATGGGGAACAAGTAACTTTACCACAAAATGAAAACGGTAATACTTTGCACGGTGGTCCTCATGGATTTAATACTTATAACTGGAGCTTTACAACTTCTGCTAACCGTAACAGCATTAGTGTAATTTTCCAAAAACAAGTTTTAAGTGCAGTTGATGGATTCCCAGGAGATATTTTAGTAACTGTTATCTATACTTTAGACAATAGTAATAACGTAACAATTTCCTTTAATGCACTTGGAGACGATAAGGTAGATACACTATTTAACCCAACTAACCACGTTTACTTTAACTTGAGTAATCGTTCTGACTTGGCTAGTCATGAGCTTAAAATCAATAGTGACGGATATCTAGAATTAGATGAGAACCTAATTCCAACAGGCCGCATTCGTCATGGCGAAGGTACAGCTTATGATTTTACTAAGGGTGCTAATTTATACGAAGCTATCCAACAAAATGAAAAAGGTGGCTTTGATGATGCATTTATTGTAAATGGACCAGGTAAGGCTGTGGAACCAATCGCTGTTTTACGTGATACTCAATCTGGAAATACAGTAACAATTGATTCAGATCGTAACAGTTTGATCATGTATACAATGAATGATGATTTGCCAGATGTTCATTTCAAACGTGATAATGGACGCCCTGCTAAGAAACAAGAAGGGGTAGCTTTAGAAGCTCAAACTTTACCAGATGCAATTAATCAAGAAACATTTGGAGATATTGTATTACCACGTGGAGCAAAGCGTTCCTACCACATTAAATACACATATTCTAACGATAAAAATTAATTTGAACTAAAATAGATCTTTCGTTAAGATTATAATAAACAAAAAGTCAGTATTATTACTGGCTTTTTTCTTGAGGTGAGTTATGTTAGAAAATTATTTATTTGACTTTGACGGTACAATTGCTGATTCTGGTGAAACTGGAATTATCGCAGTTCAAAAAGCTTTTGTTGATTATGGATTGGAGAAGCCAACTGCAGAATCAGTCAGATATTATATGGGTGTTCCCATTGAAATATTCTTCCCTAAAATATCTAATCGTGAGTTAAACGATACTGAATGGGGAGAAGTTTTTGCGATATTTAGACAATACTATAGTGAATTAGAACTTGAAATTACACAACTTTTCCCAGGTATGAAAGAAACTTTGATGCAATTAGTTGAGGATGGGAAACGTTTATTTGTAGTATCAAGCAAGAACTCAGTTTCCTTAAATAGAAATTTGGAAAACTTGGGGATAGCAGATTTGTTTACAGACACAATTGGATCTGATCAAGTGGAAAACTACAAGCCAGCTCCAGATGGTATAAACATACTTGCTGATAGACATGATCTAGATAAGGCAAAGACGGTTATGATTGGCGATGCTAAGTATGATTTACAAATGGGTAAGGCTGCTGAAGTTAAAACATGTGGCTGTGCTTGGGACACTTATGATATTGAATTATTGAAAAATGAAGAACCGGATTATTTGTTAGAAAAAGTAGAAAAGTTACTAGAAATCTAAGGATAAAAAGATTAATAAAAGCGTTGGTATGTGCCAACGTTTTTTGATATGAAAAATAAAAAAGAGCGGTATTTGAACCGCCCTCAATTCTACAACGCTGCTTGACTACTAGGTTGGTTAGACCCAATGTGCAACTTCATAATCTTTATTCTCTTTGGTAAGTATACATGATATACCAATTAAGTGCATTAAAAAAAGCTATTTCAGCAGTTCTTTTTGAGGATCGCTGTTTTCATTTTTTTCTGACCCAACAGCCAGGATGAAGACAGTACTAATAACTAGCAAACTACCCAAAATTTCAGCCCAATTAAACTGCATTTTAAAGATAAGAAAGTCTAGTAAAGCAGCAGTTAAAGGCTCGAAAGTGTCCAATAGAGTTGCTTCAGTAGCACTAATTAGATGCAGACTTTTTACAAAAAGGTAGTAAGATAAAGCAGTTCCGATAAAAATCAAGAAAAGCATATTTAAAGTAACTGCAGGCGTAAATTTAGGAACAGACTTCCATACTGGATGAATAAATTCAAAGACAATACCACCAACTAACATCGCCCAAGCACTGATAGTAGTAGGATTATGTCGGCGTAAAAGATCAACTGGCAAAACAGAATTTCCGGCTTGAGTTAGCATCAGAAAAATTCCCCAGATAATTGCTTCTTTTGAGATCGCAAGTTGATTAAAAGAACCTTTAGTAACTAATAACCAAGCACCAATAAGAGCAGTAATAGTTGCAATCCATTGTTTTCTACCAGGTAATTGTTTAAAAATAATAGCTGAATAAAAGATAACAGGAAGAATCCCTAAAGTTTGGATGATAGTTGCGACAGTTGCATTACTGTAATTAACAGTCATTGAATAAGTAAATTGTACTCCTGCCAAACCTAAAATGGAAAATAAGACAATTCCCAAAATATCCTTGAAACTTTTAAAGACCAGAAAAATTTTCTTACCATCAAGATAGTAAGCCAATCCCAGTAAAGTTAATGCCGACAAACTCATTTTTACACCCATCATCCAATAAACTGAAACGTGTTGATCTTGAAATAGATATTCAGAAGCAATTCCAGCCATTCCCCAGAAAATACCAGCTAAACTAGCATAAATAACTCCTTTTAAATGTGTTCTTGTTTGCAAAATTTCACCACCTAAAAAACATACTTTATCGATTATAGGTAAAATTAGAGGAAAATTAAAGACATTATTGAACTAAAATTGTAAAATAAAGGTATTATGCTAGGGAAGTGATGTTTTTGACGCTGTGGCAACGTTTTTTAGGAAACGAACGGTTAAGGCGATTTACAGTTTTACTATTTTTAGTAGGGGTGCTGTATCTAGCTCGAAGTATGATGAGTTTAATCTTACTAACCTTTATTTTTTCGTTTCTAGTTATTAGTTTAAATGATGCAATTAGAAAGAAAATAGATATTCCTTCTAAATTAATTGTCATCATTGTTTATTTGTTGATGATAGGTGGTATTTACTTAGCAATAACTATCTACCTACCAAAATTAGTTATACAAACGGAAAATTTGGTAAATTACATTGTTAAGTTCTACAATCATCCACCTAAGGGAACAAATGATGTGATTAATATGGTCACACAGTATATTAGTCAATCCGATATTATGAAGCAAATGCGTGGTGGTATGTCAATTATCGTTAAGTATTTGGCGAATATTGGAACGATGGGAATGACGTTTATTATGGCGTTATTACTAAGCTTTTTCTTTACAATTGATAAAGATGATTTGTTTAAGTTTTCAAAATCATTTTTAAAGGGTCCATATTCATGGTTCTTTAATGACGTTTACTACTTTGCTAAGATTTTTGTTAATAGTTTTGGAGTTGTATTAGAAACTCAATTTATTATTGCTTTAATTAATACGGCAATTACAACGACGATTTTAGCATGTATGAAGATGCCTCAATTGTTCAGTTTAGCGTTATTAATATTCTTCATGAGTATGATTCCAGTTGCTGGGGTTATTATTTCAGCAATTCCGATGATGTTAATTGGTTACACTGTTGGTGGGGTAAAGTATATTATTTACATCATTATTATGCTTTGCGTGGTTCATGCTTTAGAAGCATATGTGTTAAATCCTAAGTTAATGTCAAGCAGAACAGAATTACCAATTTTCTACACATTTGTTGTACTATATGTGTCTGAACATTTATTTGGAATGTGGGGATTAATTGTTGGTATCCCAGTATTTACATTCCTTTTGGATATTTTAGGGGTTAAAAGCGACCACATTCGCAGAGAAAGACTAAAGAAATTCAGAGAGAAGGTAAAATAGATGGAAAAAGAAGAATTTATCAAGAAATACGCAGTTGAACGTCGTAACACTAACTCATCTAAATGGGATGGCTTAGAATCTCAATTCGGCGAAACAGATCTTTTACCTTTATGGGTAGCAGATACAGAATTCAAAGTTCCTGAAGCAGCACGAAAAGCATTGGTTGAACGTGTTGAACACGGTGCTTTTGGATATTCTTTAGTGCCAGATAGCTATTATGAAGCATACTTTAACTGGCAAAGGGAACGTTATGGAATTGAATTGCATAAGGATTGGATGAGATTTGGTACAGGGGTAGTGCAATCATTAAGTACTTTGATTGAAACCTTAACAGTTCCGGGTGAAGCGATCATGGTTTTACAACCAGTATATTACCCATTCATGCGAGTAATTGAAAATAACAATCGCAAATTAGTAATTTCTGAATTGGTAAATCATGATGGACATTACGAAATGGATTACGGAGATATCCAAAAGAAGATGCAAGAAAACAATGTTAAGTTACTAATTTTCTGCAGTCCACATAATCCAGTTGGTAGAGTTTGGTCTGAAGATGAATTGGAAAAATTACTAGCAATCTGCCACGATGAAAAGGTAAGAGTTATTGCTGATGAAATCCACCATGACTTAATTATTGGGGATAAGAAATTCACATCTATGTTATCAATTAAAGATGGTTTCTACCGCGATAACTTAGTAATGGTAGATGCACCTTCTAAGACATTTAATATGGCATCACTATTAAACAGTCATGTAGTTATTCCTAATCCTCAAATTCGCGATTTATATGATGAAGTAGTGGGTCGTTTAAGCGCTCCTCAAGGTAGTCTATTAGGTCGTGTAGCTGCAGAAGCTGCATATCGCGAAGGTGCAGAATGGTTAGACAATATGATCGAAGTAATTAGAGATAACTTCGTTTATGTGCGCGATGAATTAACTAAAGCATTCCCTGAAATTAAAGTTAGTGATCTAGAAGGAACATATCTCATGTGGATTGATTTATCAGCACTTGTTCCAGCTGATAAGGTTGAAAAGCTAGTTAAGAAACAAGCTAAATTAGCGGTTGATTTTGGTGATTGGTTCGGTGAAAGTGGTAAAGGGCATATCCGAGTAAACCTTGCTACTACACCAGAAAACATCAAAAAAGCAGTATCTGCATTAGTAAATGCTTTAAAATCAGAAAATTAAGTAAAGTTTTACATGAAATAACTACCAATTTTTTCATTTTCAGTGTAAAATTAGGCTTGTAAATATTATTTTAAGAAAGAGGTTTACATTACTATGCCAAAATTAGTATTTATCCGTCACGGACAAAGTGAATGGAACTTAAAGAACCTTTTCACAGGTTGGGAAGACGTTAACTTGAGTGAAAAAGGTGTTGAAGAAGCTAAGGAAGCAGGTCGTAAGTTAAAAGAAGCTGGTATCGAATTTGACCAAGCTTACACATCTGTTTTAACTCGTGCTATCAAGACTTTACACTTTGCTTTGGAAGAATCTGGCCAATTATGGATTCCAGAAATGAAGACATGGCGTTTAAACGAACGTCACTACGGTGCATTACAAGGTAAGAACAAAGCAGACGCTGCTGAAAAGTATGGTGACGAACAAGTTCACATCTGGCGTCGTTCTTACGATGTATTACCTCCATTATTGAGTGCAGATGATGAAGGTTCTGCAGCAAACGATCGTCGTTATGCTGACTTAGACCCACGCATCATTCCTGGTGGCGAAAACTTGAAAGTTACTTTGGAACGTGTAATTCCTTTCTGGGAAGACCACATTGCACCAGACTTATTGGCTGGTAAGAACGTAATCGTTGCTGCACACGGTAACTCATTACGTGCTTTAACTAAGTACATCGAACAAATCTCTGATGAAGACATCATGAACGTTGAAATGGCAACAGGTCAACCAGTTGTTTACGACTTGGATGACAAGTTGAACATTGTAAACAAAGAAAAACTTTAAGATAGATTTTCTTTATGATATAGACCACTCTCATTTTGAGGGTGGTTTTTTTGTTGGGTAATTTATAGAGTAAAAAATCACTGAAGATTATGTTCCTTTAAACGTTAATCTTCAGTGATTTTTATTATTATTGCAACTGTTTAATTAACTTAGTCTTCGTAATTAGAAAGCATTGCTTGGAGAGTATCTTTCATTTGTTGGCGGAATTCAGGCGGGTTGACGATAGTAACCATATCTTTTTGACTTAAAAACCACATTAATGCTCCAGTATCGTAGGTAGTTACTTCAAGTAAAAATGTATGATCATCGATTTTCTTAATAGTTCGTGAGATAGGGAACTTATCTAAAGCAGCTTCAACAATCCCGGTGTATTCAAATTGAATGGTAATCATTTTACCAGGATACATAAGTTGAAATTTTTTCTTTTCATCTCCTAAATCAAAAGGTAGTCGTTCATTTAAAGGAATCTTATGAGCAGCATATTTCCAATTTAAAATTCGATCTAGGCGATAGATGGTGTTCTTTTTAAATTGGTGGTTATAAGAAACAACATAGAAATAGTAGTCTGAAAAGGTCAAAGCTATTGGGGCGATGGTTCGCGTTACAAACTTATGTCTTTGGGTAGTGTATTCAATTGTAATAGTTTCTCGCTGCAAAATTATCTTGGAAAAAGTATAGATTGCAGCTAAAAGTTGCTTGTCCTTGAGATTTCGCAGTTCTACGTAACTATCAAGTTCGCTTTGGATGATGGGCTTGATGTCTTTTTGATCTTGTTTGGTAAGTAGAGCAAGTAAGGAGCTAATTAAAGGATCTAATTCCTTGCGTGATAAACTTCGACTAGCTAATAAGACCTTAATCAAGACCAAGCACTGCGACTTACTTAAGCCTAAACGATTGCTTTTTAGGTAATAAGTATGATCTTTGGTATCATATTCTAATTCATACTCATTCAAATATTCACTCATGAAATTACGGATACTGGCAAAATCTCTTTGAGCAGTGCGAGCATCTACTGAGAATTTACGTTGGATATCTTTTTTAGATAAATGTGCACCTGAGGCTAAAAGCTGATATATATAAAGTTGTCTAGTGGCGGAAGTTGTTGCGATTGTCATCAGGTCCTTTCGTTGTAAATTTATTATTATTTTAAAACCTGAAACTAATGATTGTCTACTAGATTTAAAGTTGGAAAAGTTAAAAGAAGATGGATTTTTTCGCTGGTAGTCAAATAATGTCCATGTCTTTTGCAATAATATAGTAAGTAAGATTGAATTTAACAATTCTCATGCAAAACTATTAGAAAAACTATCATAAATACACATATCAATGTCGATAGATAAGCTTTTAACATTAGAGTAAATTTTATTATAGAGAAATAGAGAAAGGAGCGGTTCAGAGATGTACGAATATAATAAAGTTTATCAAGAATTAGCCGATATTCTAAATGATAAAGACGTTGAAAAAATTTATAAGAATTTTAGGGGGATGCAAGTTAATTTTCCGATGCGCCTTTACTCTAGAGACTCAGTAAAAAAGGAAATTGCTAAACAAAAAGGAAATATAGATATTAAGGATTTAGCTGTTCAAACAGGGTACAGTGTCTATACAATTCGTCGCATGGTTAACGAATTGAAAGATGATAATATTATACAATAATACATAAATTATTTATTGTAAAATTTATTTCAAATTAAGAAAAGGAGATGGTTACTATGGGACTGTTGAGTTTATTTATGATTTATGTTGTGTATTATTTTCTAGCTAGGGATGTAGGTTTGGATAAGAAGATGGGGGTAAATAGTTTGATAGTAACTTTTATACCTTTAAGAACAATAGTAGCTGATTAAAGATCAGTAGGGGAGGGATAATCATGGAAAAGAAATTCTGTACAAATTGTGGAAGTCAATTAAACGAAGGGGCAAAATTCTGTCCTAATTGTGGTAGTAGTGTAGGTTCAACAAATACTTCAGAAACAATTACAAATCAAGCGGAGAAAAAGAAGTTTTGTACAAATTGTGGAAGCCAATTACGTGAAGGGGTAAAGTTCTGTTCTAATTGTGGTAGTGTTGTAGGTTCATCTAATTTTTCGGGAACAACAGTCAATAGACCAGAAACAAACTTTGCAAGTAATCAAGGAAATTCAGGTAAGTTTAGCCAAGTCCAAAATTATTATGCAAGAACTAAAGAACAATATGGTAATTTGACAGATCAAGAGTTAGGATTCATAGGTAGCTTTAAATATGGATTGGTACACTGGAATGATTTTCAAACAGAAGAATCTAGAAAATCAGTATATTGGTGGATGCAACTTGGGACGGCTATTTTGTTGACTGTAGGTGGTATTCTAAGCATTTTTCTAGAGGAATTTTTCTATACAATTCCTGGTTTAGGAGAGTTAGCTATCATAATTATGTGGATTTTAGCTTTAGCAGTAGTCATAATATTAGCAATTTCTATATGGGCCGCTATAGCTCGTAGAATGAAATATTTAAATGTTCAGAATATTTCTATATGGATCATGCTAAGTATTGTTATATTCCCAGTATCTTTTTATACTGCTATCTACCTAATGTTGATTGATAAGCCTATAAACAACCAAAATTAGAGGAGTAGTTGAGTATGAAAAAAAGTAACACAATTTTGATGATTATTGTAATAGTTATAATCGCTTCTTTGGTTGTTTGGAAAATAGGTACCCCAAACTTAATCAGTAAAAATAAGGAAAATACAACTGAAAAGGTATCTAAGAAAGTAGAAAAAGAATCAAAGAAAACAAAAAAGAAGAAAGAAATTAGTAAGGCTAAGTCATCCACTACTGAAACAAGTAGCAGTACGAAAAGTGAGTCAAGTAGTGAAAGTTCTAGTGAATCTACAAGAAGTGTTTCTAGTTATCAATCCAATGTAAGATTTCCAGAGTTGCAAGCTTATGCCGGAAAAACTTATTATGCGATAGATAGAGAAAGCGCAGAATACCCTCAAATGTTTCCAACCTCTTTTACTATCACTTCTGACGGTGAAGCAATTATCATTAGCGGAAGACAGGAGCCGATAGAATATGTTAGAACTGAGGGTTCCGGTTTTGTTCAGTTGGGTGGAGGACCAGTTTTTGTTTTTTCATTTAGACCTCTAGGTAGTAGCGATGAAGTAGAAGTAGTAAACCAAGGTCAGTATTTGACTTACAGTACTACTATGCCTGAGTAAGAGGTGATGTTTTTATGAAAAAAAGTGGATCAATCATCACGATAATAGCTATTGTTATATTGGCTGGTGTAATCGTTGGGGTATTTGGAATGCCTTATATTCAGCAGCATAAATCAAGTTCTAGCAGTAGCAATGTGAAAGTAGAGAAAAAAGAATCTGTTAAAAAAAGTAGTTCAAGCTCATCACATGAAGAAAGTATTTCAAGTTCTACGTCAAATTCAGTTGAAAGTTCAAGCTCTACTGTTGCGAGAAGAGATTCGGAACCTGTTATACCATCATTTAATCAAAAGAGAGATCAAGAAGATGTTGATTTAGCAAACATGACAGTTCCCCAATGTTTATTGTGGGCATTAAGTGAACGTTATAGTTATCAAAATGCAGATGAACAAAATTGGGAAGAGTTAAAAGATTCTATAGATGGTGCAAAATTAATCCCAGCTACTAAGAGTAGTGATAATTATGTACATATTTACTTTAAATATGGCTTTCAAGACTGTAATTACTATATTGATGGTGATTATGATTTATGCGATGAAGAAGGATATGTTGTTAGTCGATATCCGACAGAATTTGAAAATGAAAAAGCAAATAACTATGTAATGAGTAGATATCAATAATTTAAGACAAATAGAGAAATCACAGGTTGATGTCCTTGGTTTCTCTATTTTGGTTTAGAGAAAAGGTATCAGGGAAGGAGAATTTTTATGAAAATATGTCAAAATTGTGGCACAAAAAATTCAAAGGAAGCTGTTTTCTGTGAGAATTGTGGTGCTAAATTACCCGAAGTAGTAATAACTGGAAAAATAAAGAAATGTCGAAATTGTGGATATTCAAATGAAGAGGAAGCAACTTTTTGTGGAAATTGCGGTACAAAATTGCCTGAATCAGTAATTGATGAGACAAACAAGTGTCAAAACTGTGGATATTTAAACAGAGAAGATGCGACTTTCTGTGAGCATTGCGGTAATAAGTTAGAAGAAATGTCTAATAAATGCCAGAATTGTGGATACTCAAATAAGAAAGATGCAATCTTTTGTGAGAATTGTGGTTCAAAACTATCAGGACAGGTAGTAGATGAAGGAATAAATAAATGTCAAAATTACGGATATTCAAATGAAGAAGAAGCAACTTTTTGTGAAAATTGCGGTACAAAATTAACTGAACCAATATCACCTGTTGTAACAGATGATGATATGGATAGTGAGGAAAAACAAGATGAACAAACAGAAGAATTAGAAGAGTCAGAAATTTTAACAAACGAGACAATAGATGATCAGGAAGTAATTAAAACTGACGAATAATCATAATATCTTCAAATGTCTATTAAGATGGCAATCTTTCTCTATTATAGTGAACTGATAATGCTTAGAATGCGACAAATGGCGTTATCTGTTTGTTGTCTAAGTGGTAACATAAAGTGTATATTATATAACGTTAGAATATAAATTGAGAAAGAGGGGGTATGCTACTTTGAAAATGGTAGCTGAAGAATTTAATAACATTCGTAAACATAAAATTTTAACGGCAACAATTATTGCTATTATGATTATTCCCTTCCTATATAGTTTATTCTTCTTAAAATCAGTATGGGATCCTTATGGCAATACCAAGTATTTACCCGTTGCGGTAGTAAATAATGATAAGCCAGTTAAGTATCAAGGAAAGACATTTAAAGTCGGTGAAGATTTAGAAAAAGAATTAAGAGAGAATAAAGATTTAGGTTGGCATTTTGTTAACGCAAAAGAAGCTAAATATGGATTGAGCCATAAGAAGTACTATATGGTAATTACAATTCCTAAGAACTTCTCTAAAAATGCTACGACTGTGTTAGACAAGCATCCTAAGAAGATGCAACTAACATATAACACTAATGATGCGTTGAACTACATTGGTAAAGTTATCGGAGAAGAAGGAGCTAAGCAAGTAAATTCTTCTGTCCGTGATTCTGTTTCCGAAGCTTATGCCACAACAATGTTTGACACAGTGAAGAAAGTTGGTAAAGGTTTCAACAAAGCTGCTAAAGGTGCTACACAACTTTCAGATGGTGCATATACATTATCTGATGGTTTGAAGGTTTATACAGCAGGTGTTGACCAAGTTAACGATGGTGTTATCCAACTTAAGAACGGTGTTGCTCCATTGAGTGCCGGTGTGTTGAAGTTAACAACTGGTGCTAGTGTGTTGGCAGATGGATTAAACCAATTGCAAAGTAAAACTGGAACACTTGCTTCAGGTGTAAATCAATTAGCAACAGGTTCTAAGACTTTATCATCTGGATTAAATCAGTTACAAGGTAAGACAGGAACATTAGCTTCAGGTGTAAATCAATTAGCAACGGGTTCTAATGATTTAAACAATGGCTTAGGTCAATATATTAATGGTGTAAACCAATTAGTATTTGGTGTTGATACTTTACATGATAAAGTTGCTGGTAGTGCTGATAGTTTAAGTGCTGGTGCTACTAAATTAAATGACGGTAGTAAGCAACTAAATGATGGAGTTAATAAATATACAGCAGGGGTATCTCAACTTCAAAAAGGTTTGACTGAACTTAACGGTAATTCTAAATCATTGAAAGATGGTGCAGCACAAGTTGCCGCTGGTAATAAAGCATTAGCTGCTGAAGTTGCTAAAATTGATGTCAGCCAATTTAATAGTGGAGATACTACACAATTGATTAATGGCTTACAACAATTACAAGTTGTAAAGCAACAATTACAACCAGCAATGCAAGCTATAACAACTCTACAAAGTAGTATGGGTGGAATGAAGGATGAATTAGCTGCTGTTCAAAGTTCATCTACAGAATTATCTAATAAGTTAGGTAGTGATTTGAAGACTGCTGGAAGTAGTGTTCAAGGTTCATCTGCAAATATTCAAGCTGTTTTAGGTTCTAGCAACTTAACAGATGCTGATAAGAAAAAATTACAAGTAGCTTTACAACAAAACCAAGCAGCTGGTAATGCAATTTCAGATGCAGGTACAACAGCAGGTCAAATTAAGGCTCAGATGGATGGTGTAAATACTAAGCTATCAGGACTTCAAGGTCAACTATCTAATTTATCAGCAATGTCTGATAAATTAACTAATGCAGCTAGTGTATTGAATGGAATTAATATCGATCCTAATGAATTAAAAGGTAATGCTGACAAATTGCAAGAATTAGCAAAGAATGTAACTACTTTACAAGAAGCAACTAAAGCATTAGCTAAAGGTTCATCTGATTTGAATGATGGTGTAAACAAATATACTGCTGGTGTAACAAGTGCCTTAAATGGTGCAAATCAATTGACTGATCAAAATGGTGCATTGACTTCTGGTGCAAGCCAATTATATGCAGGAACATCAGAATTGAAGAATGAATTGCCAGAATTAGTAACAGGTGTTACACAATTGAATAATGGCGCAGTAGCATTAGTTGCTAATAACGGTAAGATTTTATCTGGTTCCGCACAATTAGCTGGTGGAATAGGTCAAATGAATGCACAAATTCCAGCATTAACAAGTGGTGTAAATCAACTAGCAAATGGTGGTAACCAATTAGCTAGTGGTTTAGGCCAAATGAATGCACAAATTCCAGCATTAACAAGTGGTGTAAATCAATTAGCAAATGGTGGTAACCAATTAGCTGGTGGTCTTGGACAACTTAACGCTCAAGTGCCAACATTGACAAATGGTGTAAACCAATTAGCAAGTGGTACTCAACAATTAGCTGCTAACTCCGGTCAATTAATTGATGGTGCAAACCAAATCAGTGAAGGTAACGGAACTTTAGCTAAGAGCTTAAGTGCTGGTGCTAAGGAAGTTAATAGTCAAAACTTGAATAGTGCAAATGCTAATATGTTCGCTGCACCTACAACATTGAAACATAAGAACTACTCCTATGTTCCTAACTATGGTTATGCATTAGCTCCATACATGTTATCAGTTGCTTTATATGTTGGTGCATTGGTATTTAACTTAGTTTACCCAATTCGTCGACTATCAACTCCTGATGGCTCTGCAACAGAATGGTTCTTCAGTAAAGTAAGTATCGGTGCTGTTGTAGCGGTAGGAAATGCTATTGTTGAAGTAGGATTGATGATGTTAGCTGGATTACATCCAGATCATCCATTTGCTACATTCATGAACGCTATTTCCTTCTCACTGGCGGCAATGTTCATAATTATGGTATTAGCTATGTTGTTCAGTAACCCTGGACGATTCATTGGTATGATTTTCTTGGTAATTCAATTAGGTGCCTGTGGTGGTTCCTTCCCAATTCAAATTACTAAGGGTATGAATGGTTTCTTCCAAGCAATTAACCCATACTTACCAATGACTTACTCTGTTTACGGATTCCGTGAATCATTATCCAGTGGTTTAGGAAGCAGCCAAATAACAATTTCATTAACAGTTCAATTAATCTTTATTGTAGCAAGCTTATTGCTATTATGGATTTCTATGAGTTACTTACGTACAAGCGGAAAGGTAAGTTATTCAGAAGAACCAACAAGCATTGAAGATTAGAATAGAAAAGAGAGATTTTCGAATTTTGAAAATCTCTCTTTTTTCGTCTAGATATTAATTTCTAACACTATTGGAGTATGATCACGACGTTCACCAGAATCCAACATTTCAGAACGAACAATTTTATCAGCAATACGATTACTTGCTAGCCAATAGTCAATTCTCCAACCAGAGTTGTTAATCTTGCTTGTACGACTTCTTTGAGCCCACCAAGAGTAAACATCCTTAACATCGCCATGAACATAGCGGAAGGTATCTGTAAAGCCCTTATTGAGCAAGTTAGTAAAGCCTGCTCTTTCTTCATCAGTAAAGCCAGCAGAATGATGGTTATTGCCAGGATGAGCTAAGTCGATTTCCTTATGAGCAACATTGAAATCACCGCTAGAAAGAAGAGGTTTATTTTGATCTAATGAAACTAGGTAGTCAGCATACTTTTCATCCCAAACCTGACGTTCAGCTAAACGTCTCAAACCATCGCCAGCATTAGGAGTATATACTTGAGTAACGTAAAAATTATCGAATTCAAGTGTGATGATTCTACCTTCAGAATCCATAGGTTCAGGTGCATCAATTTCAGGATAGCTGATAGTAGGATTTAAATTGTTTTTATAAAGAAACATAGTACCAGCATAACCTTTACGAGCTGGTTCTTGTGAACTTCTCCAAGCAATTTCATAATCTGGAAATTGTTCAGCTAAAATAGTTTGATGTTTTTTAGTTGGACCTGTAGCTGATAATTTTGTTTCTTGAATTGCTATTACATCTGGATTTTCATCAATAATAGTCGCTAAGACTTCACGTGATTGTTTAGCGCGAGCAGAATCACTAGTTAAAGCAGCATTCAAAGAATCGATATTCCATGAAATAAGTTTCATGATTTCACATCCTTAATTAATATATTTGACTCAATGTTACCACATTTTTCAAATTCTAAAAAAGGGGTATAATGAAAATAGGAAGTGATTAAAATGGCAAAGGCTACTAACGAAGATAAAAATATAGAAGTTAGTGAAATTGGTAAAAAATTCGTTAAAGGCACACATGTTGAATTTAAGTTTCATCGTCATACTTTTACAGGAGTAGTCGATAAACAATTACATAATTCAGCGATGATAATTTTTGACGATGAGTATAATAAATCAATTACTTATCAAGACGCTAAGGGAAAAATTATTATTAGCTATAGTAAAATGCAGATAATCAAATAAATCTGATATTAATTTTTATTTTAAAGTTTAAATAATCATGTGTTATAATTGGATTGTGAGGACTTTATTCTTAAAATGGAGGCTTATTCGTGGAAAAAACAGAAGCACGTTGGGTAGAAGTATTCAAGGTGTCTCTACCACTATGCCTAAGTTATGTGCCAATCGGTTTGGCATGCGGAATTTTACTACATGCTGCCGGTTTTAACCCGCTATTAACTTTATTGGTATCTGTATTAGTATTCTCAGGTGGAGCTCAGTTCTTGATAGCTTCTATGTTAACTACGAATACCCCAATGCAAACGATAGTTATTATGCTATTTTTCCTAGAGTTACGTTATGCGTTGTTGGGTTCAAGTTTGTCACAATATATTAAAGGAACAAGCAAGAAGTTTTTATATTTCTTTGCGGTCTCGTTAAATGATGAAAATTATGCTGTAAACTATTTAAAATTCGCAACTGATAAGAGCTGGACTCCTAAAGACGCTTTAGCTGTAGAACACTGGTCCTTACTATTTTGGTCTGTAGCTAATTTTATTGGGAGTTTAGTTGGTAATTTAATACCAATGGAAGATTATCTAGATATTGTCGACTTTGCTTTAACTGCAATGTTTATTTATATGATTGTTATGCAAATTCGCAACAAACTAACAATTTTAGTTAGTTTTATTTCAGGGGTAATTGCAATTGTTGCGTTAGTTACTTTGAAGAGTACAATGGGACTAATAGTAGCTACATTGTTAGCTTCCTTTATCGGTTTTATGATTGAACATAATATCGTTAAAAAAGGTGAAGCCAAGGGCAATTTCTGGTTGAAGAAGATCAAGCCAAAGGCAAGTCGGAAAGTTATTAGTAAGTCAGGAGAAAAATGATGCAATATTCGTCAATGGACCATTTTATACTTATTATCTGTTCGATGATTGCGGCTTTCATTCCTCGATTTTTACCATTGAAATTCTTCTCAACTCGTAAGATTCCAGAATGGTTTAATGAATGGATGAAATACGTGCCAGTATCTTTGTTTACGGCACTCGTAGTCAGAGACCTTTTTGTTAATACAAAGACCTATACATTTGTAGGTTTAGAATATATGGCTAAGTTACTAGCAGCAATAATCGTTATTGTTGTGGCTTATCGCTCACGTTCCATGGGACTTTCAGTTCTTTTTGGATTGGTAGCAGTAGCAATTTTAGCCACATTTTTGACAGTTTAGAATATAAGGTTTATTAGCTATCTTAGGCATATTATCACTAAGGTGGCTTTTTGTTTTAAGGAGGATTTTATTATGCAAAAAATAACAGAAAAGATCACAGTTGCAGGTCATACAGCTGAATTAATGGGATATACAATTGAAAAGAAAAATGACTGGGGAGTACAAGATAAGCACGCTACAATTATCATTTGTCCAGGTGGGGGTTATCATTTTGTTTCAGATCGAGAAGCCGATCCAGTTGCTTTGAAATTAATAACTATGGGATATAATGCATTTGTATTAAACTATACTTGCCAAGTTAGATATCCTGTAGCCTTGGAACAATTAGCCCAAAGTGTAAAATTAGTTAGAGATAATGCTGATGAATGGAATGTTCGCGAAGATAAGATCATCATTATGGGAATGTCAGCTGGTGGTCATTTAGCTGCTAGTTTAGGTGTTAAATGGAATAGTGATGAATTGAAACAAATGGGATATAAACCAGAAGAGATTAAGCCAAATGGTTTGGTATTATCCTATCCTGTTATCACAGCTAATAAAGATTTTTGGCATCAAGGTTCCTTTGAACAAATTTTAGGTAAAGATGGAATTGAAGATGAAAAAGCTTTAGCTAACCAATCACTTGAAAAGTTAGTTACTAAGGATGTACCACCAGTATTTATGTGGCATACATTTGAAGATAAGGCTGTTCCTATGGAAAATAGTTTACTATTTGCCTCAGCATTGAGAAAAGCTGGAGTATCAACAGAATATCATATCTTCCCACATGGTCCTCATGGCTTGGCATTAGCTAATGAAGAAACGGCTCGTGTAGGTCGTCCAGAAGACATTGAACCACAAGCTGCACAATGGGTAGATTTATTCCATAGTTGGATGCAAGCACTTCTTAAGTAGAATTGGTGAGTAAATGCTATACTAGACTAGAAAGAGAAATGGGGTGAGATGATGAAGCGGTGGATGTTTTGGTTAATAACAGCAATTGTAGTGGCACTTGTATTTGTTGGCTTTGGTTATACTAAAAAGCGTGAAACACAAAAGCAGTTTGATAATTTGATGTCTCAAGCAATAACTAATGCTCAAGCTGCAGAATATAAGAAAGCAGAACTTAATTTACAAAATGCTCTACGTAAGAAACCAGATGATGTAGTAGCTAAACAACGATTAGAACAAGTTAAACTCTATCAAGAAGGCTTAGCTGAATTGAAACAAGATGATTATGAACAAGCACAGTTAACATTTAGATCAACTGCAAAAATATCTCCGTCTTTATCAATTCTAACCCAGAGAGCTAAGAAGAAAGATAAACTTTTAGAATCAGTACTAAAGCAACGTGAAAAGTATGATAATCTTTATAATGAAGCTATAAGACTTACTGAAATAGGAGCTTATAGCCAATCGAATGAAAATCTAGTTCAGATTTTAGATGGAAAAAATATTGACGAAAAGTATTATTCACAAGTAAGAAAAGATGCACGAGAATTGCAGGAAAGAAATAATAGTATTTTGGAACAAATTAGAATCCAAAATCAACAAGCTGCAATAAGAAGACAACGTGAACAGCAAAGACAAGAAGAAACTAGAAAAGCACAGCAAGCTGCTACTAGTTCAGCATCGTCAACGGAAAATCAAAATGGTGAGCCCAAGAAAAATGACGATAAAAATAATGGTCAAGATAATGTAAAAAATGGTTCAGAATCTAAGCCAGAAACAAACAATTCTGCAACTGAGCCACAGCCTAATAATGAAAATAAGTAAAAATAAAAGCAACACCTAGAGTGCTGCTTTTAATAATTATTAGGGTTAATCACTGATTCTACGCCAGATTATGAGTGAACTTTCCCATAAAAATAGGACTAATAAGACACTGGCAATAGTATCAGTAGGATAATGTACATGTAAATATACGCGAGTTAAGGCGATAATAAGAATCCAGAGAAAACCTAAGAAAGTTAGAATTCGTCTCAATGTAACATCCTTAATTTGAGGAACAATTAAAAATACTACGAAAAAGATAAATAAGGCAGTTCCAAAGGTATGTCCACTTGGAAAGCTATAGCCACCGATTGCTACTAACTTATCACTAGGGCGTGGACGTTGAATTAAATTTTTAGCTAGTACATTGATAAGATTTCCAATTACCAAGGTGCTGGCTGACCAAATTCCAGCCTTGAAGTTATGTCTAATAAACATATAAAGACTAACGATAATTGAAAGAATTGCGGCAATTCTAGGGCCACCTAGATAAGTAATTTTTTCAACAATTCTTGTATTAGTAGGATTGGTAATTGGTAGAAGTAAGTTCTGTACAAATTTATCAAATGATGTAACGATTGTGCTGTTAGTTTTAACTAAGATTAATAATATTAAAAATAAAACTAAGTAGATAGACGCAATAAAGGGTCTATACTTATTTTGTGGAACAAACATCAAAAAACTCCTTATAAATAATATCTACTAAATTATACCATTTAAATTATTTTTAAAGAAAGGAAACTGATTATGGGGAAAGATTCATCACAAGAAATACGAAGAACACAAGCTGAAAAAATGCTAAAGCAACCCAAGAAACTTCGTGCTAAGTGGATAAGTCGGTTATTTACTTTAATCATGGTGGTTGCTTTAAGTGTCACAACTATGGGACTTTTAATAAAGACTACGGTTTTAAACGCAGATTTTACCAGTAAGGAATTAGCTAAAGACGAAAATATTGGGAAACTATATACTGAAGCCAATCAAACATTAGCTTCATCTGCTCAAATGTATCGAATTCCAGCAAGTTATGCAGATAATTTAATTACTAAGAAACAGTTTAGACAAGATGTTGAAATTGCAATTAAAAGAATTTATGACGGACAAATTACACAGATTGTGGATACTAATACTTTGAGTAGTCAGATTCAAGCAAATGTAAATAAGGAAATTGCAAGTTCAGGAGTACCCATTGATGCTTCTGTCTTTAGTGGAGTAGTGGAGTCACTAGCTTCTGTATTAAGCAATTACATCAGTCAACAAATTCCAAGTACACAGTTACAACAAGTATATGATGCTGCCAGCAATATCAGTGGTTATGTGACACTGATGATAACTGCAGGAAGTATCATTACAGTGATAATGTTGATCTTAGTATTATTATTACAGAGAAGTTTATTTGGTTGGTTGCACTATACAGGTTTAGCATTTTTGATTACAGGGATAATCTTTTGCATCATTGGATATACTAGTGTGCCTGCAGAGATATTTCCAAGTTTAATTAATCAATCAGGAATTTTGGGAAGTATTGTTGAAAACTATGCCTACGCAATTTTAAGTCAGATTGTGAATATGGGAATAATCGAATCTGTAATTGGTATAGTGGCATTATTAGTAAGTTTCTTTAGAAAGGTTTAACGATGAAATTTACGTGGAATAAAGAAAGTGACGAGAAAATGACACTCAAAAAATTTTTAAAGAATAAGGGTGTCAGTCATCGAACTTTAAGTAGTTTGAAAAAAGGAAATGGAAAAGTTTTAGTAGATGGCAAAAAAAGGTCATTATCTATTGAAGTTAGTAAAGGAAAAATAACTTTGATTTTACCACCAGAAAAATCAGATGAAAATGTCAAAATGAGTAAGGAATCGCTAGATATTATTTATGAGGATAGCAATTGGCTAGTGGTAGATAAACCACCTTTACTTTCAAGTGTTCCAGGTCCTAGTAATCGTATCGATACCTTAGTTAATCGGGTTAAATTTCATCTATGGCAACAAAAATCAAAAGACTTAGTTCCGCATGTAATTACTCGTTTAGATAGAGATACAAGTGGCTTAGTTCTTGTGGCTAAGCATCGTTTTGCTCAAGGATTGATTAACAAACAGGTTGAAGAACATAGTATAGATAAAAGATACTTGGCAGTGGTCGAAGGAATTATTGCAGAAAAGCATGGCATAATAGATAAACCACTTGGACCTAGAGAAAATGGAATCGGACAAATGGTAACTGATACAGGAAAGATTGCCAAGACTGAGTACTGGGTTAGAGAATACTTAGGAGATAAAGCTACTTTAGTTGAATGTAAGCTACATACAGGTAGAACGCATCAAATAAGAGCTCACTTCAGTAGTATTAATCATGCTTTGATAGGCGATGAGTTATATGGTGGCAGATTAGATTGGGGACTAGAAAGACAGGCACTCCATGCGTATCAGTTAGCTTATGTAGATCCATTTACTCAAGAAGAAAAGTTATTTAAAAGTGAGATGCCAAAAGATTTAGAAAATTTGATAGTTAGATTGAAAAATTAAGATTTATTTTTGGTAGACCAAAATTTAAATTACTATAGTGTTTGAAATCTGTTATAATTAGGTAGTAAACGTTTTACATTTATGAGTGACGAGTAATTTAAATTTGGAAAAAATAGAGGTGAAATAATGACACCTAAGAAAGAAGATTATTTAAAAATTATTTTTGAACTTGGTGGAACTAAGAAAAAGGTTTCTAACAAGCAAATAGCGATGAGTTTAAATGTTGCTGCTGGTTCTGTAACTGAAATGGTTAATAAATTAGTTAAAGAGGGTTTAGCTGCACATACGCCATATGCAGGAATATCATTAACTGATGAAGGAATTGAAGTAGCTGAAAAATTAGTTCGCCGTCATCGTCTATGGGAAACTTTTTTAGTAGAAAAATTGGATTATCAATTATCAGAAGTTCATGATGAAGCTGAAGTTTTAGAACATGTAGCTAGCGATAAGTTAATGAAAAAGCTTGATCAATTTCTTAATAGCCCACGTGAATGTCCACATGGTGGAGTTATTCCAACAGAAGCTGGGGAATATGAAGAAGAAAGTCACGAATTTTTAGCTGAAATTAAAGTTGGAGAAACGGTTGAAGTTGACAGATTTATTGATAACCATGAGTTGCTAACTTATTTAGATGATTTGGAACTTAAATTGGGAGACAAGATTGAAGTTTTAGAACATCTTCCATTTGAAGGACCAATTAAGGTTAAAAGGTTGGCTGACGGGGCTGAATTAAGCATTGGATATAAAGCTGCTCATTACATTTTCGTGAAATAATTTGGTTATCGCCAATAAGTATGTTATACTTAGAATTGTATTTTTGACTAGGTTTCATTTAGATTGTTTCAATGAAATTTCTCTATTATGTGCCACTCAGAATTACAGAATTATTATGTGCTTAGGCACAAGGAGGATTTTTCATTTATGGAACAAGGAACAGTTAAATGGTTTAACGCAGAAAAGGGCTTTGGTTTTATCACACGTGAAAATGGTGATGATGTATTTGTACATTTCACAGCTATTCAAGGTGAAGGTTATAAGACTTTAGAAGAAGGTCAACATGTAACATTTGACGTTGAAAGTAGCGATCGTGGTTTACAAGCTACTAACGTTGTTAAAGACTAATAATTAAGTAGATAAATGATAGACTGGAAAGAAGAAATTCTTTTCAGTCTTTTTTTGCTTTAAATATCGTGATATGATTAGATAAATTTTGAAGACGGTGGGGGTTAGTTACAATGCAAGATACGCAAATGCAAGAATTAATAGATTCTGTCATGTTAGCTGGAAAAATTATGATTGAAAGTGGAGCTGATATGGCAAGAGTTGATGATACTTTAAAACGTATAGCTCGAAATGGTGGAATTAAAGAACCAAAAATTTTTGAGACTACCACCGGAATCATGATGTCAGTTCCAGATTATAAATTGGCACAGGTAGAACCAATTCAAAAAAGAACAATTGATTTAGAAAAAGTATCAAGAGTCAATGACATCTCACGTGCTTTTCAATTGAAAAAAATCACAGTTGAAGAAATGAAGGTAAAATTGGAATTTATCGATAAAAAAGCACCATTTTTTGCTTGGACATGGCAAGTATTGGCTGCAGCAATGATAAGTTGCACTCTGATGATAATGTACAATGGTCATTGGCAAGATTTTATCACAACTGCAGTTATTGGTGGATTGGGTTATGCTTGCTATTACTTTATCAATACAACATTTAAAATAAAGTTTGTAAGTGAATTTTTAGCTTCGTTAGTAATTGGTGTTTTATCCGTATTAGCTGTTAGAAATAACTTGGGAATATCAGTAGGTATGATAATTATTGGGAGTGTTATGCCGTTAGTACCAGGAGTACCAATTACCAATTCTGTAAGAGATGTTTTAGCTGGCCATTTATTAAGTGGATTAGCTAGAGGAACAGAAGCATTATTATCAGCTAGTGCAATTGCTTTAGGGATTGCGATGGTTCTAAGATTTATGTAAGGGAGGGAAGGTTAAGGTGAACTTATTAATCAATATCTTATTCAGCTATCTTTCATCTGTAGGCTTTGGAGTACTTTTAAATATTCCTAGAAAGGCCTTAAATGGTTGTGGAATTATTGGAGTATTAGGCTGGATGGTCTATTTATTTATTAAGCATCTTGATTTAGGTAATATGTTAGCTAATCTTTTAGCTGCATTTGCAATTGGAGTTACTGCGATTATTTTTGCACGTGTGAAAAAGATGCCTATGATTCTTTTTAATATTCCTAGCCTAGTACCATTAGTGCCAGGGGGACAATCTTATCGTGCAATTCGTTATTTTGCTTTAGGAAATAACTCTTTAGCAATTGAATATTTAGTACAAGTTGGGATGATAGCTGGAGCCATAGCGATGGGATTCTTTTTAGCTGAATTAGTAGGTCAGGTTTACTTTAAGATAAGGACTGTAAAAGAAAGTTAACGCTATTATTACATAACAGTAACAAAATGAAAACTTGAGTTAATATTTTTTAAAGAATTAAATACGTTTTAATATAAGTATTTGTTATCTAATAATTTTTTGGTAAACTGGCACTATGATTACATAATTTGAAAAAAATGATTCGAAGTATATTATTATAAACGGATTATTTTTTCGATAATTTTGGAGGAGAAAATGCCATCACGAAGAAATGATAATTATAATGTTCGAAGTGATGAGAATGGTTATATAGATACAGAACATATGACTCGTTCCCAACGCTATCATCAACATAATAATAAACCGAAAAAAAAGGGACATAAATTACTATGGCTAGTTGTAGTTATTGTAGCAATTATTGGGGGATTTTATGCTTATAGAAAATATACTAATGCTAAACAAGCCGCTAATGCAATTTATAGTTCAACTCAAGTCGCAAAGGCCAGAAATGTTAGTGACGCTTTGAAGAAAAAAAGACCTATCTCAATTCTGTTAATGGGTACTGATACTGGAGCTTTGGGACGTAATTTTAAAGGAAGAACAGATACAATGATACTTTGTGTCTTGAATCCTGAAGACAAAAAGATGACGTTAGTATCATTACCACGTGATACTGAGGTAGCTGTTTATGGTTATGAAGATTACTTCCCAAGTAAGATAAACTCAGCATACGAATATGGTGGATCAGCAACAGCAGTTAAGACTGTGCAAAAATTCTTAAATGTGCCAATTGACTTCTATGCAACTATCAATATGGGTGGACTAGAAAAATTAATTGACGCAGTTGGAGGAGTTAAAGTAGAACCAACTATTAGCTTTACCTATGGTGGGTATACCTTTAAGAAGGGTAAAGAAGTAAATATGGATGGAAAGAAAGCTTTAGCATATGTTCGCATGCGCCATGAAGATCCACTTGGGGATTATGGTAGACAAGAACGTCAACGTCAAGTATTAACTAAACTTGCATTTAAGAGTTCAGGGTTAACAAGTTTAGTTAATCAAAAGTTCCTAAGTACTATTTCTAAGCAAATGAAGACAGACTTAACATTTGATGATTTATTAATACTAGGAACTAAGTATCGTGTTGCCACACATGATATGGATTCAGACTTCTTACAAGGAACTTCTGAAATGATTAATGGAGAATCTTTCGAAGTAGCATCAACAACTGAAAAACAACGTATTACTAATAAGCTTAGAAAAGCACTAGGTTTATCTAAGGCTAAAACAGGAAATACACTTTCAAGTGATAATGATGTGAATATCAGTTCAGAAGGCGAAGATACTAATTATAGTAATGATGATAACACTTATTATGGTGGATATTAGATAATTGGAAAGAACCGGTTTAGGCTGGTTCTTTTTTCTTTGCTGTAATGTGTTACAATATAAATTGAAGTTAAATTAAAACAAAGGAATGAATGATATATGTATAAATTAGTAGCGATTGATATGGATGAAACTTTATTGAATGATGACGCTGAAATTACGCCTAAAAATGTATCCGTTCTCAAAAAAGCGATTAAAGACGGAGTAAAGGTGGTTTTAAATACAGGTCGAAGCTATCTTTCTGTTCAAGAAAATTTGAAGACATTAGGAATTTACCAAACTAAAGATCAATATGTAGTTAGTTTTAATGGTGGAGCGATTGTTGAAAATAAAGATTTAAAGGTGGTACATGTTGAAGGATTGGCCTTTGATATTGTTAAACAATTATTTGATATCAGTTTGAGATATTATCCAGAAAGTTGCATCCACGTTTATACTTTGGATGAATTGTACATGTGGAATGTCAATCAAGACGAAAAAGATTACTTGCAACCACGTAGAGTAGAGTGGACTGAATTGCAAGAACCTAATATTGATTTCTTAAAAGATACGCCTATTACTAAGATTATCATCAATGTTAATGATATGGATAAGAGACTTGCCTTTAATGAGATTGCACGTAAAGAAATTGGCGATAAGTTCAAAACCACATATTCTTCAGGTCGTTATATTGAATTTAATAACATTTCAACAGATAAAGGTACAGGGATGTTGAAATTAGCTGAAATGTTAGGAATTAAGCCAGAAGAAACAATTGCAATTGGTGATAATAGTAATGACTTACCAATGATTGAAGCTGCCGGAGTAGGTGTAGCTGTTAGAAATGCTAATGAACAAGTTTTATCTAAAGCAGATTATATTTGCAAGCGAGATAATAATCATGATGCTGTTGCAGAAGCAGTGGATAAATTTATTTATAATAAAATAGATTAAGCAGTAATTTTGTGTATAACTCCGAGATAGTGGTAAGATAAAATTACTAAGTTATATGAAATGAGGGATTTAAATGGCTAAAAATATCACTCCTAAGGATTTAGCTGATGTAACTAAGGAAGGGCTAACTTTGGTTGATTTTTGGGCAGAATGGTGCGGACCATGTAAAATGATGAATCCAGTTTTAGAAGAATTGGAAAAAGATTATCAAGGAAAAGTAAAATTTGCTAAAGTTGATGTAGATAAGTATCAAGATTTAGCGATGGAATATAAAATTATGAGTATTCCAGCAATGATCTTATTTAAAGATGGAGTAGCAAAAGAAAAAGTTGTAGGTTTCCATCCTAAAAAAGATATGGCAAATTACTTAGATGAAAAACTTGCAGAAGTAGAATAGAGATAGTTTTGCAATTCGATCAAATCTAACCTATACTATAAGGATTAATTAGTGGAGATGATTGAGGTGCAAAACGTGAAATTAGGCACTTTAATAAGTGTCTTTTTCTTTGGAATGATAGGTGGCACGCTAAGATATTTGTTAAGTCTTAAGCTAGCATCTACGGGAACTATTTTGGTTAATCTGATTGGAAGTTTTTGCTTAGCTTTCCTGACTTATTATGTGATTGAAAGGCAAAAATTACCAGCTTGGTTAAGTACAGGTCTAGGGACAGGAATGGTAGGAGCTTTCACAACTTTTTCCACATTTACAGTGGATATTTTAGGTTTGTCTACATTTACTGATGCTATCTTTTACTTGTTGATAAGTGTGGTAGGTGGTTTCCTATTAGCATATACAGGAATGATTTTAGGAATAAAATTAGGAAAAGTTGGTGACAGAAGATGATAGAAGTAGCTTTAGGAGCAGGGTTAGGTGCATCTGTGCGGTATCTAATAACACAAGTATTGAAGAGCAAAACTAGAGTATTTCCCTGGGCAACTTTTATTATCAACATAACTGGAGCCCTATTATTAGGATTTTTACACAGCAAAATCACAAATAGTCACATATTGTTACTATTAGGGACTGGATTTTTAGGTGGATATACAACCTTTTCCACATTTCAAGTAGAATTAGTAACACTTGTTAATAATCGAAAAACCAAAATGATGCTTATATATCTATTATTAACAGTGATATGTGGAATACTGGCTGCATATTGTGGATCTTGGTTAGGAAAGTTATAAGACAAACAAAAAGTATGATAGAATGAAATAGTAGTGTCGTTTTTGAATAGAATAATTTAAAGGATAAATAAATGAAAGTTGCAATTTTAACTGATACTTCAGCTTGTCTGACAGTTGATAAGATAAAAGAACTTAATATTCATCAAATTGAATTGTCTATTGAATTTGAAGGTAGTAGATATCCAGAAAAAACAGGGATGACGCCTTATCTAAGAGATAAAATGTTAGACAAAAGGACTGATACTCCGGTTTTAGAACCAATATCAACGGCTTATCTAGAAGAATATTTTGAAAGTCTAGAAAAAGAAGGCTATGATGAGTTCTTGTATATTTCTTTAGCTAACGGAATCAGTAGTTTACCAAAAGTCGTATCATCATATGCGAAAACTTCGGATAGAAAGATAACTGTATTTGATTCTTACTCTAGTGGAGCCATACAAGGACAAATGGTTGAATTGGCTGGTAAAATGCTTTTATCTGGAAAAACAGTTAGTCAAGTTGTAGATCAACTCATTAATTTAAGAAATAATAATCGCACTTATATGCTTATTTCTGACATCTATCAACTAATGAAGACAGGATATGTATCGAACGGTGTAAATTCAATGTCGAACTTATTTTTGCGTCCATTAACAATGATGAAATTTAATGAGAACGGGAAATTAGCGATGGTAAATACACACTATCGAGAGAAGAAAGCCTATAGTGAGGTATTAGAGCTAATTATTTCTCAGTATCATAGCATGAATGATCAAATGCGAATTACTCTAATGGGCGATGAGAATAATAGTCAATTTGACGAATTATATGAATTGTTACAAGAAAATTTTCCAACTGCTAAAATTGAAAAAGATGAACTTCCAATATCTTTAGCTATTTATACAGGAAAGAAAAGTATAGGGATAAGTTTTGGTTTAGATTGGAAAACCGTTATATCTGAATAACTCTTAAGAAACATTAAAACTCCTAAGTTTTAGTGTTTTTTTGTTGAAATTAAATTGCAAAAGATATAGAATAGCTAAAATCAAGTAATGGATAAGTAAATTTATTAAGTATTTAATAAAAGTTATGAAAACGGTATAAAAATATTTGAACATTGCTTGTGAAAGTGTTATCATATTGATTGTAGATAGTATTACTAAATTTTTAGGAGGTGAAGCATATGAAGTGGTATTTAGTTGAAACTGTTAAAGATGGTCACGTAACTAATACAATTGTAAAGGCTTCCTCTGTTCAAGAAGCTGAAGAAAAGTCAAATGAATAATTGGAGCCTAGAACGTTGCAAAAAATAAAATTAACCCATAAGAAAAAGCGACTGCGAGAATTTAAATAGTTCTTGTGGTCGCTTTTGTTATTCAAAAAAGTTTGTTATACTGTATTTCGTGGCTTTTCCACACTGGTTCGTAAACATCCCAGTTAAAAAAACTAGAAAGCAGGTAATTTATATGGTTGATACACAATCACACGAAAAACTTATTGCGGTGATTAAAGGTGCTTTAGTGGCAGCTTTATATGCAGCAGTAACACTAGGTTTAGCTCCTTTAAGTTTTGGAGCAATTCAATTCAGACTATCAGAAGTATTTAATAACTTGGTAGTCTTCAATAAACGTTATATATGGGCATTGACAATTGGATGTGCAATTGCAAATCTTTGGTCTCCAATGGGAATCGTTGATGTCATTTTTGGTTCATTAGGAACATTAGTTATGACGGGGCTAAGTTATTTATTAAGTAAACATGTAAAATCAGTCCCATTAAAGCTCTTAATTACAGTTATAATTTGTACTGTTATGACATGGAGTGTAGCATTGGAATTATATTATGTAAGTAAGCTACCATTTTGGCCAACATATTTCACTGTAGCAATCGGTGAATTTGGTTCAATGTTAATTGGTGCAATTTTAATGTGGATTTTAAGTAAACGTATTGATTTAACTAGATAAGCGAGGGAAGATTATGACTTTTGAAGAAGTATTACCAGAATTAAAAAAAGGTAAAAAAGCTGTTCGTACTGAAGGTTGGGGTGGCTCTGAGGAATACATTTTCGTAGTTGATAATGATACTCTTAATGGAGAAAAAGTTAACCCATATTTGATGATTAGAACAAAAGAAGAACCAGCTTTATCACAATTTATGCCAACTTCTTGCGATGTATTAGCTGATGATTGGAAGATTGTAGAATAATGAACCTTTATCCAGAATTTGAAGGAAAAGTAGTTGTTATGACAGGTGTCAGCTCTGGAATAGGACTAGAACAAACTAAAGCATTTTTACAAGCAGGAGCAATAGTTTATGGAGCTGATATTAAAGAAAGTGTAGAAATTAAGGAAGTAGAGCAAAAATTTCCGACTTTAAGTTTTCAACAAGTGGATATAAGAAAGAAAAAAGATATTCACATGTGGACAGGAAAAATAAAAAAAGAATTATCAACTGTGGATATTTTATTAAATACAGCTGGTATTCTAGATAATTATGCACCAACTTTAGATACTAGTGAAGAACAATGGGACAATATTTTTAATACCAATTTAAAAAGTATGTTCTTGTTGACTAATGAAATTTTACCAATAATGTTGAAACAGAAACATGGAGTTATTGTAAATATGGCTTCTATTGCAGGATTGGTTGCTGGTGGTGGTGGAGCAGCTTATACAGCGGCAAAGCATGGAATTATTGGATACACTAAACAATTAGCTTATGATTACGCTGATAAGGGAATTCGGGTTAATTGTATAGCTCCAGGAGCAATTAATACACCGATGAATGCGGCTGATTTTGCTGGAGATGGGGCGATGGCTAAAGAAGTAGCCAGACTCACACCAGCTAAACGATGGGCAAAACCTAAAGAAGTAGCAGAAATGACACTTTACTTGGCAAGTCCAAGAGCTGATTATGTTCACGGAACTGTTTTTACAATTGACGGTGGATGGACAGTTAAATAGATTTGAAAAGATAGTAATTGATCATGAATTGATTGCTATCTTTTTTATTAATGATTAGAAAAATCCCCACTAAGTTGCAATTAAAGTAACTTGGTAGGGATTTTAATTAACTATTTTTCAAATAAACGACCAAAACTAAATGTTTTAACAACATTTAAATCAGAATCAAGCACATTTAAGTCAGCATCTTTGCCAACTTCAATAGCACCTTTTTGAGTTAAGCCAAATTCACGAGCTTGGTTAACAGAAGACATTTTCACAGCTTCTTCAATACCGCAACCAGTAAATTTCATAATATTCTTAAAGGCATCTTGGTATTGCAATACAGAACCAGCTAAATTACCAGATTCTAGACGAGCTTGCTTATCTTTAACGATAACTTTTTGACCACCTAATTCTGAAACTCCTTCAGGCATACCTTTTGCACGCATGGAGTCAGTAACTAATTCAATCTTGTCTGGTCCTTTAAGGTCATAAGCTAGTTTAATCATATCTGGGAAAACGTGGAATCCATCAGCAATGATTTCGCAATACATATTTCCTTCGAGAAGGGCATGACCAGTAACACCTGGTTCGCGATGCTTCAATTCACGTTGAGCATTGTATAAATGAGTAACGTGACTAGCAAGTGAGCCTTTCATTTGAGCACGTGTAGCATTACTATGACCTACAGATAATACGATGTTGTGTTCAATACAATATTTTTCAAATTCAGTAGTATTTTCATTTTCAGGAGCATAAGTAACTAATTTAATCATGCCACCAGATAGTTCATTCCAATGAGCGAAAGCATCGATATCAGGAGATTCGATATATTCTTCTGGTTGAGCTCCTTTGAAAACAGGTGAAACAAAAGGTCCTTCAAGATGAATACCTTGAATAACTGGATTTTTTGCAGCAGCTTCTTTAATGCCAACCATCGCATGCGCAATATTTTCATGAGATTGAGTCATAGTTGTAGCGAAATATGTAGTAATACCTTCATGGACCATATCATTAACCATTTCATCAATTTGGTTAGCATCGCCATCCATGGAATCGAAGCTATAACCACCATGGCTATGAACGTCGATAAAGCCAGGAACTACAACTTGTCCTTCCAAATCAATAATTTTATCATCAGATACTTGGGCTTTATATTCAGACATTGGTCCAACATTGATAATTTGTTTATCAAATCGTAAATATCCATCTACAATTTTTTCGGAACCAGTATAAATAAGTCCATGTTTTAAAACTGTACTCATATATTTGACCACCTTTATTTTAAATAATAGCGATAAAATCGCACTTCTATTAACTTAAGTAACAACTTAATAATAAATGGTATAGACCATGAATGCAAGAGTTTACAAATAGAAATATTAGTTGTATAATTGGTATAGACCAAAATGGAAGAAGGAGTATTTATTATGAAAATAATCAAAGTTAAAGATCAAGTAGAAGGCGGAAAAGAAGCATTAAAAGTATTTAAAGAAGCTTTAGATAATGGGGTCAAAGTATTCGGCTTAGCTACAGGTAGTACTCCAGAAACAACATACGATGAATTAGTAAAAAGTGATATTGATTTTTCCAATAGTATCTCTGTAAATTTAGATGAATATGTGGGATTAAAGCCAGAAGATGAACAAAGTTACGCTTACTTTATGAAGGAACATTTATTCAATGCTAAGCCATTTGCCAAATCATTTTTACCAAATGGAATGGCTGAAGATGCTGATCAAGAATGTGAGCGCTATGATAAGTTGTTAGAAGAATATCATGTTGGATTACAACTTTTAGGAATTGGACGTAATGGTCATATTGGTTTTAATGAACCAGGATCATCATTTGATGGTAAGACTCATAAAGTGGCTTTGACACAATCAACTATTAATGCAAATTCACGTTTCTTTGACAATGAAGAAGATGTTCCAAAATACGCATATTCAATGGGAATTGGAACAATAATGAAATCTGACACAATTTTATTAGAAGCATTTGGTAAGAACAAAGCTGAAGCTGTTAAGGCAATGATTGAAGGACCAGTAACACCTGAAGTTCCAGCAAGTGTACTACAAAATCACCCTGATGTTGTAGTAATTATTGATGAAGAAGCAGCTTCATTGTTGAAATAATAGTTAGAGAGTACATGGAATTTCCATGTGCTTTTTTTCTTGCCTTGAAGTAAGCTCTAAGCTTTATAATAGGCTTTGAGGTGATGTGGGGTGTTACGAAAAAATAAATCTGTATGGTTAGTTTTACTAGCTGTTTTATTAATAGTATTTTGTGGAGTAAGACTTTATCGAGTACAAGCTGCTCAGAATAATTATATTAATTCAAATGTTCCTACTTTATTCTTCCATGGTTGGGGGAGTAGTTATCGTGCGGAACGACAAATAGCAAATTATGCTAAAAATAAAGGTGTAACTAATACAATCATCAGAGCTGATGTTTCGGCTAAGGGTGAAGTTGAATTAATAGGAAGTATGAAAAAGAACGCAAAAAATCCAATTGTTGAAGTGAATTATCAAGATAATAAGAACGCAAATTATAACGAAGATGCTAAATGGATGAAAAATGTAGTAGTAGCCCTACAAAAGAAATACGGCATAAAAAAGTTTAATGTAGTGGGACATTCGATGGGAAATATGTCAATTATGTTTTACTTGCTGAACTATGGTGGAGATAAGAATTTACCTCAAATTCAAAAGCAAGTAGATATTGCTGGTCACTTTAATGGTATTTTGGGAATGGATGACAAATTAGGTGAAAGTAAATTGGAAAAAAATGGTAAGCCAAATATCTTTAGGCAGAGTTATAAGAAATTATTGGCAATTAGAGAGAGTTATCCTAAGAATCAAATTGATGTCCTAAACATCTATGGAGACATAGGTGATAAGTCAGATGGAAGGGTAAGCAATAATTCATCAAAATCTTTAAAATACTTATTAAATAGTCGTGAGAAGTCATATCAAGAATTAAAAATAAGTGGAAAATATGGACAACATAGTAAATTGCATGAAAGCAAAGGGGTTGATAAAGCATTGATAGGTTTCTTATGGGCTAAATAGGATTTGCATAAATTAGGAAATTGGTCCTGTGTCTAGAATTGACAATTGTATAAAAAATAAAATCTCAAACTGGTATCCAAAATATCAGCTTGAGATTTTTTAGATTATTTATAAGTTGAAATTTCAATCAAATTTTGATCGTAATCACGTAGATAAATCGATGTCATTTCGCCTTCAGATCCCATTTTTGTCACAGGACCAGCAACAATATTTACAAAATAACTCTTAAGATGATTTTCAATGTCAGACATTTTATCTCCAGAGACGATACAAATATCAGCTGCACCAATTGTTTGATTATTAGCATGCAAGTCACTATTTTTATCAGCTTTGCGTAGACGAATAAGTTGATGACCACAACGAAGTGTAATTACATCTTCAGTGGTTTGATCCTTAATGACTGGCATATCAAATACTTCATGATAGAAGCGTTCAGCCTGAGCTAAATCTGATACTGTTAATACGATGTGATCTAAACGTTTGATTTTCACAATAAAGATTCCTTTCTTATTTGCATAGTAGAAATTTTTTTATTAGTTAGATATATACCTAAGCTTGCTACGATAAATTCAGTAAATGGAACACTTGCCCAGACACCAGCTATGCCACCAAAGTAAGCAAAAATAATAATTGATGGTAATAGGATGACGTATCCACGTAAAATCGACAAGAAAAAGGCACCTCTAGCATCGTTGATAGCTGCTAAAAATAGCATTAAAACAAGGTTTAGACAACTAAAAAAGATACTAATAAAGTAAATAGGAATACCTTTAACTGCATAAGCAACAAGTTGAGCTTCGTGTTCAGCGTTGAAAATATCGACAATAGGAGCTTTAAAAATAAGAAGTAAGAAATAACTGATTATAGCTATTGAAAAAGTAACAAGCAATCCAATTTTTAAAGCAATTTTTACGTTTTGGTATAAGTGTTTACCATACTCGCGACTAGCAATAGGTTGTACCCCTAAGGCAACACCGTTGAAGATTGCTAAGAAAACAATCCCAATATTAGCAATAACTCCATAAGCAGCAATCACATAATTTCCACCTAACTTTAGAAGTACTAAGTTGAAAACAAAAATGCTAACTCCAGTACTCATTTCATTCAAGAAAGATGGAATACCTAATCGAGCAGCTTTTAGGACCGTTTTGAGATGGACTTTGGTTTTAAAAAGTTTTAATTGTCGTTGTGCAAAATGGCGATGTCTACTTAAAACCGTTAGACTAGTTAAAGGAGAAAAAATAGTTGCTAAAGCAGCACCTTCCATTTTTAAATTTAACCCAAAAATTAAAAGCCAATCCATGAATATTACAAAAGCTGTTTGTGTTAAAGCAGCCCGCATTGTTAGCGAGGGGTTGCCATCATTTCTAACAAAGTTAATAGTAACATAATTTGCCATAAACAATGGAGCACCACAGGAAACAATACGAAAATAAGTGGTTGCCATATTGATGGTTTGTTGATTAGCACCCATTAAAGTCAAAATTTGATGAGGAAAAAGATTTCCAATTATTGCAAAGAGAATTCCTAATCCCACACAAAAAATGATGAGTTCACTGTAAAGTCCTTCAATTCTTTCAGGGTGACGAACCTTATTTAAAGAAAAAATAGCGGCACCACCAACACCTAAAAGCAACCCTAAAGAGTTAAAAAGATTGAAAATCGGCAATACAATATTTAAAGTTGCAAGACCGATTGAACCAGCTGCAAGAGCTATAAATAAAGTATCAACCAAAACGTATAATGATATTCCTAAAGATGCGAAGATATTTTTCACGATATAACCGGAAACTTCACGTCTTACTGAATAAACAGTATTTTGCATAATTACCCTCCGTATAAGCAAACCTATGCAGAAAATCTGCCGCCTGTCAGTTCACTTGTAGTTTAGATATTGTGGCAAAACCCGGCGATTTTGCATCCTTATTTCAAAAAAGTATTATAGCACATTATCAGAATAATAAAGGTAATTATCTACTTGAAAATAATTTATATTATATGTCAAACGTTTAGCATATTTTTCTTTACCTTTTAAATGATATGTTATAAAATAATAGTTGTTATAGAGGAAAACGTTTACCAATTAATAGAGGTGAGATAAATTGACTAAATTATACGGAGCAATTGAAGCCGGTGGAACAAAGTTTGTTTGTGCAGTGGCTGATGAAAATTTAAATATAGTAGAAAGGGTTTCAATTCCTACAACAGTACCAGAAGAAACAATGAGCGATGTTTTCAAGTTCTTTGAAAAGCATGAAGTTCAAGCCATTGGAATTGCTTCTTTTGGACCAATTGATGTTAATCGCAAATCTAGTACATATGGTTATATAACCAATACACCTAAGCCAGGCTGGAAGAACTATGATTTCTTAGGTGAAATGAAGAAGAGATTTGACGTACCTTATGCATGGACAACGGATGTTAATGGAGCTGCTTACGGTGAATTGAAAAAAGGTGCAGCTTTAGGTAAAGATAGTTGTGTTTACTTAACTGTTGGAACAGGTATCGGTGGCGGTGTTGTTATCAATGGTAAAGTTATCGAAGGATACGGACATCCAGAAATTGGACATATCATTATGCGTCGTCATCCCGAAGATAAGTACGAAGGAAAGTGTCCATTCCATCATGACTGTTTAGAAGGTTTAGCTGCTGGTCCTGCAATTGAAGCAAGACAAGGTGGTGTTAAGGCTTATGATATTCCTAAAGATGATAAGGCTTGGGAAATTGTAGCATATTACTTAGCGCAAGCATGTGTAGATTTAACTTTAACTTTATCACCAGAAAAAATTATTTTTGGTGGTGGTGTTTCTAAGCAAGAACAATTATTCCCAATGATAAGAGAATCATTTAAAAAGCAAATGAATGATTATGTTCCAACACCCGATTTAGATGACTATATCGTTCATGTAGAATTAGGCGATGATGCTGGAATTACAGGTTGTTTCTTACTAGCAATGGAAGCAGAATAATTATTTTTTAAATGGTGTGTCTATTATAGGCATGCCATTTTTTTATTGGAATTTTTTAAGAAATGCTTGCGTTAAGTCTTTGTTATGTGTATAGTTAGTTATGTAAGTAATTAACCAATGAAGATGATTAGTGATATATAGTGAAGAACATAATTGATCTAGGGAAATAATATGGAGGATAGAAGATGAAGAAAAAAAGAAGTTTACGAAATAAATTTACAGGGAAAAAACGCTGGATAATAGTTGGTGGAGTTGTAGTATTATTGGTAGCCGGCGTAGCTGTACACTCTGCAATTTCAGATAAAAATTCAAGTGAAGATTCCAAATATCGTGTTGCTAAAGTGTCACAACAAACTAGCTTTACGTTAACAGGAAGTGTTGAGCCAGTTCAAAGGGAAATTTTAGATACTCCTAGTGGTGATATTCAAAGTATTAATGTTAAGAATGGTGAGCATGTTGAGCAAGGACAAGCTATCCTAACTACACACAATACAGATAAGCAAGATTCGGTTGTGGAAGTTCAAGGTGAAATTGATAAATCGCAAAGAGCGATGAATTCTCAGCAACAAAGTATTAATAATATTAAGAAACAAATGAGCAGTGTGGGATCAGGTAATGATGGATATAGTGAGTTACAAGGACAATTAACGGAAGCACAAAATGCTTATGCCGATGCTCAAGCAAGTGTGAATGCTGCAAGAAATAAATTAAATACTTTATCTAGTAAGGTCAATCAAACTTTAACAGCTCCATATGCTGGATATGTTGAAATAGATACATCCAAACAAAATCAACCAGTTGTTACTTTATATTCTGATGATAGACAAGTTTCAGCACAAATTTCAGAATATGACTATAGCAAGGTTAAATTAGGTGGAAATATTCAAGTTAAGGCAGTTGCTACTAATAAGGTTCAAGAAACACAAATATCATATTTGTCAGAAGTACCAACAAAAGATAGCAAGGGTAACAATACTAAATATGATTTAAATGCTAAAGTGGATGCCAAGAAATTCATGTTAGGTCAAACTGTTAAAATGTCAGTAGTACAAAAGGGAATAAAAATTCCTAAAGCTGCTGTAAGAGATGGAAAAGTATACGTTGTAAATAAAGCTGGAAAAGCCCAAGCAACTAAAGTGTCAGGCAAAGAAGTTAATAGCTATTTTATTGTAGATCAAGGCCTTGTAGATAGCGATAAGATAGTTACTAATCCAGATAAAGACCTAAAAAATAATGAGCAGGTAGAAAATAATGATTAGGCTAGAAAATATTAATAAATACTACCAACAAGGCGATTCTCAATTTCATGTGTTACATGATATTAATCTAAATATCGATGCAGGAGAATTGGTAGCAATTATTGGTGAATCTGGCTCAGGGAAATCTACTTTGATAAATATTATTGGTTTTTTAGATGATAAGTTTGAGGGGACTTATTATTATAATGATGAACCAATTCATGATTATGATAGAAAAGACTTTTCAAAACTTCGGAACGAAAATGTAGGGTTTGTTTTTCAAAATTTTAAGTTATTAAGAGACGTTAGTGTGGCAGAAAATGTAGCTTTGCCATTATTGTATGCTGGTAAGAAACGTGCGGAGATTAAGGAAAGAGTTAGCGAAGTTTTGAGTAAAGTAGGTCTGGCTGGTTATGAAAATAAATTGCCTAAAAATATGTCTGGTGGGCAGCAACAACGTGTTTCGATAGCACGAGCAATAGCTACGAATCCTAAATTCTTAATTGCTGACGAACCAACTGGGGCTTTGGATACACAAACTAGCCAAGAAATTATGAATTTATTTAAGGAACTTAATCGAGAAAGTCATACAACTATTATTTTAGTTACACACGATCCACACGTTGCTGAGCAATGCGAGAGGGTAGTAACAATTCTTGATGGTCACATGATAGAAGATGAAAGGAATGAGATATAATGAAGTTTATAGAGTTATTGAGAACAGCCTTTCAATCTTTGAAAACTAATCGGAAAAGAAGTTTTTTAACAATTATCGGTATAATGATCGGGATTGCTGCCGTTATTACAATTCTGGGCATGGGTGATGGTGTTAAAAAGACGATGTATGATAAGTTTGGTAATTCTAAACAAGGACAACAAACGACAGAAATTGGATATTCTTCAGTAGACATGGGATCGACAGTACATGGCTTTACTGAAGAAGATATTGCTAATATTAAGACGGAATTTGGTTCAGAATTTAAAGATGTGAAGATAGAACATGATTCATTAATCAATTCTAAGATGACTATTGGCGATGAGGAGAGGTCTGTAAGTATTAATTTAGAAAAGAAACCTGAAAAGTCGATTGACTTAATAGCTGGTAGAGAGATTACTAAACAAGATTTACAGATGAAAGAGCCAGTAGCGATGATAAAAGAATCCTTGGCAAAAAAAGAATTTGGAACTGCTCAAAATGCAGTTGGAACTTCAATTTCATCTAATGAGACAACTTATCGTATTATTGGTGTTTATGGTGGCGGAAGTAAATATGACCAATATGGAACATTAAGTGCAAAAGGAACTGATGTTGTTGTTCCATATAAGTTATATTACGATGGACAAAATGCCAATGAAGGCGATGTAATTAAATTAACATTCCCTCAAGATGCTCCGGCAAGTAAGGTATCTAAAAAGATTGCTAAGTATCTTGAAAAAAATGGAAGTGCCATGAATAAAGGAACATATACATATTACGATATGGAAAAAGAATTAAAGGCATTTTCTTCACAAATTAATATGATAACTGGATTTATCAGTCTAATTGCGGCAATTTCTCTGTTCATCGCTGGAATCGGCGTTATGAATATGATGTATATTTCAGTTTCAGAACGAACTCAAGAGATTGGTATCCGATTAGCGGTAGGGGCAACCCCAACTAATATTATGCTACAATTTTTAATTGAAGCGATGGTTCTGACTGTAACTGGTGGTCTAATTGGTTTTGTTTTAGGTGCAGGCTTATCACATCTACTGGCACCATTGCTAAGTCTAGGTGGAGGAATTAAAATTAAAGCACATGTTACGCTAAATGCCTTCTTATTAGCGTTTGGAGTTTCTAGTGCAGTTGGTTTGATCTTCGGTATATTACCAGCTAGACAGGCAGCAAATAAGAATTTAATTGATATATTGAGATAAAAAATAATGAAGTAGAATTATTTGGTTATGATACAAGTTTCATAATTAGGTAAGGCTACTTTTTATTTTGCCATGTTTCACGAAAATTATTATAATTAGCTCGGATTAGAAATGAGGGAAATGATGAGTAAGTATAAATTTGAAAGAACAGTCAATGCTGAATTTAGTGGAATTTCATTACGAGCTTTATTGTCTGAAAAATGGTTACTTCCACGTAAATTTATCCATTTTTTGAGAATTAGGGAAAATGTAAAAATTGATGGTAAATATTATCCAATGAATACAATTGTTCAAGGAAATCAAAAAATTGAATTAATCTTTGAAGGTGATGAATTTAGGACAGCTACCTCAAATTATATTGTAGATAAAGGTAGGAAAATTCCGATTATTTTTGAAAATGAGGATTTATTAGTAGTAAATAAGCCTCAAGGAATCAAGAGCCATCCTAATCAACCATATGAAACAGGAACTTTGATGAATTATATTGCTGGATACTTAGATGTAAAAGATGAACATCCTTATATGGTACATCGTTTAGATATGTTGACCAGTGGGGCGATGATAGTGGCTAAGAATCCAGTTGTGGTACCAATATTGACTCGTTTGATTAGTACGCACATAATCAAGCGTGACTATTTAGCTGTAACAGAAGGAATTTTTGATCAAAAAGAAGGAGTTATTGATCTACCAATTGGTAAGGATGAAAATGATAAGCGTAAGCGAAAAGTAGACGGCATAGGCGCACTACCAGCTAGAACACATTATCAAGTAATTAAAGAATTTGGAAATAATTCAGTAGTTTATTTAAGATTGGAAACAGGAAGAACGCATCAATTACGCGTACATCTATCGGCAATGGGGCATCCTATTGTAGGAGACGTGTTATATAATCATGTAAGTGAAGAAAAGCATATGATGTTACATGGCTACAAACAGAAATTAACTTTGCCATTTTCAATGAGAGAACTAGAGATAAAGGCAGATATACCCAAATATTTTACAAATTATGAGGAAAAAGTAAAAGAGAGTAAAAACTAAATTTTTACAAAAATATTGATAATGTATAACTAGTTATAGTAGATTATATCTTAGAATAATTTTTAAGGACGTGAACTAAATGGAAATCGAAGTAGGAAATTTCATTACTGCGATTGAAAACGAGGATTATCACAAGGAGACAATCACAGCTAGAGCTTCAGATGTAGACAGCATGGGAGTAGCTGATGTTATGGTGCCGGTGATTGATAAATTTGAAAGTTCTATTAAAGATAATAAATTAACTCAAATTGAGTTAGTTATTGATTATGCAGATGGTCCAGTCTTCGTTAGATTAGAATCTGGAATAATTAATTTACCATATAGCAATATTGATAAGGTTGATAATTTCTTTAATAGATTAGAAGAAAAAGTACCAGTAGTAGTGAATTTAATAGTTGAATCACCTAAATTGAATGCATCAGGATTCAGGATAGACACCTTAGGAAGTGTCGATGAATTTCTCGCAAATCCAGAAAATTATGAAGTAAAGATTGCAGGGAATATTGCCGAAAAAATTTCAGTAATTGAAAGTGCAGAAATTTCTGAAGAAGATACAAATAATTAACCTAAGTATAAGGTAATTTTACGTAAAAAATGCTATGATAGAGCATATAAGAATTAAAAAATCAGTAGATGAAATTAAAAGGTGTTAATTAAGACATCAATATTTTGAGAAATGGGGAATGCATTTTGTCTAGTGGTCAGGCGGTTAGCAATTTAATCGTTGTAGTAATTGTATTTTTCTTTGCCGCTTTCTTTGTGGCAGCTGAATTTGCAATTGTTTCAGTACGTAAAAGTCAAATTGAGAGTATGTTAGAGGATGGAGAAGGTAACAAGAAAAAGCTTGAAATGGCTTTGAAGATGGTCGATAACATGAATGAATATCTATCTACAACTCAGGTAGGTGTTTCATTAACAGGAATCATCTTAGGCTGGCTTGGAGCAGATACCTTATCGCAAATTTTTGCTGACTTTTTTGGTTTTACACCGTTAAATCACACAACTATTATGGCAATTAGTGCAGTTTTAGGTGTTGTTTTACTTACATATTTGGAAGTTGTTTTAACTGAAATTGTACCTAAGAACATAAGTATTGATATGCCGATGAAAGTGATGATGTTTGTGGTTCGCCCACTACATTACTTCCATATTCTATTCTATCCATTTGTGTGGTTATTAAATGCTTCTGCTAACGGTATAGTTAAAGCGATGGGATTAAAACCAGCTGGAGAAGACACAGATGTATTGTCAGAAAATGAAATCTTAAATTTATCAAAGAATGCAGTTACTGGTGGTTCGATAGACAAAGAAGACTATCTATATATGCGACGTGCATTTGAATTTAATGACAAAGTTGCTAAAGATGTTATGATTGATCGAACAAGTGTTGAAGTGGTAGATATTACCGCAACTGTAAAAGATGTTTTGAATAAATATCTGCAAGAAAAACACTCACGTTATCCGGTAGTAGCCAATAATGATAAAGATAAGATTTTGGGTTATGTCTATATTTATGATTTGATTCGTCAATCACGTGTAGATGATACGATCAAGATTTCTAAGTTATTGAGAACAATTATTTCTGTTCCTGAAACTACAGAATTACAAGGCTTGTTACGACAAATGACAAGAAAACGAGTTCCAATGGTTGTGGTGTTAGACGAATATGGTGGAACTAGTGGAATTGTAACTGATAGAGATATTTATGAAGAAGTTTTCGGAACAGTTTTAGATGAAGCTGATGATGTTTTGCCAGATGATATTATTGATAATCACAATGGAACATATAAAGTTTCAGGTAAAACAACTTTATACGACTTTGAGCGTTATTTTGGATTCCAAGAAAAAGATTTCTTAGAATCAGAAAGTGTAACATTGGCAGGATATTTACAAGATAACTATAAGATTCAGTTGGGAACTGAAGTTGAACTGGGTGGCTTGAAAGTTAAAGTTACTGAATTCAATCGAAATTATGTTGATTGGGTCGAAGTTTGCGAAATGAAGAAGTAATATATTTTGAGTAATAAAAGCTAGGTCTATTATAATTAGAATAGACCTAGTTTTTTTGATTGTGGGTGAAATTAATTATGGAACATAGAATGTTAGAACTAGAAGAAGGTATAAACTTTAGAGAATTGGGCGGTTATTTAACCGAGGACGGCAGGAAAATTAAATGGCATAAACTATTACGTAGTGGAAGTATGGCACAGTTAACTAAGAATGATGTAGATTATCTTGATCAATATGGAGTTCGCTATATTGTTGATTTACGTTCATCTGAAGAATCTAGTTATTCGCCAGATAAGTATCCAGACAAGGCACAATATTTTCAAGATACTGTATACCCATTTTCTTTTAGCTTGTTTAAAAATTTAGGAATCATCAATAATATGCGATTAGGAGCTAGTAATATGGATTTTGGAAGACAAACTTATCTTCAAATGTTGTTAGATCCTCATGCACAAGCTGCTTATCGAAAAATGTTCAATGTCTTATTGGAAAATGATAAAGAGGGAGAAAGTGTGGTTTTCCATTGCACAGCTGGAAAAGATAGAACAGGGGTAGCTGCATTTTTAATTTTGAGTGCATTAGGTGTGAGTGAAAAACAAATTGTGGAAGATTACTTATATACCAATCTATTTTTTGATAATTATTCTTCTGAAACAATAAATGATGCGTTAGAGAGTGAATCGCAAATAGAAATAGCACAGAGATTAAACAGTAAAACAGCAGTTATTGCTGAAACAATTGAAGTTTTACCTAAAGCATGTCGAGTAGTAAGTGGATCTGTTGAAAAGTTTTTAGAAGAAAAATTGGGAATGACGAAAGCTAAAATTGAAAGGTTGCAAGAATTATATTTAGAATAAAAATGCAAAGGATGAGAAGTAGATAATGGATAACGAAACATTGAAGGAAGCGATGCTTAACGGCTTGTATGCTGCTGATTATTCCGGACATGAATTATTAACTCCTAAAATGTTAGTCAATGCTAATGATCAACATATTTGGACAAGTCTGAAACAAGAATTAAAAACATGTAAAAGTTTTATTTGGTCGGTAGCCTTTATAACTTTGGATATGTTAACTCCTTTGAAAGTTGTTTTGGCAGATTTAGATAAAAAAGGGATAAGGGGCAAGATCGTTACAAGTACGTATCTTAATTTTAATCAACCCAAAGTATTTACTGAATTGCTAAAGTTAAAGAATGTAGATGTTTATCTTGCCGAAGAATCTGGCTTTCATGCGAAAGGATACATGTTTGAACATTCAGATTATTATACGATGATTGTTGGTAGTGCTAATTTTACTAGAGCTGCGATGTTAAGTAATTATGAATGGGCGATAAAACTAACTTCAACGAAAAATGGTAGTCTATATCAGCAAACTCATTCAGAGTTAGAGCGAATTATAGAAAATTCCCAAGTACTGACACAAGCTTGGATAGATAATTATAAAGAAGTTTGGCAAAATTTACGAGTAACAGACAAGTCTATTAATAACAAAGCCAAAAGTGAGATAGTTCCTAATAAGATGCAGATGGCTGCTTTAAAAGAGCTAGAAAAAATAGTTGCTGAAAAGAAGAGTAAGGCTCTAGTTGTGTCTGCTACTGGGACTGGTAAGACTTATTTAGGAGCATTCGCGGTTAAGGAATACCAGCCTAAACGATTTTTATTTGTAGTTCATAGGGAACAAATTGCTAAAAAAGCGATGGAAAGTTTTAAGAAGGTAATCGGTGGAAGTGGCAGATTGTATGGAATGTTAAGTGGTGATAGGCAAGATACTCAAGCAAAGTATATTTTTTCTACTATTCAAACAGTGAGCCAAGACAAAATATTAGACCAATTACCAAGTAATTATTTCGATTATATTTTGATTGATGAGGCACATCGTTCAGCAGCGCCATCTTATCAAAAAATCATGCACCATTTTAAACCCGATTTTTGGTTGGGAATGACGGCAACACCTGAAAGAATGGATAATCAGGATGTATATGCTTTATTTGATTATAATTTAGCTTACGAAATTAGATTGCGTGATGCTTTAGAAAATAAAATGCTCAGTCCATTTCACTATATTGGGGTTCAAGATTATGAAGAAGATGGCATTACAGTAGATGAAACAACAAATCTACGTTATTTAACAGCCCCTAAGCGTGTGAAATATATTTTGGATCAATTAGATTATTATGGTTACTCTGGACTAAAAGTTCATGGCTTGGTTTTCTGTAGTCGTCAAGATGAGGCATTAGAATTGGCTCAGGCTTTTACAGATGCAGGACATCAAGCTAAAGCTCTAACTAATCAAGATAGTAATGAACGTAGAAGAGCAGTAGTTAGAGAATTAGAAGAAGGGAAAATAGAATATATCATTACCGTTAATTTGTTTAACGAAGGTATCGATATTCCTTGTGTCAATCAAGTTGTGATGTTACGAAATACACAGTCAAGTATTGTATTTATTCAACAATTAGGACGTGGATTAAGAAAATATCCAGGAAAAGATTTCGTAACAGTATTAGATTTTATTGGTAATTATAAAAATAATTATTTGATTCCAATTGCTTTAACTCAAGACAATAGTCGCAGTATTGACGAAGCTAAAGCAGAGTTAAGAGTTCCACCAGTAATTGATGTTTCAACGATTAATTTTACGGAGATTGCTCAAGAAAAGATTCTGCAATCATTGGATAAAGTGAAGTTAGATTCAATGAAGGAATTGAGAACAGCTTATCAAGATTTGAAAAATAAACTTGGTAAAGTACCTTTGCTACAAGATTTTTATAGATTTGGGTCAGTTTCTCCAATTGTTTTTGCTAATAACGGAAATCTTGATAACTATGATATTTTCTTGCAAAAAATGGGAGAAGATTCTGAGTTGAATTTGTATCAAGAACAAGTTTTAACTTTTATAACCAAAGAATTATTGAATGGAATGAGACCTCACGAACTCATATTATTAGATCTATTGACTAAAAATAAAGTATGCAGTTTATCTGATTATGAGCAAGAATTACAAGAAAAACAAATTTATTTCAATATGGAATTAATGAATTCTGTTGAAAATATTTTGAACTTATCTTTCTTTGATGTGAAGGCTGGAAAGACAACCAAAGCTGAACAGTATGGTGGAATTCCTATCATAGAAAAGGTCAATTTGTTAGATTATCAACTTAATGATCAAATTAAAACAAGTTTGAATAATCCTAAATTCTACCAGTTATGGCAAGATGTTATTCAAACAGGATTATTATTGAATGAGGAATATCAAAATAAAAAGCAGTTTACATTCTATCAAAAATACACTCGTAAAGATGTATGCCGCTTATTAAATTGGGAAAAAGACGTCAGTGCACCAATGTATGGGTATCGTGTAGGTGAAAAAGAATGTCCAATTTTTATAACCTATAAGAAAGATTCTGAAGATAAGCGAAATGCTAAATATCGTAATGATTTACAAAATGGTAAAAGTTTGAGATGGTATACTAGATCTCCTCGACATATAGATTCAGATGAGGTTCAACGGCTTTTAGCAAAAGATAAAATGGGAAATTATAAAATAAAACTACATCTTTTTGTAAAACGTAGCGATGCCGATGGAAAAGGGTTCTACTATTTGGGAGAAGGTAAGATTGTATCAGATAGTGTTCGTGAAGAAATCGTTGGGAAAAAGACAGCAGTAGGAATGAACATAGAGTTGCAACACCCATTAGAAACTAAAATGTATGATTTGTTATTTACTGAATAATATATTGATTGTTCGTAAATAAGGTAGCTAAAAAACGAATTTTAACCTTAAAAATAAGAATAAGATTAAGAATTTAAAAATTAACTAAGAATACTTGCTTTTTCTTGAAATATTTTGTATTCTGTAAGACAACATATTAACAATTACGTAAAGGAGAGTTCTAACAATGTCCAAATGGGATACTAAATTTGTTAAAAAAGGATATACATTCGATGACGTACTATTAATTCCGGCTGAAAGCCATGTCTTACCTAATGAAGTTGATTTAAGTGTTCAACTTGCGAAAAACATCAAATTAAATATCCCTATCATTAGTGCGGGAATGGATACAGTTACAGAATCTGCAATGGCAATCGCAATGGCTCGTCAAGGTGGATTAGGTGTTATTCATAAGAATATGACAATTGAACGTCAAGCTGATGAAGTTCGTAAAGTAAAACGTTCTGAATCAGGTGTTATTATTGATCCATTCTTCTTGACTCCTGATAACAAAGTTTTTGAAGCAGAAGCACTTATGCACAAATATCGTATTAGTGGTGTTCCAATTGTTGAAAATGCTGAAAACCGTAAATTCTGTGGTATCATTACAAACCGTGATTTACGTTTTGTTACTGATAGCAAAGTTAAAATCGACGATGTAATGACTAAGGAAAACTTAATTACTGCTCCAGAAGGCACATCTTTAGAAAAAGCAGAAGAAATTTTACAACAATATAAGATTGAAAAATTACCAATGGTTAATGAAGAAGGTCAATTAACTGGATTAATTACAATCAAAGATATTGAAAAAGTAGTAGAATTTCCACATGCTGCTAAAGATAAACACGGACGTTTGTTAGTAGCTGCAGCTGTTGGGGTTACAAGTGATACTTTTGAACGTGCAGAAGCTCTTTTAAATGCAGGTGCAGACGCATTAGTTATTGATACAGCTCATGGACATTCAGCTGGTGTATTACGTAAGATTAAAGAAATTCGTGAACATTTCCCAGAAGCAACTTTGATTGCTGGTAATGTTGCAACTGCAGAAGCAACAAAGGCATTATATGATGCTGGTGTTGACGTAGTTAAAGTAGGTATTGGACCAGGTTCTATTTGTACAACACGTGTTGTAGCTGGTGTAGGTGTTCCTCAAATTACTGCAATTTATGATGCTGCAGGTGTTGCTCGTGAATATGGTAAGACAATCATCGCTGATGGTGGTATTAAGTACTCAGGTGACATTGTAAAGGCAATTGCTGCAGGTGGTAATGCTGTAATGCTAGGTTCAATGTTAGCTGGTACAGACGAAGCACCTGGTGAAACAGAAATTTATCAAGGCCGTCGCTTTAAGACATATCGTGGAATGGGTAGCTTGGGTGCTATGGATTCTACACATGGTTCTTCTGACCGTTACTTCCAAAGTGGTGTCAATGAAGCTAACAAGCTTGTTCCAGAAGGTATCGAAGGACGTGTTGCATACAAAGGTAGCGTAGCAGACATTGTATACCAAATGGACGGTGGACTTCGTGCAGGTATGGGTTACTGTGGTGCTCCTGATTTAGCAACACTTACAAATGAAGCTCAATTTGTACAAATTACAGGTGCTGGTTTAGTTGAATCACATCCACATGATGTACAAATTACTAAAGAAGCTCCTAACTATTCTAAATAAGAAGATTAAATAAAAAAGGAATTACGCGAATAATAACGTAATTCCTTTTTGATTATAGAAAAATTGCAATGAAAAGGTACTAGTAATTAGTTAATTATACTAATCGCTAGTACCTTTTTTGGTTATATTAAATTATTTATTTCCAGAAAGCTTACTGTGTTTAATACCGTAACTAAAGTAGATAGTTAAACCAATTAAGAACCAAATACCAGAAGCAACCCATGTTTCTAATGAAAGTTGAGATAGCATGATTAAACATAAAACAACAGAAACAATAGGAAGTACAGGATAAAATGGAACTTTGAATCCTTTGCTGTTATCAATATCTTTACGACGACGTAAAGGAATAACACCCAGAGAAACAACGGTAAAAGCAACTAAAGTTCCAATATTAACTAAGTTAGCTAATTGATCTAAAGAAACAAATCCACTAGTTAAAGCTATAACAATTGTTACAGCATATAGAGCAACTTTTGGTGTATGTGTCTTTTCATCTAATTTACTTAAAGAAGCAGGTAGTAGACCATCGCGACCAATTGAGTAAATTAGGCGAGAAGATGAGAATGTAGTTGAAAGGATCATAGTAAACATACCGATCAAAGCACCTAAGGCAATGATACCTGCAAACCAATCTTGGTGAGCTAGCTGCATAGCGTATGATACAGGATTTCCAACATCAAGTTTTGTATACTTGACCATTCCAGTTAAAACAGCTGCTACAGCAATATATAGAACAGTAGTGATTGATAAAGTTCCTAAGATACCAGCTGGCATTGAACGTTTTGGATTCTTAACTTCAGCAGCTGATGAAGCAATAACATCAAATCCTAAATAAGCAAAGAAAACTGTTGAGGCACCAGTGAAGACACCTTTGATTCCAAATGGCATATATGGATTCCAATTAGCAGGTTTCACAAAAAAGGCACCAACGATTACAAATAATAGAATAATTGCAATTTTTAGATAAACCATAATGTTGTTAAGACGAATAGATGCTTGCACACCTCTACTTAACAAGAAAGAAATAAACAATACAATTAAAATAGCAGTTAAATTAACGTAAGTACCTTGAGCTGGATTAAAAGGACCGCTAACTGCTTTAGGAATATGAATTCCAAAACCAGCAATAAAAGAGTTGAAGTATGAAGCCCATCCAGTTGCAACAGCAGCGACAGCTAACATATATTCAAGAATTAAAGCCCAGCCTAAAATCCAACCTATAAGCTCACCGAAAATAACATTACCGAATGAATAAGCACTTCCGGCAACTGGTAAAGCAGATGAGAATTCTGCATAACATAAAGCTGAAGTAGAACAAACAATTGCAGCCAGGATGAAAGAAATAGTAATCGCAGGACCACTATGTGTTGCGGCAACAGTTCCTGGAAGGATAAAGATACCTGTCCCAATAACAACACCAATCCCCATGGCAATCAAATCTTTAGTCCTGATAATACGTTCAAGGTGATTGTCGGAATCTAAGTAACGTTCGAGACTTTCTTTTTTTAGAATGCGATTTAAAATCCCCATTAAATCACTCCATTCATTATTAATATAGTGACAATAATAGCAATTATTAGAGTATAATGTCAATGTTAATAGAAAAATTAATTTTAGTAATCGATTTTAGCAATAAAAGCCGATAAAATAGGAATTGAAAAATTAGAAAAAATAATAAATTAGCATTTTAAAATAATTGATGTTAGTATAGATTAGAAAGTAAAGATTACTATTTAGAGAGATGGTGAATGACTTTGGTTAAGGAAGCAATCAGTATTTTAAAAGAGCATAATTTAAAAATAACCAAACAACGACAAGCTTTACTGGAATATTTGAGTAATTATCAGCATCGATATGTGGATATTACACAGGTGGATAAATATATGCATACTCTTTTTCCAGGAATGAGTCATAATACAATCTATCGTAATATAAAAGATTTTGATAATTTAGGGATCATTGAGACTCAAGAGAAACCATCAGGAGCTTGTGTAAAATATCAATGTGATTTTGGAAATTTGCATCATCATCATTTTATTTGTGAGAAGTGTGGGAAAGTTGAAGAAATTAATCTTTGTCCTCTAGATGATTTATTACAGACTCAACTTCCTGGATATCAAATTGATGGACATAGATTTGAAGTATATGGTGTATGTGACAAATGTCGTAAAGACTCTTAGTAAATCTTTAAAGCTTCATCATAAAAAATTCATGTATTCTTTTGGACGTATGTAGTAATATAGTTAAGAAAGTGAAAGTATAGATAGGAGGAAGAAAAATGGCATATCGTACACCACCGTTTATTACACCATTTGCGATTTTATCGGCGGTATTAGCTTTAGGTGCAACTAACGTGGCAGTTAACACTGCAACTGGTACTTCTGAAGGAAAGCCTAAGGTAGAAAGTGTGTCTACGTCAACAGTTTCTTCAAGTTTTAGTTCAAATCCAGAACAAGATAATTCTAAGATGTCATCAAGTCAAAGTGATGATAAGAAACACGATAGTAGTTCGTATGATGATAGTGAAGATGATCAAAATCAAGATACTAACTCTACTACTGATTATGACAATACAAATGGTAATAATAAATCTTCTTCAAGTTCTACTAAAACTACTGATAATACAACTGGTGGAACAACGACAAATAACAATACTAATAGTAATGATACAACTACTGATAGTAATAATACGACAGGAAATACAACAACTAACAATAACACAACTGGCGGAACAACAACAAATAATAATCAGTAAAAAGAGGTGAGATGATTGTTTAGTATTTTAGGGTTGATAAATACCTGGATAGGATATATCAACATGAATGTTAAGATAAAAAATAGAGTCTACACTATAGTAGGTGGTGTAGGTAATTTCTATCTTTTATATGTAGCATGGCGTTTCTTTGCGAATGGCTTTATCGGAAGAGGACTTCTTTTTATTTTAGCATTTCTAGTGTTGTTATATTTTACCTATCTTAATGCAATATATTGGTTTACAGAAAAGAAAGCTAAGTGGGATATTTCTCCTAAAATCGAAAATGCTTTAGGAATTAAGACTAAGGATCCTGAAGAAGAAGCTCGCAAAAAGGTTGCTAGAATGAGACAAGCAGGATTTGTACAAACTAATGGTATTTTTGATGAAAATCAAGATTTCTTGCCGGCAGAAATAACAACTTCTGAAGCAGAGTTAGCTAATATTCAAATTGTTACTGACAGTTTGAAGAAGATTAATTACCTTCATCTTGATTATGATGGAAAGAGTAAGAATACTATCTTTAAAGAAATAAAAAGCGATGGAAAAGTTAGATATGCTTTAGGTGAGACACCACAAGCATTACCATATTTTGAATTGAAAAATGTAGAAGGTAAATTAGTTATTTATGGTGGTATTAACCAAATTGAAAGTTACCAATTAGGAACTGTCAAAACAATTGGATTAATGCCAGCTAGTGAAGCAGCTAAGAAATATCATATTTATTTGGCAACTGTTGTATTAACAGGTGGTCCATTTATGATAGCAGGGCGCTCTACAGCGATGGAAGATAATGAACCATTCAGAATTGATGCAAAAATTGCATATACTAGTCGCGAAAAAAAGGCTGCACCTAAAGTTGCTTCTTCTTACTATGAAAAAACTTCAAGTCTTGAAGATGAACATTTAAGCAGACGTAGAGACAGAAGAAGGTAAGATGTGATACCTTGTAAGTAGTAAAAGTTACTTACAAGGTATTTTTTTATAAAGGGGGTTACCAAAATAGATTGGAGTTTAATTTTAATTATCTTAATAGGTATAAGTATCTTTTTAATGCTAGAAAAACGCGGAGTTTAATTTTTGTACAGTCCATTGCACTTTTATTTAGTTTAGCAATTATTTTAGCTGACAGTTTTAATGCTTTAAGAATAGGATCGATTTTTTCGTTATCAATGTGGGTGATTGTTCTTTCTGGCTTAATTCATTATTTAATTTTTAGGAAATTTCAAGAAAAGTTTAATTTGCCAACAACTGTATTGACGATGGTTGAGTATTATATTCAATGGATATTGATCTATATGACTATTTATCAAGTAATGTTTGACATATTACATAAAGTAGTAAAGAAAATTCCTGATATTTTGAATTTAGATTTAAGTTATTTGATAAATCCTACATATCTAATTATTGCAATTTTTCCAGCATTAATTGCAACTTGGATAACGATAGTTTTATATAAAGTTTATAAAAAAGATATTTAAGAAGACACCATATAGTTGTTAGATTTTCTAACAATTATATGGTGTTTCTATATCTATGTAACCTAATATAACATGTATTTTGAATAAATACTTGCTTTTTGATTATATAAAGATTAAAATTAGAGTACGTTGTTATTATTTTTATATAATAATTAAATGATATCAACGATTTTGATTATGTATAAAATGTAACGTGGAATGAAGGAGGAACAGAATATGTCGATGATTGAATTTAAAAATGTTGATAAATATTATGGAAATTTCCATGCTTTAAAGAATATTAACTTGAAGGTGGAAAAAGGCGAGGTTGTCGTACTTATTGGTCCCTCTGGTTCTGGTAAAAGTACACTTATTAGAACAATTAATGGTTTAGAAGATATTAGTAATGGTCAATTAATTGTTAATAACTATGACTTATCCGATAAGAAAACAGATATGAATAAAATCAGAAAAGATGTCGGAATGGTATTCCAACACTTTAACTTATACGAAAATAAAACTGTATTAGAAAATATTATGTTAGCTCCACGAATAGTTTTGCATAAAGATGAAACTGAAAATAAGAAATATGCTCTAGAATTGCTAGAAATGGTAGGTCTTTCAAGTAAAGCAGAATCATATCCTAGAATGTTATCTGGTGGACAAAAACAACGTGTTGCAATTGCGCGTTCCTTAGCTATGCAACCTAAATGTATTTTGTTTGATGAACCAACTAGTGCTCTAGACCCTGAAATGATTGATGATGTATTAGATGTTATGAAGACTGTTGCAGAACGTGGAATTACAATGGTTGTGGTAACACATGAAATGGGATTCGCACGAGAAGTTGGAAATAGAATTGTATTTCTAGCAGATGGGGAAATTTTAGAAGATGATGATACAGAAACATTCTTCAAAAATCCTAAAGAAGAAAGAGCCCGTCAATTCTTGAGTAAGATCATTACTCACAAATAGAAAGAGGGGTTAGCTATGAAAAATTTAAGAAAAGTAACACTGCTTTTTTCAGCGTTGCTAATGATCTTTTTCTTAGGAGCATGTGGAAAAAAGGATAAAGCAGCAAATATTGCTCAGAGAACTGAACAAACTAAGACAGTTACCTGGGGTGTAAAAGCAGATACTAGATTATTTGGTTTAATGAACATTAAGACAGGGCAAATTGAAGGTTTTGATGTAGATATGGCCAAGGCATTGACGAAAAAAATGTATGGTAAGGATGCTAAAGTAAAATTAGTACAGACAACAGCCAAAACTAAGATACCACTCTTAAAAAATCAAAATATTGATGCTGTAATTGCTGCGATGACAATCACTCCTGAAAGACGTAAGATAGTTGAATTCTCACAACCATATTTTGCAGCTGGTCAGTCATTGTTGGTGCCAGAGAATAGCACAATTAAGAATGTTCACGACTTAAATAAAAAGGGTATGGTTGTTTTAGCTGTAAAAGGAACAACTGCTGTGGCTAATATTCATAAGTTTGCTCCTAAAGCTAAAGTTTTGGAATTTGATGATTATGGTCAAGCATTTACAGCTTTGAAATCTGGTCAAGGTCAAGCGATGAGTACAGATAATGGTATATTGGCAGGGATTGCTTCTGAAAATCCTGGTTATCAGGTTGTAGGTGGTAACTTTACTAATGAACCTTATGGAATTGCTGTAGATAAAGGCCAAACTCAAATGATAAAAAGAATTGATAAAGCTTTAGATGAATTAAAATCTGATGGTACTTATGATAAGTTAATTCAAAAGTGGTTTGGAAATGTTAAGGGATTTGATGCGAAAGGAGCTGGAGAAAGATGATACATATACTATCAGAAAATTGGCAAACTTTCCTAACGGGGTTTGAAAATACGATTTTATGTAGTGTGATTGCACTATTCTTCAGTTTGATAATTGGATCGATATTTGCAATTTTGCAAACAGTCCCTTCTAAATTAGTGAGGACAATAGCTAATATTTATATTGAAATTTTCAGAAATATTCCTTTATTAGTTATTACCATGGTGTTTTATGTAGTAGTACCACAATTTTTTATTAAATTAAGTGGATTTACTGCAGGAACAATCGGTTTAACATTATATACCTCAGCTTTTATTGCAGAAACTGTAAGAGCTGGGATTAAAGCTGTTGGAGTTGGACAAATGGAAGGTGCACGAGCAAATGGTTTAACTTACTGGCAAACAATGAGATACATTATTTTGCCACAAGCTTTTAAATTAGTAATACCTCCATTGGGAAATCAATTTATTAATTTGATTAAAAACTCATCAGTATTAGCGTTTGTTGCTGGCTTTGATTTGATGTATCAAGGTGATGTAATAGCTTCAGCTTCTTTTGAAACAATTAATACTTATTTAGTTGTAGGTGTGTTTTATTTGATTTTGACATTGCCTTTAAGTTATTACATGCGTTATTTGGAAAAGAAATTGGCATAAATTAAAAGGAGGCGACTTAGATGTCAACATTTGAACAAGCATATTCATGGATAAATCTACGCTTTCTTTTAGAAGGATTGTGGGTAACACTAGAAGTATCAGTAATTTCAATTGTTTTAAGCTTTATAATTGGTTTAATTCTAGGAGTAATCAGATATGTTAAGATTAAATATTTATCTGCAGCTGTAGGCTTTTTGATTGATATTATTAGAAATCTTCCTTTGCTGTTAATTATTTTCTTTACTTATTTTGGGTTACCAGAGCTAGGTTTAAGAATGACACCAATGTTAGCGGCTGTTACTGCCTTGGTAGTTTTTGAATCTGCGATGTTAGCAGAAATTGTTCGTAGTGGTATTCAAGCTGTTCCGGTTGGACAAATGGAAGGTGCAAGGTCAAGTGGGCTGACCTATGTACAAGCAATGTGGCATATAATTATGCCTCAAGCATTACAAAAGATGATACCACCTTTAGTATCACAATTTATATCTTTAGTTAAAGATACATCTTTAGCAACTATTATTGTTTTACCAGAATTACTATATCATGCACAGATTATATATAGTCAAAATACGACTTACATGGTACCAATGTACTTAATGATTGCAGTCATGTATTTTATAGTATGTTATTGCTTGTCATTGGTAGCTAGAAGATTAGAAAAAAGATACGGTTAGAGATAAAAAAGTACGGCAGATTGAATTGCCGTACTTTTTTTGTGAAATTATTTTTTGACTTTCCAATAATATACTGGAACACCGATTAAAATAAATATAAATGAAACTAATACACCGTTAAGATCAGAGAATATTTCGCTAAGCATAACGAAGATAGCTCCTAAAATAGCAATAATTGGTGTAAGAGGGTATAGAGGAACTTTAAAAGGTCTAACTAAATCCTTGCGTTGTTTACGAAGTTTAAATAAACCGAAAAATGCAATGAGGTAAAAACAATAAATAGAAAAAATACAAATTTCGGATAATCTATCAGGGTTAAAAAATAATATCAAGATAGATGCAAAACTAAACATTGTAAGCACTGAAACAACAGGGGAAAACATTCTAGGATGTAACCAAGCTAATTGTTTTGAAAATGGAAGCTCGTTAGCACGTGCCATCGCAAACATAATTCTTGGAAATGTCATAATCTTACCATTGATTGTACCAATGATAGAAATAATAATTCCAAGATTGAGAATTTTACCCCCAATTGAGCCGAACATTTTAATTGCAAAATAAGGAGCAGCATTTTCTCCAAGTTTAGTTATCTGATTAGCTGGCATAGCCTTGAAAATTCCTACAGTAAGCAAAACATACACGATTAACACAAAGGAAGTTCCTAAGATGATTGCTAATGGAAGAATTTTTTGAGGATTTTTAATTTCTCCACCAAGATTAGCAATTAAAATCCAACCATCGTAAGCAAAAAGTGTAGCTAATACAGCAACACCGAAGTTACCAATGGAAGCTTGACCGTTACTTACGACTTGTCCTAATGCGTGTTCATCTCCAAATAAAATTCCGCAGATAATGATTAAAAATATAGGAACCATTTTACAGAGTGTGGTAAATATTTGTAGTGCAGCCCCAAATCTATTGGATAATAAATTGAACAATGAAATTAATAAAATCGAAATAATTGCAATTGCGGGTGTCCAAGTTCTAGGAAAATGGAAAAATGCACCAATTAAGATAGCAAGGTATGCACCTAGAGATGCGATTAAGGCAGGACCATAAACAATTATTTGAACCCAACCAGCTAAGAAACCCCAGAATTTACCATATATTTTTTCGATATAAACATATAATCCACCAGTATGAGGAAATAAAGATCCAATTTCAGCGATGGTTAAGCCACTAGTTAATGTAATGATACCACCGATAACCCACGCAGCGATTGCCATGGTTGTAGTATGGGCATTAGCCAAAATGGAAGATTGTTTAAAAAATATTCCTGAGCCAATAATTGTTCCAATAACTAATGATAATGCTGAATATAAACCTAGCGAACGCTGAAGTTGAACATGATTTTTATTTTCTGGCATATTTCTCCTTCTTTCTGAGTAAAAATGATATTTTTATAATTATTTAAAAAACTCATAGTATTAATGTTAACATAGTGATGCTAAAAGATAAATAATTATTAGAAAATAAAAGCTTTTAATTAAATATATACATAAAATACACATTATTAAAAGTAAACTTGTAATAATTAGAGATTTTGAGTATAATTATATTTAACAATTATAATTTTTATTTAATCATTTTTTCATATTTCGAAAGTAGGTGATATTGTGGATTTGAAAGTAAACCCTAAATTTAATAAAGGTGAGTTACTGAATTTGTATGCTGCGCTAGGAAGAAAAGACGAGCTAGAAAATTATGATTGCTTTAGAAAGAGTTTAAAGAAGTCTTATGTGATAGCTGCTTATGATCAGGGACGCTTGGCAGGGTTAGTTAACGCAATTAGCGATAATGCAACTACTGTTTATGTAAAAGACCTTTTAATATCACCTAATTTTGATAAATCAAAAGTGGGAAAATTCTTGATTGAACACTTAAAAAGTTATTATAAAGCAGTTCCTAAAATTATAATATCTACTAGTGACACAGATACTTCAGAATTAGTTTTGTTAAAGAGCGTAGGTTTTGAGGAACAAAATCAAAAAATTTTAGAATACTCCTAATAAATAAATCGGATAATGGATCAAGGTAAAATTGATTCATCATCCGATTTTATTTTAATTAGTATAATTCATACCCCAATTGTCACGAACACGATTTAAAATATGAGCTACATCTTGTGAAAGTGATAGCTGACCGTCATCATGACCTTGTGATATATAACGTTGCATATCCATAACTTCGTAATTTAAAGCTTTAGCAGAATCGCCTGCAGTTATTGTTTCGTGACTTTCAGTATGAGCATCTAGAGTATATGTTACTTTAGCTTCTGTTGCGCGTGGATAATTATTTATTTCTACATATCCTTTTGTGCCAGATATAACACCACGTTTAGGTTGTTTAGCGCGCATTGAAAGAGCCATGACAGCTAATTGTTCTTGAGAATTCTTTAAAATGATACCGGATTGTTCATCTACTCCAGTTTCAAAGAATTTAACCGTTGTTAAAGTTACTTCAGGCTGTTCATTTAAGAACATACGTGCAAAGGCAGTAGCATATCCCCCAATATCAAGTAAAGCACCACCAGCTAATTCTTTTGCGAAGAAACGATTATTTGGATCATAGTCCTTAAGGCTACCAAAGTTTACTTGAACGAGTTTGATATCACCTAATTTATCGCTAGAGATTAGGTCTCTTATTTTTTCATAGATAGGCATGTGATAAAGAGTAAATCCTTCAGTTAAAATTAAGTTTTTAGACTTAGCTAAGGCAATAACCTCATCTAATTGTTTAGCGCTAATAGTAATAGCTTTCTCAGCAAAAACATGTTTTCCTGCATTCAATGCTTTCTTTATATAGTCATAATGAGATATATGTGGAGTAGCGATATAAATAATATCTACATCCGGATCTGTGATCATTTCATCAGGATTTATAAAAGTATGCTTAACATTCTTTTCTTTAGCAAATTTATATAGAGATTCTTCATTCGGATTAGATACAGCGTAAATTTCACCATTAACTTCATTCAAAGCGTCAGCCATTTCATGTGCAATCCAACCAGTTCCGATAATACCCCAATTATATTTATGCATGTAAATCACCTTTCTTTATTTCAATAGGATTATTATTTTTATCAAGTGTTAAAACAGAGTGGACAATGTTTTCAAAATATGAAGTTGATACAACTCCATTAAGTGAATTCAGTTTGCTATTTATTTTTTTAATGTCTTGCCAGCTTTCACAGTAGCAATCAATAAGATAATTGCCTAGAGGTGTACGGGCGTAACTAGCAACAGCACTGCCCGGTCTTAATTCGGCTTTTAAACCTAATTGTTTAGCTGCAAACAAAACAGAGTCAACAGAAGGAGAAACAACTTCTAAACAAAGTTGAACATTTGGATTAAGAGAAGCTTTTAATCTTTCTGGTGGAGATATAATAATATATTTTTCTACTTTATAGGTATACTCTTTTTCCAATGTATGGATACCACCGTTACTTTTTAAGACATTTAAATCGAAATCAATAGCATCACAACCATCAAAACCAAATTCGATAGTAGAGGCTTCAGTTATATCAATGAGATTTAAATTTAAATCACGACAAATTTGTCTAGTATATTCTGAAGGAGAACAAACTTTAATATTCAATTCAGGATGCTGACTCAATTTATGAGCGAGTTTTTTAACATTACTTCCTCCACCTAAGCTAATAGTAGTGTCAGGGTGGAGTAAATTGAACGCAAGATCGATAACATTATCCATAACGATTCCTCCAAATAAATTCATTTAAGAAATTAATTTTCAACAAAATAATAATATTGAAAATAAATTTTGTCAAGGATAGAATTAAATAGTAAGTTAAAATGTAGTAAAGTAATAACGAGGTGAGCAAATGAATAAAAATATTATCGATACTATATATGAAAAAATGCCTCACATGTCGCAAACTGATAAAAAAATATCAGAAGTTGTGTTGAGAAATCCTCAAAAAACGGTGGATTTCACAATTTCAGAATTATCCAAGTTAGCGCAGGTGAGCGATGCTTCTGTATCTCGTTTTTGTAAAAATTTGTCATTGTCTGGGTTTCATCAGTTGAAAGTGGAGTTAGCTAAGGCCTCACAGAATGAAGATAACTACTATAAAGAATTAGATAAAGATGATGTAGGTAATTCTATAAAAAGTATCTTGGATAATAAAATAGTAGAGATAAAGAATACAATAGAAGGAATTTCAAAAACAGAACTAAAAGAGATAATGAATATTTTGAAAAAATCTCGGATAGTGCAGTTTGCTGCTGAAGGAGATACTTATATTGTGGCTCAAGATGCAGAGTATAAATTTAATCAAATAGGCCGCTTAGCAATTTCCTCTAATATGTGGGAGAATGCCTTGGCACAGACTTTAAATATGAGCAGTCAAGATTGTATCGTGGCCATTTCTAATTCAGGGGAATCATCTAGACTTCTAAAGCAGATAGAAGGAGCTAAGAAGAAAGGAATAAAGGTTATAGCTATTACAAACCATTCTGAGTCGCCATTAGCATTGTTAGCAGACTATCATATAAAAACAGCTTTCCGCCAAAGAGTATTGCAGTCTGAATATTATTTTTCGCGAGTTGCTGCTATGTCAGTAATAGAATTATTATTCTTATTATTAATTGTTGAAGATAAACAAATGCTAGAATCTATAAAAAATCACGAAGAATTAATTGCCGTTACGAAAATATAAAAAAGGTTGGTAAAAGTCTCAAAATTAAAAAACGTCAGAAATCAAGTTTTCATAACGTGATTTCTGGCGTTTTTGCTGTTGATAGTTTAACTTGAAATGAAGTTTTCCCTAACCTCTTTTTAGTCTATAATTAATTGCTTAAGTTGTTGTGCCATAATAGGCGTTGATTCAGCTGTTATTTTAGTACCCTCAGCAAGATAGACAGTTTTTAAAATATTTGCTTGCTTGTTAATTATTTCTAAGTAGCGTCCCTCAGAAAATGGAATTAAGTAAGTATGAGTAACATAGTCCTGAAATAGATTTTCTTTGATTAAGTTGATTAACATTTCAATAGACTTTTTATCCTTAGCGCTATAGTAAAATTGGTTACCAACAGAACTTGGGTAAGGTGCACTTGTTAAATCAGATTTGTTATAGGCATATATCATAGGGATATCTTTAACTCCGATTTCATCCAAAGTTTGTTTAGTTGTTTCAATCATATCTTTTGCGTGTTCATCACTACCATCAATAACTTGAATCAATAAGTCAGCTTGATTAGCTTCGGAAAGGGTAGTACGGAAAGCTTTAACCAATTGGTGAGGTAAGTCGGAAACGAAACCAACAGTATCACTTAAGAAAAATTCCTTGTTATCGGGTAATTTAATTTTTCTAATAGAAGTGTCAAGAGTAGCGAAAAGCATGTCTTTTTCAAAAACTTCCTTATTAGTAGGTTGTTCCAGTAGTTTTAATAGTCCATTCATAGTAGTTGATTTTCCGGCATTTGTATAACCAACTAGAGCAACAGTTTTAATGCTAGAACGTTCTCTTGCACGACGTTGATTTTCATGCACGTTCTCTATTTCTTTGAGTTCTTTGGAAAGATTACTAATCCTTTTTTCAATAACACGCTTATTAAGTTCTAATTTTGTTTCCCCAGAACCACGGTTGGTATAACCACCACCAGTATTACCAGCAGTTTGTTGGTCCATACGGTTGATGCTAGAAGTTCTTAATCTAGGTAATTGATATTGTAATTTTGCAATTTGGACTTGGAGTTTAGCTTCTTTTGTTTGAGCTCGAGAAGCAAATATTTCTAGAATCAAGGCCGTTCTATCAATAACTTGAAGCCCAGTAATATCTTCGAGGTTACGCAATTGAGTAGGGGTTAGCTCTGCATTTACAATTAAAGTGTCAATATTATTAATTTCTCCCACATGACGAATTTCCTCAGCCTTTCCTTTACCAAAGTAAGTAGCAGCAATTGGATGCTCTAATTTTTGCTTCACAGAAACAACAACTTCCATATTATTAGCGTAGGCTAAAGATGAAAGTTCATCCATTTTATATTCGAAATTTTCATAGTCATTTTCTAAACCAGCAATAATAACAGGTAACACGTATAAGCCTCCTAAAAATTATTTCTACTATACTATAGTATAGTAGTTTTTAGAGTAAAGAAAGCCAGATGAAAATAAAAAATGAAAAAATTGAAAAAAAGTACTTGATTTGCCATCTATTTTATAATAATATAGAAAAGTACTTGTTCAAGGGGACGAGTATAGTTTAGTTGTTTATTTTTCAGCTTTGATGTGGAAGGTTGCGACACACCCGGCCGCTTTGCCACGAGTGGATCGGTAATTTCCACGGAGCTAGTCTTATTTTTAAAATAGACGAAGGAGGGAACAAGATGGCAAAACAAAAAATTCGTATTCGTTTAAAGGCATACGAACATCGCATTTTAGATCAATCCGCAGATAAGATTGTGGAAACAGCAAAGAGAACAGGTGCTACAATTTCTGGTCCTATTCCATTGCCAACAGAACGTACACTTTACACAGTGATTCGTTCACCACACAAATACAAGGATTCACGTGAACAATTCGAAATGCGTACTCACAAGCGTTTGATTGACATCGTTAATCCAACACCAAAGACAGTTGATTCATTGATGAAACTTGACTTACCTTCTGGTGTAGATATCGAAATCAAACTTTAATTATTAATTATATATAGAAAATAAAAATATTGGAGGTGTACTCATGACCACTAAAGGAATCTTAGGAAAAAAAGTAGGTATGACTCAAGTCTTTACTGAAAATGGTGAATTAGTTCCTGTAACAGTTGTTAAAGTTGATTCTAACGTTGTATTACAAGTTAAGACAATGGAAAACGACGGTTACGAAGCTATCCAATTAGGTTTTGATGACTTGCGCGAATTTTTAACAAACAAACCTGCTAAAGGTCATGCAGCAAAAGCAAATACTACTCCTAAGCGCTTCGTTCGTGAAATTCGCGATGTTGAGCTTGGAGAATATAAAGTTGGAGACGAAGTTAAGGCAGATATTTTCGAAGCTGGAGACTTCGTGGATGTAACAGGTACGTCTAAAGGACATGGTTTCCAAGGATCTATCAAACGTAATGGTCAACATCGTGGACCTATGGCTCACGGTTCTCGTTACCATCGTCGTCCAGGTTCTATGGGTGTTATTATCAACCGTGTTATGAAGGGTAAATTACTCCCAGGACGTATGGGTGGCAACAGAGTTACGATCCAAAACTTGGAAATCGTTAAAGCTGATACAGAAAATGGCGTACTTTTGATCAAGGGTAATGTGCCAGGCGCAAACAAATCCTTAGTAACAATCAAAAGTACAGTAAAATAAATCGAGGAAGGGAGGAAATAACACATGCCAACAGTTGCATTATTCAAACAAGATGGTAACCAAAATGGTGAAGTTCAATTAAACGAAGCTATTTTTGGTATTGAACCAAACAATAATGTTGTTTTTGATGCAGTTATCATGCAACGTGCATCATTACGTCAAGGAACACATGCTGTAAAGAATAGAAGTGCAGTTCGTGGTGGTGGTAAGAAGCCATGGCGTCAAAAGGGTACAGGTCGTGCTCGTCAAGGTTCTATTCGTTCACCACAATGGGTTGGTGGTGGTACCGTATTTGGTCCAACACCTCGCTCATACAGCTACAAACTTCCACGCAAAGTTCGTCGCTTAGCTATTAAATCTGTTCTTTCTCAAAAAGTTGCAGATGAAAGCTTGGTAGTAGTTGATGCATTGAATTTTGATGCACCAAAGACAAAGGCATTTGCTGAAGTATTAAGTAACTTAAATGTAAATTCTAAAGTGTTAGTAGTTCTTGAAGATGACAATACAACTGCAGCATTAGCAGCTCGTAACTTGAAGAATGTTACAGTTATTCCTGCTAAGGGATTAAATGTATTAGACGTTATCAACAATGATAAGTTAGTCATCACTCAAGGAGCTCTTTCTCAAGTAGAGGAGGTTCTTGCATAATGGAATCACGCGATGTAATTTTACGTCCAGTTATCACAGAAGCTTCTATGGCTGAATTGGACAACAAACGTTATACATTTGACGTAGACACACGTGCAACAAAGGGTCAAATCAAAGATGCTGTTGAAGACATTTTTGAAGTTAAAGTTGCTAAAGTTAACGTTATGAATGTTAAAGGCAAAAAGAAGCGTATGGGTCGCTACGAAGGCTACACAAAGAAGCGTCGTAAGGCTATCGTTACTTTAACTGCTGAATCTAAAGAAATTAAATTATTTGAAGAATAATTCTTTGTAATAGGAGGGAAACACTGTGGGGATCAAAAAATTCAAACCAACCACTAACGGTCGTCGTAATATGACTGGTTCTGATTTTGCTGAAATCACAAAAACAAAGCCTGAAAAATCTTTGTTAGTTTCTAAGAGCAAAACAGCTGGTCGTAACGCTTATGGCCGTATCACAGTTCGTCACCGTGGTGGTGGACACAAACGTAAGTATCGTTTGATCGATTTCAAACGTGTTAAAGATAATGTACCTGCAACTGTTAAGGCAATCGAATATGATCCAAACCGTTCTGCTAACATTGCTTTGCTTGTTTATGCTGATGGTGTTAAATCATACATCCTTGCACCTAAGGGCTTGAAAGTAGGCCAAGTTGTAGAATCAGGTAAAGATGTTGATATCAAGGTAGGTAACACATTACCACTTGCAAACATTCCTGTTGGTACAGTTATTCACAATATCGAATTAAAACCAGGTAAAGGTGGACAATTAGTTCGTTCTGCTGGTACATCAGCTCAATTACTTGGTAAAGAAGGTAAGTATGCTATCATCCGTTTAACTTCTGGTGAAGTTCGCATGATTCTTGTAACTTGCCGTGCAACAATTGGTGCTGTTGGTAATGAACAACACGAATTAATCAAGGTTGGTAAAGCTGGTCGTGCTCGTTGGGCAGGCAAGCGTCCACAATCTCGTGGTTCTGTAATGAACCCTAACGATCACCCTCATGGTGGTGGTGAAGGTAAAGCTCCTGTTGGTCGTCCAAGTCCTATGTCACCATGGGGTAAGAAGACTACAGGTCTTAAGACTCGTTCTAAGAAAGCAAGATCCAATAAGTTTATCGTACGTAGCCGTAACAAGAAATAATTTAAAAGCGGCCTAATGATTATATAATCCGGAAGGAGGATTACACTTTGAGTCGTAGTTTGAAAAAAGGACCTTTTGTCGATGAACATTTGATGAAAAAGGTTGAAGCACAAGCTGATCAAGAAAAGAAGTCAGTTATTAAAACATGGTCACGTCGTTCAACAATCTTCCCAAGTTTTATTGGTTATACGATTGCAGTTTATGATGGTCGTAAGCATGTTCCAGTTTATATCCAAGAAGATATGGTTGGACATAAATTAGGTGAATTCGTGCCAACTCGTACATTCCATGGTCATGGAAATGACGACAAGAAAACTGGCGTTAGATAGTTAAGGGAGGATAAAAAATGGCTGAACAAGTTACATCAGCAAAAGCAACTGCCAAGACAGTTCGAATCCCTGCACGTAAAGCACGTCTAGTGATCGATCTTATCCGTGGTAAGAGTGTTGCTGAAGCATTTGGTATCTTGAAGTTTACTCCAAGATCAGGTGCTTACTTAATCGAAAAAGTATTAAAGTCTGCTGTTGCTAATGCAGAAAACAATTTTGACTTAGATGTTGAAGATTTGTATGTAAGCGAAGCTTTTGTAAATGAAGGACCAACTTTGAAACGCTTCCGTCCTCGTGCTAAAGGTTCCGCTTCTCCAATCAACAAACGTACAAGCCACATTACTGTTGTGGTATCAGTTAAATAAGGAGGGATAACGCGTGGGTCAAAAAGTAAATCCAACAGGTTTACGTGTCGGAATCATTCGTGATTGGGACGCAAAGTGGTACGCAGAAAAAGACTTTGCTTCTAACTTACACGAAGATTTACGCATCCGTAAGTATATCGAAAGTAAATTAGCCGACGCTTCTGTTTCTACCGTAGAAATTGAACGTGCAGCAAAACGCGTTAACATTTCAATCCATACTGCTAAACCAGGTATGGTTATTGGTAAAGGTGGATCTGAAGTTGAAAAGCTTCGTAAAGAATTAAATAACTTGACAGGTAAGAGAGTTCACATTAACATTGTTGAAATCAAGAAGCCTGATTTAGATGCAAAATTAGTTGGTGAAAGCATTGCAGAACAATTAGAAAACCGTGTTGCTTTCCGCCGTGCTATGAAGCAAGCTATTCAACGTACAATGCGTGCAGGTGCTAAGGGTATCAAAGTTCAAGTTGCAGGTCGTTTGAACGGTGCTGATATGTCCCGTGTAGAACGTTTCTCTGAAGGAACAGTTCCTTTGCACACATTGCGTGCAGATATCGATTATTCATGGGTTGAAGCTCACACTACATATGGTAAATTAGGTGTTAAGACATGGATTTACCGTGGTGAAGTTTTACCAGCAAAGAAAGAAAACAGTAAAGGAGGGAAATAATCTATGTTAGTACCAAAGCGTGTTAAGCATCGTCGTGAATTCCGTGGTAAGATGCGTGGCGAAGCTAAGGGTGGTAAAGAAGTTACTTTTGGTAAATATGGTTTGAAGGCATTAGATTCTCACTGGATCACTAACCGTCAAATCGAAGCTGCTCGTATTGCTATGACTCGTTACATGAAACGTGGTGGGAAAGTTTGGATTAAGATTTTCCCTCACAAGTCTTATACAGCTAAAGCTATTGGTGTTCGTATGGGTTCCGGGAAAGGTGCTCCAGAAGGTTGGGTAGCACCTGTAAAGCGTGGTAAAGTTTTATTTGAAATCGATGGAGTTTCTGAAGAAGTAGCTCGCGAAGCTTTACGTTTAGCTTCCCACAAGCTCCCAATTAAAACCAAGTTTGTACAACGTGAGGAAGTAGGTGGCGAATCAAATGAAGGCTAAAGAAATTAATGAATTAACCACTGCTGAAATGCTAGAAAAAGAAAAGCAATTCAAAGAAGAATTATTTAACTTACGCTTCCAATTAGCTACCGGTCAATTAGAAAATACTGCTCGCTTAAAAGAAGTACGTAAGAACATTGCACGTATCAAGACTGCATTACGTCAACAAGAATTAAATAAATAGAATACGAAAAAGGAGGCTAATCGCGCATGAGTGAAAGTCGTAACCAACGCAAAGTCTATCAAGGACGTGTCGTTTCTGACAAGATGGATAAAACTATCACAGTTGTTGTTGAAACTTACAAGAATCACAAAGTTTACGGCAAACGTGTTAAGTATTCCAAGAAATTTAAAGCACATGACGAAAACAACGAAGCAAAAGTTGGCGATATCGTCAAAATTATGGAAACTCGCCCATTGTCAGCTACAAAACGTTTCCGTTTATTAGAAATCGTTGAAAAAGCAGTTATTTTGTAATAAATAGCATTTGCACTGATTCGTATTCTGATCTAATAACGAAAGGAGGACACATACTGTGATCCAACAAGAGAGTCGTTTAAAAGTCGCTGATAACTCCGGTGCTCGTGAAATTTTAGTTATTAAGATTTTGGGTGGTTCCCGTGTAAAGACTGCAAATATCGGTGACATCATTGTTGCTACTGTTAAACAAGCAACACCAGGTGGCGTTGTCAAAAAAGGTGATGTTGTAAAAGCTGTTGTTGTTCGTACTAAGTATGGTACACACCGTCCAGATGGCTCATACATCAAGTTTGACGAAAATGCTGCTGTAATTATTGGTGAAGATAAATCACCTAAGGGTACACGTATTTTTGGGCCTGTTGCTCGTGAATTACGTGACGGAAACTTCATGAAGATCGTTTCCTTAGCACCTGAAGTATTATAATCAATTATCGTCAGCAAGGAGGTGCGAAGTAATAATGTTCATTAAGAAAAATGATAAAGTTAAAGTGATCGCTGGTAAGGATAAAGGCAAGGAAGGTACAGTAGAAAAAGTATTTCCTGCTCAAGACCGTGTGATCGTTAAAGGCATCAATATCGTTAAGAAACACCAAAAACCAACTAACGCAAATCCAAATGGTGGGATTGTTGAAGTTGAAGCACCAATCCACGTTTCTAACGTTATGTTGATTGATCCTTCTAACAATGAAGCTACTCGTGTAGGCTTTAAAGTAGTTGACGGTAAGAAAGTCCGTGTTTCTAAAAAATCAGGTGAAATTCTATAGTAAGGAAAGGAGGATACTTTCTTCATGGTTAACCGTTTAAAAGAAAAATATGATAATGAGATCGTTCCATCTTTGATGGAAAAATTCAATTACACATCAATCATGCAAGCACCAAAGGTTGATAAGATTGTTATCAACATGGGTGTTGGTGATGCTGTAAGTAACGCAAAGCGTTTAGATGAAGCTGTTGATGAATTAACTTTGATTGCAGGTCAAAAACCTGTTATTACAAAAGCTAAGAAATCTATCGCTGGTTTCCGTTTACGTGAAGGTATGGCTATTGGTGCTAAAGTTACATTACGTGGTCAACGTATGTACGAATTCTTAGATAAATTAGTATCCGTATCACTACCTCGTGTTCGTGACTTCCATGGTGTAAGCAAGCGTGCCTTTGATGGTCGTGGTAACTACACATTGGGTATTCGTGAACAATTAATCTTCCCTGAAATTGATTTTGATGATGTTAACAAAGTTCGCGGTATGGACATTGTTATCGTTACAACAGCTAATACAGACGAAGAATCAAGAGAATTATTAACACAACTTGGAATGCCATTCGCTAAATAAGGGGGTTTCACATTGGCTAAAAAGTCGCAAATTGCAAAGAATAAACGTCCTGCAAAGTTCTCAACACAAGAATATACACGTTGTGAACGTTGTGGCCGTCCACATTCTGTATACCGTAAATTTAAGTTATGCCGTGTTTGCCTGCGTGATCTTGCTCATAAGGGTCAAATCCCTGGCATGAAGAAAGCTAGCTGGTAATCCATAAAAGATAAGCAAAGGAGGCAAACGAACAATGGTCATGACTGATCCTATTGCAGATTTCTTAACACGTATTCGTAATGCTAACATGGCAAAACACGAATCATTAGAAGTTCCTGCATCAAAAATCAAACGTGACATTGCTGAAATCCTTAAGAATGAAGGATTTGTACGTGATGTTGAATATATCGATGATGACAAACAAGGCATCATTAGAGTATTTTTGAAGTATGGTAAGGGTAATGAAAGAGTTATTTCTGGTATCCGTCGTATTTCAAAACCAGGTTTACGTTCATATGTAAAAGCAGATGCTGTTCCTAAGGTTTTAAACGGTTTAGGAATTGCTATCTTATCCACTTCTGAAGGTGTTATCACTGATAAAGAAGCTCGTGCCAAGAAAATTGGCGGCGAAGTAATAGCTTACATTTGGTAATAAATAATAAAACGTAAGGAGGTGCCTAATCCGTGAGTCGTATTGGTTATAAAGTAGTTAACTTACCAGAAGGCGTTGAAGTAAAACAAGATGGTAATGTAGTAACAGTCAAGGGACCTAAAGGTGAATTGACACGTGAATTTTCTGACAAAATTACTATTAAAGTAGAAGGAAATGAAGTTTCTTTCGAACGTTCAGCAGAAGATAACAAAACAAAAGCTTTACATGGTACAACACGTTCAAACTTCCATAACATGGTAGTTGGTGTATCTGAAGGTTTCAAGAAGGAACTTGAACTTCGTGGTGTTGGTTATCGTGCACAAATGAAGGGTAAAACATTAGTATTGAATGTTGGTTACTCTCATCCTGTAGAATTTGAAGAAGAAGAAGGTATTACATTCGAAACACCTTCCGCAACTTCAATTATTGTATCAGGTATCAACAAGGAAGAAGTTGGCGATTGCGCAGCTCGTATTCGTGCAACTCGTGCACCTGAACCTTACAAGGGTAAAGGTATTCGCTATGTTGGCGAATATGTACGTCGTAAGGAAGGTAAGACAGGTAAATAATGCAGCATAATTTGCTGAATAAATAAATCTAAGAGGTGAAAATTGTGATTTCAAAACCAGACAAGAATAAGACACGTCAAAAACGTCATGCACGTGTCCGTGGTAAAATCTCTGGTACTGCTGAGTGCCCACGCTTAAATGTTTATCGTTCAAACAAAAACATCTACGCTCAAGTTATTGATGACGTAGCGGGTGTGACGCTAGTTAGTGCCTCTACTTTAGACAGTGAAGTAAGTGGCAACACAAAGACAGAACAAGCTAGTTCTGTAGGTGCTGTTGTTGCTAAACGTGCTGTAGAAAAAGGTATCAAAGAAGTTGTATTTGACCGTGGCGGATACCTATATCATGGTCGTGTACAAGCTTTGGCTGAAGCTGCACGCGAAAATGGTTTGGACTTTTAGGAAAAGGAGGAAATAACGTTTATGGCTTTTATTGATCCAGCTCAATTAGATTTAGAAGATCGCGTTGTTGCGATTAACCGTATCACTAAAGTTGTAAAAGGTGGACGTCGTCTACGTTTTGCTGCTTTGGTTGTTGTTGGTGACCACAACGGCCACGTAGGTTTTGGTACTGGTAAAGCTCAAGAAGTACCAGAAGCTATTCGTAAGGCTGTTGACGCTGCTCGTAAGAACTTAATCGAAGTTCCTACTGTTGGAACGACACTTCCTCACGAAGTTATTGGTCAATACAGTGGTAGTCGTATTATGTTGAAACCAGCTATTGCCGGTTCCGGAGTTGCAGCAGGTGGTGCTGTTCGTGCCGTTATGGAACTTGCAGGTATTGCTGATGTTACAAGTAAATCATTAGGTTCAAATACACCAGTTAATGTTGTACGTGCTACATTTGATGGTTTAGTAAATATGAAGGACGCTGAAAGTGTCGCAAAATTACGCGGCGTTTCCGTTCAACATTTAGCAGAATAAGGAGGACATATTCATGGATAAATTAAAAGTTACTTTAATTCGTTCTGTCATTGGACGTCCTCAAAACCAACGCGATATCGTAAAAGGCTTAGGTCTTGGTCGAGTAAATAGCTCTGTTGTTGTTCCTGACAATGCAGCTATGCGTGGTGCAATTAGAAAAATCAATCATTTAGTGGACGTTGAATTGGCTAAATAGTCTATTTTATAAATTAACAAGGAGGTGCCAACCTAATGAAATTACATGAATTGAAACCTGCTGAAGGTTCACGCCAAGTACGTAATCGTGTTGGTCGTGGTACTTCATCTGGTAATGGTAAGACTGCTGGTCGTGGTCAAAAAGGTCAAAAGGCTCGCGGTAAGGTACGTTTAGGTTTTGAAGGTGGACAAATGCCATTGTTCCGTCGTATGCCAAAACGTGGTTTCAAGAACATCAATCGTAAAGAATATGCTATTGTAAACTTGGAAACTTTAAATAAATTTGAAGATGGTGCAGAAGTAACACCTGCATTATTAGTAGAATCTGGTATCATTAAAGATGAAAAAGATGGTATCAAAGTACTTGGCAATGGTACATTGAACAAGCAATTGACTGTAAAGGCAAGCAAGTTCTCTGCATCTGCTAAGGAAGCAATCGAATCTAAAGGCGGTAAAGCTGAGGTGATTTAATAATGCTTAAGACAATGAAGAACGCCTTAGCTGTAAAAGAGATTCGAAAAAAAATCTTATTTACCTTAGGTGTCTTGATTGTATTTCGCTTAGGCACTTATATCACTGTCCCTGGGATCAACGCTAAAGCTCTGCAAAGCGTTGCATCTTCAGGGTTAATTAATATGTTGAATATTTTTAGTGGTGGTGGTTTAACTAACTTCTCACTATTTGCTATGGGTGTTTCTCCATATATTACTGCGCAAATTGTTGTTCAGTTATTACAAATGGATATTGTTCCTAGATTTGTTGAATGGAGTAAACAAGGTGAAGTAGGGCGTAGAAAGTTAAATCAAGTAACTAGATATTTAACTATTGTGCTTGCGTTTGTACAATCAATCGCAATCACTGCTGGTTTTAATGCTTTGAGTAGCTTAAACCTTGTAACTAACCCAAGTGTTAAAACATTTGTAGTTGTAGGAATTGTTTTAACTGGTGGAACTATGTTTACTACATGGTTGGGTGACATGATAACTGATAGAGGTTTGGGAAACGGAATCTCTATGATTATCATGGCTGGTATTTTATCTCGTGTTCCAGATGGAATTGTACAGATTTATAAAGATCAGTTCTCAGGTGTTACTGGTAGTGATTTATGGGAACCAATATTATATGTAGTTATTTTATTGATTGTTATTTTAATAATCGTTACGTTTGTTACGTATGTTGAACAAGCAAGCTATAAAATTCCTATTCAATATACTAGAAGATTGGCTGGAGCAACTGAAAATTCTTATTTACCATTGAAAGTTAATGTTGCTGGGGTTATTCCTGTTATTTTTGCTAGTTCATTTATTTCAGCACCTCAAACAATACTATTAGCTTTCACACAGAACCACTCTGAAGATACATGGTATAAGATTATGACAAGCATTTTTAATATGCAATCTACTCCAGGTATGATTCTTTACACAGTTTTAATTGTAGTATTTACTTTCTTCTATGCATTTGTTCAAGTTAACCCAGAAAAACTTTCTGAAAACTTGCAAAAACAAGGAAGTTACATACCTAGTGTATGGCCAGGAAAAGAAACTGAAAGATATGTATCAAGATTATTGATGCGTCTTAGTTCAGTAGGCTCATTGTATCTAGGCCTTATTTCATTAATTCCTTTAGTTGCATCCGCAGTTTGGGGATTGGATGAATCAATCGGACTAGGTGGTACTAGTTTATTGATTGTTGTTGGTGTTACAATTCAAACAATTAATCAATTAAATGGTATGATGATGAAACAAGAATACGTAGGCTTTATACGTGAATAAGAACTGAAAAGGTCAGAGAGATATTTTATATCTTTCTGACCTTTTGTATATTAAAAAAATAAGTTATAATTAACAAGTACAATTTAGGAGGTAATTATAATGGCAATGAATTTAATGTTGATGGGGTTACCAGGAGCTGGTAAAGGAACACAAGCTGAAAGAATCGTTGATGAATATAAGATTCCACATATTTCTACTGGTGATATTTTCCGCGCTGCTATGAAGAATGAAACTCCAATGGGATTAGAAGCTAAGAAATATATCAACAAAGGTGAATTAGTTCCAGATGAAGTAACAAACGGAATTGTAAAAGAACGTTTGACACAAGATGATACTAATGTAGGTTTCTTATTAGATGGATTCCCAAGAAATATGGCTCAAGCAGAAGCATTAACTGAAATGGGAAAAGAATTAGGAAAAGAATTAAACGGTGTTATCAATATTCATGTTGATCCTGAATCATTAATGGAAAGATTAACAGGTAGATATATTTGCCGTAATTGTGGTGCTACATATCATAAAGTATTTAATCCAACTAAAGTAGAAGGTACATGTGATCGTTGTGGTGAACACGAATTTTACCAACGTGATGATGACAAGCCAGAAACAGTTAAGAACCGTTTGGATGTAAATATCAAGATGAATACACCATTACTTGATTACTATAAAGAAAATGGTTTATTACATGAAGTTGATGGCAATCAAGATATTGACAAAGTATTTGCTGATATTAAGGCAATTTTAGATAACTTGAAATAAATTTTAAAAGGATGCAAATATTTCTGCATTCTTTTTTAATTATTTCTTGAATTAGTTAGGTATATGTGATATTATAATTCAGGTTTATCTTTTCAATAGGCTCAGTTTGCCTTTAAATAGGCAAATGAACTTGCGGAAAAAGGTGGGACTCCAAAGAAAGCTTCTCACATTTTTACGTGTAAAGTTTTAAAACCAATTAAGGAGGTACTTTTGCATGGCGAAAGATGATGTGATTGAAATTGAAGGCACGATTAAAGAAACGTTGCCTAATGCGATGTTCAAGGTTGAACTCGAAAACGGACATGAAATTCTAGCACATGTTTCCGGTAAAATTAGAATGCACTATATTCGTATCTTGCCTGGAGATAAAGTGACAGTTGAAATGTCCCCTTACGATTTAACTAAGGGACGCATTACCTATCGCTTTAAATAGATTGTACTTCGAGAATATATTAGGAGGTATAATTAATGAAAGTAAGACCATCAGTTAAACCAATGTGTGAACACTGTAAAGTAATTAAGCGTAAAGGTCGCGTTATGGTTATTTGCAGTAATCCAAAGCACAAACAACGTCAAGGATAATAATTAATTAGGAGGTGTAATTGTAATGGCTCGTATTGCAGGTGTCGATTTACCACGTAACAAACGTGTCGTAATCGGATTAACTTACATTTATGGTATCGGTAATTCCACAGCTCAAAAGATCTTGAGCGAAGCAGGTGTTTCAGAAGATGTTCGTGTACGTGATTTAACAGCTGATCAAGAAGATAAGATTCGTGCAGTTGTAGATAAGTACAAAGTTGAAGGTGATCTTCGTCGTGAAGTTTCCTTAAACATCAAGCGTCTTTCTGAAATTGGCTCTTACCGTGGTCTACGTCATCGTCGTCATTTACCAGTTCGTGGTCAAAATACTAAGAACAACGCACGTACACGTAAAGGCCCAGCAGTTTCAATTGCAGGTAAAAAGAAATAATAATTAACAAAGGAGGTTAGCTATTTCATGGCAGTTAAGAAATCACGCAAGCGCCGTGTAAAGAAGAATATAGAGAGCGGTGTTGCACATATTCATTCAACATTCAATAATACACTTGTTATGATTACTGATGTTCATGGTAACGCAGTAGCATGGTCTTCAGCTGGTTCTCTTGGTTTCAAGGGTTCTCGTAAGTCTACACCATTTGCAGCACAAATGGCTTCTGAAGCAGCTGCTAAAGGTGCTATGGAACATGGTATGAAGACAGTTGAAGTAGCAGTTAAAGGACCAGGTTCTGGTCGTGAAGCAGCAATTCGTGCTCTTCAAACAACAGGTTTGGAAGTTACATCTATCAAGGATGTTACACCAGTTCCTCATAACGGATGCCGTCCTCCAAAACGCCGTCGTGTTTAATGTGGGTCAGTATTCATTTTTGAGAGAAACTCATAATGTTTTCGCCAGATTACACGTTACGTTTTGAAAGGGGTAAAGATAAGAATGATCGAATTTGAAAAACCAAAAATTCATAAAATTGAAGAAGATAATAACTACGGCAAGTTTGTTATAGAACCGCTTGAACGTGGTTATGGTACAACTTTAGGTAACTCTTTACGTCGTATCTTACTTTCTTCATTACCAGGTGCTGCTATTACAGACGTTCAAATTGATGGTGTTCTTCATGAATTTTCTACTATTCCAGGTGTTCTTGAAGATGTTACTTTAATCATTTTGAATTTGAAGAAAGTTGCTTTAAGTATGGAATCTGAAGACAGTCAAGCATTAGAAATTAATGTTACTGGTCCGATGGAAGTGACTGCTGGAGATATCCAGAGTAATAGTGATGTAGAAGTTCTTAATCCAGAACAATATATTTGTACAGTTGCTGATGGGGCTGAACTTCATGTTCGGATGAATGCTAATAAGGGTCGTGGTTATGTTTCAGCTAATGATAATAAGGCTCTTGCAGATGATATGCCAATTGGTGTATTACCTATCGACTCTATTTATACCCCGATCGAACGCGTTAACTACCAAGTAGAGAAAACACGTGTTGGTCAAAAAAATGATTATGACAAATTAACTCTTGATGTGTGGACAAATGGTTCTATCACTCCTAGTGAAGCTATTAGTCTTTCTGCTAAGATTTTAACAGAACACTTGGCATTGTTTGTTGATTTAACAGATGAAGCTAAGAATGCTGAAATCATGGTAGAAAAAGAAGAAACGCATAAAGAAAAAATGTTAGAAATGACGATTGAAGAGCTTGATTTGTCAGTTCGTTCATATAACTGTCTAAAACGTGCAGGTATCAATACAGTTCAAGAATTAACTAATAAATCTGAAGCTGACATGATGAAAGTACGTAACTTAGGACGTAAATCCTTAGACGAAGTTAAGGCTAAATTGGCAGATCTTGGCTTGTCTTTACGTCATGATGACTAGAATTTACTATAACTAAAGGGAGGGAATCTGTTCATGGCTTACCGTAAATTAGGACGCACAAGTGCACATCGTAAGGCAATGTTGCGTAACTTAACAACTGATTTAATTGTTAACGAAAAAATCGTTACAACAGAAACACGTGCTAAAGAAGTTCGTAAATTTGTTGAAAAGATGATTACTTTAGGTAAAAAAGGTGATTTAGCTTCTCGTCGTCGCGCTGCTGCATTTGTAATGAATGTTGTTGCTGATGTAAAAGAAGAAAACGACGATGTAGTTGTTCAATCAGCTTTACAAAAGTTATTTGATGATCTTGCACCTCGTTTTGCAGAACGTAATGGTGGTTACACTCGTATTCTTAAGATGAGTGAACGTCGTGGCGACGCTGCAAAGATGGTTGTGCTAGAATTAGTCGACTAAACTTTCGATAAGTAAATAAAAGAAATTGTCACTTTTATAACGATAATTGGGTGTTATGATGTTGGGAGATATAAATTAACCGAGTCTAGTCCAAAGTAGCAGATATTTGATATCTTGTGAATCTTCGTTATAAAAAGTGATTTTTTGTTTTCTATAAAATTGATATTTATCATAATCATTGGTATATTAGCATTTTAAAGACACTCATTACGAGTGTCTTTTTTGTTTGAATACGTCATGACTAAAGTAAGTTTTCTTAGTTTATATATGGTATATTATTACTATGTATATATAATATCTAGGAGTAATTGTTTATGAGTTTGACAGATGGAAATATAATTGAAATTGATAATTTATCTTTCAAATATGCTCGACAAAATAAATACATTCTGAAAAATTTAACTTTAAATATAAAGGACGGTCAATGGATAGCTTTAATTGGGCATAATGGTAGTGGAAAATCCACATTAGCTCGATTAATAGATGGACTGCTAAAGGCTGAATCTGGCAGTATAAAAGTTGATGGCTATGAAATGAATGAAAAAAATATTTGGGATATTAGAAAAAAAATAGGAATGGTATTCCAAAATCCCGATAATCAGTTTGTTGGTGCGGATGTTGAAAGTGATATAGCGTTTGGTTTAGAAAATCAAGGAGTACCTAGAGAAGAAATGGTATCGCGTGTAGCCGATGCTTTGAAAGTTGTCGGGATGGAAAAATTTGCTACACATGAACCAGCAAGATTATCTGGTGGACAAAAGCAAAGAGTAGCAATTGCTGGAGTATTAGCATTGAGACCTAAAATAATTATCCTCGATGAAGCTACAAGTATGCTTGATCCAGAAGGAAGAAAAGGTTTGATTACTCTTATCAAAAATTTAAAAGATGAGTATAAGTTCACTGTTATTTCTATTACACATGATATTGATGAAGCTACTTTAGCAGATAGAGTTATTGTTCTCGATGACGGTAAAATAATTGATGATGGTAAGCCAGAATCTATTTTTATAAAGAATGATGAATTATTAAATATTGGATTAGATATTCCTTTTGCTGAGAAAATTAGAAGAGAACTTACAAAAAAGGGTGTAGATATTCCAAATAAATATTTTACAGAAGAGGAAATGGTCGATTGGTTATGTCAATTCAAGCAAAAAAATTAAATTATACTTACCAAATTGGAACACCCTTAGAACATGTAGCATTGAAAGATGTATCTATAAATATTGAAGACGGTAGTTATACGGCAATAGTTGGACATACCGGTAGTGGCAAATCTACATTGTTACAGCATTTGAATGGCCTATTGAAACCTACTAGTGGAGAAATTTCAATCAATGGATATACAATTGATAATACTACTAAAAATAAAGAGTTGGGAAAATTAAGAAAAGAAGTAGGATTTGTTTTTCAATTTCCTGAAGCACAATTATTTGAAGAAACAGTTCTAAAAGATATAGCATTTGCTCCTAAAAACTTTGGAAAAAGTGAAGATGAAGCCGAAAAAATTGCAAGAGAAAAAGCAAAATTAGTAGCTCTTCCTGAAGAAGTATTGGAGAAATCACCTTTTGAATTATCTGGTGGTCAAATGAGAAGAGTAGCAATTGCAGGGATTTTGGCAATGGAACCAAAAGTTTTAGTATTAGATGAACCAACTGCGGGATTAGATCCTGAGGGACGCCATCAAATGATGGAAATGTTTAATAGATTACATAAAGATGAAAACTTAACAATCATCTTAGTAACACACCAAATGAATGATGTTGCTGAATATGCTGATCATGTAATAGTCTTGGAATCAGGTAAAGTAATTGCTGATTCTACTCCTAAAGAACTATTTAGTGATCCAGAGTGGTTAAAAAATCATCATTTAAATCTTCCACAAACTACAGATTTTGCCTATAAATTGTTTGATAAGTTAGCTCTTTCTAAACATAGTATTCCACTAAAAAGTGAAGAGTTAACTGATGAAATTTTGAAAATACTAGGGGGAAATTTGAATGAATAAATTACTTTTAGGAAGATATATCAATGGTAATTCTTTAATTCATAGAATGGATCCTCGAAGTAAATTAGCACTAAGTTTCTATTTTATAGGAATAATTTTTCTCGCTAATAATTGGCAAACATATTTATTGTTGATAGCTTTTACTTTTTTAGGAGTATTGTTATCAAAAATTAAATTGAGCTTTTTTATTAGAGGAATAATACCATTAGTTTGGTTAATATTATTTACAGTATTATTACAAGTCTTTTTTACAAATGGTGGTCATGTATTTTGGCATTGGGGGCCTTTTACATTATCTAAATATGGGCTAGTAAATGGTGTCTATGTATTTTTTAGATTTGTCTTGATAATAGTGATGTCTACCTTATTAACATTAACAACATCGCCATTAGAAATTTCAGATGCTATGGAGTCATTGTTAAAGCCATTGAAATATTTGAAAGTTCCAGTATATGAAATTTCTCTAATGCTTTCGATAGCATTAAGATTTGTACCTACTTTAATGGATGAAACAGCTAAAATAATGAATGCTCAGCGTTCAAGAGGTGTTAATTTTGGTGAAGGTTCATTAGTTGAGCAAGTAAAAGCTGTAATTCCTATACTAATCCCATTGTTTGTATCTTCTTTCAATCGAGCTGAAGATTTGGCTACTGCAATGGAAGCTCGAGGATACAAAGGTGGAGAGGGTAGAACTAAATTTAGAGTACATGTATGGAAATTGCGTGATACGATGACTATCATTGCTTTTGCAGTTTTAACAATAGCATTAATTATTCTAAAAAACTAATTGAAAGGAAGAAATATGACGCAAAGATTTAAAGTAACGTTAGCTTATGATGGTACTAATTTTGCTGGTTTTCAAGCTCAACCCAATCAAAGAACAGTTCAATTTGTTCTGGAAAAAGCTATTAACAAAATGAGTAAAAAGGATGAGTATATAACTGTTTATGGATCAGGGAGAACAGATTCTGGAGTACATGCTTTAGGGCAAGTTGTACATTTTGATTTTCCGCATCCTATTTCTGCTAAAGGTATGTTGAGAGGATTAAATAGTATGTTGCCGCTGGACTGTGAAGTAGTAGATTGCAAAATAGTACCAAATGATTTTCATTCAAGATATACAACTCATGGGAAAAGATACTTATATCGTGTTAGTAGAGGGGAATTTGTAAATCCTTTTAAGAGATTGTATACAGGACACTATAAGTATCCTTTGGATATAGAAAAAATAAAAGAAGCGATGCCAGATGTTGAAGGAACACATGATTATTCAAGTTTTGTTGCTTCTGGTAGTCAAGCCAAAAGTCATGTAAGAACAATTTATGAAGCTAAAGTTTACGAAGATAAGGTAAACGATGAAATAGTTTTTGAATTTTATGGAAATGGATTTTTGTATAATCAAGTTAGGATAATGGTGGCAACACTTCTGGAAATTGGTAATGGAAAAAGACCAGTACACGATTTTTTGAGATTGTATGAAGTTAAGGATAGAAGTCAAGCAAGACAGACAGCACCAGCTAGTGGCTTATACTTAAAGGAAGTATATTATGATGAAGAGGATGAAAAATTATAAGAAAACTCAATTATTATATATTGACTTATTGTTAAACAAGTAATAAACTAGTATTTGGTATTGTTTGCCCCACAGTAAGCCCCGTTAATCTTATTGTATGTCAAACATGTATACAACAAATGGAGGAAATAAACGTGCGTACAACATATATTGCAAAACCAGGCGAAGTAGAACGTAAATGGTATGTAGTTGATGCAACAGATGTTCCTTTGGGACGTTTATCATCAGCTGTAGCATCTATTTTACGTGGTAAGAATAAACCAACATTTACACCAAACGTAGATACAGGTGACTATGTAATTGTTATCAATGCTGAAAAGGTTGCTTTAACAGGTCGTAAGGCTTCTGATAAGGTTTACTACCACCACTCAAATCATCCAGGTGGTTTGAAAGCTCGTACAGCTGGTGACTACCGTGAAAAGGATCCTGAAAAGTTATTAGCATTATCTGTTAAAGGTATGCTTCCAAAGGGTACTCTTGGTCGTCAACAAGCTAAGAAGTTACATGTATACCGTGGTGCAGATCACAAGCATGAAGCACAACAACCAGAAGTATTGGATATTAACAAATTAATCTAGGAGGAATTAGAAAGTGGCTCAAGTACAATATCAAGGCACAGGCCGTCGTAAGAACTCCGTTGCTCGTGTTCGCTTAGTACCAGGTACAGGTAAGATCACAATGAACGGAAAACCTGCAGAAGAATACATTCCATTCGCAAACATTCGCGAAGATATGGTACAACCATTTGGCGTTACAGAAACAAAAGGTCAATACGACGTTTTTGTTAACGTAAATGGTGGTGGATTCTCTGGTCAAGCTGGTGCAACTCGTCATGGAATTGCACGTGCTTTACTTGAAGTAGATCCAGATTTCCGTGGAGTATTGAAGTCAGCTGGTTTATTAACACGTGACGCTCGTATGAAAGAACGTAAGAAACCAGGTCTTAAGAAAGCTCGTAAAGCTTCACAATTCTCAAAACGTTAATATATACCATATTATCGGAAAAGCACATCTCTTGTTGGGATGTGCTTTTTGTTATGCATTAATATGATAGTAAAATTGAATTAACTGTGGGATTGAAATTTTAAATTAGAACTTTATAGGGAGCAGATAATGTCGGAAAGAAATACTAAAATGAAGTATGATAAAGTTGATCAGCAATATGGTTTAATGCTTGGAAAGTCTAAGTTAGTTTTTATTAAAACTGGTGCTGCTAGTTCAATTTATGGGTATAAAAATAAGTATTTAGAATTAGCAAGTAAAATTCAGAATGAAAGAGGATATGCCGTGGTTGTTTCAGCTAATCCAGTTGGTTCTCCACTAAATTTACAAGAAGAGTTGGAAAAAGCTTCAACATACTTAATAGATGTTAAAGAAATTATATTAATTGGAATTTCGCGAGGTGGATTATTAGTATTGCAACAAGGATATTTAAATACTAAAGTTAGCCGAATTTTAGCAATTAATCCACCACTGGCAATTAATTGGCATAAAACTAAAAAGGGGATAATTAACTTTAGTGGAGCAAAAGTACAAGTGGTTTTTGGTCAATATGATCCTAGTGTTGATTATTCAGATCTTATTGAGAGATTGGAAGTACTAGAAACAGATTATAGTAGTCAAATTATTTCTAAGGCAGATCATAATTTTAAAGGGAAACTAGATACTTTTAAAAAATTAGTGATGCAATTTGTATTAGAAGATTAAAGTTGTTAGTAGTGATGATTAATAATTTAGATAAAAGATAGTAATATATATGTTGAGAATGAAAAAAGGACTACGCATTGAGCATAGTCCTTTTAAACAACTATTCATTTCTTCTTTGAAGTTTACGTCTGAAATAAGCACTTTCTTCAGCACTAGCAGAGAAGATAATATGATCACCTAATTGTAATTGCGTATAACCATGAGGTGCAATAGCATGTCCATTACGATAAATTCTACTGATTGTAATCTTATCAATGTGTGGTAAGTCTTTAACTTCAACTCCAACAAAAATTGAATCATTAACTACTACTTCATATAAACGGGATTCAGAACTTGTAAGAATTTGTAACATAGACGGACTATCAATCATTGAACGCATCATACCTACATTGATATCGAAATAACTGAAGTATTCAATACCAGCCTTTTTAAGTTCATCTTCCATATCATTAAGTGGATTACGATTTTCAAAACGAACAATGACACGATTTACACCATACTTTTTAGCTGCAAGAGATAATTTATAATTAACATTATAATCAGAATATCCTAAAACGAGAATATCAGTATCAAAAATATGATTAGCAATTAACTCATCAGGATCTAAAGAATCTAAGAAGTGTACATTAGCTTGAGAATTGTAGGTTGTAAAGTTCTTAGAATTATCTGTATACATTTGAACATCATACATTCCTTTAGAAAGCTGTTGAGCAGCAGATACTGTAACTAAATTTACACCAATAATATGCAATGAAGTTTGCTTTTGATCTTCTGGCTCAGGTTTATATTGTTTATTAAAGAAAACAGGTCCTACGATACAAGTAAGAATTCCAGCAAGTAAAAAAGCACCAGATTGTTGTGGAGTTATAGCATGTAAGTGTTCAGCAATCTTTAAGGTTGTTACTACTAATGTGATAGTAGTACTTGTTGCAACAGCACCAACAAAGGAGTTCTTTTTACTAAAACGTCTTTGGAAACCAAAATATCCTGGAAGTTTTGCGAGGATAAAGGCTACAAAGAATAAAGGAATTAATAATAATGTTTTAGGCGAACGCATCAATGATGGAATATCTAAATTTACCCCTGTTAAAATAAAGAAGAAAGGAGTAAAGAAACCATATCCAATTGCATCAAGGCGATGTTCTGTTTCTTCCGCAGGTTCTAATAATTTCAAAACAATTCCGGCAACGAAAGCACCAAGAATATTTTCAGCTCCAACTGTCTCAGCTACTAAAACTAAAGCAATGATAACAAAGAAAGCAAGACGCATATCAATTTGTGTAGTTGCTTTATTGATTTTATCAAAGAATGAGAAGAAGTGTCTGAAACGATTGAATAAGAACGCTGCAGCTATGAATAGCAATGTAATCAACCACAAACTTGCACCTTTTCCTGCATAGAGAGAGGAGTAAGCAGTTAAAGCAATCATAGGAATAACTTCACCTAATACAGAGAATAAAAGAATAGTTTGACCGAATGGACGGCTTAGTAACTCATTTTCTTTCAATAATGAAGTCATAATTCCTAAAGAAACAGTACTAAATAAAATAGTAGCTAAACCAACATCTGAGAATAAGCCTGTAACTTTAAATAGCAAAGCTAAAATTAGCGATGCGACTAAAGAAAAAGCATACGCATAAGTTGCAGCTCTAACAGGTGAAGTTTTAGGTTCATTAGCTGCCATTTTTGCTTCTAACGGGGATAAGGTATGTGAATTCTTCTTAAATAAGCTAAAATCAATTTCCATACCACTTAAAAACATTAATAGTATAACCCCGAAAGTTGAACACCAACTCAAGAGCGTATCAGCATGAATTAAATTGAAACAACTTTTACCAATAATAATACCTATAATAATTTCAGCAACTGAAGTAGGAAGAAAAGATACTTTGAATCTTGCTAAAACCATAGGTGTGATAAAAGCTGCCAGTGTAACAATTAAAAATGAAACTGACATAGTAATACCTTCTAATCTTAAATTTTTTCTATACAAGTATAACATAAAGGCTAGAATGAATTAAATTATTCATCCTAGCCTTCAACACTGTATTCGTATTATTACAATACATTATTATACAGGCTCGAGTGATTTATTTGTAGGTTAAATTAAATGATTTTTACTTTTTTATAAATTAAATAAAGGATAATAGTTATAAAAAATATTTAAAATTTGTTATAAACAGTTAAAAATGATACAATAGTATGACGAGTTTTTTGATAATTTGAAAGGGGTTGTTAAAAATGGCTCTTACTGAAAAAGAATTAGAACAAAAACATATGGATGATGTTGTTGCTAAAATAAAGCAAGCTGAAAAGAGACATCAATCTGAGATTAATAAGGTTGAACAAGATAGAAAAGACATTATGGATGATTTTAAAAATAATGTCAGAATTAAAACAGGCTCCTATGCTGGAATTATGGAAACTGGTCTAACTGTAAGACAACAGCAACAACTTTTACAAGAACGCGAAAATAGTTGGCAACATGCAACACAGAGATTAGAAGTTCTTGAAAAGTTAGAGAAAAAGCCGTACTTTGCTAGAATAGATTTCACTGAGAATGATGGTAAGCAGGAATCTATTTATATAGGATTAGGTTCGTTTGCGGATACCCCAGACCATTTTATGATTTATGATTGGCGTGCTCCAATTTCTAGTATTTACTATGATGGTAAATTAGGAGAAGTAACATATGATACACCTGATGGCCCACAAACAGCAGTATTAACTCTAAAAAGACAGTTTATGGTAGAAGATGGCAAGATCATAACTTTATTTGACACTGATGAAACTGTTGGGGATCAAATGTTATTGGAAGTTCTAGACGAATCTTCTGACATTAAGATGAAGAGCATTGTTACTACGATTCAAAAAGAACAAAATAAGATTATCAGAGATACTAAGTCTGACTTGCTATTTGTTCAAGGTGCTGCAGGTTCAGGTAAAACATCTGCTGTATTACAAAGAGTAGCATATCTATTGTATCGTTATCGTGGAAATTTGAGCTCGAGTCAAGTGGTATTATTTTCACCAAACCAGTTATTTAATGACTATATTGATCAAGTTCTACCAGAATTAGGGGAACAAAATATGGTTCAAATGACTTACTATCAATATTCACAACGTCGTCTACCTAAGATACATGTAGAGACGTTACAAGAAAGATTTGATGAAGATAATCAGCCATTAAGAAGAAAAATTTCAGCTTTAAAAAGTAGCTTAACAATGTTTAATGCGACAACTAATTATAGTGATTATTTAAATACTGCTGGAATGAGATTTAGAGATATAAAATATAATGGAGAAATCTTCTTCTCTAAAAAAGATATAAAGAAAATTTACTATAGTTTTAATAGTAATTACAATCTACGTAATCGTTTGTCTGCTACTAAAGAAAAACTTATTAAAATTCTGAATAGTAAGGTAGGAGAACTTGCTAAGCAAGATAGTGTTCAAAAACAAATACAAGATTTAAGTAGAGAAGAGCTCAATGAATTATATGGTGATGAGCCACGTAATTTTGTTAATGGTGATCAAGAGCTAAAATTCTTAGCTCGCAGTTATGTTATGAAGCAATTACGCCCAGTTCAAAGAGCGATTGTACGTAATAGATTTTTGAGTATTAATAAACAATTTGTTCATTTTATGCGTAATATTCCAGAACTAGTTGATTTAGCAAAATTTGATTTAACTTTAGAACAGTGGAATGATGATGTCGATATGACAATCAGTCGTTTGAAAAATCATAAATTAACAATAGCTGATGTAACTATTTACCTGTATTTGTATGATTTGATTACGGGAAAACGTGGCGAAGTAGATATTAAGCATGTATTTATTGATGAAATTCAAGATTATACAGCATATCAATTAGCATATCTAAAATTTGGTTTTCCACGTGCTAAATTTACAATGTTAGGTGATTTAAATCAAGCTATTTTTACCAAGGAAAATAGCCATACATTGTTGGACGAATTAGGAACAATGTTTGATAAAGATAGAACAAAAGTTATCCAATTGACGCAATCATATCGTTCAACTCAACAAATAACAGATTTTACTAAAGAAGTATTAGTGAATGGAGAAAAAGTTACATCTTTTGCTCGTAAGGGACCGTTACCAACTATTACAATTGATAATGATGAGGAAAAACTGATAAATGATGTAGTTATGCAGTTGCACAGAAATGATGCAGAAAAGATGACTACTGCAATTATTGGTAAAACATTAGCTGAATGTGAGAAGTTGACAGAGGAATTAAAGCAAAAAGGTGCTCAAGTTACTTTAATTAAGACTGAAAACCAGCGCTTAGTTCCAGGAACAATTGTGGTGCCAGCATTTTTAGCAAAAGGACTAGAATTTGATGCTGTAATAATGTGGAATGCTAATAGAAATAATTATCATGATGAAAGTGAAAGACAATTAGTTTATACAATTTGTTCTAGAGCGATGCATAGATTAGATATATTCGCTGTTAAAGAATTAACACCATTAATGGACAGGGTAAATCCAGAATTGTATGAAATGTTATAAAAAAATTCCTGAGTACTTGATTGGAAATGTAAGCCAATCAGGTCTCAGGAATTTTTTAATTCCAAAGCATACCTTTAGAATGTGTTAATTCGAGAACTTCATCACGTTTGGTAACTTTTCGATTAAGATTGCTATTTTTGCCAATAATTTGTTGAGTGAAATTCTCTTTACGTGGGTTAGAGGTGCGACTTAAATAGTAATGTTCAACTTCTTTATCGTAATCTTCATAGTCTTGTGTAGACAGATTATCCTGATATTCATTTTCAAAGACTTTGAATGATAATGGTAAACGAGGCTTTTGCTGAATTTCTTCATCAGGGATACCTATTTGCAAACCTAAGGCAGGAATTACCATATCAGGGAGATTGAATAATTCATTAACAGCACGAATATCATTGCGAATGCTACCTAGAATTACGCCTCCTAGGCCTAAACTTTCAGCTGCAAGGTACATGTTTTGAACAGCTAAAGTAGCATCAGATAAGCCTTGAAGGTACAAATCCATTGTATGCAAGCGACCATCATCAAGGTTAGCTTCTTGGCGCAATTTTACATTGCGATGTAGATCGATTAAGAAGATAAAAAGTTCACCATTTTCAGATACTGGTGGTTGGTTACAAATTTCGGCTAACTTAGTGCGTTTGTTCTTGTCTGTAACATGAATAATAGAGAATTGTTGAAGAAACTGGCTACTTGCAGTATGATTTGCAACTTCATAAAGAGTATTTAAGGTTTCTTTATCAAGTTGTTGATTCTTGAAATGTCTAATAGAGCGATGATTAAGTTGTGTTTTAATAGTATCATTTAAATTCATCACGGATCTCCTATCTCTCTAGATAAAATATACATTTAAGTATAGCACCACAAAAAGAAACGCAACAAATGAAATGAATTGTTGCGCCTAATATTATATTATTTAGATCTTATTAAATTTCCATCATCTAATTGGTAAATTTCATCGGCAAATTTTTCTAATCTAACATCATGTGTGACGACAAGAATTGCTTTATTCTGGTCATGGGCTAGATTGGCCAGTAAACTACCAACTTCTTTAACTTTTACACTATCTAAAGCAGCTGTTGGTTCATCAGCTAAGATAATTTCAGGGTTGGTATATAAGGCTCGAGCAATGGCCACTCTTTGTTTTTGACCACCAGATAGTTGATCTGGATATTTATTAATCAAATTATCGATACCTAGTTTAACTAATAATTGATTTAATGCCTCTTTAGAAAGATTATTTACTTTTTTAATCTTATCAACTAAAGTAAATTGTTCAGCGACAGTTAAGTAAGGAACTAAGTTATAAGCTTGTAAAATAAAGCCAATTTGATTTAGTCGTAAATTATCACGTTCTTTAGCAGAAAAAACACTAATATCTTTATCATTAATCATTACTTGTCCAGAATCTGCAGATTGAAGCCCACCAGCAATCGTTAAAAAGGTACTTTTGCCAGAACCAGATGGACCTAGGATTAAAATGAGCTTTCCTTTTTCAGCAGTAAAATTTAAATCACGTAGGACATGTACTTGAGCAGTACCTTTACCGAAATACTTATTAATATTTTTTAATTCAATAACAGACATTTTTTATCCTCCAATAACAGAAACAGGATCTACTTTAAGAACAATTCTGATAGGAATTAGTGAACCAAGAATTGCCATTAAAATTAATCCTAACGAGACGACAAACATAAAAGTTAGGTTAAAGGACATAGGAACAGTATTTGGAATTGAAAATGACGTTCCGATAGTTAAAAAGATACTAATTCCAAGACCAATAATAGTTAGGATTAGTGACTGAGAAAAAGTAGCATTAACTAAAAGTTTAGCAGGACTACCTTGAGCTCTGAGAACAGCATAGTTACCAATCTTTTGAATCGTGATTATATAAAGGAATACTGCAATGATAATTAGGGAAATGATCATCAAAAATCCAATCATAAAGATAAAAGTTGAATTCTGAGCAGAATATCCTGGTAACTTATTAATAACTTCTTCAACCGTATAAATTTTTAACGAAGTATCGGTATTTTTGATTGAATTTTTTTTAGAAACAATAGCACTTCCACCGAAATTAGATCCCATACCACGCAAATTTTGCCATGTTGTAGTAGTTCCATAAATAATAGGTGAAATATTAATTTTAGCATTATGAGTGAATCCAACAATTTTATATTTAGTACTATCTGAATTTAAGGTTAGATAATCTCCTAATTTATATCCTTTTTGTTTAAAAGAATCGTCAATCACAACTTCATGATTATTAGTAAATTTTCTACCACTACTTATTTTTAAGTCACGATTAATAAATTGTTCTTTCTCTAATCCGATAAAAGAAGCAGATTGCTTTTCTTTATCAGTAGCTTTAGCAACAACTGTAGCCTCAGCAATAACGGCATTATTTTTGTTCTTTGTCAGTTTATTTACTTGTTCGGTAGTTAATAGCGATTGACGTAAATTAGTATCAGAATCTTTATTAAGGACAACACTCTTTATTTTCCAACCATCAATAGCAGCAGTATTTTCTTGAGCAAGACCTAATGCAAGACTTGTTAGGATAAAGATTAAATAACTAATCAGGGCGATCATGGCAATGATTAAACCATAACGTAACTTTTCATGTTTGATTTCTTTTAAAGCGAGAAACATACAATATCATTCCTTTCAATTTTCCAAAAGCTTTGTCAAAACTACGTAAAGTTGTTCCAGATATTTATCTTGTTTATCAGGAGAACTCATACTTTCTCTAATTGTTGCATGACATAACTCAGCAACTGCCCAAACTAAAGGGGAAACGTCAGGAGACATTGGTTTTGAAGGAATATGATGTTCGTTATATAAGATATGCATCCTTATTAAGTCATAATATTTACTTTTTTGAGTATTGGTCAAAAAATCACGAGTTTGCTGAACGTAAGCATTGGCTGTTTGATCGCCCTTAGAAATAAAGGGAGTATGGATGTCTTTCATTGCTAACTTATAAAGAAAAATATATGCATCAGTTAAATCAGAAAAATATTTATAAAAGGCACCACGTGCGATCTCAGCTTCTTTAACAATTGGAGCAACCTGAGCTTTACTCAAAGATACTTTTGAAAATTCATGGAGTAAGGCGAGAATAATTGTATTTTTCTTTTTTTCAGATAAATGTTCAAATGTAGATGAAGGCATAAATTATCATTCCTTTGATTTAAATTAATTAGTGACACGGTGTCAACCTTACAAAAATTATCATACACCAAAAGTGACACGGTGTCAACTTTAAAATGATTTATAAGTTAAAAAGTAGGAAGAGAAAATAATAGATCTATAAGTTATAATTTAAGACAGAGGTGATTTAGATGGATAAAAAATTAACAGGATTTACTAATATTCAGAAATTAGATCCAGATATTATTGTTGATCTAAAATATGCGACAGAAGATAATTTTACAGGCAAAGTAATTTATGATTTTACTACTGCTATAGCCAGAACCGGAACCGCATACAAACTAGCTGAAGCAAGTGCAATTGTAAAGAAACAAGGATATAGATTGAAAGTATGGGATGCTTATCGTCCTGTAAAATCTCAGAAAAAATTATTTGAAGTTTATCCTGATCCTAAGTTTGTGGCTGAACCTAATCCAAATTTCAGCCATCAAAAAGGTGTTACATTTGACTTAACTTTAACTGATAATTTAGGAAATGAAGTAGAGATGCAAACTGGATTTGATGATTTCTCTGAAATGGCTGCTAGAAAAGCACCAAAAACCCCTGAACAAGAGAAAAATTATAAAATCCTAAATGATGCGATGCTTGAAGCAGGATTTGTAGGATATGAAAATGAATGGTGGGATTACCGCGATAGTCAAATGGATGAATATGAACCTTTAGATGCTGATCCTAATGAATATAAAATAAAATAAAAAAAGTTGCACAAAACACTTGAACTAAAAGTAAGTAAGTAGTACACTATAAAACGTAATCGAAAAGAAAACGTTTGCAATGTATAATTTAGATTTGTTTTATGGAGGTTCTATTTATGACTGAAAAGAAAATTGCAGCAAGTGTTGCTATGTTAAAAGTTTTAGAAGCATGGGGAGTTAAGGATGTTTATGGTTATCCAGGAGGTTCTTTTAACTCAACAATGAAAGCGCTAGATATTGAAAAAGAAAATATCAATTATGTTCAAGTTAGACATGAACAAGTAGGTGCTTTAGCTGCAGCTGCTCACGCAAAATTAACAGGACAAATAGGTGTAACTTTTGGTTCTGCTGGACCTGGTGCAGTTAATTTATTAAATGGACTTTATGATGCTAAGGAAGATCATGCACCTGTTTTAGCATTAGTAGGACAAGTTCCTCATACTAATATGAACTATGATTATTTCCAAGAATTTCCTGAAGTTCCAATGTTTCAAGATGTAGCAGTATATGATCGTATTGTAATGACACCGGAAAGTTTACCTTATGTTGTTGATAAAGCAATTCGTGAAGCTTATAAGAATAAAGGTGTAGCAGTAGTTGTAATTCCTAACGATTTTGGATATGTAGAAATTCCAGATGTAGACTATGCATCTACTACAATTCTAGATAAAGCTGAACCTAAACCAGCACCAACAGATGAAGAAGTTGACAAGTTCTTAGAATTAGTTAAGAATGCTAAACGTCCTATTTTCCATGTGGGTTCAGGTATTAAAGAAAATGCTGATAAGTTAATAGAGTTATCTAGAAAATTACAAATTCCAGTAACAATTACAGGTTTAGCAAAAGGTTCTGTTCCTGATGACTATGAAGGTAATTTAGGTACATTAAACCGTGCTGCTTCTAAAGCTGCAGATGAAGCATTTGCAACAGCAGATTTAGTAATTGCTTTAGGTGCAGATTTCCCATTTGCTAACTTGGTATATCGTACACATGACTTTAAGTTTGTACAAATTGATAATGACAGATCCCATTTTGGTAGACATCATTTCTTAGATCTAGGAATTTGGTCAGATTCAGGAGAATTCTTGGCAAAAGCTTTAGAAAGAAGTGAAACTGCTCCAGAAAGTGCATTCTTTAAAGCAAGTGTTGCAGCTATGAAAGACTGGAAAGAATATCTTAACAAATTAATGCATAAAGAAGAAGGTCCACTTTCATTTGAACAAGTGTACCGTGAAATTAATCGAATTGCTGAAGAAAATGCTGTTTTTGGTATTGATACTGGTGATAATATTATTAACAGTTTCCGTTTCTTAGACTTTAAAGGCGATAAAAAGTGGACAATTTCTGCATTATTTGCAACTATGGGATACGGAGTACCTGCAGCTATTGCTGGTCAATTAGCTTATCCAGATCGCCAAGTATTCAATATTTCTGGTGACGGAGCTTTCTCAATGGTTATGCAAGACTTATTGACTGAAGTTAAATACAATTTGCCAGTGATCAACATTGTAACTTCTAACCAAACACTAAACTTTATCAAATCAGAACAAGATGATATTTTTGAAATGAATCATTCTGGTATTGATTTAGTAGATGCTGACTATGCTAAAATTGCAGAAGGAATGGGAGTAAAGGGAATTACAGTGAAGACTCTTGAAGAACTTCCTGCAGCATTTGACGAAGCATTAGCTACTACAAAGGCTGGTCGTCCAGTATTAATTGATGCTAAGATTACTGATAAGCGTGGAATTCCGGTAGAAGAACTAGAATTACATGTTGAAGATGGTAAATTTGTTGAAACAATTTCTGCTGCTTATCAAGCAACACATGCTGAAAAGACAGTAGAAGATTTCTTCGCAAGTTATGATGGTGCTGAATTAAAACCTTTAACTGCATATTTTGAAGAATATGGCGTAGAAGTTTAATTAAAATCAATTAGCCAATCTAAATTTATTATAAGAATCTCCTTAGGCGTCGACATTGGAATAAATGTTGATGCCTTTTTATTATGCTGATTTTTGGCAAAATAAAAAGTCCCAATCTAAGAGGATTGAGACTTAAAAATTAATTTCAATATAGTAATTGTGGCTAAATCTTAGTACCAGCCGTTAGATAACCAGTGAGATTGAGCAGCTGACCAAGAACCATAACGACTAGCTACGTATTGATCTGCAACACGTTCTTGGTTAGCAGGGGAGTAATCTCCACCTAAGTAAGAAGCAGATAATTGATATCTACCAATGTATTGACCATTACGAGCGCCATAATTGCCACCAGATTCACGAGCAGCAATCCATTCCTTAGCAGCTTGTTCGTTACCAGAAACATTGGATGTGTAATTAGAATTTGTATTGTAGTTTGTAGTAGCTTGTTGTGAACTTGCAGCTGGAGCAACTTGTTGACTTTGTTGACTTTGAGCTGCTTGTTGGTTGTTATCAGCTTGAGTAGCTTCACCAATTTCAAGTTTTTGACCAACAAAGATTAAGTTAGCATTTGATAATTTGTTTGTGTTAACAATAGCGTCAACAGTTGTGTTGTAATCTTTAGCAAGCTTTGAAACTGTATCACCGGATTTAACTGTAACTGTATCTGCGTTTGCAACTGCTGCGGAAGCAAAGACACCTGTTAATGCTGCGGCTGATGCGATAACTGCTGTTTTTTTCATATAAAATATTCACTCCTGTAAAAAATTCTTATTTAAAACCTAAATCTTAGAATAATATACATAGCTTAATAACTTGAATAAGTTCTCCTATGTATCAACGCTTATAAGTATAAAAAAATAATATAACAGGCATATAGCATATAAATTACTTTTTTCGGTAATTATGTAATATTTTGTAATATTTTAGACTATTTAATGATCTAAATGTTGATATAATGGGAATTACAAAAAAATATAAAGTACTGAAAAATGTAACAAAAAAAGTAAAAAATATCCAGAAATTATTCATAAAAATCGAAAAATTGATAAAACTTTGGTTATTTTACGAAGATATTACTTAATATAAGAAGCTGTTACGAGAAAAATTAAAGAGATTTTTTAGGATTAAAAGTAGTGTGTAAAAAAATTAAATTAACTACTACTTTTTTTATTACCACTATAATATGGTAAAATTAATATAAAACTTATGTTCGGAGGGGTAATATGAAATTCTTACATACTGCAGACTGGCATATAGGAAAAAAACTACACAATTTTGACTTGAAATATGAAGAAGATGACGCTTTTAAACAAATTGAAAGAATTGCAGAAGAAGAAAAGGTTGATGCAATTATTATAGCTGGTGATTTATATGATAGATCATTACCAAGTGAAGAAGCGGTAAAAAGTGTAAACGAAAAATTAAAGAGGCTAAATCTAGTTGATAAGCATCCTTTATTAATTGTAAGTGGGAACCATGATTCAGCAACAAGATTAAATACTGGTAGTGAATGGTTTAAAGCTACAAACTTATTTTTAAATACAAAAATTTCTGGAGCATTTGAACCAGTAGAAATAGAAGAAACACAATTTTTTCTCTTACCATATTTTGAACCACAAGAGGTAAGAAATTATTTTGACAGGCAAGATTTGAAAAATGTTCAAGAAGCGATGCAACTTATTGTAGAAAAAATAAAAGAAAAGTTTAAGCCTAACATGAAACATGTGTTGGTTGCACATTTTTTTGCTGCTGGAAGTACACAAACTGATTCTGAGACTAATGTTATGGTCGGTGGTTTAGACGCTATTCCAACTTCTTATTTGAATGATTTTGACTATGTTGCGTTAGGACATTTACATGATGCAAGAGCAAGTCAAGCAGAGATTATAAAATATAGTGGGTCACCTGTAAAATTTTCAGTGTCAGAAGCGACATCGCAAAAGGGTGTTTGGATTGTAGATACTGAAAAAATATCACCTAAATTCGTTCCATTAGTTCCAGTTCATGAAATAAATGTATTAGAAGATTCATTTAACAATTTAATTTCTCCATCGGTATATGAAAAGTATTCCAAGGAAGACTATTATGCTATTAGATTGACTGACACTAAGGTCATTCCAGATGTGATTAATAAATTAAGAAATTACTATCCTAAGATCTTAGAATTGAGACGTGTTGGTGAAATTCAAGAGCTGAAAGCAGAAGAGAATAAAGAAAGGGATTTAACTGATCCCATGAAATTAGTTAGTGACTTTTTTACTGAAGTTACAGGTGAGAAATTAACTTCAAATCAGCAAAAATGGGTAAAAAATGCATTAAAGGATGTGAATAAAAAATGAAACCATTAAAGTTAAGAATGAAGTACTTTGGACCATATATTGATGAAACCATGAATTTTACAGAGTTTGATAATACATCTTTATTTTTAATCAGTGGAAAAACGGGTAGTGGGAAAACAACCATTTTTGATGCTATGAGTTTTGCTTTATTCGATCATACTTCTGGCGATGAAAGAGACGCTAAGCAGATGAGATCTGATTTTGCTACACCTAATGATGCAACTGAAGTGACATTTGTATTTGAGCATAATGGAATAAAGTACACAGTTATTCGTAGCCCCAAAATGAATTTAGCTAAAAAGAGAGGGAATGGAACTAGAGATGTTGAGGCTTCTGTAAAAGTAAAATACATCAATAAAGAACAAGAAAATATTGAAATTACTAAAAAAAATCAGGCAGATAAATTTTTACGTGACTTAATCGGCTTGGATGCACAGCAGTTTACACAAATTGTTTTATTACCACAGGGGAAATTCAGAAATTTCTTAAATGCTAATAGTGCTGATAGGGAAAAGATATTAAGAAAATTATTTGGAACGAGTCTATATCAAAAATGGACTGAGAAAATCCAAGAACAAGCAAAAATCATTGAAAGTGAAAATGAAAAGTTAACTACACAAATACAAACAATCCGACAACAAGTAGAAATTGAAGATAATGATGAAACAAATGATGAAGAATGGATAGTTAAAGTTAATAACCAAATTGAAGAAAAAAAGAAAAAACAAGAAAAAGTAAATAACGATATAACTATTAGTCAAAAGCAACTTGATAACTTAGTTGAAACCTATCAAAATGAAAAAGTATTAGCAGATAGTATTAAGCAAAAAGAAGACTATATACATAAACTACAATCTCTAGAAAATAATCAAGATAAGATTGAATTAAAGAAAATTTACGCTTATAAATTGGCTTGGTATCAAAAAAATCAACAAATATTTAACAATAAAACTGATTTAGAATTACAGATAAAAGAAAAAAGTGACAAATTGGTATTACTAAATCAAGAAAGTAAATTTTTAATTCAAAAACATGAATCTGCAAAAATAGAAGCCCAAGAATTAGAAAAGCAACAAGAAAATATTGAGGATCTAAAAAATAAGATTTCAACATTAGAAGTAAAATTACCAGTTTATCAAGATGTAAAAGTAAATCAAGAAAAAATGAGTGAATTAACTAAGAATCATCAAGATACTAAAAATAACCTTGATAAGTCAGTAAAAGAACTAGAAAAACAAAAAGTAAGCTATGATGATTTAGGAAAAGAACTAGCTAAGTTAGAAAATTTAGATGAGAAACAAGTTGAGTTGGTTAATGAGAATAATAAATTAACTAGACTGAGCGAAAAAATAGATTTAGTAGATCATTTAGATAGTGAGATTGAATCAAAGAAATTACAAAAAGAAAAATTAGAAAAGAAGTATCAAGAACAGGAAGAATTAGTACAAGAAAGTACAGATACTGAAGAAAAGTTAAATACTTTGTGGATAAAAAATCAAATTTACTTTCTTGCTAAACAATTAGCACCGGGAGAACCTTGTCCAGTATGCGGATCCAAAGAACATCCATTACCAGCTGAAATAGATGAATTGGAACAAGTAACTGAGAAAGATGTAAAATTAGCGAATAAGAAAGCTGAAGTTGAAAGATCTAAAGCAAAAGAATTTAAGTTAAGACTAACATCTATAACAGATGAAATAACAGAATTAGAACAAAATAAAAAAGAAAGCATAGATAAAATATTACTTGATTTTGAACTAGAGGAAAGCCAATCTTTGCTAGAACTAAAAGAAATATTTCAGATTAAAAATGATGAGTATCAGAAAAAAGCAAAAGATCTTGAAAATAAAGTTAGCTTGAGAGAAAAGTTAAAAGGTGACAGTCAATTAATAAAAAATGAAATAGCTAATTTAGAGAAAGAAAAAGATAAATTAAAAGAACAATATGACGATGTATATTATCGCCTAAAAATAACTGAAACTACTTTACAAGAACAAAAAAAGCAGTTGAATCCTGAATTTAATGATGTAAAACAGGTTGAAGAATATATTACAGATGCTAAAAATAGAGTGGAAGATTATCAAGCAAGTAAGGATAAAATTACTAAAGAACTTCAAGATACTAAAGCAGAATTAATTAAAGTTCAAGCTGATATTGATAGCAATGACCAAGAATTAGAAAGTAAGAAAAAAGGGTTAAGTAAAATTAATAAAGAAATAACTACATTAATAGAAAATAGTGAGATTAATTTAGAAGAAATAGCTTCCTTAGCTAAGGATCTAGCACGATTAGATTCTATTAATAATGAAATTAATAGTTATGAAAAACAAATATTAATAGTAAAAACAAAAATATCGGAATTGGACAAAACAATTAATAATAGAGAAATGCCAAATTTAGTTGAACGTAATAGTGTGATTGCTGATAAAAGAAAAGAACTTCTAACATTCCAAGCAGAATTTAGTGATATTACAACGGAAATTAACCATATACAAAAAATAAAGCAAGAAGTAGAACAATTACTGCAAGAACAAAAAGGAAATTATAAGTTAATGGCAGAATGGAAACAATTATCAGATGTAATGACTGGTAAAAGTGCTACTAAGTTGAGTTTGGAAAGATATGTGCTACAAATGTACCTTCAAAGAGTGTTAAATGTTGCTAATGGACGTTTGAAAGAATTAACTCAAGGAAGATATAGTTTCCAAATAAAAGATGAAAAAGGTAGTTATAGTAGTAATACAGGATTAGAGATTAATATATACGATGATAACGCTGGGAAAGTTAGACCAGTTCAAACTTTATCAGGTGGTGAAAGTTTTATTGCTGCTTTAGCTCTAGCACTAGCTTTAGGTGAGGTTATCCAAGCTAATGCTGGTGGAATATTTGTGGATGCTTTATTTGTAGACGAAGGATTTGGTTCCTTGGATAGCGATGCATTACAGATAGCATTGGAAGCCTTGCAGACGATTGAAGGAAAAAATAGAATGATAGGGATTATCAGTCATGTTAAAGAATTGCAAGAACAAATACCATTCCAAGTAAAAATATCTAGCAATTATGGAAAAAGTAAGATAAGTTATAGAAAGGATTTCTAAATAAAAGTACATTAAAGAGGAATAATAATGCAGGCGAAGACTCATATTACAACAACTTTAGCATTAGGATTACCCTTGATGTCGTTGACAAATGAATTAACACTCGTAAATGTTGGAGTATTAGCAGTAGGAAGTTTATTACCAGATATTGATCATCCAAGTTCTTATCTTGGAAAGAGGCATAAAATGGTAAGTGGTGTAACTAATAAAGCTTTTGGTCATCGCGGTATTACACATTCTTTGCTAGGATTTATCTTGATAGGTATAATAGTCAAATTTATCCAAAAACAATATTTGACTGATAGGATTGAAAATATTGTGTTTTGGTTAATGTTAGGATATTTACTTCATTTGTTAGAGGATAGTTTTTCTCAAAGAGGCGTTAAGTGGTTATATCCTTTTACAAAATCAGGTTCGTCATTTGGTGGAAAATTTGCATTTTATAAAACTGGTCAATTAAGTGAATATTTAGTGATGGGTTTCATGTTGTGCTTATTACTAATGGAAGTACGTCTTTTTTGGCTAGGAAATTTAAACCGTCTTTTACCTGGTGTAGTGGCGGATATATTAAAAACATTGATATTAAAAGTGCAAGATATTTTAAATAGTTATTAAAAATTTAATACAATATATTGCTAGACATAATTTGATTTTTGTATCATAATAATGTTAGAGAAATTAGTTTATAAAAGTTATAAAGTGGAGGAGGAAACCGTATGAATAACCAGGAACAATTAATGATGGCTGCAGAAAAATTAAAGAAGCGTCATATTAAGAATACTCCACAAAGACAAGTAATTTTAGCATACTTAATGTCATCTAAGGAGCATCCTTCAATTGAAATGATCTATTCATATGTTAAGGAAAATGGCTTTAGCGTAAGTTTGGCAACTGTTTATAATACATTAGAGTTATTTATGGACAGAAAGTTAATTATTGAAGTAACGCCAGACAACGAAGGACATATGCGATATGATTATTTTGCAGAACCACACTATCACGTTATTTGTGTAAACTGTAATAAAATTATCGATGTACCTAATGATGAATATGTAAAATTAGAAAAAGATGCGGCTGAGAAAACAGGCTTTAAAGTCTTTAATAGTCAATATGAGGTCTATGGATTATGTCCAGAATGCCAAGCTAAGATAGCTGATTAGCTATTGACTTTATATGAAAGTTATCATATTATTAATGACATATTAAAGCGATGAAGTAGATTAGTAGATTTGATAGTCAATTTTTAAGAGACTTGATGGTGCTGTGAATCAAGATAAACTATCAATCGAATTACACTATGGAGCTTGTCCGGGTCATTCCGATAAAGATGACAGAGTGGCTTTTTAAGCAATCTGGGTGGTAACGCGGAAATGATTTTTCGTCCCTAATGTTATTATTAACGTTAGGGACTTTTTTATTATCAAAAGAATGGAGTGTATCTAATGAATATTTTAGATGAATTAGCATGGCGTGGTGCGATTAACCAAGTTTCTGATGAAGAAGGGTTAAGAAAATTATTAGATAAAAAGTCAGTAGGTTTATACTGTGGGGTCGATCCAACTGGAGATAGCCTTCATATCGGTCATTTAATTCCATTTATGATGTTAAAGAGATTCCAAGAAGCTGGACATCGAGCACATATCATCATTGGTGGGGGTACAGGTTCAATTGGTGATCCTTCAGGTAAAAAATCCGAACGTGTACTACAAACAATGGAACAAGTTCACCATAATGAAGAAGCTTTAACTAAGCAAATGAAGCATTTGTTTGGAAAGGATAATATCACAATTGTGAACAACCGTGATTGGCTTTCTAAAATTGATTTATTAGGTTTCTTACGTGACTATGGTAAGTTATTTAATGTAAATACAATGCTTAATAAAGAAGTTGTTGCAAGTCGTTTAGAAGTAGGTATTTCATTTACTGAATTTACATACCAAATTCTTCAATCTATTGACTTCCATCATTTATGGAAGAATAATGATGTTCAACTTCAAATTGGTGGAGCTGATCAATGGGGAAATATTACATCTGGTATAGATTTAATTCATAAGATGGAAGGTAGCGAGGCTGAAGCTTATGCATTGACTATCCCATTAATGTTAAAAGCTGATGGAACTAAATTTGGTAAAACAGCTGGTGGAGCAGTATGGTTGGATCCTGAAAAGACAACACCTTATGAATTCTACCAATTCTGGTTAAACCAAGATGATAGAGATGTTATTAAATACTTGAAGTACTTTACATTCCTATCTCAAGAAGAAATTGCTGACTTAGAAAAAAAAGTTAAGACACAACCAGAAAAACGTGAAGCTCAAAGAAGATTAGCAGAAGAAACTGTAGAATTTGTACACGGAAAAGAAGCAGTTAAGGAAGCTGAACACATTTCTGCAGCATTATTCTCTGGTGAAGTTAAAGACTTAACAGCAAGTGAAATTGAACAAGGATTTAAGAACATGCCAAGTGTAGAAGTAACTGCTGAACCTAAGAACATCGTTGAATGGCTTGTAGATACTGGAATTGAAAGTTCCAAGCGTCAAGCTCGTGAAGACGTAACAAATGGTGCAATTAGAATTAACGGAGATAGAATTCAAGATTTAGAATTCACAATTGATCCATCTGCAGAATTTGATGGTAAATTTGTAATCGTTAGACGTGGTAAGAAGAAGTATTTCTTGGCAAGAGTAAAATAAGATAATATAAAAAGTGTATCTCTTATCCGAGTTGAAATTGGATTGAAATACACTTTTTTTAATTATTAATTATTTTTCACGTAATCTTTCTTGACGAGTATGTTCTGCTAGATGAACTAAGTTTGTTAAGAAGGCATGTGTTTTAGCTTCGTAATTATGTTTACGTCCAAGTTTTACTAAATATCCGTTGATGTAATCTACTTCAGTAGGGCGATTTTTACTCATATCTTGATACATTGAAGGATAATGAAGTGGATTAGCAACTTTACTTACATAGTTGACAGTAGCTAATTCTTCTTCTCTAGTTTGTAGCATTTTTACGCCATCGCGCTCACAAACGTCATAAGCTTCGTCAATTAATGCACGGGATAGTTCATCTGCCTTTTCGAAATTAGCATATTCTCCCATAGTTATTTCAAATAAAGTACATAACGTATTGACCACTGAGTTAAATACAACTTTAGCCATAAGAGTACCTCTGAAGTTTGTAGTCAAAGTAGGATTTATATTGGCTTTTTCTAATTCAGCTACAACTTTATGTGTCATTTCATCAGGTTTCTCTGTGTAGTTAGCTAAATTCATAGATCCAGCTCCAGGCTTACCAACGAAATCTACTTCTCCAGGTGCTTTTAGAATTGTTGCAACAAGGGCAGTACCTGCTAAAACTTTTTCAGGTTTAAAGTATTTTAGTAGTTTTTCAATATGACCCATACCGTTCATGCCAGTCAAAGCATATTGTTTGTCTGTAAAGAAATGGGAACATCTTTCAAGCATTTCACCAAGTTGCATTTGTTTTAGGAAGAAAATAACAACATCAGAGTCTGTATTATGATATTCTTCTGGGGTATATACTTTGACAGGAACTAAATGACGATTTTCCTTATCTCTAGTAACATAAACGCCACCTTGTTCTTTCATTTTATTAACATGTGGTTCCCAAGCATCTACAAATTCAACTTCATTCCCTGCTTGTTGAAGTAATACACCATATCTAAGTCCCATTGCACCTGCACCAACAACTGTAAATTTCATAATTCAAGCCTCATTTCTCTAAAGTATTTGGTTATAAAATAAAAACGTCCTTTAGTCTAGTAGAGACTAAAGGACGCTTAGCGTGATACCACCTTATATTCATTATGAATTCGCACTCATAAACTCGGTATGTAGCTGTTTTTTAACTACACATAGCTGTAATGGGCTAACCCACCAATAACTACTAAAATTCATTATGGCACTCAAAGTGATATTCGCTTTATTAGTAACTATCTCTTTTCACCAACCAGAGATTCTCTGAAGTATTTAATAAAGTTACTCTTCTTTTTCATAGTGTTTTATAACCGATGTTTAATTTAATGTTAATTATACACAAATGAAAATAAAATACAAGACAAAAAATAAAAAAAAGTATTAAGTAATCAAGTAGACAACTTAATACTTAAATCTTACTTAAATCTTCAATTTCTTCAATTTCGAACCCTCTACGCTTTAATTTAGTAACAATCCTGTTTAGACGTTTTTCTTCAATTCCAGATGGTAGAGTGAATAAAGTCCGATGTAAATTATCTTTTTTACGAAACCCTAAAGAAATACAGCTAGCTATTTCAGAATATTGGGTAATAGTTTTTGCAATATCTACCAAATCACCACGTTCACCTTTTGAAAGAACTGTAAGGACATAGCTTCCGAGCTCAACATTCCAAGAACGAGATAACATTTTTAATAGACGATTATGGGTTAAGATACCAAAAAAGTAATTATTTTCATCTAAAACTGTAATGTATGGTAGATCCTTAATAGTGAAAAATATATTAAAAAATGCAGCGTTGATAGAGATGAATTTTGTAGCATTTTTTAATAGATAAGTGACGGGCAGAGTCATATCACCACCGCGAGATTTATGACGATATATGTGCATTTTGTAGATGTTACCTCTAAAAATCTTACCTGTTTTATCGAGAATAGGGACACAACGAAATCCGGTATCTTCTAAAATATCTAGGGCTTCAGCTAGAGATATATCTTCTTGAACTGTAACTAATTCGTCCTTAGTTTGGATTAAAGATTTTAATATCATTAGTAATTCTTCCTTAAAATATAAAATATGCTAATTAATAATAACATAGATATAAGATTAATGATAGAGGAGAAAATAAAGAAAAAATTCTTATTTTATAAGTGAAGTGTTTAATTTAACAAAGAATTATTCTTAGAACAAAAAAGAGATTGGATATAATCCAATCTCTAGAAACTTGTAATTAGCTTTCTTATTACTTGTTTTCTTCAAGAGCCTTTAAGCCATCTGTAAGAACCTTCTTCAAAGTAGCAGCAGATGCTGTCATCTTCTTGCTTTCTTCTTCATTCAAAGGTACTTCGATAACTTCATGTAAACCAGTACCGTTAACAACGGCTGGAGTACCGATAAAGATATCGTTTAAACCATATTGACCTTCCATGTATGCAGAAACTGGTAATACAGCATTTTCGTCACGTAAAATAGCTTTAGAAATACGTGCAAGAGCAGCAGCAACACCGTAGAATGTAGCACCTTTCTTGTTGATGATTTCGTAAGCTTTGTTACGAACGTCATCTTCCATCTTATCTAAATCTTCTTTGGAGACACCATGTTCTTTTGCCCAATCTAAGAATGGACGACCACCGATTGTAGCAGCAGAGTATGCAGCAAATTCAGAGTCACCATGTTCACCCATGATGTAAGCATGCATAGAACGAGGATCCTTGATGCCTGTCATTTCAGTCATAGCAACACGTAAACGTGCTGTATCTAAAGAAGTACCGGAACCGATAACTTTTTCTTTAGGGAATCCAGAGAATTTCCATGTAGCATATGTCAAGATATCTACAGGGTTAGCTGCAACCAAGAAGATACCGTCGAAACCAGATTCAACAACTGGTTTTACGATAGAAGATAAAATCTTCAAGTTCTTGTTTACAAGATCTAAACGAGTTTCACCTGGCTTTTGAGGAGCACCAGCAGTGATAACAACTAAATCTGCATCTTTGCAGTCAGAGTATTCTGCTGCATAGATCTTCTTAGGGAATGTGAAACCTGTAGCATCGAACAAGTCAAGAGCGTCACCTTCTGTACGTTCTTTAACAACGTCTACGATACCAAATTCTTCGGCAGTACCTTGTAAAGCCATAGCATAAGCATAGCTAGATCCAACAGCACCGTCACCGACTAAAATAACTTTTTGATGATTTTGTGTTTTTGACACAGTTCTTCATCCTTTCATAAGTAAGCTTTTTTTACAAATCTAGTATAACACGTTTTTCATAAAATGTGATATTATTTTCAAACAAATTTTCTAAGATTTAAGAGAAAATATGTTATACTTGACTAAAGATTTGGTGATAGGTTTCTGGGTAATGATGAATTAGCCAGCCTTTTTTGCGTGTATAAATAAAAAATTCTTTGAAAATGATGAAACTTATTTTGCTAAAATTGAAAGGAAGATATAAAAAAATGAAAATGATTGTAGGTTTAGGTAACATAGGAAAAAAGTATGAAGGTACAAGACATAATGTTGGATTTATGGTAGTAGAGCGTTTTGTGGAAGAACATGGTGGAGATTTTAACAAAGAAAAATTTGATTCATTGATATCAGAGTTATTTATTAATGGTGAAAAAATAATAGTAATAAAACCTACAACTTATATAAATGAATCTGGTAGAGCTGTTAGACCATTGATGGATTATTTTAATCTAACTACTGAAGATATTATCATTTGCCATGATGATATGGATTTGGAAATTGGACATTTACGTTTACGACAAAAAGGATCTGCTGGTGGACACAATGGAATTAAGTCTATTATTTCACATGTGGGGACTGAAAAATTTAAGAGAGTCCGTGTAGGAATTGATCATCCACAAAAAATGTCAGTGGTAGATTGGGTATTATCTAGATTTACTAAAGAACAAGAAGCAAAATTAGATGATGGATTAACTAGAGCTGTTGCTGCTCTAGATGATTGGATAGAAAATGATGATTTTATGAATACAATGAATAGATTTAACTAGTTAAGTGAGGAATCTAATTTAATGGAATTAATAGATACTTTTTTGAATGTCTCGGAATTGAAAGAGTGGGAAAAGAATTTAACTACTGATGGACGACATATGTTGACAGGATTGGTAGGCTCTTCTAAGACATTGATGATAGCTAAACTATTAAAAGATAAGAAAGTACCACAATTAATTGTGGAAAGTGATTTATATCATGCACAACAATTGCAAAGTGATTTAGAGAATATAATAGAAGATACAAGAATTGAATTATTTCCAGTAGAAGATATGTTAGTTGCAGAAATGGCAACTAGTTCTCCAGAATACAGAGCTCAAAGAGTAAGCGCCTTAACTGCATTAACTTCAGAAAATCCAGTAATTGTAATTACTACAGTAGCTGGGATAAGACGTTTTTTACCTAGTGTGGAGTACTGGAAACAACATGAAATTCAATTAGAGATTGGCAAGGAAGTTGACCCAGCCGAACTAGAGAAGAAATTACTTGAAATGGGATATATTAGGTCCAATATGGTAAATGCACCTGGAGACTTTGCAATCCGAGGATCTATCGTCGATATTTTTCCTTTAGATGCAGATAATCCGTATAGAATAGATTTCTTTGATATTGAAATTGATTCAATGAGGACTTTTGATATCGCAAATCAAAGAAGTATTGAAAATGTGGAGCAAGTAACTATCATTCCAGCTACTGACTTTATTGCTAGTAAAGAAGTTCTAGAGTTGGCTAGTGAAAAAATAAAAAAAGAATATAATAAGCAATTTTCAAAATTAAAGAATACAAAAGAAGAAAAACTAACTGAAAATATTCAAAAAATGCTAGCTGATTTTAAAGATGGTTTTTTAAAGGCTGAATATCTACCATATGCTGAATATATTTATCCAGAAAGTACAAATTTAATTGATTACTTGAGTGATGAAGGGTTAGTAATCTTTGATGACTATTCTCGTTTGACTGAGAAACAAAAGAACCTAGAATATTCTGAAGCTGATTGGTTAACAGATAGACTACGTACTAATAGTTTATTTGATAATTTAAAATTAGGTCATGATTTTAGAAGTGTAGAAAAGAAAATTAAACAACCTAGAATTTTCTTATCGTTATTTCAAAAAGGACTAGGCAGAATGAAGTTTGCCCAACTTGTAGATATAAAGACACGTGCTGTTCAAAAGTTCTTTGGACAGATGCCACTTTTGAAGACTGAAGTTTCACGTTGGGAAAAACAAAAGCAAACAGTTGTATTTTTGATTAATGATAGAGAAAGATTGGAAAAGGTCTCTCAAACATTAGATGATTTTGAAATTAAGTCGATTATAACAGATAAGAATGCAATTCAAGTTGGAGTTACACAAGTGGTCCAAGGTTTCTTAAATGAAGGATTTGAAATTCCTAAGGATAAACTCGTTGTTTTAACCGAAAATGAATTATTTTCTAACGTGAAGAAAAAGCAACCTAGACGTTTAACTATGAATAACGCAGAACGACTAAAAAGTTATACTGAGTTGAAAAAGGGTGACTATGTCGTTCATGTCAATCATGGGATTGGACGCTATATGGGGATGCAAACTTTAGAAGTTGGTGGACATCATCATGATTATATGACCATTCTCTATCAAGATGATGCGAAACTTTTTATCCCGGTATCTCAATTAGATAAGATACAAAAATATGTGTCTTCAGAATCAAAAACCCCTAGAGTTAATAAATTAGGTGGTTCTGAGTGGGCTAAAACTAAACGCCGTGTTGCTAACAAAATTGAAGATATTGCTGATGAATTAGTTGATCTTTATGCTAAACGTGAAGCTGAAAAGGGATACGCATTTACTCCTGATGATAGCTATCAAAAAGAGTTCGAAGATGCATTTCCATATACAGAAACACCAGATCAACTGCGGAGTGCTAAAGAAATTAAACAAGATATGGAAAAGACCAAGCCAATGGATCGATTATTAATTGGTGATGTTGGTTATGGTAAAACAGAAGTGGCGTTAAGAGCGGCTTTTAAAGCGGTTCAAGATGGTAAACAAGTTGCTTTCTTGGCGCCAACAACAGTTTTAGCTCAACAACATTACGAAACAATGGAACAACGTTTTGAAAATTTCCCTGTTGAGATTGGTATTTTATCTAGATTTAATACAGCCAAGGAAATTAAAGAAACTATCGAAGATTTAGAAACAGGCAAGTTGGATATTGTTGTTGGTACGCATAGATTATTGTCAAAAGATGTAAAATTTGCAGATTTAGGGTTATTAATTATTGATGAGGAACAACGTTTTGGAGTTAAACATAAGGAACGATTAAAAGAATTGAAGACAAGTGTAGATGTTTTAACATTAACAGCTACACCTATTCCAAGAACGTTAAATATGTCTATGTTAGGTGTACGTGATTTATCAGTTATTGAAACAGCACCCATGAATCGTTATCCAATACAAACTTATGTTATTGAAAAAAATTATGGGGTAATTGTAGATGGAATTAAGCGTGAAATAGAGCGTGGGGGACAAGTTTTCTATCTGCATAATCGGGTTGATGATATTGAAAAAGTTGCTAGTGAATTAGAAAGTCTAGTACCTGAAGCTAAAGTGGCTTATATTCACGGAAGAATGACCGAAACGCAACTAGAAAATATTTTGATAGATTTTATCGATGGTGAGTATGACGTCTTAGTCACAACAACAATTATTGAAACTGGTGTTGATATTCCTAACGTGAATACATTATTTGTTGATAATGCGGACAGAATGGGATTATCACAGTTGTATCAATTAAGAGGACGCGTTGGACGATCAAATCGCATTGCATATGCTTACTTTATGTATCAACCTAACAAAGTGTTAACAGAGGTCGCTGAAAAACGTCTGGAAGCTATTAAAGATTTCACAGAGTTGGGCTCAGGATTTAAAATTGCGATGAGAGATTTATCAATTCGTGGAGCTGGAAATCTATTAGGTAAGCAACAACATGGTTTCATTGATTCTGTTGGATATGATTTGTATACACAGATGTTAAATGATGCTGTAGCCAAGAAACGTGGTAAAGAGATTAAAGTTAAAACGGATGCTGAACTTAATCTTGATTTAGAAGCTTATTTGCCAGCGGATTATATTACTGATCCTAAACAGAAGGTTGAAATTTATAAACGAATCCATCAATTTGAAAATGAAGATCAATATATAGAAGTTCAAGATGATTTAATTGATAGATTTGGTGAATATCCAATAGAAGTACACAATTTATTAGAAGTTGGCCTATTAAAAATGTATGCTGATGCAGCTTTAGTAGATAGTGTTAGTCAGAATAAAAAAACAATTGAAATTGAGTTATCAGATAAGTTAAATGGAAAATTAGACATTAAGGATGTTTTTAAAGTATTATCGGTAACTAAATTTAGTACGACTCTGGGAAATAAAAACCAAAAAATTCAGATTAAGTTAAACATCCAAACTGGCATGGAAAGTAATCAAATTTTGGAAGAATTAAAGAAATTACTCAAAGAATTAGCTAAAATGGTGGATGTTACTATGGATAAATCAGCATAGGTGAAGGTAATGAAAAATAATTTTGGAAATGTTATGAAGGGAGCAATAATCCTATCAGGGGCTTCTTTTATAGCTAAAATTTTAAGTGCGATGTACCGAATTCCGTTTGAAAATATGGTAGGGAATTTAGGATTTTACGTTTATCAGCAAGTTTATCCGATTTATGCAATTGGAATGACTTTTTCTTTATCAGGATTTCCTGTATTTATTTCAAAAATTATTGCTGAACAAGATGATATAGAATCAAAATACCAGATTTCAAAAAGGATATTCAACGTTTTAGTTGTACTGGCTATCTTGTGCTTTTTATTTCTACAATTTGGATCAACTCAAATTGCTGAAGCTATGGGAGATATAAAGCTGGAAGTAATTATCAAGAGTGTTTCCTGGATGTTTTTGTTGATGCCTTTTTTATCAGTAGGAAGAGGATTTTATCAAGGCATATTTAATATGACGCCCACTGCTGTATCACAAGTGTATGAGCAACTAATAAGAGTGATTGTTATTATTGGGGTTGCATGGTATGCGGTTAGACATCATTGGTCTATTTATAAAATGGGAGCTTGGGCGATGTTTGGCTCAACATTAGGAGGTTTAGTTGCACTACTATGTTTTGTAGGTATTTTTATAAGGCTTTTTTCAAGAAAATCTCACAAACATAGTATCAAATATCGAGATTTAGTAAAGAGACTAATGACAGAAGGAATCATGATATGTTTATTTACTGCATTGATAGTACTTTTGCAATTAATAGATTCCTTCACAATTAAGAATAATTTGGAGATTTATGGCCTATCTTCAATAAAAGCTAGCAATATAAAAGGTATTTACGATAGAGCTCAACCTTTAATACAATTGGGATTAGTAATAGGAGTAAGTTTTTCTTCGACGCTTTTACCTTCTCTAACAGCAGCAATTGAAAAGAAAGAAAAAACTACTTTTGAAAATACGGCATCATCTATCTTGAGAATTAGTTTAGGAATAGCTAGTGCTACTACAGTGGGATTATTAGCTTTATTGCCTGAAGTTAATAAACTTTTATTTGGTGATAGTGAACTTAGCTTGGTAATTGGAATATATTTACTAGGCATAATTTTGATGACAGTAATCAATAGCTATAGTTCTATTTTACAAAGTATTGATGAGTATAGAGTGTTACTAATTGGATTAGGGGTAGCTTTCTTAACTAAATATATTCTTAATAGTTACTTAATTGGTAAATTTGGAATAATTGGAGCAAGTATTGCTACTACAGCTAGTTTATTATTAGCTGCAATTATCATTATTCTCTTTAGTTCAATAAAGCTTGAGATTTTATTTAGAAGTGATGGTTATGTCTTAAAATTATTACTTATTTCATGTATCATGGGGATAGTAGTAAAAGGTCTTTCAATATTATTGGGATACCTATTGGGAAGTTCTAGATTAGATGTCGGAATAATTTCAGTAATATGTATTCCTGTGGGAGTATTTATTTTTGGAATTTTAGCAATTAAGTTTAATTTATTTACAAAAGAAGAATATATGGCTATGCCAGGTGGAATTAAGATTATAAAAATAATTGACAAATTAAATGGAGGACATTGATGAGATTAGATAAGTTTTTGAAAATATCACGCATTATTAAAAGAAGAACAGTAGCAAAAGAAATTTCAAGTCAAGGTAGAATTACAATTAATGGCAAGGTGGCTAAATCATCATCAAATGTAAATGTTGGCGATGAAATTGTGATAAACTTTGGTAATAAAGTATTAACGGTTAAAGTTAATGATATTAGAGATACAACAAAGAAGAAAGAAGCACAAGAATTGTTTGAAGTTATCTCTGAAGAATATAAGGAAGATTTTTCTATATAAATCGTTTTGGATAAAGAATGGAAGGGGCTAGATAGTCAGTGAAGAAAAGATCAAAGATTACTATTATGGATAATGATTATTTTCGTAAGCAACAAGCTAAAAGTAAAAATGCTGCTTTAAAAGCTAAACACTATCAACATTATCGATTGTTTAGAGTAAGTATTATTTCTTTAACTATACTATTAACAATAGTGTTTGGAATAAGACTCATTACAATGCACTATCAAACCCAAAATATTAATGTTCAAACGGAAGAAGCTAATAAGAAGTTAGAAAAAGTAAAAGCTAAAAATACTGATTTGAAAGAGCAGATTAAGCAATTAAATGATGAAGATTATTTAAGAAAATTAATTCGAGAAAAGTACTCCTATTCTAAAGATAACGAAATAATTTATAACTTACCAACAGATGTTACAAAAAATATTGGACAATAATTAAAAAAAGTTTAATTTAGTAGTATTAATAATATTTAGTGCGTGATATACTGAGAGGTATAGAATTTCAAGGAGGAAGACAATTTTTATGTCGATTGAAGTAGGAGCTAAACTTTCCGGAAAAGTTTCAGGAATTACAGATTTTGGTGCATTTGTTGATTTAGGGGATAAGAAGACAGGATTAGTTCATATTAGTGAAGTATCCAATACTTTTGTTAAAGATATCCATGAAGTCTTATCTGTTGGTGATGAAGTTACTGTTAAAGTTTTATCTGTCAGTGATGATGGTAAGATCGGTCTTTCCATCAAGAAAGCAGTGGATAAACCTCAAAAGCAAAACAACCAACGTCGTAACAATAATCACGAACAACACAATAATAGGGATAAAGTAAAGAAAAATCATAATACTTCTTTTAAGCCAAAGCATGAAGAAAAGAAGAAAGATTTCGATTCCTTATTAGCTGGATTTTTGAAGGAAAGTGAAGATAGATTGACTTCCTTGAAACGTAATACAGAAGGAAAACGTGGCGGTCGTGGCGGTCGTCGCAGCTAATACAACAAAAGGTAAGAGGTAATTACTTCTTGCCTTTTTATTTTTTGAAGTGAGTGATAAAGTTGAATGTAAAAAAATTTGAAAATCAATTATTACAGCGACTTAGGGATTTAAAAATTTCCAATAAAAAAGTATTGCTTGCAGTTTCTACAGGTGTAGATTCTATGGTCTTATTATCAGGAATGTTGAAATTGAGTAAAGTTTTAAATGTAGAAATTAATGTCGCTTATATTGATCATCAATTACGAGAGCAAAGCAAAGAAGAAACAAAATTTATTAAAGAGTTTTGTTTTGCACGAAATATTCCTTTATATGTATACAGGTGGGAAAAAGAAGAACATCCTGTACAAAGCATTGAAGCTGCAGCCAGAGAAGTTAGATATAACTTTTTTGAAAAAGTCCTAAAAGAAAATAATATTGAGTACTTGGTAACGGCGCATCATGGAGATGACCAAGCAGAAACTTTTTTAATGAAATTAATTCGAGGTGGGAATATTCAACAATTACAAGCAATTCAATCTGTACGCATTTTCAGAGAGGATTATCAAATAGTTCGTCCCATGTTAATTTTTAATAAAAAAGAAATTTATGATTATGCTAAACAATTAGGGATTAAATATTATGAGGATGAAACTAATAAAAGCGATGACTACCAAAGAAATAGGTTACGACATCATATAATTCCAGTATTAAAAGCAGAAAATCCAGAATTTTTAAAGCATGTATTAGAATATACTCAGCAATTAACAAATAATTTACAAGCAATTCAAGAAGTAGCTGATGTGAAACTGAATAAGATTTCTAAAGAAGAAACTTTGGACTATGATAAATTTGTTAAAGAAAGTCCCTTATGGCAACGTATTCTACTTGAACGATATTTAGAAGTAAAAGGATTAGAAATCAAAGAAACACAGGTACAGCAAATTTTAGCGATGCTTAATGATGAGAAGAAACCTCAAGCAAAGTTTGATTTGAATGAAAAATTTGAATTCTATCATGAATATCTCGAAATAGGAATAAGAATTAAAAGTACTACTAGTTTAAATCTAGAAGAAAATTTTGAATTAAAATTGAATAAATGGCATAACTTAGAAGAAGGGAAAAAGATAGGCTTATTTAAGATTAATGAAATAGAACTAATGCCTGGAGATGAAACTCTAGTTGTAGAAGATAATGAAAATTGGGTAATTAGACATAGACAACCGGGTGATTCACTAAAAATGAGCTTTGGAAATCAAAAAATTAAAAAAGTTTTTATTGATAAAAAAATTCCAAGTGAACAGAGAAATAAGAGTTGGCTAATTACAAAAAATAAAAATGAAGTGTATTGGATTTTAGAAACAAAAAAAACTGATTTGTCACTGGCCCCACAAAATGCTAAAATTCATTACATACTAGTATTTAGAAAAAAGTAAGAAAGAGGTTAATCTTATGAACAACGACATCAAAGAAGTTTTATACAGTAAAGAACAAATCGCTGAAGTTACTAAAAAACTAGGAAAGCAAATTACTAAGGATTTTGAAGGTAAAAATCCATTAGTAGTTTGTGTTCTTAAGGGTGCTGTTATGTTCACAACTGATATTATTCGTGAAATCGATACATATTTAGAATTAGATTTTATGGACGTTTCTAGTTATGGAGAAGGAACAGAATCATCTGGTGAAGTTAAAATTATTAAAGACTTAGATACATCTGTAACTGGAAGAGATGTTTTAATCGTTGAAGACATTATCGATACAGGTCGTACATTACAACGTTTAGTTGAACTATTTAAGCATCGTAATGCAAAATCTGTTAAGATTTGTACTTTACTTGATAAACCTGAACGTCGTGTTGAAGGAGTTAAGCCTGACTATGTAGGATTTGAAGTTCCTAATGAATTTGTAGTAGGTTACGGTTTAGACTTTGCAGGTCGCTATCGTAACTTAGGATATGTTGGAATTTTGAAGCCTGAAGTTTACGAAGGTTAATAAAATTTTAAACAATTTATTTTAGTGAAATTAATAGTCAATAATAGTCAAAATTTATTAATTATGCTATTATATTCACAATGGAGTGCTTATTTAATGGTGATAAGTGACTCTTTAATCCTTGGATATGGAGGAACGTTATGAATAACAACAGGAATGGTAACGGACTTCTTAGAAATAGTTTCTTTTATATCGTAGTATTCTTGGGTATTATGGGTGTCTTGTATTATATGTTTGGTAGTCGCCAAAGTATGCAGACACAACAAATTCAATCTAGTCAATTTATAACAGAATTGAAGAAGAATAATATTAAAGATTTTACGATGCAACCTTCTGGAAGTACGTACAAAATAACGGGTACTTATCGTCATGCTAAGAAATCATCTGGTTCGAGTGGTATTGCCGGAATTGCTTCCAGTGGTGCGGATGAATCAACTGGTTTTACAACTAATGTATTGACGAATGACTCGACTGTAAAACAAATTCAAGAGTATGCACAAAAAAATAAAATAAAAAATAGTGCTAAAGAAGAAGAATCTAGTAGTATTTGGATTCAACTTTTAATTTCAGTAGTTCCAATTCTATTCTTCATTTTCTTCTTCTACATGATGATGGGTCAAGCTGGCCAAGGTGGCGGCGGTGGCCGTGTTATGAACTTTGGAAAATCCAAAGCTAAGCCTATTGACAAAAAGAACAATAAAGTTCGTTTTTCAGATGTAGCTGGTGCTGAAGAAGAAAAGCAAGAATTAGTTGAAGTTGTAGAATTTTTGCGTGATCCACGTAAGTTCTTAGCTTTAGGTGCTAGAATTCCATCTGGTGTGCTATTGGAAGGACCTCCAGGAACTGGTAAAACTTTACTTGCTAAAGCTGTTGCTGGTGAAGCTGGTGTACCATTCTTCTCAATTTCTGGTTCTGACTTCGTTGAAATGTTCGTCGGTGTTGGTGCTAGTCGTGTGCGTGACTTATTTGAAAATGCTAAAAAGAACGCACCATCTATTATCTTTATCGATGAAATTGATGCGGTAGGTCGTCGTCGTGGTGCCGGAATGGGCGGTGGACATGATGAACGTGAACAAACACTTAACCAAATGTTAGTTGAAATGGATGGTTTCGAAGGTGATGAAGGTGTCATCGTTATGGCAGCTACTAATCGTTCTGATGTATTAGATCCTGCTTTGCTACGTCCAGGTCGTTTTGACCGAAAGATTTTAGTAGGTCGTCCTGATGTTAAGGGTCGTGAGGCTATTTTGAAGGTTCACGCTAAGAACAAGCCTTTAGCAAAAGATGTCGATTTGAAGATGATTGCTAAGCAAACACCTGGTTTTGTTGGTGCTGACTTAGAAAACTTATTGAATGAAGCTGCATTACAAGCTGCTCGTCGTGATAAGAAAGAAATTGATGCATCTGATATCGATGAAGCAGAAGATAGAGTTATTGCAGGACCTGCTAAGCGTGATCGTGTAATTAGTAAGCATGAACGTGAAACAGTGGCATATCACGAAGCTGGACATACAATTGTAGGTTTAGTATTAAATGAAGCACGTGTAGTTCATAAGGTTACAATCGTACCTCGTGGACGTGCTGGCGGATATGCTATCATGTTACCAAAAGAAGATCAAATGTTGATGTCCAAGAAGAACCTTAAGGAACAAATTGCTGGTTTGATGGGTGGACGTGCAGCCGAAGAAATTATCTTTGGTCAACAATCTTCTGGTGCTTCTAATGACTTCCAACAAGCTACTCAATTAGCTAGAGCAATGGTTACAGAATTTGGTATGAGTGACAAGTTAGGCCCTGTTCAATATGAAGGTCAAGCTAATATGCAACCTGGTGAATTCAATGGTCAACATAGTTACTCTGGACAAACAGCTAATATCATTGACGAAGAAGTTAAACGTATTGCCAATGAAGGTATGCAACAAGCTAAGGAAATTATCGAAGCTCATAGAGAACAACATAAAGTAATCGCTGAAGCATTACTTGAACATGAAACTCTAGATGAAAAACAAATCTTGAGTTTGTATAAGACAGGTAAGATGCCAGCAGAAAACGAAGATGAATTTCCTAGTGAAAAGGCAGCAACTTTTGAAGAAGCAAAACAAGCTGTTGAACGTAGAGAAGCTAAAAAACAATTAGCTGAAAAAGATGAGGAACATAAAGAAACAGAAGTGTTCTATCCTCATGAATCAGATGAAGATACTGATAAGAAAGATGAATAACAAAAATGGTATTGGTGGTTTTAAACTGTCAGTACCATTTTTTATTTGACAAAATAAAAAAGATAATAATAGAAAAATTGACTACAATTTGTTAGTATGTAATTTGTGTATAAAAATAAAGAGGTAAGAAAAATGTCTGATTATTTAGTTAAAAGCTTAGTATATGATGGAGCAATTAGAGCTTATGCAGTTGATGCTACTGAAACTGTAGGAGAAGCACAAAAATTACACGATACTTGGAGTGCTGCTTCAGCTGCTTTTGGTAGAAGTTTGATAGGTACTTTATTATTATCAGCATCGGAACTATCTGGTGATGAAAAAATGACCGTAAAAATCAATGGCGATGGACCAATTGGGGCTATTGTGGTAGATGGTAATGCTAAAGGTACAGTCAAAGGATACGTACATGAACCACATGTGCATTTGCCTTTAAATGAAAAACATAAGATTGATGTTAAAGGCGCAGTAGGTACTCAAGGCTTTTTATCAGTAACTAAAGATTTAGGATTAAAAGAGCCTTTTACAGGACAAGTGCCCCTTGTATCTGGTGAGTTAGGTGAAGATTTCACTTACTATCTAGCTAAGTCAGAGCAAATTCCATCAGCCGTAGGATTATCTGTTTTTGTTGAAGATGATAACACAATAGGTGTAGCTGGTGGTTTTATGATTCAAGTTTTACCAGGAGCTAGTGATGAGATTTTAGATGAAATTGAAAAGAAGTTACAAGAAATACCGTTAGTATCTGAAATGATGCGTAAAGATGGTAAGACTCCTGAAGAAATTTTGTATACACTTTTCCCAAAAGACAAAGTAAAAATTCTTGAGAAAATGCCAGTAGCATATGAATGCGATTGTTCAAAAGAAAGATTTGCTGAAGCACTAGCAAGTTTACCTAAAAAAGATCTTGAAGAAATGATAGAACAAGATAAAGGTGCAGAAGCAGTTTGCCATTTTTGTGGGAAAAAATATGAATTTAATGAAGAAGAATTAACTAAAATTATGAATGAAGCTAATCAAGCTTAAAATGGAGGAAGAGAATAATGGAATGGAAAATTGGTGATATATTTATCCCTAATCAAGTTGTAGTAGCTCCTATGGCTGGGGTTACAAACGTTGCCTTTCGTATGATTTGTAAGGAATTTGGTGCAGGTTTAGTTGTTTGTGAAATGATTTCTGACAAAGGAATCCATTTTAGAAATAAGAAAACATTAGATATGCTATTTGTTGATCCAACTGAGCATCCAGTTAGTGTCCAAATTTTCGGTGGTAGCAAAGAAACTTTAGTTGAAGCTGCTCAATTTGTGGCAGAAAATACTGCGACTGATATTATCGATATAAACATGGGTTGCCCAGTTCCTAAAGTTACAAAGACTGATGCTGGTGCAAGATGGCTTTTAGATCCAGATAAGATTTATGAAATGGTTCATGCAGTTACTAGTTCTATAGATAAGCCTGTAACAGTTAAGATGAGAACTGGTTGGGATGAAGATCATATTTTAGCTGTTGAAAATGCATTAGCAGCAGAAGAAGGTGGAGCTAAAGCATTAGCAATGCATGGACGTACTAGAAAACAATTATATACAGGACATGCAGATTGGGGAATTTTAAAAGAAGTAGCTGATCATTTAACTAAGATTCCATTTATGGGGAATGGTGATGTTCGTACACCAGAAGAAGCTAAGAAGATGTTGGATGAAGTTGGAGCAGATGCAGTAATGATTGGTCGTGCAGCTTTAGGTAATCCTTGGATTGTTAAGCAAACAACACATTACCTTGAAACAGGAGAAATTTTGGAAGAACCTACACCTGCAGAAAAGATTAAAGTTGCTAAGGAACATTTACATCGTTTAGTTAAAGCTAAAGGTGAAGTTATTGGGCCAAAAGAATTCCGTTCTCAAGCTGCATATTATTTGAAAGGAATCCCACGTTCCGCGCGTACTAAAGCGGCTTTAAATTCTGCAGATACAGAAGCAGAAATGATCGATATTTTTGATAATTTCTTAGCAGATACATTAGCACGTCAAGCTGTTTAGTGGATATTTTGTTAATATTATAATTAATATGTTCAGTTGACTATGATATAATAAAGAGCAGTGTATAAATTATTGAGAAAGTGAGGATTTTAAATGGCTAATCAACAATCAATGAATGATCAGTTAAGAGTTCGTCGTCAAAAGATGCAAGAATTGCGCGATGAAGGCGTTGATCCATTCGGTCATAGATTTGAGCGTGATTTCTTAAACAAAGAATTACACGACAAATTTGAAGATAAGACAAAAGAAGAATTAATTGACTTAGATGTTAAGGCTACAATCGCAGGACGTATGGTAGCAAAGCGTGGTAAAGGTAAGGTAGGCTTTGCTGATTTACAAGATAAGACAGGTAGAATGCAACTTTACATTCGTAAAGATGAAGTTGGCGAAGAAATGTACCATATCTTTAAACGTTCAGATTTAGGAGATTTCTTAGGTGTAACTGGTGATGTTATCAAGACTGATATGGGTGAGCTTACAATTAAAGTAACTAAACTTACTTTCTTATCCAAGGCTCTAAGACCATTGCCAGATAAATTCCACGGTCTTCAAAACGTAGAACAAATTTATCGTCAACGTTACTTAGACTTAATTACTAACCGTGAAAGTTACAATCGTTTTGTAAACCGTAGCAAGATTGTTACAGCTGTTCGTAATTATTTAGATAGTAATGGATTTTTAGAAGTTGAGACACCTGTATTACATAATCAAGCTGGTGGTGCAGCTGCACGTCCATTTATTACACATCATAATGCATTGGATATTCAACTTTACTTACGAATCGCTTTAGAATTACACCTCAAACGTTTGATTGTTGGTGGAATGGAACGTGTTTATGAAATTGGTAGAGTTTTCCGTAATGAAGGAATTGATACTAAGCACAATCCAGAATTTACAATGCTTGAAACTTATGCAGCATACTTTGACTTTAAAGACGTTATGGATGAAACAGAAGGTATCTTTAAAGCAGCTGCTAAAGTTGTAACATCTGATGGGAAGATTAACTATCAAGGAACGGACGTTGATTTTAATAAAGAATTCAAACGTGTTCATATGGTAGATTTAATCAAGGAAAAGACGGGAGTAGATTTCTGGAAAGAAATGTCTCTTGAAGAAGCTAGAAAGATAGCAGATGAGCATAAAGTTCATTATGAACCATACTGGCAAGTAGGTCATATTATTAATGAATTCTTTGAACAATTCTGTGAAGATACAATTGTTGATCCAACTTTCGTTTATGGTCATCCTGTAGAAATTTCACCATTAGCTAAGAAAAATGCTGATGATCCACGTTTCACAGATCGTTTTGAATTATTCATTTTAGGAAATGAATATGCAAATGCCTTTACTGAATTGAATGATCCAATTGACCAACGTCAACGCTTTGAAGCACAAGTTGCTGAACGTCAAGCTGGTAATGATGAAGCTGAAGGTATCGATGAAGATTATATTGAAGCTATGGAATACGGAATGCCTCCAACAGGGGGATTAGGTATAGGAATTGATAGATTGGTAATGCTTCTAACAGATGCACCATCAATTCGTGATGTACTCCTATTCCCAACTTTGAGACCAGAATAATAGAAAATAAGATAAAAAATCAGTTTGTAAATAAGCAAACTGATTTTTTTTAGATTTTATTAAAAAAAGTGTTGACGCAGAGGTGTAACTCGTGTATATTATTTAAATGTTGCTGCTACTTAAGAAGTTGCAAGTTATGAAGTTGATAATTTTTTTATTGACATATTTTTTAACTGTGATATAATTAAATAGTTGCATGAGAATGTTATATGATCTTTGAAAACTAAACAAAGTTTCGATGAAACAAATGTGCAGGGCTTCTATAAAGAAGCAAAAACATTTGCGAAGTCAA
>NZ_JAPSFH010000028.1:0-97612 GCF_026847815.1 Ligilactobacillus sp. UO.C109 | reverse complement strand
GCCGTAGGAGAACCTGCGGCTGGATCACCTCCTTTCTAAGGAATAATTACGGAACCTGTACATTTATCGAATACTTTGTTTAGTTTTGAGAGGTCATATCTCTCAAGATTTTGTTCTTTGAAAACTAGATATTGATTTATTTCTTAAAAATAAACCGAGAACACCGCGTTTTAAAGAGTTTAAAACAAGAATCATTCGTGATAACAACTCTGGCTTACCAGAAGGAACCAAGATTGATGTGGGTGACAATGGAGATACCACAATTACCTACCCAGACACGTCAGTCGACACTATCCCAGGTAATAAGCTGGTTGAAGAAAAGAATAGTGCTGAAAATCTGGATCCAACGGTTCCAGACAAGACCAAGGTTGATGATCCAACGAAGCTGACTGATGACGAAAAGAAAGAAGTCGAAGACAACATTCGTGATAACAACTCTGGCTTACCAGAAGGAACCAAGATTGATGTGGGTGACAATGGAGATACCACAATTACCTACCCAGACACGTCAGTCGACACAATCTCAGGTGATAAGCTGGTTGAAGAAAAGACTAGTGCTGACAAGCTGGATCCAACGGTTCCAGCCAAGACCAAGGTTGAAGTCAAGGATCCAAATAACCTGACTGATGAAGAGAAACAACAGGTTAAGGAAAGTATCGAAAATGCCAATAAAGACCAGTTCCCAGAAGGGACTCAGGTAACTATTGGTAATGATGGTACGGCTACGATCACCTACCCAGATGGTTCACAGGACGTTATTCCCGGAAGCCAGTTGGTAACCAAGCAAGGAAGTGACGTTGCTAACACCGGTGATGTAAAGAGTAACGGTCAAGGAACTACAGCATCGATTCAAGGAGCAACCGCTGATACGACAGCGAAGAAGTTGCCACAAACAGGTGAGCAAAATACTTCAGCTACTGCGGCAACAGGTTTGGGCTTGATCATTCTGAGCTTACTTGGTTTGTTTGGCCTCGGCAGCAAGAAGAGAAAAGAAGATTAGTAGTTAGTCAGAATAACTTACTAGTCTGAAGAGGCACAAAAAGGGGCCGTGACATACGTCCTTTGAATAAAAGAACCGTTCAGAATTTCGGCTATAATGCCTTCTGAGTATACAGATGAAATAGAAAATTCATCTAGCATACTCGGAAGGCATTTTTCTGGCTCTTTGTTAAACCGTATTGGTGAAGGGCAATTCCTCATCCAGAAAATGGATGGGGAATTTTTTATTTCAAGAGTAAGCACCCAATAGCGCGGTATCTATCGACCCCTGTTCAATAGTCATATACTGTTCTTAACAATTGAATACGGAGGAACACGATATTATGACTGAACATCCAATCGTACCGCTCGAGCTGCCGAAGGGCAAACTCAGACCTAGGAATAAGCTTCCAAAAAACAGGCTCGTTCTCAATCTGAAGTCCAATGGGGTTGAGATGTCATTTTACAGTGATGCCACTAACGAGCTTATGCTCGAAGTCGTAGACAGGGTTTTTAGCCATGATTAATCTGGCTGAGTTAGGTCGAGTGTTCATTGTTTACGGTAAGACCGACATGCGCCGGGGAATTGATTCGCTTGCTTACATTGTTAAGAAGAGCTTCAACCTTGACCCCTTCTCTGGATGTGTCTTTCTCTTCTGCGGTAGCCGGAGAGATTGCTTCAAAGTACTTTATTGGGACGGTCAGGGATTCTGGCTGCTGTATAAGCGCTTTGAGAATGGAAAGCTGGCCTGGCCAAACAATGAAGACGAAGTTCGAGAGTTGTCCGATGAACAAGTCATGCGCTTGATGCAGGGCTTTACCATTGATCCTAAAATTAATACCGCAAGAGCTCGTGAATTGTATTGATTTCACGAGCTTTTCTAGTATTCTCATGATTATGAATCAAGGAGGGACAACAACCATGACCGAAAAAGAAACCTTAGCTTTAATCGAAATGCTTAAAGCAAATAACGAAGAATTGCTCAAGCAGGTTGCCCTTCTTACTGAACAAGTTGCTTATTTGACTAATAAGCTTTACGGCAAGTCTTCCGAAAAGAGAGCTGTCAACCCAGATCAGCTGAGCCTCTTTGAAGAAGACAACGCCTCCCAAGATGACGAGGACTTGCCCTCGCATTACCGAAACTATTACCTATAAGAGACGCAAGCAAGTCGACAGAAAGCAAGATATCTTAGACTCTCTGCCGGGCGAGGAGGTTCATTACCAGTTGGATGACCTTACCTGCCCAGACTGCCAGCACGAACTGAAAGAGATCGGCAGCTTCTGTGCTAGACAAGAGCTACTCTACATTCCAGCCCAAGTTAAGAGAATCGATCACATCCAGCACTGCAGTGATAAAGCACCAGCCGACAAGATTATCCAAGCTCCTGTACCCAAGGCTCCGTTAACCAACAGTCCTGGCTCAGCTTCTTTGATCGCTGATACGATCTATCAGAAGTCTGTTCTCAAGGTTCCTGCCTACCGACAGGAGAAGGACTTGCGGCGTATGGGCCTTCCGCTTGATCACAAGACGGTTTCGAATTGGCATATCAAGGTTTGTGAGTACTACCTCTCCAGCCTATACGAGCTCTTGAGAAAAGAGCTGCTAAAGCTGAATGTCATTCACGCAGATGAGACACCATATCGAGTCTTGGATAGCGAGAGGGCCAAAGACTACATTTGGACCTTCTTGTCAGGCAAGCATGCCGAGAAGCCGATTGTCCTATATCACCATGGATCACGAAAAGGCGCGGAAGCGTGGGATTTCCTCACAGGCTTCAGCGGATACCTTCATTGTGATCAATATCCTGGCTATTTACGATTAAGCCAGCAAGATGTGACTCTTGTTGGCTGTATGGCTCATGCAAGGCGGAAGTTCCATGATTCCTTGCCTAAAAGAGAATCCGACGCGACTTCGGTGGCTAATCAAGGGATCCATTACTGTAATCAAATGTTTAGCCTAGAGAGCGCCTGGGAAGACCTTTCCGCCGAAGAGAGGTACGAGAAGCGTCAGTCCGAATTAAGACCTCTGCTAGAGAAGTATTGCGTCATATTAATGCCATGGACAGTCGAGTGGTTTATCCTTACTTTTTCATGATGCTGGAGATGGCTTCAACGGGTGAAGTTAGTCAGGATAATGTGGTTGAAGTTGCTCGGATCATGGAAAGCTATCTTTTCCGACTGAAGGTCTGTCAACTCCCTACTAATGGGTTAAATCGCACAGTAATTGCCTTGTGTGATAAGACAAAGGCAGTTGGCGATTATCGGGCAAGGTTAGTTTCATTACTGAATGCTTCCTTCCCGGATGATAAAAAATTTGCGGACAGTTTGATGAATGTTAACTTGTACAGTCTACGAAATAATCTAGCTAAACTAGCATTAGTAGTTCTAGAAGAATCGCGAACTAAGGAAACCATCGACTTTGATGATGCTCAGGTTGAACACATTATGCCACAACGGCTAAACAATGACTGGCGAATTGAACTCCCTAATGCTAACCGGATTAATGAAGAATTAGGTGGGGTAATTGGGAACCTAACGTTAACTAAATATAATCAGGAAATGGGAAATAAGGTATTCAGTGAGAAACGAGAGGTTTATCAAATATCCAATGTCAGCCTAACCAGAGAAATTGCTACTGATTATTCAGTTTGGAATAAGGATAGCATTGTTAAACGGACGGAACAGCTTACCCAAGAATTGATTGCAATCTTCCCGAAACCAGTTGATACACTTCAAGTTGAAAGTATGACTGGCGAACATGCAATCACGGAATCGATTGATATTACTGGTAAAAAGCCAACTAGATTAATCATTAACGATGAAGATATTCCGTTAGACTCTTGGCGTAAGATGTTGATTAGTTTCATGGAGTATATTTGGCGATTAGATAGTCGCAACTATGAAAAGATTAAAGGTGACAGTTCTTTGAATAAGATGCTGTTTGCTAGTCAACGGTCGCCAAAAATATTGGATAATGGAACCAGTATTGAAACCAACTTCTCAGCTAATGTGGTTTTAGCATTGATTTCTAAGATAGCTGAAATCTGTGATATCGCCGATGAAGTATTATATACGATTAAGTGAGGTGCTTAGATATATGGCTGAGATTATTGAAAAAATGGCACCAGAAAAATTTGCTGATAGATTTAGTGAGTTGATGATGGATCAAAGGATCCATAATATTTTAGTGAGGGGATACTTTGATGATAATAAAGTATTATTAACTTTCGGAATTTTAAATGATTTGCCATATTATAAAAATGGAACATTAGTAATAGGCAATACGCGAGTTCAAGATGAAAAAAATTTTTTGGAACGTGGACTGCGTAAGACATTACCTCGTTTTAATTTAAGAGATGTTTTTAAAATTTATGGATTAAACATTCAATTTACACAATGGAAAAAGCATAGGGACTTTCGATTTAATGGCAATAAGGATTTTGCAGTCTTTCATCCAGTTCAAACAGCGATAAGTGATATTTCAGAACGGGATAAATTTAGAAAAGTATTGGCGAACTCAAAGGCTAGAAAGAACATTTTGATAACCACCAATGATTTCAATAATGATCCGGAAAAAATATATGATATTGTTAACGCAGTGCTAATTTTGGATACAACAGCTGTAAATGAAGAGAATAAACAAACCTATGCCACTATAAAAGCTAATTTAGCAGCTGATGGTAAAGAAGAACCATATTGAGTGTGTAGTAATTTTTGCTGATTGTTTTTAGATTACGTAGCAAAAATCAAGGTAGGTTACTTGTATTTGGCACTGATGGTTAGAATATCAATGTTCAAAGAAAACTAAGCAGCCTTAAAGATGGCTGCTTAGCTACTTAGGCTACTAAAAGATCGTCCGCAACTGGCCAAAGTTAACGGGACAGTCTTTTAGTATGTGCAGAATGTGGACAATAGGGTGGCATTTCCGCTACTTTTGGGGCGCCTTTTTAGCTAACTCTTCTCGACGTTGCTTGATGGCTTCTTCAATCTTCACTAGATCTTCTTCCTTAGCTAAATTAAGAATGTATTGTTGAGCTCGAAAAGTCTCTGAAGCATTGTTCCATTTACTGATTAGTTTAAACATACTCATTGCTATTTCACTCCTTGTAGTATTCAATAACTAAATTATAGCATCGATCCCTTGAACCATTGTTATAACGCACTCGACAGGCACCAAGTACGCTATAACATAGTAGCGTTCATTGAGTTGCCGTTAGCTAATGAAATGCTAAAATAGTGAGAATGGGTATGATAAGCAAGCACTCATCTCTGTAGAAATTAATCCTTAGAAAGCAGCGACAAACTGCACTGTCTCAGCGTTTGAGGCAATGTGTGATTGGTATGAGTCGGATGCCACATGTGGAGTCAGTCACAGTGCTGGAACGAGTAAAGTAGGTCTCTAGAAACCGCATGGTTAAGGCGTTTATAAAATCAAAAAATGTGTATCTATTTTGGATTATTTTCCACAGATAGATACACTTTTTTGATTTGGAGACTAGAAACGTTGAAGATTTGATCGACTTCTATTTGATAAAGTGACCAGTTTTCGCAAATACCTTGCAAAATTACCTAAATTCGGGACGATCAGTTTCCACAAATAGCAATGGTTAATATTTAGGATGGAATAGCGATCAGTTTCCACAAACTGGATTGATTAGTTTCCGCAAATAAGGGAGAAAAAGTAATATGCAATTGTACGATACCGTTTGGTTAATAGAAGACATCGATAATTTTAAAAAAGGATCAATAGGGGTTATTGTAGAATTATATAATGATAAGTGTTATTTAGAGATTATAGATAATAAAGGGGAAACTCTTGGAATATTGTATGATGTTCCTCTTTCTAAGTTACATCTTTGCAATAAATAGATACATTTTTAGCATGTGGCTAGAAATGTTGACTTAATATACTTTATGTTTGGCAACGATAAGTTTCCACAAATAGGTGATTGATTTTTCCACTAAAAATGCACCCAGCCAGATTAGCTGAGTGCCATAATAGTCTTACATTGTAACTTTGATTACTTCACCATCTTTGAACGCAATCTCCATGTAGCGTTTATAGATGGTGATTTTTTATCAAGAGGTGGTTCATTTTTTAAACTTGATGAGGCCCCCTGGTAGATTTGGAAGAAGATTTAAATATTCTTCAGGTTGGAGAGATTGATGTCGTGATCGTTTTCTTGTTGCAGTAGCTGTTCGCGTTGCTTTCGTAGAGCCTGGACTTGATCGGTTAGTTGAGTAACGTTCTTATTGTGTGTAGCCATGATGATACCCATCTTAAGTCGTGAAGCAATCCTGGATTTTTGTGCTGATAGTAAATGACACGGGAAATAATAGCTGGTTGATTGTTTTCCTAATAGTATTACGGAACTTGCCCTATAATTTTTGACGCGCTACAGTATAGTTTTTTAGAAGGGTGATGAGGGAATCAAGTTGCGTGAAGAAGGTCTATATCTACTTTTGTTCTCTTCTATTAGGTAAGCACCATTTTAAATTCTTAAAATCAGAATAACTGATACTTCTATCATTGCGAATTTCGTAAGCAACTTTTACAAGACTGTTTACAAATTTTAGGGATGTAAATATATACTTCCAAAAATAGAAATCTTGGTTATCATCAACAAAATGAATAACAGTATATGCTGGGGAAGTTATTCCTTCAAGCTCTGAAGCAGCAAAACAATCTTGAAATGATCTTAGATAAATTACAAAGTCTCCGGGTTTTACTCGCATATAACTTACTTCGTTTTTCTTATTGTGTAGAATATCATAACCACTTTCTGTTCTAAAAAAATACCAGTTTTCCAAGATGTTGAAATAAAAGGTAATTGAGGATATCCTTTGTCTGAAATAGATTTAAAAATATCTTCAAGCTTTCGTTGTCCCTAAGTAGCAGATTTTTACGCTAATATTTCTGGAAATTTTGTTACTAACAATCATTGATGGTAAAATACTGATGTACTAAAAAATAAGCCACTTTAAAGGCAATGTTTTATTAAAAATAGTCCGCAACCTATCAAAGTTAACGAACCAAGCTTTTAGTATTACGTAGAAGATGAATATTAGTACAGCGTTAGTTATCAGGACTACTTCTTAGCTAGTTCTTCTCGACGCTTCTTGATGACCTCTTCAATTTTGGTTAGGTCATCTTCTTTAGCAAAATTAAGGATAAATTGCTGAGTACGAAAGAGTTCAGAGGCTCTGTTCCACTTACTGATTATATTATATTTGCTCATTGCTATTTCACTCCCTGTAGTATTTAATAACTAAATTATATCATTGATTTTTTGAATTATTGTTATAGTGTACTCAACAATTACCAAGTTTGCTATCAATGTAGTACCTGTTTTTGAGTTCCTAAAGTATTGAAAGTAGTGGAATTGACGGTGTTTAAACATGATAAATCAGCACTTGTCTTTGTTAGATTACAATAGAAATTCATGTCCAAATAGTAGCTACAAAGCGTAATATGTCGGCATTTATAAGTGATGTATGATTAAAACAAGGCAAGCATCGCATGTTGAGAGTGTTACTGTATTGGAGCGGACCGTAAGCGAACATAACTAGCATAAAAAGGTGTGATAGATAGTGTCTGGAAATAAAATGATAGAATTTGAAAATTTAATCATGATTGAAGTCTTAAAAGCAATGCAAGAGCTTGGGGGACGAGTGACACGCAAAGAAGTTAGGCGAGAGATTCGTAATCACTCAGATGTGATTTCAGAAGAGCAAGTTGATAAAATCAAACAGTCAAAAAAGACAGGAAAAGAATATCAACCATTCATTTATAGATTTAATTTTGCTGTTAAACATTTAATTACGACAGGGTATATCTTTACTGAGAACAACCATGATCTTGAATTGTCAGAGAAGGGGAGAACGGTTGATTTTGAAAAGTTTGATCCAATTCATGATGTTCGATCTATTGTAGATGGATCATTAAATGATGAGATAGATAATAGTAATTCCGATGAAGATACTGATGAGACTTGGCGTACAGAATTATTAGATGCTTTAGCAAAAATGTCGCCTAAAAAATTTGAGTTGTTTAGTCGAGGTCTACTCATTCGTATGGGAGTTGACTTAGACGATAATATAGGTGTTCGATATGTAGGGGATGGTGGATTAGATGGATTTGGCTACATTACATCTGATGATTTTCGTACCACTCGTGTTGCATTACAAGCTAAGCGGTGGGATGGGAAAGTTTCTGCGCCGGAAATTGATAAATTCCGTGGGGCAATGGACAAATATAATGCCGAGTATGGTATTTTTATTGCAACATCAGATTTTACTCGTGAAGCTATGAAAACAGCTAGAGAGGGAACTAGGGTAATTACACTCATTAATGGAGATCAAATCTGTGATTTAGTGGCAAAGTATAATTACTATGTAAAGCCAGTAACAACTTATCGATTAAAAAAATTTTATTTTGATGAGGATTAATTGATAGAATCTAAACTGGAATATTTAGACTAATCATTTTAGTGAGATTATTTATAAATTAGCCTATATTTGGGGTAAACTAATATGCGAAAGATTAAATTGATGTTCGAATTTGGACACGGCCCTATTTGGGACTCTGATCCGTTTACGGGAAAATTAATGACAGGAATTGAAATAGTTGACAGTAATTCGGATTTAGAGATGTGGAATAGAAAATGTATGGATCTTTATGATGAGTGCTATGAATTTAATTCACATGGCAAAGGTTGTTATTTCAATGAAGAAACACTAGCTAAAAATAAAAAGAAGCTACTGTGTATACTTGAACAAATTAAAGGTCGCTTAGAAGAGTTGAATAACAATAACTTTATTATTGAAGATCAGGCAACAGATGAATTAAACAAAGTTGATTAGAAAAAGTTTATTTGTGGTATTCATATTTGAAAGTAAATTAAGTTTAGAAAGTGTGTTTTTCTTTGATAATTGTTAAAGAGAAATGCACTTTTTGTATTTTATGAATAATAGAGTATTTATCTCAGCTTTAAAAATATCGACAATGATAGTAAAATAATTAGTATTAGTGTTAAAATCCATCGTTTAAAAGTAGTAAAAGTGGATTAAAAATGGGTTTTAACGGGTGAAGTTTGAAGAATTAATTAATTTTTTCAAAGGGAAGATGCTCTTAGGATATTAACTAAAGGTAGTGAATGAAAATGAAGAATTTAGTTACAACTTTAAGAATGAAAGAAGCCACTTTTACAATTAAGGGTGACGATAAAATTATTCCTTTTAGTGCTTTGGATAAAACGATAGAAATTAATGAAGTGATTGAAAAAAGCTACAATTATCTTAATGGTGTAGAACAAGCTTACCTTTTAATTCCAAATCTATCTGACAATTTTTATTTTAAAGAACTTAAATTGGTTTCCAATGTATGGTTCAATCATAAGAACTTTATTGATTGGGATTCTGATGAATATTATGGTGGTTCGTTTTGGAAGGAAAGTAATAAGGCTTTTGGCATAGCAGTTGCCGCAGATAATTATAACTTAGATGATCATATTGGATACGGAAAACATTTGCCATATTATTCTGATATTGACGAAAAATTGACAAGATATAATGATTTCAAATTTTTAATAGCAAAAATGGCACTTGATGATTTTGAATACGAATATGATCTGCAGAAACTTTGTACTTTTGACATTGCTTTTGATATTCTTTAAACAATGCAAATAATGACTCTTAATCTAAAAATTATTGAAGATAGAAGCATTTTCGTGAGTTCATTTTTGTAGTATACGTAGGCGATTAAATCAATTGAATATTAATAGTGATGAGATTAACTATCCTGAATCAATTAGAAAATATTTAGGTCGAAAAATTTGGTACTCTAATATGGATACAATTAATAGACATCCAGAATTTTGGCCAGTATTTGTTAAGTCGGTTGAAGGAAAGAAAATTACGGGAAAAGTTATTAGGTCTCCTCAAGATTTGATAGGACTAGGGTCAAGTTATGAAAATCCAGATATTATCTGCAGTGAAGTCGTTGATTTTGTAGCAGAATGGAGAGCCTACGTTCGTTATGGTCAAATTGAAGGAGTCAAGCCATATTATGGAGATTGGCATTTTCACTATGATCCTAAAGTTATTGAAAATTGTCTCAATGACTATGTTGATCAGCCAGCTGGTTTTTCGCTTGATTTTGGTGTTACTAAAACCGGATAAACCCTGTTAATTGAAGTAAATGAAGGATATTCTCTAGCATCATATGGATTATATGATATTCGCTATGCAAAACTTCTAGCAGCACGTTGGGCAGAGTTAACAGATACTGTTGATGAGTGTGCATTTGATCTTGATGTATAAGAATATACAGAAACTAGTGTACTATATTTTGTTAGTATACTAGTTTTTTAATATTTATATTATTTATTTACTGGTATACTTATTTAAAAACAAACTTGTGGAGGCATTATATGGAAAAAGTATGGGAAGATTTATATAAAGCAGCTAAAAATGTGCAAAATCCAAGAGAAGTTTCTGAAAGAATTTATGTGGGTGGTGTAGCTGCAGCCATTGCAGCATCTAGTGGAAAAATTTACACAGGAGTATGTGTTGATACATCGTGTACTCTTGGAATATGTGCAGAACGAAATGCGATATTTAACATGATTACTAATGGCGATAACGAAGTAAAACGAGTGCTTGCTATTATGTCTGATGGAAAGACTGGGGCACCATGTGGAGCATGTCGAGAATTAATGACACAATTGATGTCTAAATCTTATCAACATGTGGAAATTATGCTTGATTATAAGAAAGAAAAAGTAGTTACGTTAGGGGAATTAACTCCAGAATGGTGGATATAGTTAATGAAATAAGAGTGATTTTATGATTATCTGGACCGTACAACCATATAGTGTATATCAACAACTGAAAAGTAAAGGTCAATTTTATTGTGACCCTGAAAAATCAGAAAACTTGAAAGAAAATAATTTTCAAGTTGCTTATAATTGGATAATTAAGCAAATGAAACGAAGAAAAATTTTGCCACATAAGGATGTAAAAGTACCATTGTGGGCTTGGTATCGTAGAGATTATAAACATGTACGTCCCGATTTTCGTTGGATAAGAGATAGCGAGATAGAAGTCTGTATGGAAATCAATATACCTGAAGAAAAAGTTCTTTTAAGTGATTTTGAAGCTTGGCATTTTGTATTGAATGATTGGTATTATTCTCCTGCAACAAATGAACAAGAGTGGGAACGATTAGAGAAAAAATTTGATAGTTTGCCTGAAAGAAAGCAAAAACAAGTTAAAGAAAAATCGTGGCATCGAATATTTGATACTGATATTCGACATGGAAAATGGACGAGCAATGGTGAGACAATTCAGGCTTGTTTTTGGATGTTAGAAATGAGTCAAGTACGGAAAGCATGGTTGTTAAAAAAGGGGAGAAAGTTCGAGAAATATACTCAGTAGATTGAATGATATTTCCTATAATCGCAAAAGCACCATCAATAATTATGTAGTAAAATAAAGAAGTAAAACAATAATTTTAAATAACGAAGGATATTATTTGAATATTTACTATCTTTAAGGTATAGGAAGTGAGACTATGGCAACCTTTATTGTAGGAAATACTAGGAAAGTATTTAATTTTGGTACAAGTAAAGTTTGGGACTTTTCTGAAGCGTATAGGAATGCAAGCAATGGCGATGTAATTCAATTCCAAGCAGGAACTATAATAAATTTAGGACAAAATAGATTTACAATTGAGAAAAATCTCAGCTTTGTTGGTGATATGAAAGATGACGGAAGTTTAACTACATCTATCAATGGGACTATCTTAGTTACTAAAGGATATCAAGTTTCGTTTGAAAAAATGATTTTGAATGACAATATTGATAGAACTGTAGTTACTGTTAATGGTGCAAATGTCGTTTTAAATCAATGTATTATGCGCAATTTTAGTAATACTAATAAGAAAGTTTTATTGTATGCTAACGATAATGCACAAGTGAAAATTATGAACTCCATAGTAGATACATCTGATCAAAAAAGATGGGATACAATTAAGACTTATCAAGCAAATTTGGTAATTGAAAATACAACACTTGATAAAGTTTCGATTTGGACATCTGAAAATAGTAATTGTAAATTAACTAGGGTTGAAAGTAGTAGAATTCGCAGTACAAATGCAGTATATGCAATTAGATCTAATGTAGAGATTGAAGACTCAAAAATAATTAACGATGGCATAGATGGAGAAAATAAGTATCCAACCGTCTTTTTAAATCAATCTAGTTTAAAATCACATAATTCAATTTTAGATAATCAAGATGAGGTAGAAAGTGTTCATTTAGAAAAATATTCTGTATTTGAATCAAATAATGATTACATATATAAACTAGCAGCATATAGCAGTCAAGTATTTTTAAGTAATGCGACAATACAGTTGATTTTCTTATTGACCAATCGTTCTTCAGGTTATGCAAATAGTGTACATTTTAATGAACATTCAGAAAGTATAATTAACATCCTAAGTACAGATGAATCTGTGTTATACATAAAAAATGCAGTATTTGAAGAGATAATTGATCCTAATGTCAGGGTGGATAATGAAGCTTTTGCTGCTATTGATAAAATTGATTTTGTAAATGGTAATCCAGATGATATTTTGATGGAAGCTAAAAATGGCGGTAAGTTAGTTTACGATGGACAACATGGTCAAAAATCAACATTAGAGAATGAAGAATCAGTAGGAGATACAGATAATAAGACTCAAAGTGAGGATTCAAATGTAGCATTAGAAAAATTAAATAGCTTGATTGGCTTAGATAAGGTTAAGAAACAAGTTAAAGAGTTTATTAACTTGAATATTATTAACCAGAAACGTAAAGAACAAGGACTTCAAGTAGTTAATACTAGCATGCATTCATTGTTTTTAGGTAATCCAGGTACAGGCAAAACGACTGTAGCACGAATTATAGGAGATGTTCTTTATCAAAAACAAGTAATTAGTCGATCAGATGTGATTGAAGTTTCACGTGCAGATTTAGTAGCTGAATATGTTGGCCAGACTGCATCAAAAACTAGAGAAGTATTAAAATCGGCTTTAGGTGGAATTCTCTTTATAGATGAAGCATATACTTTAAGCAATGGTGGAGAGAATGATTTTGGGCGTGAAGCTATTGATGAAATTTTGAAATTTATGGAAGATAATCGCGATGATATTATGATTATTTTTGCAGGTTATCCAAAAGAAATGAGAAAGTTTCTCAAGATGAATTCAGGTTTGAAGAGCCGTATTCCAAACGTCTTTGATTTTGAAGATTATACTGCTGATGAAATTGTAAGAATTGGTTTATTTGACCTAAAGAAACGAAATTACACTGTTGATGAATTGTATTACGAAAAGGCACTTAAAGATTACTATGACAAAGAAAATGATCATAGTAATGGGCGTTGGATCCGCAATGTCAACGAAAAAATTATGAAAGCTCAGGCATTACGTTTGGCAGAGAGCGATAATATAAGTGTAGATTTACTTCAAGAAATAACGCAAGATGACATTAATCAAGTTGTAAATAAAGATTTAGAAATAAATTCAGCCGACGACGCTTATGCTAAGCTTAACTCATTGATAGGTCTAGAAAAAGTTAAACAACAAGTTTCTAAATTTATTAATATGAGTGTCATTAATAATAAGCGTAAAGAGCAAGGGTTAGCAACTTCTGCGGTAAGTTTACATTCGCTATTTTTAGGTAATCCAGGTACAGGTAAGACAACAGTTGCTCGAATTATGGGACAAATTTTGTTCCAAAAGGGAGTTATCCGTAAACCCGAATTAGTTGAAGTTTCCAGAACAGATTTGGTAGCAGAATACGTTGGTCAAACAGCCCCTAAGACTAGAGATGTGTTAGAATCTGCCTTAGGAGGAGTCTTATTTATAGACGAAGCATACACTTTAAGTTCAGGTGGAGGTAATGATTTTGGACGTGAAGCTATTGATGAAATTCTGAAATTCATGGAAGATCATCGCGACGACATCGTAATTATCTTTGCAGGTTACACCAAAGAAATGGATCAATTCCTTAAGATGAACTCAGGTTTGAAGAGTCGTATTCCAAATGTTTTTGACTTTGAAGATTATACTGCTGATGAAGTTGTGCAAATTGGCTTATTTGACCTATCAAAGAGACAATACATTTTAGAAAATGAAGACACATATTCAGAAGTAGTAAAAGATAGTTACGAAAGTACTAATGATCATAGCAATGGACGCTGGATTCGCAATGTTAACGAAAAATTGATCGCAATCCAGGCTGAAAGATTAGCAAGTAGTCCAAATGATATGAATGATATAGATATGCTGAAAACAATTACTGAAGAAGATTTACTTAAGTTTAAAGGATAGTGAATTTCTCAATAAACTGTGTTAAAATGTAAAATGAATTACATGTGAGATATCATTGTGGCAATTTGAAAATAATTAATTACCTTTGCTAAAAATATTTTTAAGGATAAAAAATGTGTTCCCCATATCTGGTGGGGGTGATCCTTATATGTTTTAGTTAAAGATGGGTGTTCCCCATTTTATGGGGGATAATTGCTACAAAGCTTAGTAATTGAATAATATTGAAAGATCTATCAGATAGTTTTCTGGTAGATCTTTTTATTATAGAGGATAAAATTCTTAAAGGGCAGTATAGTAGGAGATGATTTAATAAATTTTATTTCGAATAGTGATGATATACTTTGAATATAAGAAAAAGTTGGTTGAATTTTTATTTTTTGACTCAACTATTAGTTGTTTTTTTGAAATAATGCAATTCAACTAACGGTTCATAGTGTTTTAAATTATAAAATAAGATAATGAGTTTTGAGGGAGGAATTTTTATGGAACAGGAAAAAATTGGAAAGTTTATTGCCAAACGTAGAAAAGATTTACATTTTACTCAAGCCAATCTGGCAAAAAAATTAGGAATTACCGATAGAGCTGTCTCCAAGTGGGAAAATGGTAAAAGCATACCAGATGCTTCGTTGATGTTAGATCTCTGTCAATTACTAGAAATTAATGTGAATGAACTCTTAACTGGAGAACAAATTGTTATGAAAGATTATAAAAAAATAGCTGAACAAAATTTAATTGAATTACGAAACCAAAAAGAAAAAGCAGATAGAAGATTACTTACTACAGTAAAGATATTAGCTACTTTAAGTTGTATTTCTGCAGTTGTGTTAATACTTATGGGAACGTTATTGACGAAAATAAGTCAATTTTTAGGAATTATGGTCGCTATTTTAGGTACAATTCTAATTTTTGTAACTGCTATATATGCTGTCATGATTGAGCATGATGCAGGATATTATGAGTGCCCTAATTGTAAGATGAGGTATATACCAACCAGGAAAGCTGTTCTTTTAGCTCCACATTATGGAACAACAAGAAAAATGGAATGTCCATATTGTGGTAAAAAGGGATATCATAAGAAAGTGTTTACCAAATGAAAGCTGATTTTGTAAGCATAATATTTAGTGTATTTAGAAATGAGTTATCGGCAGAAAATTCTTTGATGTTAAAAATCAAGCGGCTTTATTGAAACAACCATTACTAATGATTACTGGTGATATTTCTGATACTAGATACATGATAGATGATTTCTTTAAAAAAACAACTGGAACAGATGATAAAAAGGTTGTATATATTGAAGGAGCAAATCATATATGAAACATATTGGAAACCAGAGTTTGTTGAGCAAGAAGTTATTGAATTTTTTAAATAGAAAATTATAGAAATATTGTAGCAAGAAATTTTTTAAAATGTATTATGTAAAATTAATAATTTTTAGGAGGTTTAAATGATTATTAGAAATTTCCAACCAAATGATCTTGATCAGGTAATGAAGATCTGGTTAGAAGGTAATTTAAATGCACATCCTTTTATTGATCGAAAATATTGGATTAATAATTTTGAGATGGTTCGTGATGCATTGCAACAATCTGAGATCATAGTTATAGAAGATAAATCACAAATAATAGGATTTGTGGGAATGCAGAATACCTATTTGGCGGGAATTTTTATTAAAAATAAATTTCGTCGACATGGGGTGGGAAGTAAACTTTTGAATGCTATCAAACGTAAGTATGATTCATTTACTCTTGAAGTTTATGCTGAAAATCAAGCGGCAGTTAGTTTTTACAATAAACAGGGATTGAAGATTGTTCGAAAGTAAAGTGATGAGATGGGAAATAAGGAATATTTAATGCAGTGGGGAAAGTAAAAGTATTTTTAGTGAATATATAATTTATTTGTCAACTGCTAAGAGAGGTTCTGTTTTTTAATCAGGACCTTTTTTATTTAATAAATTACTATTATATAGAAGAAAAATAGTATAGATATGTTAATTATTTTTAGTTATAAAAAATTTATCATGATATATAGGTTAAAAAGAAATTTAGAAAATAATTATAATAATTAACAGAAAATAATTTTTAGTAGTTGATTAAACATGAAAGATTCAAGTATAATTAAGATAGAAAAGGTTACCATATAAGGATTAAGTAAGTGATAAAAAGCAAGCCATAATAAAAGAGGTGATTACTATGTTATCAAAGAAAAACAGGATATTAGCTACAAATTACAAACAGAGATGGGCCATTCGTAAATTGACTGTTGGCGTTGTTTCTGTTTTATTGGGGGGAACAATGTTATTTATCAGTGGAACTACTGTATCAGCTGATAATTTGATCCCAAAAAATGAAAGCGTTTCAAAAGTTGAAGAAAAAGTTCCAAATAATAATATAACCAAGGAAAAATCAATAAATACTTCTTCAGAGGTAATAACAAAAGAAACTAAAGGAACTGACACAACAATCGATAAAACTACCTTGAATGTATCTGAAATAGATCAACAAAATAATGTTGCTTCTTCAGAAACAGTTCCAGAAAAAGTTCAGGAAATCACCACAATGAGTGATGCTTCAGTAGAATTAGATAATAATACTCCTACTTCAGAAGTAGAAAAAGTTCAATCTCAACCAACTGTTTTCAGTTATCAACCTAAAGAAAGTGATTTAAGAAAAGAAGAGCATGGAAATAATGTTGTAACTTACTTTGTTATTGTTCGAGAAGTAACGATTGTTAAGCCTGATGGTAAAGAAGAAATACTTCCTTATGAAAGTATGGATACTCTTTATTATGGAATAGAGTCAGAGAATGATGATTTACCACTGATAAACTTTAAAGCAATTGATGTTCCACCAATCCCAGGGGCAAAATCACCAGTTATTCCAGGAATTTCACAAACTGTTAATTCATTTATGGAAGACGACATTAACGAAATTCTAGACACTTCATATGTTAAGTCTCCAGTTCAAAGAATTAGTGGAGAAGTTATACCTCTTCCTGAAGAAGAAAAATATGATGAACCTTACTATTTATATGAACCAAAATACGAAGAATATGAAAAGAAGTTCGCAAAGGGAGATATAAAATTAATAGGATACGATGGATTATTAATTAAAGAGAAGTATCGATATATATTGGATGATGATCCAAAACCTATAGAAGGAAAAGAAGAAAAGACGATTACGCGAACAATCAATGTACACTTGCCAAATGGTGAAGTTCAAACAACAAAACAACCAGTAACCTTGGAAAGAAAGTACACGAGTGTAGCAGGAAGCGATGAGAAGAAATATGGACCATGGACCGTAGGTCGTTGGGAAAGCTTTACAGCGCCAGAACAAGAAGGTTACACAGCAATTCCAGGCACAGTAGATGAAGTCGAAGTAACTTCAGAAAGTTTGGATGCAGTGGTAGATATCTACTATCGAGCAGATGAACCAGCAATAGTAGAAGGAAAAGAAGAAAAGACAATTACGCGAACAATCAATGTACACTTGCCAAATGGTGAAGTTCAAACAACAAAACAACCAGTAACATTGGAAAGGAAGTACACGAGTGTAGCAGGCAGCAACGAGAAGAAATATGGACCATGGACCGTAGGTCGTTGGGAAAGCTTTACAGCGCCAGAACAAGAAGGCTACACAGCAATCCCAGGCACAGTAGATGAAGTAGAAGTAACTTCAGAAAGTTTGGACGCAGTGGTAGACATCTACTATCGAGCAGATGAACCAGCAATAGTAGAAGGAAAAGAAGAAAAGACAATCACGCGAACAATTAATGTACACTTGCCAAATGGTGAAGTTCAAACGACAAAACAACCAGTAACCTTGGAAAGGAAGTACACGAGTGTAGCAGGCAGCGACGAGAAGAAATATGGGCCATGGACCGTAGGTCGTTGGGAAAGCTTTACAGCCCCAGAACAAGAAGGCTACACAGCAATTCCAGGTGCAGTAGATGAAGTAGAAGTAACCTCAGAAAGTTTGGACGCAGTGGTAGACATCTACTATCGAGCAGATGAACCAGTAATAGTAGAAGAATCAGAAGAAGTGACAAATGATCCAACTCCAGAAACTTCTACAACTAGTCCAACTCCAAAAAACATCACAAACGCAAAAGGAAAGACAGCTACACCTGAATTAAAAAATATGGATACTAAGTCTAAGGTCTTTCAAAACAAACTTCCACAAACTGGAAATAAAGTAGAGACCATTTACTCGATTATTGGATTACTTTTGACGTCTATTCTTGGAGTATGGGAGATTATTCGAAAACGTTAAAAAATTGATGTGATATATTAAGTAACGAAATTTTTTCTTAAAATAGTTATAATAGATGGCACTAAGCTCAATATTAACGAGATTTAGTGCCGTCTTTTTATGAACTACTAGAAAGTATAAAAAACTAAACAGTTAAATGTTATTATGTGTAGTGTTAATTAATAAAATTTTTAGAGGTGAAATCGTATTCTATGGAAAATAATATTATAATTCGTTTGGAAAATAAAGAAGAATGGAAACAAGTAGAGAATCTTACAAGAGAAGCTTTTTGGAATAAATATCATCCTGGATGTTCTGAACATTATATTCTTCATAAATTTAGAAAACGTTCTGATTTTGTAAAAGAATTGGATTATGTTGTTGAAAAAGATGGAGAAGTGATTGCCCATATTATGTATTGTAATTCTAAAATACAATGTGATAATGGGGATTTCGTTTCAGTTATGACATTTGGTCCTGTTAGTGTGTTACCAAAATATCAAGGGAAAGGGTATGGTAGTAAATTGATTAAATTTACAATGGGTAAAGCAAAAAAAATTGGTTGTGGTGCATTAGCAATTACTGGAGATCCAAAGTATTATCGAAAATTTGGATTTGTAAGTGGACATTCTATGAATATTTACTATGATCCTTTTCCTCGAAATGAAGAAATTCCATTTTTCATGGTAAAAGAATTACAATCAGGTTATCTTTCTGGAGTAATTGGTACTTTTAAGGATCCAGAAGGATATATTGTTGAAGATGCAGAAGTTGAAAAATTTGATACTAGTTTTCCAACAAAGGAAAAGAAAATCTTACCAGGGCAATTATCATAAATATGAAAAGATAACTCTACGTTTAATTAGTATAGGATTTTTTTACTGCTACATTGTGTTAAAATATAACGTAGATTGTATATAGTTTATTGTGATAATAATTCTACTATATAAATAATGGCTTACCTTTTCTAATACTTTGAAGGATAAGAATGTGTTCCCCATACTGTGTGGGTGATCCTATTATGTTTTAGTTAAAGGTAGGTGTTCCCCATATTATGTGGGGGAGAATTTTTGTCAAATATTCAGCATAAATTTAATGAAAGATCTATCAGGTAATTATCCGGTAGATCTTTTATTTAAATTTAGAAAAAATTATACAAGAAATTCATGTTAAATTACGTGATAACTCTTAATAGAATTATGTCTTTATCCTAACTTAACCTAAAACTATCGTTTCTTAACGGTTAAATTAGGGATTCTGGGAACACAGTAAATTTGCCAGTCTAACTTTTCACTAAATTGTTAGAGGTCACTGTTTTGTTACCATGGCGTGTTCCGTACCGTAATGAGCGATAAAATAACGCAGCGTCAAACTTGATAAAAATCTAGTTTGACGCTGTTATATTAATTAAATGGATCCCAAGTATATTTAGCGCGTTGACCACCGATCAATTTAGGACGTGAACGCAAGAACGTAACATGGGCTTTGCCAATTTCAGTAACACTTGTTCTAACGGGAATTTGTACAAATTTTACATGCATACCAATAGAAGTATCCCCAATATCCATACCAGCTTTTGCAGTGATATGTTCAACTTCTACTGGGTTATCAAAAGCTTCAAATGCTGCGATTTGACCAGCTCCACCAGCATGTAGAGACGGATAAACTGTGACAATTTCCAAATTATTCTTTTCAGCAACACTTTCTTCAACAACTAAAGCACGGTTCAAATGTTCACAACCTTGAACTGCAAGATGTACACCTAATTCTTTAAGGCGATCATTGATTGTATTTACGACTGTGCGACCGATATCAATATTTGAATGTTTACCAATATGTTGTCCTTGTATTTCACTAGTACTCATACCTAGTACAAAAATATCATCTTTTTTTAAATTAGCTTGTTCAAGCAACTCATTAAGTGCTTGTAAAGTTTTTTCTTTGATTTCAGTTAATTCCATTTTCTCACCACCAATAATTACTATATGTCCTATTATAACGCAAGTTTGAAAAAAATATTATTCAATAGATTGTATACTATATATAGTGTTATATTTTATTTTTTGTCACTATATATTGTATTAGGCAGAGTTAACGTGTAATATATATAGTATAAAATAATGGAAAGGAAAATGTGCTATGTTGGATTTAAAAACAGATAAAAATAATATAAAAATAATAAAAGAAGTACCAAGTTACTTCGTTAAAAGAGATGGAGTAAAATTTTCCTTTGCTTTATATAAATTAAAATTAGTACTAAATGCAATGGATTTATCGGGTAAGATCCAAGAAAATGTAATTAGTGGAATACTAAATAAATTAGTAGGAAAAGACGAAGTAAGTGCACAGGAAGTAGCAACTGCTTTTGTAGATACGTTAAAAGAGCTAGGTTTAGATGATAAAGCTCAAGCTTACATAGAATATCGTAAACAAGATGAAGAAAAATGGGAAGAACAAACAAATCCAACAGAAAGACTAGCTAGACTTCAAGGAAAGGATCCAAGTTTAGTTCACGAAAATGCTAATAAGGATAGTAAAGTTTTTAATACGCAACGTGATTTAACAGCCGGAACTGTTGGAAAGACACTAGGTTTGAAGATGATGCCTGAACATGTTGCTAAGGCTCATTTACGTGGTGATATTCATTATCATGACTTGGACTACACACCATGGAGTCCTATGACTAATTGTTGCTTAATTGACTTTAAAGAAATGTTGACCCATGGATTTAAGATTGGTAATGCAGAAGTGGAAAGCCCTCATTCTATCCAAACTGCAACAGCACAAATGGCACAAATCATCGCCAACGTTGCTTCTTCTCAATATGGTGGTTGTTCTGCTGATAGAATTGATGAAGTTTTAGCACCATTTGCGATGAAGAATTATCACAAGCACTTGAAGGAAAGTGAAGAATTTATCACTGATGAGGATAAAATCAAGGCTTTTGCAGTTAAAAGAACTAAAAAAGATATTTATGATGCGATGCAAGCATTAGAGTATGAGATTAATACACTATTTTCATCACAAGGTCAAACACCATTTACTACTTTAGGTTTTGGCTTGGGAACGTCATGGGTTGAAAGAGAAATTCAAAAATCAATTTTGAGAATTAGAATTGCTGGATTGGGTAAAGAAAAGAGAACTGCTATTTTTCCAAAGTTGGTTTTCACAATCAAGAAAGGTGTAAATTTGAAGCCTGAAGATCCTAACTACGACATCAAAGAATTGGCAGTTGAATGTGCTACTAAGAGAATGTATCCTGATGTTTTAATGTACGACAAGATTAAAGAGTTAACAGGTAGTTTCAAAGCGCCAATGGGTTGTCGCTCATTCTTGCAAGGTTGGAAGGATGAAAATGGTCAAGAAGTTAACTCTGGACGGATGAATTTAGGGGTAGTAACAGTTAATTTACCAAGAATAGCTTTAAAAGCTAATGGAGATAAAGATCTATTTTGGCAAATTTTTGATGAGGAAATGCAAGTTGCTAAATCCGCATTAGTTTTCAAGGTTAAACGAGTATTGGATGCTAGTCCTGAAAATGCACCTATTTTGTATCAATTTGGTGCTTTCGGCAAGAGATTAAAACCAGATGGAAATGTAGATGAACTTTTCAAAAATGGTAGAGCAACAGTTTCTTTGGGATACATTGGTTTGTATGAAGTCGGAACAAGTTTCTATGGTCCTGATTGGGAAAATAATCAAGAAGCTCATGACTTTACTTTACAAATTGTTAAAGAGCTAAACTTAAGATGCAAAGCTTGGTCTAAGGAATATAATTATCACTTTAGTGTTTATTCAACTCCAAGTGAATCATTGACAGATCGTTTCTGCAAATTAGATACAGAAAGATTTGGTAAGGTAAAGGATATTACAGACAAAGAATACTATACAAATAGTTTCCACTATGATGTAAGAAAGCATCCATCTCCATTTGAAAAATTGACTTTTGAAATGGATTATCCTAAGTATGCTTCTGGTGGATTCATCCATTATTGCGAATATCCTAATTTGAGACAAAATCCTAAGGCACTCGAGGCTGTGTGGGACTGGGCTTATGATAAGATAGGTTATTTAGGAACTAATACTCCAATTGATAAATGTTATAAATGTGGATTCCAAGGTGAATTTAAACCAACAGCACGTGGTTTTGAATGTCCTAAGTGTGGTAATCATGATCCTAAGACATGTGATTGTGTAAAGAGAACTTGTGGTTACTTAGGTAATCCTCTACAAAGACCAATGGTACATGGTCGTCACGTTGAAATAGCATCACGTGCTAAAAATTTAATGAATGGAATGGCAGAAGATGAACAATAATGATTCGATTCGTATAAGTGTTGGTGGAGATACAGTCTTTGTTAATAAGGATGATTTTAAAGTAGATAATAGTGAATCAAAAAATAAGCAAAGAAGACGAAAAAGAGGCCCTCGTAATCCACAACCTAAAGAATGGTTAGCAAGTAATTTAAGTCAAATGAAGATTGCAGATTATAAACCATTTAATTTTGTTGATGGTGAAGGGATTAGATGTAGTTTATATGTCAGTGGATGTATGTTTGCTTGCCCAGGTTGCTATAATAAAGCTGCTCAGAATTTTAATTATGGAACCCCATATACCCAAGAACTTGAAGATCGAATTATTAAAGATTTAGGCGAGAGCTATTGTCAAGGATTAACTTTATTAGGTGGAGAACCATTTTTAAATACACAGGTTTGTTTGAGATTAGTCAAAAGAATAAGAAAAGAGTATGGTCATGAAAAAGATATCTGGTCTTGGTCAGGATATACTTGGGATGAATTGATGAAAGAATCTGAAGATAAGTTAGAATTATTATATAATTTAGATATTTTAGTTGATGGTAGATTTGAACAAGATTTGATGGATTTAACTTTGCAATTTAGAGGAAGTTCTAATCAAAGGATTATTGATGTACAAAAGTCATTTAAAGAAGGTCAAGTTGTAATTTGGGATAGATTGACTAAATAAACAAAAACTTAACTTTTATATAAGTATATATATATAGGTATTTGAGACTAAAAATATTTGATATAATTACATTAATATAAACATGATAATTGTTTACAAAAAGTTAATTAATATTTTTTGTAAAAGATATTTATTTTTTGAACAATATGTAGTAGAATAAATATGTGGTTAATTATATTGTAGTACATTGAGGTAGGTCCTTAATTTAGAAAAGAGGCGTTTCATAGATGGTTACACTTTATACATCACCAAGTTGCACATCTTGTCGTAAGGCTCGTGCATGGCTAGAAGAACATAATATTCCATTTGAAGAAAGAAATATTTTTTCTAACCCTTTAAATGTTGATGAAATTAAACAAATTTTACAAATGACAGAAGATGGAACTGAAGAAATTATTTCTAAACGTTCTAAGATTTTTCAAGATTTAGATATTGATTTAGATGAATTACCATTACAAAAACTTTATACATTAATTCAAAAGAATCCTGGTTTGCTTAGAAGACCTATCATGATGGATAGTAAGAGACTTCAAGTTGGATATAATGAAGACGAGATTAGAAGATTCTTACCAAGAGATGTTAGAGCTTTAGAATTGCAAAGAGCACAAGCATTAGTGGATTTGTAAGAATTAGTTAATAGTGGAAAAATGACAAATTGTGTTTTTAAGGAAACATGATTTGTCATTTTTTATCATTTTATACTTACTTTTTATTAGTAAAATAAAAATATATGTGCTACAATTTGGTTGAATTTAAATTGGAAAGTGAGGATATTAAATGCAAGAATTTAAAAATATAGTCATTGGATTTGGAAAAGGTGGAAAAACTTTAGCCAAGAATTTAGCTGCTAAAGGTGAATCAGTCTTAGTAGTGGAGAAATCTAAGAAAATGTATGGTGGGACATGTATTAATATTGCTTGTTTACCATCGAAAAAAATGATCATTAATGCTCAACGTGGAATTAATTTTGAAGATGCAGTTAAGGAAAAGGATGAAATGACGACTGTATTGAGAAATAAAAATTATCATATGGTTGCAGATGAAGAAACGGCAACTGTTTTAGATGGAACAGCTAAGTTTATTGATAATCATACGATTGAAATTGTTTTGGATAGTGGTGAAAGGACTGAGGTTAAGGGAGAAAGAATTTTTATTAATACTGGAGCTACTCCGATAATTCCACAAGTTAAAGGTTTGAAAGAAAGTAAGTATATTTTAGATTCAACAGCAGCTATGGATCAAAATTCCTTACCAAATGAATTAGTAATTTTAGGTGCTGGGTATATTGGTATGGAATTTGCTTCAATGTTTGCTCGTTATGGGGCTAAAGTAACAGTTTTAGACACTAACGAAAAGTTTTTAAAGCGTGAAGATGATGATATATCAGAAATGCTTTTCAATGATTTAAGTCAAGATGGTATTGAATTTAAATTAGGGGCAAAAGTTGTAGAAGTTAAGGATTTATCTGATAAAGTGGAAATCATTTACGAAATTAATGGTAAAAAGCAAACTGTTAAAGCCGATAAATTATTAGTAGCAACTGGAAGAAAGCCAGTAACTGAAGGTCTAGGATTAGAAAATACTGATATTGAACTAGATGAACGTGGAGCAATTAAAGTTGATGATTATTTAAGAACAACTGCAGAAAATGTATGGGCAATTGGCGATGTTAAAGGCGGACCTCAATTTACTTACATTTCTCTAGATGACTTTAGAATTATTTTTGACCAACTTTATGGAAAAGGTGAAAGAAAAGTTAGTGATAGAAATATAATACCTTATAGCGTTTTTATTACACCAGCATTATCCAGAGTAGGTTTAAATGAAGTGGAAGCTAAAAATAAGGGAATTGAGTATAAGCTATTTAAATTGGCAGCTACTTCCATTCCCAAGGCTAAAGTAATAGGAAATACTCGTGGAATGTATAAAATCTTAGTAGATCCAGATACAGAAGAAATTTTAGGTGCGACAATTTACGGTGAAGAATCATATGAAGTAATTAATTTAATTGCGTTGGCGATGAAAGCTAAATTACCATATACAATGTTAAGAGATCAAATTTACACTCATCCAACAATGTCAGAAGCACTAAATGATGTGTTGAAAGGTTAATTGAATAACAAAAAAGTCCTACTTTAATCGGCCATAAGATTAAAGTAGGACTTTTTGACTAACGGATAAAGCCTAATTTAGCCATTAATACTTTATACCAAACTTGTTTAGATTTATCTTTGACAACTTCTTTTTCACTCTTAATAGCATTCTTTAATGGCAATAAATACTTTTTGTACAATCTATTGTTTGAAATCCAGTTATGGAATCTAGGAGAAAACTTAGACGTAAAGTAAATTGATAAAAGAAAGAATGGTACTTGAGGGATTACTGGTAAAGCTAGACCGACTAATCCTAAGACAAAAAAGAAAATTGCAAGTACTAACCAAATTCCTCTTAAAACAAAACGCATAAAATGTCTCCTTTACTATCATTTATAAAAAGTATAGCACAAAATAATGATAAAGTGGTTAAAGATTATTTTAAGAAAATTTATTAATTTGTGCAAAACAGAACAAATAATTTTTTGTAAAAACGAATATCCATAATTAACTCCTTAAATTATAAATGCTTTATTTATAAGTGTTTTTGAGCTACATATAAAAATATTTTATAGAGTATATAATATTTGACTATATGAATATGTGAATTGTATCATTAACATTGAAAGTGATTTCTTAATATTTACTTAAGGAGTGGATTAATTATGTCAGAATTTCGCATTGAAGAAGATACATTAGGAGAAGTAAAGATTCCTAAGACTGCACTTTGGGGACCACAAACAGAACGTAGTCGTAACAATTTTCCAACTGGACGTTTTATGCCAATTGAAATAATTCGTGCTTTACTTCAAATTAAAAAGGCAGCTGCACAGTCAAATATGGAATTAAACCAGATTAGTGAAACAAAGGGAAAGTTAATTGTTGAAAGTATCGATACTTTACTTGCTTTAAGTGATGAAGATCTTCGTAAAGATTTCCCATTAAAAGTTTATCAAACAGGTTCTGGTACTCAAACAAATATGAACTGTAATGAAGTAGTAGCTCATCAAGCTGCAAAATTAAATCCTGAACTTGAAATTTTACCTAACGATGATGTTAATAAAGGTCAAAGTTCTAATGATATTTTCCCAACAGCAATGAACATTGTAGCTGCAGATGCAGTAGCTAAGTTGGAAGAATCTGCACAACACTTGATTGATGAATTAAAGAAAAAACAAGAAAAATATTGGAGAGTAGTTAAGATTGGACGTACTCATTTACAAGATGCTACACCATTAACTTTTGGTCAAGAAGTATCTGGCTGGGTATCAGCTCTAGAACATGATCTTGAATACTTAAAACAATTAGACGGTACACTTTTAGAATTAGCAATGGGTGGTACTGCAGTAGGAACTGGTTTGAATGCTGCTCCTGGATTTGCTGATGTAATTGCTGAAAAAGTTGGTAAAGTATACGGACATGAATTTACAGCTAAAAGTAATAAATTCTATGGATTATCTCATCACTCTAACTTAAATGTAGTTCATGGAGCAATGAAGACTTTAGCAGACGACTTGATGAAGATTGCTAATGATGTACGTTTCTTAGCTTCAGGTCCACGTGCAGGATATGATGAATTGAATATCCCAGCAAATGAACCAGGATCTTCCATTATGCCTGGTAAAGTAAACCCAACTCAAGCAGAAGCAATTACTATGGCTGCAGTTCGTGTTACAGGTAATGATGTTGTAGTTGGTATGGCTTCTTCTCAAGGTAATTTTGAAATGAATGTTTACAAGCCAGTATTAATTGAAGCTTTCTTGGAATCAGCTGACTTATTAGCAGGAACAATGAGAGGCTTTGCAGATAAGATGATTAGTGGCTTAACTGTTAACGAAGCTCGCATGAAAGAATTAGTAGATAATTCCTTGATGACAGTTACAGCTCTATCTCCACATATTGGATACCATGACAGTGCTAAGATTGCTCAAAAGGCAGATAAAGAAGGAACAACTTTGCGTGAAGCTGCAATTGCATCAGGTAAGGTAACTCCTGAACAATTTGATGAATGGGTAGATCCATTGAAGATGACAAATATCGATCGATAAACTTTTAGGAGGATATATAATGGCTGAAAAATTTATTTTTGAACCATGGAATATTTCAAAATTACAAAGTAGTTATGATGTTGTGATCGTAGGTTCTGGTAGTACAGGCTTAACAGCAGCTATTCAAGCACATGAATTAGGTTTGAAGCCAGTTGTTTTAGAAAAAATGGAAAAATTTGGTGGTAATACTAATCGTGCTTCTTCAGGAATGAATGCTGCTGAAACTAACATCCAATTACATCATGGAATTGTTGATAATATGGATGACTTTTATAAGGAAACTTATAAAGGTGGTGGAAAGCTAAATGATCCAGAATTATTAAAATATTTCACTAGTCATTCAGCTCTTGCAATTGATTGGTTAAAAGATCATGGGATTGAATTAGACGAACTAACTTTCACTGGTGGTATGAGTAAAATGAGAACTCATCGCCCATCTAGCATGGCACCAATTGGAGCTTTCTTGATAAAGAATCTATTAAAGATTGCTCAAGATGAAAATTTACCAGTTTTCAATAATGTAACTGTTACAAAAGTTAATAAAGAAAATGGTCGAGTAAATGGTGTGACTGTAAAAACTAGCGAAGGTGAAAAAGTAATTAATGCCAAAACAGTATTATTAGCTACAGGTGGTTTTGGTGCTGCTCAAGATATTATCAAGAAATATCGTCCGGATTTAGCTAGCTACAAGACAACTAACCATCCCGGAGCTACTGGAGATGGAATTAAGTTAGCTGAAGAATTAGGTGCCCAAGTTGTACAAATGAATTTAATTCAAGTACATCCAACTGTACAACAAGATACACCACATGCCTTCTTAATTGGCGAAGCTGTTCGTGGTGAAGGTGGCATTTTAGTAAATGGTGAAGGACAACGTTTTGTAAATGAACTTAATACAAGAAAAGTTGTTTCTAACGCTATTACTGCTTTACCTGAACACAGTGCATACTTAATTTTTGATAAAGATATTCGCAGTCGAGTAAAAGCTATTGAATTCTACGATAGTATCGGCTTGGTAGAACATGGATCTGATTTGAAAGAATTAGCAGAAAAGATTAATGTTCCTGCAGATAAATTAGAAGCAACAGTTAACAACTGGAATCAAATGGTTGCTGCTGGTAAAGATACTGATTTTGATCGTAAAACAGGAATGGAAAGAAAGATTAGTGAAGCTCCATACTACGCTATTCATATTGCACCTGCTATCCATTATACAATGGGTGGAATCCATATTGACAGTCGTACAAGAGTTATAGATGGAAATGGTGATATAATTTCTGGTCTCTTAGCTGCTGGAGAAGTTGCAGGTGGTTTACACGGCAATAATCGTATCGGTGGTAACTCTATTGCAGAAACGGTTATTTTCGGTATACAAGCTGGACGCGAAGCATTTTTAGAAAAATAACAAATAAAGGTTGAGCAGTAAAATCTCAACCTTTTTCTAAGGATTTGTAAAATAAGCAAATCCCCTACATAGAGAAGTTTGGAGAATTTTTTATGAAATCATTGGAAAAAGTTGATTATAAAAAGTTTATAGTCCCAGTTATAGTGGGCTTAATTATCTGGTTTGCAACTCCACTTAGACCAGTAGCAATTTCAGTTGCTGGTTGGCATATGTTTGCTTTGTTTGTTGCTACTATTATTGCATGTATTACACAACCTCTACCAATTGGTGCAGTTTCAATTATCGCTTTTGCTTTGGTTGTTTTGACGAGAACTGTGCCAATGGAAAAGGCAATCGTAGGATTTGGTAATGCAAGTATTTGGTTGATTGCAATGGCATTCTTTATCGCCCGTGGCTTTATTAAAACAGGATTGGGTAGAAGAATTGCCTTGATATTTGTTAAGTTATTTGGTAAACGTACTTTAGGATTGGCTTATTCATTAATCGGGGTAGATTTGATTTTAGCACCAGCAATGCCTTCTAACACAGCACGTGCAGGTGGTATCATGTACCCAATTATTGAATCATTAGCCAAAGAATTTGACTCAGATCCTAAGAAGAAAACAGAAAGAAAAATCGGTTCATTTCTAATTTTTGCTGAATACCATGGTAATATGATTACTTCAGCAATGTTTATGACAGCGATGGCCGGAAATCCTTTAGTTCAAACTTTAGCTAAGAGTAATGGTGTGCATCTTCAATGGATGGATTGGTTCTTAGCTGGATTAGTTCCAGGTTTATTGTCATTAATTATCATTCCATTTATTATTTACAAGCTTTATCCACCTGAAATAAAAGAGACTCCAAATGCTAAGGAATGGGCAGATTCAGAATTAGAAAAAATGGGTAAAATAACAGTTCCTGAAAAAGTAATGATCGGAATCTTTATTTTCGCATTATTATTGTGGGTCTTAGGTAGTACATTAAAGATTGATGCTACTTTAACAGCCTTCATGGCACTTTCCTTATTGTTGATTACAGGTGTCTTAACTTGGAAAGATATTTTAAATGAAAGTGGTGCTTGGAACACATTGACATGGTTCTCAGTTTTAGTAATGATGGCTAGTCAATTAAATGAATTAGGCTTTATTCCTTGGTTGAGTAAGACGATTGCTGGTTCATTACATGGTATTAGTTGGTTCTTTATATTATTAATTTTAGTTTTAGCGTTCTTCTATAGCCATTACTTATTTGCATCTTCAACAGCACATATCAGTGCGATGTACGGAGCTTTGTTAGGTGTAGCTGTATCTGCTGGTGTTCCAGGAATGTTAGCAGCTTTGATGTTGGGATTCTTTGGTAATCTTTGTGCATCTACAACACACTATGCTTCAGGTCCAGCACCAGTATTGTTTGGCTCTGGTTATGTAACACAATCTAAATGGTGGCAAATGAATGCCTTCTTAGGAATTATCTACATCGTTTTGTGGATGGTTGTAGGAACACTTTGGATGAAAGTTATCGGCATGTGGTAAAATACACAGTTGCTTTTAACGAAGATATAGATAAACTTAATATTAAAGAAAGGTTGATCTTTTTTGACAACCTTTTTTTATTTGAGAAATTTTGAGGTTTATACGATGAAAAATTTTGACATTGAAAAGATAAAGAAGATAACAAATCAAGGAAATTTATACTACGATTTTGATGAAGATATAGATAATGCAAGAAACTATGCTTTTACTAATTGTCGTAAATATAATAGTGATTACCAAATAAAAGGAGAAGCAGATCGAAATTTAATCTTAGATTTATTAGGAAGTTATGGAGAAAATTTCGTGTTTAAAGCAGGTTTTATTTGTGAATTTGGATTTAATTTTCATGTTGGAAATCATGTCTCAATAGGTAATAATTTTAAATTAATAGACTGTAATGAAGTTTCAATAGGAGACAATGTCCAAATCGGAAATAATGTAGGAATATTTACTTCCAAACATGCTGAAAATCCCCAATATCGTGCGGATCACTGGGTTAAAGATCTACCGATAACGATTGGAAATAATGTTGTCATTGAAGACGATGTTGTGATTGGTGGAGGAGTTACAATTGGAGATAATGTAGTAGTTGAGAGAAATAGTGTAGTTATTAAAGATGTACCAAGTAATTCTTTAGTTACTGGGAATCCACCATGTATAAAACCGCTTAAATAATTGGTCTTACGCACTTGAAATCGCTTTAAATAAATAATATTATATATAGTGTAACCAGTTGAAGAAACGAGAGTGAGTTTTATGAGAAAAATTATTGTAATTAATTCTGGAAGTTCTAGTTTAAAATTCAAATTATTTGAATCCCCATCTAAAAATGTTTTGGCTAGTGGCCTTATTGAACGAATAGGGTTAGATGATTCGATTATTACAATTAAATATGGAGATAAGAAAAAACATCGTGAGGTCCAAGCAATAAAAGATCACACTGTTGCGGTTGATTTATTGCTACAATTATTAAAGAAACTAGATATAGTAACTGATCTTAACGAAATTAGTGCGGTAGGTCATCGTGTAGTTGCTGGTGGTGAATATTTCAAGAAATCTGTTCCTGTAGATGGTAATGTAATTAAGAAGATTGAAGATATTATTGAACTAGCTCCATTACATAATCCTGCTAACTTGGTTGGTATTAAAGTCTTCAAAAAGTTACTTCCAAATGCTTTGAGTGTAGTTGCTTTTGATACAGCATTCCATCAAACATTACCAGAAGAAAACTTTATGTACAGTACACCATATGATTGGTATAAAGAATACGGTGTAAGACGTTACGGAGCACATGGTATAAGTCATCGTTATGTATCTTTACGTGCTGCAGAATTAATGGGTAAACCTGTTGAAGACTTGAAGTTAGTAACTTGTCATTTAGGTGCAGGGGCTTCAATTACTGCGGTAAAGAATGGTAAATCATTCGATACTTCAATGGGCTTTACTCCATTAACTGGTATTCAAATGGCAACACGTTCAGGTGATGTGGACGTTTCTTTAGTAGCGTATATGATGAAGAAGTTAAAAGTGAAATCTGTTTCTGAAATTTTGTATATGTTGAACAAAGAGTCAGGATTTTTAGGTGTATCTGGTGTATCTTTGGATATGCGCGATGTTGAAGCAGCTGCAGCTAAAAATAACAAGAGGGCAGAACTAGCTATTAAGTTATTCTACAATGATATTGTCAAATATATTGGACAATATTATATGGAAATGGAAGGTATTGATGGTATTGTCTTTACTGCTGGTATTGGTGAAAATTCACCAGAAACCAGGGAAGCTATAATGAATAAGCTATCGTTTTTAGGAGTAACAATTAATAAAGAAGAAAATGCTAAACGCGGGACAGAAGGTATTGTTTCGGGAAAAGATTCAAGTATTACAGTAATGCGGATTCCAACAGATGAAGAATATATGATTTGTTGCGATGTTGAAGCATTAATGAATAAATAATAAAATTTAATTATATAAAACAATAGGATTGAGATTATGAATTTTTCAAAATCTCAATCCTATATTATTTTGCCTTTCTTAATTTGATGAAGTAATAGCCAATAATTGTTAAGCATAAGAGAATAACAATTATTGTAGTAAAAGAATCAAAAACTGTAAGAATTTTTTCCCAAGATGCTCCAAGATAGTGTCCAGAGCAAATTAAAATAGTATTCCAAATAGCTGTTCCTAAAAAGGAAAGAACAATAAATTTTTTACAATCGAAATGTGTCATTCCAGCTGGAATAGAGATTAGACTTCTAATTACAGGAACTAGTCTACCAAAAAAGATTGCTTTACTACCATGTTTTTTGAAGAAACTAATAGACTTGGCTATATCTTTATCGTTAAAGTGAAGTAATTGTCCAACTTTTCCAGATAATATTTTTTCCAAACGTTCAGCTGAAAGTAGATGCCCAGCTAGATATAGTATTAAAGCACCTAAAACAGCTCCAATGGTAGATGCAACTATTACCCCTAGAATGTGTAGTTCGCTATTTAAAGTTAAAAAACCAGCAAAGGTTAAAATAACTTCTGATGGAATAGGGGGAAAAATATTTTCAAGAGCAATCAGCAGTGCAATTGCCAAGTAACCGTATTGATTAATAAGCTCGGTAAGAACTGTTGTGTTCATGAAAACCTCCAAATTAGTTATTGTTTTGTCCAAATAATCCTTTTATCCAATTGGTAAATTGTGTCCACCAATTCTCAGAATTATTTGTATCAGTATTTTCGTTACTGGAGCTATCATCTACAACACTAGAAGTGTCAGAGGATGAAGTCGTATTACTTGATTCGTTAGTGTTAGTATCTGTGTCTGTGGAATTATCAGATTTTTGTCCAAAAATACCTTTTATCCAATCAGTGAATTTAGCGAACCAGCCCTTAGCTTCTTCAGTTGTTTGACCAAATTTTTCACTATTAGCCCAATTTTTTGCTTTATTCATCAAGTTACCAGTTGAGTTTTTTACATTATTAATCGTATCATCAACAGTATTTACGTAAGTTTTACTTGATGAAATAGGAGCATTTTGAAATACTACTAAAGCATTAACAATTTGTGTAATCTGAGTTTGATTAGTTGTATCGGCTATGCCACGTTTTTCTAGAGCTTTATTTAACATATCTTGGATGTCTTGTTTAGTCGCTAAGTTACTAGAATCATCTTGTTTTTGCTGAGCAATTTGTTTTGAAACATCACCTACAGCTGCCATTAATTTTCCAGGATAACTTTTATCATCTTTATTAGCATCAATAGCAGATTGAGTAGCATCTAAAACGTTATTTGCAGCAGAAGTGTTTTCAGAATTGATATTTACACCGTCAGTAGCTAAAGCTTTATAAACACCTGTTAAAGCAGATTCACCAGATACAGCGCGGTTAGCAGTAACGACAATACTTACATCAGTTACACCAGCCATTTGAGCAACCATAGCATATTGCTGAGCAGTAACCTCAGTGATATTATTTTCACCATTATAATTCTTTATATTAACTTTAACTCCAGACCCTGGATCACCAGGAGCGATAGCAACAGAACTAATCATAGCAGCGTTAGTTGTATTACTATTGTTATTAATATATTTACGGTAATCATCTGCTGTTGCCGTCATAGTTTTAAATGAAGAATCTGTTTGTAAAACATCATTTAAACTTGAGTAGATATCTGATGAGACTCCAGACCCGTAGACTACGTATGCAGAATTTAGAGTGTGTGTATTTGAGTTACTAGAATTTGAATTAGTTGTATCTGCAAATACAGAAATATTCTGTATAACAGGAACAACGGGACTAATAATAGTGGTGGCTATAATAGTTCCTGTTACAATTTTAATAATATTTTTTGATTTCATAGAAATACCCCTCCTAAATAAAGGAATAGTTTTATAATATAAATTATACCATGTATAAAAAGAAGATACCGTTTAAGAATTTGCAAACAATCTTAAATTAAAAGGGTAACTTCCCAGCTGGCACTAAAGTTACAGTAGGTGCTGACGGAACGGCTACAGTAACTTGCCTAGATAAGTCAACTGATACAATCAAAGGTAGCGATTTGGTACGTCCAGAAACTGACGCTGAGAAGATCACACCAAATGTTCCAGCAACCAGGGAACCAGTAGCAGATAACAGCAACTTAACTGAAACTGAAAAAGATCAAGTTAAGAAGAATGTGGAAGACGCTAATAAGGGTAACTTCCCAGCTGGTACTAAAGTTACAGTAGGTGCTGACGGAACAGCTACAGTAACTTACCCAGATAAGTCAACTGATACAATCAAAGGTAGCGATTTGGTACGTCCAGAAACTGACGTTGAGAAGATCACACCAAATGTTCCAGCAACCAAGGAACCAGTAGCAGATAACAGCAACTTAACAGAAACTGAAAAAGATCAAGTTAAGAAGAATGTGGAAGACGCTAATAAGGGTAACTTCCCAGCTGGCACTAAAGTTACAGTAGGTGCTGACGGAACAACTACAGTAACTTACCCAGATAAGTCAACTGATACAATCAAAGGTAGCGATTTGGTAAGTCCAGAAAACGACGCAGATAAGACTACTCCAAGTGTTCCAGAAAAGAAGGTACCGGTGGCAGATCCAAGTCATTTGACTGATAGTGAAAAAGACCAAGTCAAAACTAATGTAACTGATGCCAATAAGGATAATCTTCCATCAGGTAGTCAAATTACAGTAGGTAATGATGGTACTACAACAGTAACTTATCTAGATAGTTCTAAGGACACCATTCCAGGAAGTGACTTAGTTCGTCAATCAACAGATGCAGACAAGACTACTCCAAGTGTTCCAGAAACCAAAGTACCAGTAGCAGATCCAAGTCATTTGACTGATAGTGAAAAAGACCAAGTTAAGACTAATGTGACTGATGCCAATAAGGGTAATCTTCCATCAGGTAGTCAAATTACAGTAGGCAATGATGGTACTACAACAGTAACATACCCAGATGGCTCCAAGGATACAATTCCAGGTGACAAAGTGGTAGAAGGAAAGAGCGACGCAGATAAGAACGAATCAAAGGTACCAGGCGACAAGGTAAAAGTAGACGATCCAAACAAACTAACAGATAGCGAAAAAGAAGAACTATCAAATAACTTGGAAAAACTTAATCCAGGTACAGTGGTAACTATAGCTGATGACGGAACTGCAACACTAACATACCCAGATGGTTCAACAAATACAATTCCAGGTAGTCAATTAGTAACTGCTAAAGGTAATGGTAATACTACAAACTCTAACGTGAAGGTTACACCAACAAATACCAATAATAAGATTAATAAAGATAATAATTCACTTGGTAAGAATACTGCTAATGCTAAAGCAGGTGAATTACCACAAACTGGTGAAAATAATGATAGTCAGAAGTTATCTGTAATCGGAATGGCATTAATAGGAATCTTAGGTTTGTTCGGCTTAGGTAAAAAGAGAAAGAAAGACTAGTTAAGATAAAGATTGACTAGCAAAAGAGATCAATAGCGTAAAAGTTATTGATCTTTTTTTGTGCAATTTGTATGTACTACTACTTAAAATATATAAGATAGTGGTATACTATTATATATAATATTTTTTAAGGTGGTGGAAATGTTGGAAAAAGTTGAGATCAGTAATGCAGAGTGGGATGTTATGAGAGTTATTTGGGCTTTAGGTGAAACAACAAGTCGACAAATTATCGAAGCTTTATCTGACAGAAGACAATGGAAACCAGCTACCACTAAAACATTAATTGGTCGCTTAGTAGCAAAGGGATATGTAGGAACTAGACGGAAAGGTAGAGCCTATATTTACTATCCTATTATTAAAGAACAACAAACAATTAACGAACAAATATTAACAAGTTTTGGAAATATTTGTCAGATGCATGTGGGTCAAACTTTGGCAACGGTATTGAATAATGTAGAATTATCCAAAGATGATATAAAAAAACTTGAGTCAATTCTTGAAGTTAAAGCAAAAAATGCTCCAGAATCATTGCCATGTAACTGTGTTCCTAATGGCAGTTGTGATTGTATGATGGAGATGGATAATTGATTTTTACAGTATTGAAATAAAAAGTTTGGTTATCCTAAAAAATATATTTAAAAACTTAGGGGAATAAAGTATAATAAAATCGTAGCTTTGCAGGTACAATTTTTTGTTGAGAGGATGGAAGAGATGGACTCTGAAAATATTAAAAATATTAAAAAGATACTAGTTGGTGTAGATGATTCAGAAGATGCTCAATTAGCATTCCGTGTAGCCATGCGTCGAGCTATTGAATTAGATGCAACTTTAGTTATTACTTCTATTTTAGAAAAAGATGAAATGAATATTTATCAAGCTATGTCACGTGATTATATTCATGGTGAACGTGCAGAATTAGAAAAGCACATGGAAGGTTACAAAAAAATAGCGCTAGAAGCAGGTGTAAAAAATGTTCAACTAGTATTTTCTGAAGGAAATGCCGGTGAAGAAATTGTTAAGCATATTATCCCTGCGGTTGAACCAGATTTACTAATTATCGGTGCTTTATCCAAAACTGGAATTAGAAAATATTTTGGTTCACAAGCTGCTTATATCGTTAAATATTCCCCAATTTCAGTGTTAGTAGTACGCTAATAATTAAAAATTATGAGGTAATAGGTCAATGAAAAAGCAACAAGCCAGAAGAAAAGAAGCATTAGGTAATAGTTTATTAGTACTTTTGCGAAAAGAACCACTTGAAAAGATAACGGTAGATCAAATTTGCCGTGAAGCAGGAGTACATCGTAGTACATTTTATCGTTACTTTACTGATAAATTTGATTTGTTAAAGTATAGTTTCTTAACTTTCATGGTTGCTGAACTTGACCCACATGATACTATTAATTCAGTTGTTACAATGATTGGCAATGATAAGCCGCTTTTTAGAAATGTATTAATTAATAATAATGATGTTACACTGATGAATATTATTACTAATATGCTCAGCGAACAGTTACTGCAAGGTTCGAAAGAAGACACAGAAAATTTTACTGACATTAACTGGGTGAGAAATGCTCTAAGCACTTCTGCAGTTCCGGAAATGACGGCTAAAATGATTGCTGGTGGAGTTCTAACAGTTGTAGTGGATTGGGTAGAACAAAATTTTCAAACACCAGAAGAAGAGTTAATCGACTTCTTTAGGAATTTCATGCCATAACATTGTAAGTAATTAAGTAAAAGCACTAGCTATCAATACTAAATTAAGTGTTGATAGTTAGTGCTTTTATTATGATTTTATAAAAATAGTCAATAATTTTAAATTTCATTGCAGTAAAAAAAATTTAGCCAAAGTATTTTACAAGATAAAAATAATAAAGTATAATACAAACAGGTAAATTAAGTACAACTGTAAACTTGTCTGAAAATGTTATTTTAAATAAATTTATGGTATTTGCTATTTACTTATATGTATGTTTTATTATACGATAGAATTTGTGTTTATTGCATAAAAAGGATATAAGGCAATCTTAGTAAATTGGAGGTAAGATCAATGAGCAATTCTATTCAAAGAGCGATGGTTAACTTAACACAACTTATTAGATTACATGATTATTATGAAGGTGCTGTTGAATTGGACAAGTTAGGTGCAATCGATATGTACTATTTAGAAGCAATTAACCAATTAGATAATCCTACTATTGGAACAATTTCTAAGTTATTAGGTCAATCTACACCTAATACAAATTATCATATTAAAAAATTAACAAGTCTAGGTTTAGTGACAAAAAAAATCGATGATGAAGATAGACGTGTTACACATTTATCAGTTACAGAAGATTATACTAATGCTTTAGCACAACAAAGTGAATTTTGGGATAATTTGCAAGAACGTTTAGAAGATGAAGTAGCTCCACGTGACTTAGCTATTTTTAAGCGTGTATTACGCCAAGCAACAGAACTTATTGCTGAAAATAATCCTAGATAACTACTCATAAGTAAATAAATAATTAATAGTCTAGAATCAAAGATTCCAAAATCGATGATTCTAGACTATTTTTTATCTGTTAATAAAGAAATTAGTTTACTTTGGTTAGGAGTTAAAATATGAGAACGACGGTATGCAATTGAAACAATGAAATTTAGTGGAATATTAGTTTCAATATCTAGTGCAACTAGATCGTCAGTGTTTTTCAAAGCCAAGTCCGTTAATAAAGCTATTCCAGTATTTTGAGATACCAAACTTTTTAGTAACGGGACATCGCTTGTTTGAAAAATAATAGTTGGACGAAAATGTGCCTCGTGGGCAAAGTGTTTAAAAACTTCTGCATGAATAAAGCTTGAATTTAAGTTAATAAAGTTTTCGTTTACTAATTCATTGAAAGTTACACTTTTTCTATTTGCTAAGCGATGTTGAGGACTAACAATAATTTTAAAATTAGCTTTTGAAATAATATGTGCTTTCAAGTTCTTATCAGTTAATGGAGTAGTTGAACTAAGCAAAGACATGTCCAAAGTACCATCTTTTAACATTTTCAATAGAATAGCAGATCCTTTTTCTTCATAGGGTTCGATTCGTCTTAAAAGTTTGTTATCTGTTAAACCTGGAGTAATTTGTGGGAAATAGAACTGACTAATAATAGGAGGCAGTCCTAGACGGATCATTTGTTCCTGATTTCGAGAAATTTCTTTACGTGCAATTTCTAATTCATTAAGAATTGTGACTACATGTCTATCAAACTGCTTACCATCTTTAGTCAAAATAAGTTCTTTATGTGATCGATCACGTAGAAAAAATTTTGTTTGATATTCATTTTCTAGACGTTTGATAGCTAACGTAATAGTAGGTTGACTAACCTCAAAAAATTCCGCAACTTTTGAAAAATTTTTTTCTTCAACTAATTTGTGATAATATTCTAAACTTTTCGTATCCATTTAATCACCGGTATAATAACCTTTCTTTTTATCATATAAATAATATTAATAGTTGTATCTTTATTTGACAATAATTTTAACCCAAAACTATAATGCACCATGTAAACAGGTAAATTAGATATTTACATGGGAGGAATTTATATGGTAACGCCACAAGAAATTTTAAGAAATCCATTTTTAAATAAAGGTACAGGCTTCTCTAAAGAAGAAAGAGAAGAATTAGGCTTAGTAGGATTATTGCCAAGTCACGTTCAAACAATCGAAGAACAAGCTGAACGTATCTATGAACAGTATAGCTCAAAGACATCAAGATTGGAAAAAAGAATTTACTTAATGTCCTTATTTAATACTAATAGAACATTATTCTTTTATCTAATGGGACAACATTTAAGAGAATTTATGCCAATTGTTTATGATCCAGTAGTTGCTGAATCAATCGAAGGATACAATCATTTATTTATGCGTCCTCAAGAAGCAGCATTTATTTCAATCGATAAACCTGAATCAATTGAAACAACTTTGAAAAATGCAGCTGATGGTCGTGACATTCGCTTAATTGTAGTTACTGATGCTGAAGGAATTTTAGGTATTGGTGACTGGGGTGTTGATGGTGTTGATATTGCTATTGGTAAATTAATGGTTTACACAGCTGCAGCAGGTATTAACCCAGCACAAGTTTTACCAGTTTCTATTGATGCAGGTACTAATAACAAAGAATTATTGAATGATCCATTGTACTTAGGTAACAAACATGAACGTGTTTATGGTGAAAAGTACTATGAATTAATTGATAAATTTGTAGCTGCAGTTCAAAAATTATTCCCAGAATCAATGCTACATTTTGAAGACTTTGGTCGTTCTAATGCTGATGTTATTTTAAACAAGTATAAAGATAAGATTTTAACATTCAACGATGATATTCAAGGTACAGGTATTGTTTGTTTAGCAGGTGTCTTAGGTGCTTTAAACATTTCAAAACAAAAATTCACAGATCAAAAATTCTTAACTTTTGGTGCTGGAACAGCTGGAATTGGTATTGCTCGTTTAATGTTTGATGAAATGAAACGTCAAGGTTTGAGTGAAGAAGAAGCTAAGAAACACTTCTATCTTGTTGATAAACAAGGATTGTTATTTGACGATACAGAAGGATTAACTGAAGGTCAAAAAGCATTTGTTCGTTCACGCGATGAATTTGAAAATGCTGATGAATTAACAAACTTAGAAGCTGTTGTAAAAGCAGTTCATCCTACAGTTATGATTGGTACTTCAACTCAACCAGGTGCGTTTACTAAAAGTGTAATCAAAGAAATGGCTGCACATACAGAACGTCCAATCATTTTCCCAATTTCTAACCCAACTAAGTTGATTGAAGCACATGCAGATGACTTGATTAAGTGGACTGAAGGTCGTGCTTTAGTTGCAACAGGTATTCCATCAGATGATGTTGAATATAATGGGGTAACTTATAAGATTGGTCAAGCTAACAACGCTTTGATTTATCCAGGTGTATGTTTTGGTGCAATGGCAGCAAGTTCTAAAGTATTGAATGAAGAAATGATTTCCCAAGCAAGTCATGCTTTAGGCGGAATTGTTGATCCTGATGAACCAGGTGCACCAGTTTTACCACCAATTGATAAGTTACAAGAATTTACAACAACAGTTGCTGAAACTGTAGCTCAATCAGTCATTGATCAGGGATTATCTAAAGAAAATGTGACAGATGCTAAAAAAGCTGTAGCTAATATGAAATGGGAACCACGCTATTAATATTTATTTTAAGAAAGACAAAGAGATAGAGAGAATGAGAATAGATTAGGAGGAGATAGAGTGGCAGCATTTTTAACTTCAGTATCTAGTGTAGTTGTTATCGTTTTGATGATGGCATTAGGATATATTTTACGAAAGAATGGATGGTTTGACGATTCATTTTCAAGTAATATTTCCAAATTAATCACACAAATTGCTTTACCAGCTTCAATTTTTATTTCAGTTCAAGATCATTTGACAAGAGATGGTTTAGGCAATTTATTCCAAGGATTACTATTTCCAGCTTTAGGAGTAGTAATAGGTTATATCATTGCTTGGTTAACAGTTAAGATTTTTAAAATTCGTCCAGGTCGACGAGGCATCTTTATGAACACAGTAGTAAATGCCAATACAATTTTTATTGGTATGCCATTAAACAATGCTTTGTTTGGTTCAAAAGGACTATCTTACTTTTTGATTTACTATATTATTAATACAGTTTCAACCTGGGCATTTGGTGTTTATTTAATTTACAATGATAATCCAGTTGCTAAAAACAAAAATGCAGCTAAAAAGATTAATTGGCGTAAATTATTACCAATGCCATTGGTAGGTTTCATTGTTGCAATTTTATGGTTATTGACTGGTATCAAAGTTCCAGCATTTGCAGCTCAAACATTGACATATGTTGGTGGTTTGGTAACACCACTATCATTAATTTATATTGGTATTGTACTTTGTGATGCGGGATTGAAGAATTTTAAAGTTGAAAGAGATACAATTTTAGGTTTAATAGGAAGATTTATTCTTTCCCCACTTGTATTAATTTTACTTATAAAATTTGTTGCTCCAGCAGCAGGAATTCACATGGTAAGTTTAATGAGAGAAACATTTATCGTGCAAGCTGCAACACCAGCATTGGCAGTCTTACCAATCTTAGCAAATGAAGCACATGGTGATGTAAAATATGCCACTGATATTGTCGTCATGAGTACAGTATTATTTATTGTAGTAGTACCAATCTTAATGACAATTATCCAATATATTTAGTTTTTAAAGCATAAGAGAGAAACTAATCATATTATGACAATTAGACTTTCATAATATGATTAGTTTTATTTTTATAATTTTTATTTTTAATAATGTGATATAATCTAAGCTAATGAATTATCTAAGAAGGGATTTTACATTTTGGAGAGTAAGGATAAGATTTTTAGACAGGTACTAATTGCTTTATTTAGTGCAATTATTATCATTCAAAATTTCATACCATTTTTAGGTTATATTCCAATGGGGCCACTAAATTTAACAATTATCCACATAACAGTAATTGTTACGGCCTTAGTTTTTGGTACTAAATATGGATCGATCATAGGTGGAATATGGGGTGTCATTACTTTTATTAGAGCTTTTGTTTGGCCAACTAGTCCCTTAGCAGCAATTGTTTTTGTTAATCCTTTAATTTCAATATTACCTAGAATTTTAATTGGGACAGTCGCTGGCTGGTTATTCAAGTTCTTAACACTTAGGACTGGGAAAAAATATTTAAGTATGACAGTTGCAGCTGTTGCAGGATCATTAGTTAATACTATCCTGGTCCTAGGTCAAATCTATCTATTTTACCGTGGACATTCGATGGCTTTATATCATATCGACATTCAAGCATTATTACCTTATTTATTAGGGGTAATCGCAACAAATGGAATTCCTGAAGCTATCTTAGCAGGAATATTAGCCCCAATGATTGCAAAGCCTTTAAGAAAGATGATGATTGATCGTATCAAATAATAAATAAACTAGTAATAGAAGGGAAGTTACAGAGTTTGGCGCGAAAAAGAACACAAAACAAGAAAACAGTCAAAAAAAGACGAAAAAAAGCAAAATTTAAGTTCTTATACGTAAATGGCAAACTTCGATTATCGGACTTATTATTAGTAGTTATTTTGTTAAGTTTATTATTTGTACAATTTATAAAATGGTCTGGTGTAAATAACAATACACAAATGACCAAAATTGAAGATGTAAAAAAGGAAGAATTTGTAGAGAAAATTGCTCCAATTGCGCAAGATGAACAGCGAAAATATCATATTTTTGCTAGTATTACTATTGCTCAAGCAGCATTAGAATCAAATTGGGGTCAAAGTGAATTAGCCACACAATATTACAATTTATTTGGGGTAAAGAGTGATACTGGAGGCTTAATGACAACTAAAGAGTATGTAAATGGACAATGGATTGTTGTAAGGGCACGATTTGCTATCTATCAAAGTTGGAGAGAATCTATTGAGCAACATACAGCACTTTTTGTAGATGGAACAAGTTGGGATAGTAGCCATTATCAAGCTGTGTTGTCAGCAGATAATTATGTGGAAGCTGCTCAAGCTTTACAACAAAGAGGATATGCGACAGATCCTAATTATGCTCAAAAGTTGATTTCATTGATAAAAACATATAATTTAGATGAATATGATAATAATTGAGAGTTGAAATCCGAATTATAATGGTTGTTAAAGTTGTTATTGTATGTTATCTTTAAATATATACTTATATATCGTCATAATATGGGTGACAGTTTCTACCCAGGACCTTAAATCTTGGACTATAAGTAATTAAGCATAGTATATTTTAGTATGGGCTTTTTTACTTATGGTAAAAGAGCTTTTATTATTTTATGGAGGAATTAAGAGTTATGAAGCTATTAGAAGAGAGAATCAAGAAAGATGGAGTTATTTTACCAGGAAATGTGTTGAAGGTAAATCGATTTTTAAATCATCAGATTGATCCTGAATTGATGTACAAAATGGGGGAAGAATTTGCAAGATTATTCAAAGATGAGGAAATAACAAAGATCATTACAGTTGAATCATCAGGAATTGCACCTGCTGTAATGACTGGATTAGTTATGAAGTTACCAGTTGTTTTTGCTCGTAAACATAAGAGTTTAACATTGGTAGATAATCTATATACTTCAGATGTTTATTCTTATACAAAGAAAGTTACTAATACAATTTCTGTTGATAAGAAATTTTTAACATCAGATGATAAAGTGTTGATTATTGATGATTTCTTAGCTAATGGCCAAGCCGTTCAAGGAATATTCAATATTTGCGATGCTGCTGGTGCTGAAATTAAAGGTGTAGGAATTGTCATTGAGAAATCTTTCCAAGAAGGTGCAAAGATTATTCATGATAGAGGAGTTAGATTAGAATCTCTAGCTGTTATTAGTTCATTTGATGATAACCAAGTACATTTTGAAGGGGAAGAATAATCATGCAAGAAAAAAATGTAAATCATGGTAGAGCTGCGATTTTAGGTTTACAACATTTATTGGCGATGTATTCAGGAGCAGTTGCCGTACCATTATTAATTGGTACAGCATTAAGATTTAATAGCGAGCAAATGACATATTTGGTCTCAATTGATATTTTTATGTGTGGTTTAGCTACTTTTATTCAATTAGCTCGTAATAAGTATTTTGGAATTGGACTACCAGTTGTTTTAGGATGTGCGATTCAAGCGGTAGAACCTTTGAAGATGATAGGTAAACAATTTACAATTGGAACGATGTATGGTGCAATTATTGTCGCCGGAATTTTTGTGTTTTTGATTTCAGGTTATTTTTCTAAGATTAAGAAATTATTCCCACCAGTTGTAACTGGAACATTGATTACAGTTATCGGTTTAACATTAATTCCAATTGCTCTACAAAATATCGGTGGTGGCGATGCAACTGCTGCTGATTTTGGTAATTGGAAGAATTTAGTTACTGGTTTTGTAACGATTTTGATTATCTTGATTATTCAGATTTGGGGTAAAGGTTTTTTGAGTTCCATAGCTGTATTAATTGGTTTAATTTTAGGAACATTACTAGCAGCTACAATGGGAATGGTATCCTTACAACCAATTGTCGAAGCTGCATGGTTCCACGTGCCACAACCATTTTATTTTGGAGCTCCACACTTTGAATGGTCATCTTCTGTAACAATGATAATCATTTCCTTAGTATCAATGGTTGAATCTACAGGTGTATTCTTCGCTTTAGGTAATTTATTAAACAAAGATATTACTGAAGATGATTTGAAGCATGGTTATCGTGCAGAAGGTTTAGCAGTAGTTTTAGGTGGTATTTTTAATACTTTCCCATACACAACTTTCTCACAAAATGTAGGTTTATTACAATTAACAGGAATTAAGACTAAGCGTCCAATTTATTGGTCAGCAGTTTTATTGATGGTTTTAGGATTACTTCCAAAAATTGGAGCATTAGCAACTATTATCCCAACTCCAGTTTTAGGTGGGGCTATGTTGGTAATGTTTGCAATGATTAGTGTCCAAGGAATTAGAATGTTGATTGACGTTGATTTCAAAGATGAACGTAATATTTTGATTGTAGCAGTGTCAATTGGGTTGGGATTAGGAGTATCTATTTATCCTACAATTTTCCAAAACTTGCCTCGCACAATTCAATTGTTCTTAGGTAATGGTATCGTTGTTGCAAGTATTTGTTCAGTTGGCTTAAATGTTTGTTTCAAAGGTAAAGAAGGATTAGATCAGGAACAAATTACTCAAAAAGATGAACGTCCAATGACGGTTGAAACTAAATAAAAAGAAAAAATTCACGAGATGTAAAAACATATCGTGAATTTTTTTATGGTTTATCATCAATGTTGATTTTACGAATAACTCTGGCTGGATTTCCAACAGCCACTGAATTAGCTGGAATATCTCCTGTAACAACGCTGCCAGCACCGATAATAGAGTTTTTACCAACTGTTACTCCAGCACCAATTACAGCATGTCCTCCAATCCATACGCCATCTTCAATGTTAATGGGAGCAGCTGAAAGATAATGTTGTTTCCTCAATTTGAGATCATTAGGATAAATAGTAGTATAGATGCCAACCTTTGGAGCAATATTGACATTATTTCCAATCTTAACTGGTGCATAATCTACAATAGTTGCATCATGATTTAGAAAAGAGTTATTTCCAAATGAAATATTAGTACCTAGTTCACAATAAAAATTAGATTCAATGTAAGGATTATCTCCTAAATTTTTAAATAAGGATGACAGTAATGAGTAATCATACTTATTTTCGAAATTTATCTTATTATTATATTTACGACAGATATTTTGAGCTTGAGCTTTTAATGCCGTAATTTTATCGGTTTGACTATTAAACAATCTTACAATTCCTTTTCTTCAATATAGTGTATAATTTTATTGTATCAAGAATGTAAAAGAATGGAAGATTTTTAATGAAGAAATTAATTTTAGCAGAAAAGCCAAGTGTCGCTCGTGACATTGGAAGAATTTTAAATGCTAATGAAAAGAAGAAAAACTATCTTGAAGGTAAAAATTATGTTATAACTTGGGCTTTAGGACATTTACTAGGTTTAAAAATGCCAGAAGATTTAAACAAAAAGTGGGAGAAGTGGCAATTAGAGACATTACCAATGCTACCTAAATTCATTGGAACAAAGCCATTGCCAAAGACCAGAAGCCAATTAAAGACAATAGAAAGTTTAGTCAAAAGAAAAGACATAAATGAAATTGTAATAGCTACTGATGCTGGTCGTGAAGGAGAATTGGTAGCGCGTTGGATATTACAGTATGTACATGCAAATAAAAAAGTTACGCGTCTTTGGATTTCTTCACAGACAGATAAAGCTGTTAAGCAGGGATTTAAAGAATTAAAACCAGCAGAAAAATATGATAACTTATATGAATCAGCATTAGCTCGTGCCACAGCAGACTGGTTAGTCGGTTTAAATGTTACACGTGCATTAACTGTTAAATATCAAGACAATTTATCAGCTGGACGTGTTCAAACTCCTACATTAGCTTTAGTGAGAAGACAAGAAGAAAAAATTGAAAAATTCATGCCTCAAAAGTATTATCGGATAGCATTACGCCTTGGTAATCAAACTGCATACATGAAACAAAAAAATATTTATGCGATTAAAGAACGTGATGAAGCTGAAAAGAAAAAGCGTCATCTGGATAATTTTAAGGGTCAAATAAGGAATATTAATTCAAAGGTAAAAAGAGAAGCAGCACCTTTACTGTACGATTTGACGGAATTACAAAGAGAAGCAAATAAGAGATACGGTTATTCAGCTAAGAAGACATTGAGCTTGGTTCAAAGTTTATACGAAATTCATAAAGTGGTATCTTATCCAAGAACTGATAGTAGATACTTGTCTAATGATATTAAGTCTACTTTAATGGAAAGGTTACAAGCGATTAGAAAATATGATAGTAGGGCTGAAGAATCTATAAAAAACAAAGCTAAGGTTATCTTGAAAAAAGTTTTCAATGATAGTAAAGTTACAGATCACCATGCTCTAATTCCGACTGAACAAGTACCAAACTACAGTAAATTTTCTGCTGATGAACAGAAAATATATAACTTAATTGTTTCACGTTTCTTAGGGATTTTTGCACAACCTTATACAGTTGAAGAATTAAGAGTAGTTGTAACTTTTGATAAAGATGAATTTATTTTCGTAGGAAAGAAAGTTCTAGATTATGGTTGGAAGAATAAAGATGCATCTGAAGAAGTTGCTTTAAATCTGAAAAAAGATACTGTAGTAAGTCCAAACTTTACAGTTGAAGAAAAATTAACAACACCACCATCACCGTTAACCGAAGCTGGATTATTAGCGCAAATGGAAAAATTTGGTTTGGGTACTCCAGCAACCAGAGCTGAAATTATTGAGAAATTAGTAAAATCGGAGCTGATGGAAAGAACTGGTCATGCACTAAGAGTAACACCTAAAGGAAAACAATTGTTGAATCTTGTAAATAAAGAACTTGTTAGTCCTAAATTGACTGCTAAATGGGAAAAACAATTGGAAGATATTGCTCATGGAAAAATGAAATCACAAAAATTTATTGGAGATATAAAAAATGATACTAAACGTTTAGTAAGTGAAGTAAAGAATAGTAAAGAAGATTATAAAGACTTTTCATTGACTAAGAAACGTTGTCCAGAATGTAATAGTTTCCTAAAAGTTCGAAAAACAAGAGATGGAGAAATGTATGTATGTTCTAATCCAGAATGCAATTATCGTCGTCGAAAAGATGCTAAAGTTTCCAACCATCGCTGTCCACAATGTCACCACAAGATGTTAATTGTTGAAGGAAAAAACGGTAAATATTTCAGATGTAAGTATGACGGTACTACTGAAAAGATGACAGTTGGTAAGAAAAGTAAAAAGATGACTAAGCATGAGGAAAGAAGATTGCTAAAGAAAATTAACCAAGATGATGAGCCACAAGAGAGTCCTTTAGCATTAGCTTTAAAAGCAGCAATGGGTAAAAACGAATAAAATTGAAAATTTTTGAAAAATAAAAGTATCTATTTCCAACAACAAACGCTAATATGTTAAACTAATAAGCGAAAGTATTTAGAATTGGAAGGTAAGTACGATGGATTGGCAATTATTTTTGAATCCCTACGAACAAACCGTAAATGAATTAAAATTAAAATTAAGAGAAATGAGAAAGCAGTATCGTCAAACTGATAATCATGCACCAATAGAATTTGTAACTGGACGAATTAAATCAGTAGATAGTATTAAAGAAAAAATGGTAAGACGACAGTTAACAGAAGATAGATTAGATGAGATGGAAGACATCGCTGGTGTAAGAATAATGTGTCAGTTCGTTGAAGATATTTATCAAGTTGTATCAGATTTACGTAAACGAAAAGATATGACAATTATTGAAGAACGAGATTACATTACAAATAACAAGTCTAGTGGATATCGTTCTTATCACATCGTAATTAATTATCCTCTACAACAAATTGATGGTGAAAAGATTATCAAGGCTGAAATTCAAATCAGAACTTTGGCGATGAACTTTTGGGCAACAATTGAGCATTCACTTAATTACAAGTATCAAGGAAAATTTCCTGATGAGATAGCAGCTAGACTGCGTAGAGCAGCTGAGGCGGCTTTTCAATTAGATACAGAAATGTCTAGTATTAATGGTGATATTAAAGAAGCTCAACAGATTTTTTCACAAAAAAAAGGTTATACAGATAGTTCGCTGGATGATATAGACAACTAAATTGAGGTGTAAAGTTAAACATGAGAGTCGGAATCTTTTCAAATAATGTTCGTCGTTCTTTAGAAGTAAAAGCTGCCTTGACTAGACGCTTTTTGGAAAGGCATTTTATAATTGATGATGAAAATCCAGAAGTGGTAGTTACGATTGGTGGCGATGGTACACTTTTGTCAGCCTTTCATAAATACATTGATATGTTAGATAAGATAAGATTTGTAGGTGTACATACTGGACATTTGGGATTTTATACAGATTGGCGTGACGATGAAATAGATGACTTAGTTATCAGTCTACAGTCTGATAATGGACAGTCAGTTAGTTATCCTCTCCTAGATGTGTTTGTTACTTATAAGGATTCAAATAAACGAGATGTATTTACTGCTTTAAATGAAGCTACTATTCGTCGTATTAGTAGTACTATGGTAACTGATATTTTTATTGGTGGCGAATTTTTTGAACGTTTTCGTGGCGATGGTTTGTGTGTATCAACTCCAACTGGTTCTACTGCTTATAATAAATCTTTAGGTGGTGCGGTAGTGCATCCAACTTTAGATGTATTACAATTAACTGAAGTAAGTTCGATTAATAATCGTGTCTTTAGAACATTAAGTTCACCAATGATTATTGCCCCTAAAGATTGGATAACAATTGAACCTGAAGGAGCTGCAGATTTTATTTTAACTGTAGATTCCGATAGTTATCATAAATTGAAAATAAAAGAAATCAAATTTAAGATTTCGAAGAAGAAAATTCATTTCGCCAAATATCGCCACACACATTTCTGGCATCGTGTTCAAACTGCGTTCATTGGTGATGAAGATGCAGATTAATTGGATTTATTCAGAAGATGTTAGTTGTAAGTTGAAAACTTTCTTAAAAAAACAAGGAATATCTAGAAGATTATTAGCTAAGGTCAGATATTCTGATGGAAAGATTTTGATAAATGGTAAATCTGGGCGTAAGATAGATAAAATAAAAAAGAACGATAAAATAACTTTAGTTGTCCCAGATGAAGAATTTAGGCGGAGCGTTCCACCATCATTTGTACCAATTAAAATTTTGTATGAAGATGATAATTATCTTTTAGTAGACAAACCGGCTTTTGTAGCGTCAATTCCTTCACCTTTGCATCCTAATGATTCTTTAGTTAATCGAGTTGTAGGTTATTATCAAATTCGAGGATATCGTGGAATTATCCCACATATTGTGACTAGACTAGATAGGGATACGTCAGGGATTGTTATTTTCGCCAAACATCGCTATGCTCATGCTTTACTAGATAGTCAATTAAAAGAGCATAAGATTAGCAAGACATATACAGCAATATTAAGTGGAATTTTGCATAATAATCATTATATAATTGATTTACCTATTGGTAGAGATAGTACAAGTTTAATTAAACGAAAAGTACTATTCTCTGAAAAAGCTAAGCGAAGTAAAACTGAGATTTTCGTAAAAGAGAGAATAAGAGATAATACACTTTGTAAAATAAAGTTGCATACAGGTAGAACCCATCAAATAAGAGTACATTGCTCCTATTTAGGATATCCTTTGGTTAGTGATACTTTATATGGTGGGGCTATTTCTATGCCACTGCAACGTCAAGCTTTGCATTGTAGCGAGGTTGTATTTTGGGATCAATTTAGTTCTCAGTATATAAAAGTAAAGAGCAATATTTCCCAAGATATGATGAATTATTTAAAGTGAAAGGAGGATGATTAGCAATGGTAGAGAAACAAATTGAGAGCGAAGAAGAAGTCAATGCTATTTTAAATTTATTAAATCAACAGAAGGCGCATGATTTTAGAGAGCAATACTTAGACTTACACGTCTATGAGCAAGCACAGATTTTTGCTGAAATGGACTATATTCAACGTTCTAGATTGTATCGCTATCTTACTCCTGAAGAAGTTGGGGAAATTTTTAATGTTAGTGAAGAAGAACCAGTGGTATTAGCAAATTACTTTGAAGAAATGACCCCGCGTTATGCAGCCCAAGTTATTAATTCAATGTATACAGATAATGCGGTTGATATTTTGGCGTATGCTAAGAAGAAAAACTTAGTAAAATATATGAAGTTACTGCCAGAAGAATCGGCAACTGAGATTAGAGAAATGTTACATTATGAAGATAAAACTGCTGGAGCGATCATGTCTACAGAATATGTTGACATTGTGGGTAACCAAACTGTTAGATCGGCGATGCACGTTATCAAGAGTGAAGCTTTAGAAGCAGAAACTATTTATTATGTTTACGTAATTGACGATGAAGAAAAGTTAATCGGAGTTTTAACTCTACGTGATTTATTAACTAATGATGATGATACAATGATTAGCGACATTATGAATACTCCAGTAATGTCAGTTGAAGTTTCTGAAGACCAAGAAGAAGTTGCTCAAACAATCAGAGATTATAATTTCCTAGCAATTCCAGTAACCGACTACGATGATAAGTTAATAGGAATCATTAACGTCGATGATATTATTGACGTTATCGATGAAGAATCGTCTGAAGATTACTCAGGTTTGGCTGGTGTTGATACAGAGCAAGTTACGATAAATCCTTTTGAAAATGCTAAAAAACGTCTACCAAGTTTAACAGTAATGTTGTTGTTGGGATTATTGACAGTTTTATTAGTTTCACATTTCGAATACCTATTAAATCAAGCTACAATTTTAGCAGTATTTATTTCAACTATTACCGGTGCTTCTGGTAATGCGGGTACCCAGAGTTTAGCTGTGGCGATTAAACGTATTGCTAATAATGATGATGATGAGTCTAGGTTAAAAATTATGGTAAATGAAATTTTGACTGGTATCTTGATTGGTGGAGTTACTGGTATTATTATTTGGATTTTGGTTGGGGCATGGAAGGCAAACTTTGTTTTGGGATTTGTAGTTGGAATAGCTATGTTCTTTGCAATTATTATAGCTAATTTAGTGGGTTGTTTAATTCCAATGATAATGGAAAAATTTAATGTTGATCCTTCTGTTGCTTCAGGTGCTCTTATTTCAACTTTAAGTGACGTGACTTCACTATTAATATATTTCCTTTTTGCACAAATGTTTTTACAATTTTTTATTGGACAGTAACAAATGTGGTAGTTTCTGAACAGTTTATGCTGATTAGAAACTACCACATTTTATTATCTAAACATATTTACTACGTAATTTAATACTCGAAAAAATAGATAGATTGAACTACTGACAATAAAATAGTATAAGAGAAGCAAAATCAAAGGTAAGTACCAAAGATTAAGAGAAAGTAAAACTGATACGAAGGCTAACTTTCCTTTTAAATATAGGTGAATCACATAAACGAGGGTAATAATAAAGCCTAGAAAAATACTACTCTTAAATTGCTTCTTATTAATCATAGAAAAAACTCCTAACAAATTAGCTACCTCTATTATAGTATGAATATCAAGGAATTTAAACCAAATATAGATTAAATTAAAAAAGTTAGATAAAAATATCAAAAACTTATTGACACCGCTTACAGATAGAAGTATTATTATGGAGTAAGGTATTTAATAAATTTACCTTCTAATCAATTCTCTTTCTCTCTTATGCCAAGGAGTTGGGATAAAGTCATTCGGCTATATCTCAGCTCCTTTTGCTATGGTTGAAAAATATTATTTGAGTTAAAATAGATATTGCATAATAGTTGGGAAAGGAAAAGTAAAATGGCAAGAAAAAGTAATGAAACATTGACTTTGATTGAAGAAATAACACGTAATGATGGCAGTAAATATTATGAAATTTCAAATATGGTTCAAAATGGACGTGCAGAATTAGCCGCAATTCGTGGAATGATAAAAGAAGTTAGAATTATTCAATTAAATATTCCACATTCTACTAACGTAATTAAATATGAAAATTATGTTAATGAGAATTTTGAAATGCCACCTGAAAACTTTACTGAATTTGAAGAATGGAAGAAAACCCCTGAAATGGAAGAAATAGTTGAAAAAATTTTAAAAGAAAATCATATTGGATAACCTGAAAGGAAGAGATTATGGAATTTAAAAAGGTATGTCCAGAAGAAATAGATGCGATAGTTAGAATTGAACAAAGCGGTTTTACCCCGGAAGAAGCGGGAAGTAAAGCTACTTTTATTGAAAGAATTAAGAATTTTTCCGAGACGTTTTTGGTAGCAGTTGAAGATGATAAAATTAGAGGATTTATTTGTGCAATTAGGACTGACGCTCGTTATGTAGAAGATTGGATGTATGAAGCACAAGCTAAGCCAGATGATAGTGGTAAGTATTTAAATGTTTTATCTGTTGCTGTCGCACCTGAGTATCGTGGAAATCATATTGGCAGTGACTTATTGATAAATTTGGAGAAAATTGCTAAAAAGTTAGGAATAGATGGTATTTCTTTGACTTGCTTAGAAAGTAAAGTGGGATTTTATGAGAAAAATGGTTATTCAAACAAAGGAAAATCATCTTCTGAACATGCTGGGGAAATTTGGTATAACATGGAAAAGGAATTATAATTGAATACGAAGAAAACTAGTAAATAAGCAAGTGATAATAAGTTTTTTTCACAAGATAAAGCTTAATTTAAAAGCATTTGTTAGAATATTTTGTGAAAAATCAAAGCAAAATACTTGCTTATTTTTTATAATAGCATTATTATGTAAGCGTACTCGAAATTAGAAAGAGGTGCTTTTTATGGCATATAAAACAATTAATCCATATACAAATGAAGTAGAAAAAGAATTTCCTAATGCAACTGATGAAGAGTTGGAAGCTGTTTTAGCCAAAGCACACCAATTATATTTAGATTGGCGAAATGATTCTGAAAGCTTAGAAGATAGAAAAGCTATTTTACATAGGGTAGCTGATATTTTACGTGAAAGAAGAACAGAATATGCAACAATTATGTCTCATGATATGGGAAAATTAATTGGTGAAGCAGAAGGAGAAGTAGATCTTTGTGCAGATATTTGTGATTACTATGCAGACAAGGCGAACGAATTCTTAAAGCCCCGTACTTTAGAAACAGATGCTGGAAAGGCATATTATATTAAGCAATCAACTGGAGTTTTGGTAGCTGTTGAACCATGGAATTTCCCATTTTACCAAATTGCACGGGTATTTGCACCAAACTTTATTATCGGTAATCCTATGATTTTAAAGGATGCCTCTAATTGTCCTGCTTCAGCTCAAGCCTTTGCAGATGCTGTTCTAGAAGCAGGAGCTCCAGAGGGAAGTTTGAATAATATGTTTATTAGCTATGATCAGGTAGCAAAAGCAATTGCAGATAAGCGTGTTAGCGGTGTTTGCCTAACTGGTTCTGAACGTGGTGGAATGAGTGTTGCTGCCGAAGCTGGTAAAAACTTAAAGAAAACCACGATGGAATTAGGTGGTAATGATGCATTTATCATTTTAGATGATGCTGATTGGGAGCTAGTTAGAGAAGTAGCACCACAAGCTCGTTTATACAATGCTGGTCAAGTATGTACTTCATCTAAGAGATTTATTGTAATGGCTGATAAGTATGACGAATTTTTAGAAGTACTGAAAGATGCATTTTCAGCTGTTCGCATGGGAGATCCTACTGATAGAACTACAACATTGGCTCCATTAAATTCTAAGAGTGCTAAAGAAAAACTAGAGAAACAGGTTGAACTAGCAGTTGAAAATGGTGCAAAAATTTACTATGGAAATGAAAAAGTTGATTTACCAGGTCAATTCTTTATGCCAACTATCTTAACTGATATTACTCCTGATAATCCTATTTTTAATCAAGAAATGTTTGGACCAGTTGCATCTGTTTATAAAGTAAACTCTGAAGAAGAAGCAATTGCATTAGCAAATAACTCAAGCTATGGTTTAGGAAATACAGTTTTCGGTGAACCAGAACACGCTGCTCGAGTAGCTGCTAAGATTGAAACAGGAATGTCTTGGATTAATTCAGGCTGGGCATCACTTCCAGAATTACCATTTGGTGGAGTTAAGAATTCAGGATATGGTAGAGAATTAAGTGAATTAGGATTCAATGCTTTTGTAAATGAACACTTAGTATTTGAACCAAAGAGATAATCAATAATTATTAATATCGACGAGTTTGTAAGGCTTGTCGATATTTTTTATTAAATAAATATGGCCTTAGGTTTAATTTTAGATTAAGTAAATCTAATTTATTTTTAAAAAATATGAGAAAATGGTTGATTTTAAATAGATATATTAGATATAATTAGATTAACGATAAAATTGGAGGTGCTGCTAATGAGTTATGTTGATGACGTTTATTCAAGAGTAGTAGAACAAAATCCTAGTCAGCCTGAGTTCCATCAAGCTGTTAAAGAAGTATTAGAATCATTAAGACCAGTAATCGAAAGTGATGAAGAAAAGTATCGTAAAGAAGCTTTATTGGAAAGATTGACAACTCCTGACCGTCAAATTCTATTCAGAGTAAGTTGGGTAGATGATAATGGGCAAGTTCAAGTTAATAATGGTTATCGTGTTCAATTTAATAATGCAATTGGGCCTTATAAAGGTGGGCTTCGTTTACATCCATCAGTTTACCTAGGTATTATTAAGTTCTTAGGATTTGAACAAGTATTTAAGAACGCATTAACTTCACTACCAATTGGCGGTGCTAAAGGTGGTTCGGACTTTGATCCTAAAGGTAAGTCTGACAGAGAAGTTATGGCATTCTGTCAAAGTTTCATGACTGAACTTTATAAATATGTTGGAGCTGATGTTGACGTACCAGCTGGTGATATCGGAACAGGTGCTCGCGAAGTTGGTTACTTATTTGGTCAATATAAGCGTCTAAAGTCTACATATGAAGGTGTTCTAACTGGAAAGGGCTTAACTTTTGGTGGTTCTTTAGCTCGTACTGAAGCAACTGGTTACGGATTACTATATCTAGTTGAAGAATTATTAAAAGATCATGGTAAAGACTTAAAAGATAAAGTTGTAACAGTTTCTGGTGCTGGTAACGTAGCTACCTATGCAATTGAGAAAGCACAACAATTAGGAGCTAAAGTTGTAACATGTTCTGACTCTAATGGTTGGGTATATGATCCAGAAGGAATTGATGTTGAACTGTTAAAAGATGTCAAAGAAGTTAAACGTCAACGACTAACAGAATATGCAGCACGAAGAGAAAGTGCTCAATATCATGAAGGCCGTGGGGTATGGTCAGTTAAAGCTGATGTTGCTTTACCATGTGCAACTCAAAATGAGTTAGATTTAGATGACGCTAAGAATTTGGTTGCTAATGGTGTACTTGCTGTTTGTGAAGGTGCAAATATGCCAACCACATTAGACGCAACAAAGTATCTTCAAGAAAACGGGGTACTTTTTGTTCCAGGTAAAGCAAGCAATGCAGGTGGGGTTGCAGTGTCAGCCTTGGAAATGAGTCAAAATTCAGAACGTCTAAGTTGGTCATTTGAAGAAGTAGATGGTAAGCTAAAAGATATCATGGTTAATATTTATCATAATATTGATGAAGCTGCTAAGAAATATGGCTTAGATGGAGACTATGTAGCAGGTGCAAACATTGCTGGATTCTTAAAGGTAGCAGAAGCAATGGAAGCACAAGGTGTAGTTTAGAGAATAACTAATTAATTAATTTAAGAGGCTATTAGGTTTTTCCTAATGGCTTTTTTTAGTATAATTATATCTGAAAGGAAGCGGTAACAATGTTAGGTGGATTTAGTGTTCTATTTGAAGCTCCCTTAGAGAAAGTTAAAATTGTTACAGATGATAGTGGGGGCTTACGACTTAGACCTCAAGAAAATGAAGAAACAAAACAAATAGTTATAATAAAGAAAAATGGAAAAGTTAGAGTTAAGAGATATAGCTATAGATTAGAAATTAATGGTGATCGAAAATTTTTTGATCGGACATTTAAATTTGATGAAGAAATCACTCAAAAGATTTTAGCAAGTATAAGGGATTGTTTCAATAACAGAGAGGGTAACATTATAGGTTTAGATGCTAGACCTTGGACTTTGGATGTAACTGATGAAAATGGTAGAAAGAACCAATTAGTAGGTATAGTCAATGGAGACGAATCAGTTAGCAAGATTTCAAGTTATATTCGAGAAACGTTAGATTTGGATTATTTATGGTTATTTGATGGTAAAGATACTAAGGATGAAATAAAAAAAGTTATTTTAGAAACTAGACATAATTTAAACAATACGATCAAGATAGAAAAGCTAATTATAACTGCTAAAGAAGATAAAATTGAATACAGTCAAAAAGATGACAAAGAAATGAAAATCGTTAAGACGTATGTAATTCCTAATAAGGTGAAGAAACTTTTAGAAAATTATTCTTTTACTAATTCATTCAATAGAATCTTAGGCAATCCTAAAGATGTTATTGAGCCAGAAGAAAAGCGGGATTACCAATTAATAATTGAAAATAGTCAAAATGATCGAAAGACTTATGTGGGAACTTATGATAGATATTCTCTGCCAACAGATTGGGGAGATTTTATTAAAGATATAACAAATATAATTTCACAAGAAGATGAAACAGAGATTTTTAAATCAAGTGTTTATAATAGGAGACTACGTAGAAAAGGCGAATATATTATTTGTGGTGTATTCTTTGAAGGTGGATATAAAGAATATAATTATTTGACCGATGATGAAAGTATTCAAGTTGGTGATGAAGTTGAAATCCCAGTTGGTGTTGATAATCATGTAGTAAAGGCGAAAATATCAAGTGTGGGTTACTATTACAAGGAAGAAGCACCTTATCCGGTTGAAAAGACAAAGAAAATTTTAAGAAAAGTTTGATTGGAAGTATCAAAATAGCGCAGGGGGAATTTGAGAAAAATGAATTTAGCGGCACTTTATCACAGACCAGATAGTGAAATGGCGTATTTAGTAAAAAAAGATGACTTTCAAATTAGATTAAGGACAGGGACAAATGAAGTTGAAGCTGTAATTTTATATTATGGAGATCCATATGACGTTACCATAAATGATAAAAAGAAGCAGATTTGGGAATATCAAGTTCAAAAAATGGCACTACAGGCTTCAACAAGCCTTTATGATTATTGGCAATTAAATGTGAGTGTGCCACTAAAAAGACTACAATATTTCTTTAAAATCAAATTTAAAGATGGCGAAGAATTTTTATATGATGACAGACATATTTGGAGTTATTCCAAGACTCATTTAGAGAATAGTTCTGGTTTTAGGATGCCTTATTTCCATGAAATAGATCGCATAAAAACGCCAGATTGGGTGAAAAAAACGGTTTGGTATCAGATTTTTCCTGAACGTTTTGCTAATGGAGATCATTCAATTGATCCTAAAGGAACATTGCCATGGGGAAGTGAAAAGCCTAGTAGAACAAATTTCTTTGGTGGTGATCTTCAAGGGGTAATCGATCATTTAGATTATCTGGAAGACTTAGGAATTAATGGAATCTATTTTTGTCCGATTTTTGCTGCACATTCTAACCATAAATATGATACGATAGACTATTTTAATATTGATCCTGCTTTTGGCAGTAAGGAAAAATTTAAAGAGTTAGTAGATAAAGCGCACGAACGTGGTATTAAGATAATGTTAGATGCGGTATTCAATCATATGGGGGACTTTTCCATGCAATGGCAAGATGTTATAAAGAATGGAGAAAAATCTCGTTTTGCCGAATGGTTCCACATTAATAAATTTCCAGTATCTTATGATGAAATTAGCCTGGAACAAGCAGAAAATTTAACCTATGAAGTTTTTGCTAAGACACCACATATGCCTAAATTAAATACAGCTAATCCTGAAGTACAAGATTATTTGTTAGAAATTGCTAGATATTGGATTGAACAATTTGACATTGATGCTTGGAGGTTAGATGTTGCTAATGAAATAGATCATCACTTTTGGAAGAAGTTCTATCGAGAAACTCATAAGTTGAAATCAGATTTTTATGTTGTAGGAGAGGTCTGGCATTCAGCTCAATCTTGGTTAGACAAAGCTGAATTTGATGGTGTGATGAATTATCCATTTACTGATGCAATTATTGATGGAATTATTTTGAATAAGATTAATATTACAGATATGATGGATGCACTTATAAATAATTTAATGAAATATCGGGATCAAAATAATCAAGTTATGCTAAATTTATTAGATACACATGATACAGCCAGAATTTTGACGCTAGCAAAGGGTGATAAGGATAAAGTAAGACAAGCTTTAGTCTTTATGTTTATGTTGACAGGAAGTCCATGTATTTATTATGGCACTGAAATTGGTATGACTGGAGGACCAGACCCAGATTGTAGGAGATGCATGATTTGGGATAAAAGTCAGCAAGATTTAAGAATGTTCAATTTTATGAAAGATTTAATTGCTATAAGAAAAAAATATTCAAAAGTATTAAATTATAGTAATATAACATGGAGTTTAGTAGACAAGGGTAATTATAGTGTTGAGTTAATACGAGAATTACCTGGGTGTAAAGTGCAATCAATTTTTAATTTTGGAAAGAATAATATAGATGTAAAAGTGGATGAAAATAAAATTTTAGCAAGTAATATCGAAAAAAATGAAATCGCTCCAGGTGGCTTTATAATAGCTGTTACTGACTAAGTAAACTTTAAAGAGGGGAAATAATTTTTCTCTCTTTTTTTATTGGAATAAAATTAATAAAAAATACATTTAAATGAAAATAAGATTAAAAAAATCAGTTGATTTTGATAAAATTTATGAAAGCTATTTCCTTAAATCAATATACGTTGTATTATAAAAATAGATAATTTTAAATTTATCAATTCAACATAAGGAGGGGTGTCTATGGCTGTAAATACAGAAGAACGCCACGGACAAGAATCGCTAGAAAATCATAAACATATGTTTAATCAAGGTGTGAACTATGAACTTTATAATTTTTTAGGTGTTCATAAAATTAGTACAGATGATGAAAGCGGTTATGTTTTTCGCGTTTGGGCTCCTCATGCTAAACAAGTATGGGTATGTGGAGACTTTAACAACTGGGATAAATCTCACCCAATGACGTTAGATAAAAAATCTGGCATTTGGAGTATCGAGGTAAAAGAATCCCGAGAAAATCAATATTATAAATATTTGGTCAAACAGGCAAACGGTAGAGAAGTTATGAAGACTGATCCGATGGCACAGGTATATGAAAAACGTCCTGAAACGGCAGCTGTTGTCAAAGAATTGGAACCGTTTAAATGGAATGACGGTCTATGGCGTGGCAGACAAAAACGTATGAATCATTTTAATAATCCTATCAATATTTATGAAGTACATGCACCATCATGGAAAGAACATGAAGATGGTAGTTTGTATACGTTTAAGGATTTAACAGCAGAGTTAATACCATATGTAAAGAAGATGGGTTACACTCATATCGAATTTATGCCATTGATGGAGCATCCCCTTCCAGCATCATGGGGTTATCAGTTAACGGGATACTTTGCTTTGTGTTCAAGTTACGGTACACCAGATGAGTTTAAGGATTTTGTTAATGAATGTCATCAAAATAATATTGGTGTTTTAGTTGACTGGGTTCCAGGTCATTTTAGTATTAATGATGATGCTTTAGCATATTATGATGGAACTCCAACTTATGAGTATGAAGATCCAGATAGAGCTAAAAATATAGGTTGGGGTGCCTTAAATTTTGATTTAGGTAAACCAGAAGTGCAATCATTCCTTTTATCAAGTGCTTTTTATTGGCTTAACGAATTTCATTTAGACGGTATGCGAGTAGATGCCGTATCAAACATGATTTACCTAGATTATGATGAAGGTCCATGGAAACCTAATAAATATGGAGATACTCGTAATTTAGAAGGATATGCTTTCTTACAAAAATTTAATAAAGTTGTGAAGTTTGCTCATCCTGAGTCTTTGATTATTGCTGAAGAAAGCTCATCAGGTACACAAATATCAGGAACTATTGAATCTGGAGCAATAGGATTTGATTATAAATGGAATATGGGTTGGATGAATGATGTACTAGAATTTTTCGAAATGGATCCATATTTTAGAAAAGATAATTTGAATTTAGTTACATTTTCATTTATGTACTGGCAAGCAGAAAACTTTGTATTACCTTTATCACATGATGAAGTTGTGCACGGTAAGAAGAGCTTAATGCATAAGATGTGGGGAGATAGGTATCGTCAATTTGCACAATTGAGAACGCTCTATACATTTATGATGATGCATCCAGGTAAGAAATTGCTATTCATGGGTGGCGAATGGGGACAATTCTTAGAATGGAAATTCGATCATGGATTAGAGTGGATAGATTTACAAGATGAAATGAATGCTAAAATGCAACATTTTACTTCAGTTTTGAACCACTTCTATAAGGAAGAAAGACCATTATGGGAGTTAGGTCAACAAGATGCTACATTAGAGGTTATAGATGCGGATAATTATGATGATACTGTTTTGAGTTTTATTCGTCATGGTAAACGTAAAAAAGACTTCTTAATTGTTATTTTAAACTTTACACCAGTTGAAAGAAGAAATTTCAGAATTGGTGTCCCATACGAGGGTACATATACTGAAATCTTAAATACTGAAATGAAGGAATTTGGTGGAACATGGGTTGAACATAATGCTGATAGTGTTAGCGAAGAAGTTAACTTTAAGGATTATGAACAGTCTATTACTACAACGGTTCCAGCTTTAGGTGCAATTATTTTGAAGCCTAAAAATGTTAAAGTAACTCGTCGAAGTTCTAAGAAACACTCACATAAGAAATAGTCAAAAAAGAGAGAGAGAATTTGGTTGTTTTTGTTGTTTGATGTCTAGGGTAAGAACAAAGTGAGGTGAAAGATGAAGTTGCTGTGCTTCATCGTAGTATATGAAAAATGAAATGTTAGGAGTAATCCTCGCAGGAGGTAAAGGTACGCGTTTAGGAAAATTGACACATAATCAAGCTAAACCTGCTGTACCATTTGGTGGACGTTATCGCATTATTGATTTCACTTTAAGTAATTGCGTTAACTCAGGAGTTAAAAATATCGGTGTTATTACCCAGTATCAACCCTTAAATCTAAATGCACACATTGGAAATGGTGCTAGTTGGGGATTAGATGACTTGAATGCGGGAGTAACAATATTACAACCTTATTCTAATAATGAAGGTAGCAAGTGGTTTGAAGGGACTGCCCATGCTATCTATCAAAATATTGGTTATATTGATCAAATGGATCCAGAATATATTTTAATTCTATCTGGTGATCACATTTATAAGATGGATTATGAAGCAATGCTTGATCAACATAAAGAAACGGGCGCTTCATTAACTGTTGCTGTTATTGATGTTCCTTGGAACGAAGCACCACGCTTTGGAATTATGAATACTGACGATAATAATCGTATTATTGATTTTGAAGAAAAACCGGCTGAGCCTAAGAGTAATCATGCTTCTATGGGTATTTATATCTTTAACTGGAAGAGATTACGCGAAGTTTTAGTAAATAGCTTTACTCGTAATCAAGATATGGTGGATTTCGGTAAAAATGTTATTCCATATTATTTGAAGAGTGGTGAAAGTGTATTTGCATATAACTTCAAAGGATACTGGAAAGATGTTGGTACTATCGATTCATTATGGCATGCAAATATGGAGTTCTTGGATGAAAATAACGGATTGAACTTACAAGATAGAACATGGCGCATCTATTCTAGAAATCCTATTGCACCACCACAAATCATTGCTGAAACAGCTGAAATTAAAGATGCAATGATTGTTGATGGCTCTTATATTGCAGGTAAAGTTGATCATAGTATTTTATCTGCTAATGTAAGAATTCAACCAGGTTCTGTTGTGACAGATTCTGTAATCATGCCAGGTGCAAAGATTGGTAAAAATGTAACGATTCATCGTGCAATTATTGGTGAAGGTGCTGTTATCGGCGATGATGTTGTCATTGATGGTACAGATGAAATTGCAGTTATCGGAAATAAAGAAGTAGTTGGGGTGACAAGTCATGAAAAATAATAAAATGTGTGCAATCTTAGGAAATGAACATGAATATACGGAATTACTACCATTGACCAAAAGAAGAGCATTAGCCACTCTTTACTTTGACTGCAAATATCGTATCATGGATTTTGCTTTATCAAGTATTGTAAATGCTAATATTCGTAATATTTTCTTAGTGGTAAATCAAGCTAAATTAAAATCCTATTTTGACCATTTAGGCGGAGGTAGAGAATGGGGATTAGATAGTATTGGTAGTTATCGTTACATTAACTTTTCTCAAGATTTAGTTCGTCAAAAAGTAGAAGGTCAAAAGTATTTTGATGATGTAATTGATTATTTAGAGAAATCACGCTCAACATATACAGTTTTTGTTGGTAACAAGATGTTAAATAGTGTTGATTTAAAGGCTGTTTTGAAGATTCATAAGGCACAAAAAAACGACATGACAGTTGTATTCAAACGTATGCCAAAAGATAAGATTGCTTCTGATGATCAAATTCTAGAAATTGATGATCAAACAAATCGTGTAAAGGGCAATCATAACTTTAGTGAATATCCACATAATTCTGATATTTACAACTTATCAATGAATATCTTCATCATTGAAACTCAAAACTTAATTAACCAACTTCGTAAAGGTCAAAGAATAGGAGCATCTGCTAACTTAGAAGATTTCTTCTTAAGTTTGATTAGTCGTTTAAACTGTGGTACATACGAATACACAGGATACATGTGCAATATCTTTGATGTGAAGAGTTACTATGATGCTAACATGGATATGTTGAATGTCGATCATATGAATTCATTGTTATACAGTAGCCAACACATTATTACTAGAACAAAGAATGAAGTAGCTACTCACTTTACTAAGACTTCCGATGTTAAGAATAGTCAATTTGCAACAGGATGCGTTGTTGAAGGATATGTAAGAAACAGTTTAGTATCACGTAGAACATTTATCTCTGAAAATTCTAAAGTGGAAGACTCAATAATCATGTCTAATGCTCGTATTGGAAAAGATGTAGAAATTAAATATGCAATCTTAGACAAAGATGTTGTAGTTAAATCTGGTGTAAAGATTATCGGAACTCCAGAAAACCCTGTAGTTATTGAAAAGAAGATGAAAGTAACAAGTGATGTTATTCAAGATACACCTAGGGAGGATGTTGAAGACTAATGAAACTTTTATTTGCCGGTAGTGAATGTGCACCTTTCTTTAAAACTGGTGGCTTGGGTGATGTAATGGGAGCATTACCTAAAACAATTGCTAAAACAACTGATAATGATGTGAGAGTAGTACTACCATTTTTTACAGGAATGGCAGAAGAATATAAAAATCAACTCTCATTTGTAACAAGTTTTTATGTGAAAGTTGGTTGGCGCGATCAATATTGTGGTGTTTTAAAATTAGAAATGGATAATGTTACTTACTACTTTATTGATAACTTGTACTATTTTGATAGACCAGGTTTATATGGTTACTATGATGAAGGGGAACGTTTTGCTTTCTTCCAACAAGCGATTATTGAAATGCTAGAAAAAATTGGATTTATTCCAGATATTTTACATGTAAATGATTATCATACAGCATTTATTCCATTTTTATTAAAAGAAAAATATGGTTGGATTAATGCATATCAAAACATTAAAACAGTTTTGACAATTCATAACTTACAATTTCAAGGTGAGTATGGACGTGAAGTATTAGGAGAATTATTTAATTTAGATGCTTCGTACTATGATGATGGAACTGTTCGCTTCGATACTGCTGTTAATTTCATGAAGACTGGAATTTTGTATGCTGATAAAGTAAATACAGTTAGCCCAACTTATGCAAGTGAAATTCAAACTGAAGCCTTCGGACAAGGATTAGATGAAATTTTGAGAATGCATAATTGGAAGTTAAGAGGAATTCTAAACGGTATTGACTACGAAAGAAATAATCCTGCTACAGATAAAAATCTTGTCGCAAATTATTCTGCTAAAAAGTTAAAGGGCAAAGTTAAAGATAAGCTAGCTTTGCAAAAAGAATTTGGTTTACCTCAACGTAAGGATGTTCCTGTAATTGCAATGGTTAGCCGTTTAACAGCACAAAAAGGTTTCCAATTAGTTGTTTCAGAAATGCAGAATTTAGTTCAATTTGATGTTCAAGTAATAGTTTTAGGAACTGGCGATGCTAATTTTGAACATGACTTTAGATACTTTGCAGACACTTATCCGGAAAAAGTTGGAGCTGCTATTACATTTGATGTTGGATTGGCACAAAGAATATATGCAGGTGCAGATATGTTTCTAATGCCATCAGCATTTGAGCCTTGTGGATTATCACAAATGATTTCAATGCGATATGGTACACTACCGATTGTTCATCAAATTGGTGGTCTACAAGATAGTGTTCAACCTTTTAATCCTGTAACTGGTGAAGGTACAGGGTTTGGTTTCCATGATTTTTCAGGTTTCTATATGATGCAAGAAATTCAAGAAGCACTACGTTTGTACTCAGAACCAGCAGCATGGACAAAAGTTGTAAAGCAAGCTATGTCACAAGACTTTAGTTGGGAAACAGCAAGTCAAGAATATCTAAATATGTATAATGAATTAGTTTAATAAGGATGACTAAGGAAAGAGGATTAACATGGATTTTAACAAAGAAGTTTTTAAAGAAAAATTCAAAAATCGTTTAGATGAAAAATATGCTTTAGATGTAAAGGATGCAACACCTCAAGAACTTTATTTAACATTGAGTTCAATTGTACGTTCAAGCTACAGTCGGTATTGGCGTAAAACTTGGAAGAAGTACATGGAAGATGGTAAAAAGCAAATTTACTATTTCTCTATTGAATTTTTACCAGGTCGCTTATTAATGAGTAATTTACTCAATATGGGTTGGTTAGAAACAGTTAGAGAAGCATTGAAAGATTTAGATATCGATTTAGATGAAATTGCGGAAGCGGAAAAAGACATGGCTCTTGGTAATGGTGGGCTAGGTCGTTTAGCCTCTGCTTTTATGGACTCTTTAGCTTCTGATGGTCTTCCAGGAAACGGTAATGGTATCCGTTATCGTTACGGATTATTCAAGCAAAAATTTATTAATGGTTATCAAATTGAATTACCTAATGAATGGCTTGATAGTGGTAATCCTTGGGAAATTCGTCGTGAAAGTAAATCTGTGACAGTTAGATTGGGCGGAAAGGTATATCTTGTTGACAGAGGAAGTTACCTTGAACCAGTTTATGAAGGTGCACAATTAATTAAAGCTGTACCGTATGATACTGCCATTGTGGGCTATAAAAATGGCACTGTTAATACAATGAGATTATGGGATGCTGAAATTCCATCTTCAGAAGAAGCTAAATACAGAACTATTGAACAAAGACGTGAAGTTGAAGATTTAGTATCTGTTCTATATCCAGATGACTCTAAGGAATCTGGACGAATTCTTCGATTGAAACAAGAATATTTCTTTGTATCAGCTGGTATCCAAAGTATTGTTCGTCACTTTAAGAAGTACAATAAATCAATGAATAAGATTGGTGAATATATTGGAATTCATATTAATGATACTCATCCAGCTATGAGTGTAGCTGAATTAATGCGTATTTTAGTGGACGAAGAACATATGAGTTGGGATGATGCTTGGAAACAAACTGTTGCTGTAATGAGTTATACAAACCATACAATCATGGCAGAAGCCCTTGAAAAATGGCCTGTTCATATCATGCAACAAGTTCAACCTCGTATTCTACAAATCATTCAAGAAATTGATCGTCGTTTTGTTGAAGAAAAACAAGGTAAATATGCACGTGATATGATCGAACGTACACGTATTATTAAAGATAATCAAGTGAGAATGGCTAACTTATCTATCATTGGTTCTCATAGTACTAATGGTGTAGCTAAGTTGCATACAGAATTACTTAAAGATGATGTGTTGCATGATTTCTATGTAATGTATCCTGAAAGATTTAACAATAAGACAAACGGAATTACAAACCGTCGTTGGTTACAAATTGCTAACCCAGAATTATCTAAAGTTTTAGACAAAGCAATTGGTACAGAATGGCGTCAAGATCCAACTAAGTTACAAAAGTTATTGAAGTATCAAAATGATAATAAAGTTTTGAACCAGATTGCTAATGCTAAGTTGAAGAACAAAGAAAGATTAGCTAAGTTTATCGAAAAAGAAACAGGAATTAAAGTTTCTACAGATGCTATCTTTGATGTTCAAATTAAACGACTACATGCATACAAACGTCAATTATTGAAATTGATGCATATTGTTAAGTTGTATCTAGACATTAAGCAAGGCAAGGTAGCCTCTGATTTCCAACCAAGAGTATTTATTTTTGGTGCTAAAGCAGCACCTAGTTATTACTATGCAAAAGCCATCATTAAGTGCATTAATGAAGTTGCAAACATGGTAAATAATGATCCTGAAATTGGCGATAAGTTAAAGGTAGTATTCTTGGAAGATTATCGTGTATCTTTAGCAGAAAAGATTATCCCAGCTGCTAATATTAGTGAACAAATTTCTCTTGCATCTAAAGAAGCTTCTGGAACAAGTAACATGAAGTTAATGCTTAATGGTGCTTTGACTGTAGCTACACTTGATGGTGCTAATATTGAAATTAAAGATTATGTTGGGGAAGATAATATCTTTATCTTTGGTTTGACTAAGGATGAAGTATACGATTACTACAATAATGGTAATTACCATTCATATGATTACTACAATAATCATGAAGAAATTCGTCGTGTATTAAATGCTTTTGTAGATGGAACAATTCCAAATTGCCAAGCTGAAGGTCAAGAAATTTTTGATTCACTTACAAAATACAATGATGAATATTTTGTATTAAGAGATTTCGAAAGTTATGTAAATATCCAAGAAATGGTTGATAGAACTTATGGTAATAAGCGTCATTGGAACCAAATGAGTTTGGTTAATATTGCTTACGGTGGTATGTTCTCTTCTGATGATACTATTAAGCGTTATGCTGAAGATATTTGGAACATTAGTCCATTAAAGGATGAAAAACATGGCACATATTCTTTATAATGCCTGGGATTCTTTATATAAAGAACCTTTTGGAGCTGTAAAAATAGGTCACGAAGTTGTATGGCGGATACAAATTTTTCCAGATGAGAATGAAGAAATTCATTATGTTAATTTAATTCTTACCAAGGATGGAGAAGAGGATGTACCTTATGCTTTAGAAAATTTAAATCATGATGGGGTATATCAAGTAAAGCTCCAAATTGGAACAGCTGGATTATATTTCTATCATTTTGAAATTGAAACTAGCTATGGTAGATCATACTTAGAGAAACGCCAAGGTGGAATTGCGCAACAAGTAAGTAGTCAATCAGACTTATTAAGATTTCAGTTAACTTGTTATGATAAAGAAGTTCCAAGTCCTAAATGGTATCGACAAGGGGTAGTTTATCAAATTTTTCCTGATAGATTTGCCAATGGATTACCTAATGGTGAAGTTCAAGGAAGAAAGCTAAATAGCTTTATTTATGGTACTACTGCTGATAAACCTTATTATATTCGTGATAAAAATAATGAGATTGTACGTTGGGATTTTTATGGTGGTAATTTAAAAGGAATCTTGAAGAAGTTACCATACCTAGAGGAATTAGGTGTGACTACAATTTATCTGAACCCAATCTTTTTATCTCGTAGCAATCATCATTATGATACTGCGGATTTCTTAAAGATTGATCCAATGATAGGAAACGAAGATGATCTGAAAGAATTAATCACTGAGATGCATAAGAAAAATATACACTTGATTTTAGATGGAGTTTTCAACCATGTGGGCAAAGAGAGTATCTACTTTAATGCCAGTGGGTCGTATGGGAAAAATGTTGGAGCTGCCCAAAGCAAAGAAAGTCCTTATTATTCGTGGTTTGACTTTATTCATTATCCTGATGATTATAAATCTTGGTGGGGTATTAAAGATTTACCGGTGATAGATAAAGATAATCCTGAATATCAGAAGTTTATTTATGGTGATAGTAATAGAAGTGTACTATCCAAGTGGAATAATTTTGGCATTGATGGTTGGCGTTTAGATGTTGCTGATGAGTTACCAATGAATTTCCTTAGAGGAATTAGAAAAAACTTGGACTCACATCATAAGCAAGTAATGATAGGTGAAGTTTGGGAAGACGCTTCAAATAAGGTAGCATATGATGAACGTCGACAATATACAGTTGGAGATAATTTAACGGGTGTTATGGGATATCCAACAAGAATTTTTGTGATGGATCTGTTAGAGTCTACAAAAAGCTCACAAGATATTAAGAAATATTGTAATGAATATTTACAGTTACAAGAAAATTATCCAAGAGATTTTTGGCTTAATACTTTGAATAATATTGGAACACATGATACCCAAAGAATTAAGACAGTTTTGCATAATGACGATAATAAAGTAATTCAAGCTTTCAGAATACTATTTAATTTACCTGGTGTTCCATGTATTTATTATGGGGATGAAGTAGGTGTTGAAGGTGATACTGATCCAGATAATCGTCGATTCTTCCCGTGGGGACAAGAGAAGAGTAGTAGAATTATACAAGAAGTAAAAAAACTTGTTGATAGAAGAAAGAAAAATATTTTATTACAAGAAGGTCGTTTGGGATTTGTTATTGCAAGAGGTTCACATTGTCCAGCTTTGGCAATAGTTAGATATGATGATCAAGGTAATTCTGTGTATAATTGGTTGAATTTAACTCAATATAAACAGATTATTTCACCAGAGAACTGTGAATACCTTTGTCTACCACAAAATATTCAACAGAAATTCCAACATGAGTTAACTTTGGACTCGTGGGAATATAAAGTTATATAAATAAAAATGTACCAATTTTCAAAAGTTAGTTAAGAACTAACAATGAAGGTTGGTACATTTTTTTATAAAAAAAACAGTCTTTTAAAACTAAGACTGGTGAAATAATTGCTAATTTAATTTTTCTAAAGGATAGACACGATCATCTGCTTCATCATAAACACTAATTGGAAGCTGATTAACAGCATCTATACGGAGATGATATCCATAATTATCTAGGAACAATAATTCGCGATTATCTAGACTAACGATCTTACCGGGAAGACGCTTGCCATCGATAAAGATTTCCAAATTATCCGCAACTTCTAAGCGATGACTTCGTTTACTAATTTCATCAGTAAACATCCAAACTCCAAAATAAAATGCAGGAATAGTAATTTTGTTTTTTCTATGTTTCTTCTTAGCGTGAAAAAAATTTTTTATGCCATCTTTTAAGAACCACTTAGACCTAACGAAGTGCCTACGTTCCATCACCACTATCAACTCCTCCAAACTTAAAAACACACTAAATACCTCTTATTACCGACTATTATATACTATTTTTTTGGTTGTGGAATAGAAAAAATAAATAATAACTAAAATGAAATAATTCATTATTTTTGTTACAAATCAGAAACAATAAAACGTTTACAATAAAACGTTTACGTTGTAATATAACAGTAATTTTTGGTATGATAAATGTAATAAATTATATATGGAGGAATTATTATGCTCAGACTAGGAATTATTGGAACAGGATGGATTGCTGACCAATTTGTTGAAGCTGCTCATGCAACAAAAAGATGGCAATTATCAGCTGTTTATTCAAGAAGGATGAAGAGAGCTAAAGAATTTGGAAGCAAGTATTCTGAGGATATTGTATATTTTGATCGATTATCCGATTTTTTCCAAAGTGATAGTTTTGATGTAGTATATATTGCTTCTCCAAATAGTCTTCATTTTGAACAAGCTAAAGCTGCAATAATGGCTGGAAAACATGCAATTGTAGAAAAACCAATTACATCTAATCCACAAGAAATGTCACAATTAATAAAAGTATTAAGAAGACATCCACAACAATTTTTATTTGAAGCAGCTAGACATTATCATGAAGAAAACTTCAAAGCTGTTCAACAGGCTGTACAAGGAATGGAAGAAATTCAAGGTGCAACTTTGACTTACATGAAGTATTCATCAAGATATGATGCCTTCTTGGAAGGTAAGAATCCTAATGTATTTTCACCAGATTTTGCTGGTGGTGCTTTACAAGATTTAGGGGTTTATATGGTGTATGATGCACTAGCATGGTTTGGAGTACCAGATAGTGTAAATTACTATGCTACAAAGTTAAATAATGGAATTGATGGAAAAGGTATTGCAATTTTTAATTACCCACAATTCGAAGTAACTTTGCAATTTGGTAAAACTGCAAACTCATATTTACCTGGTGAAATCTATGGTAAGAAAGAAACAATTGTTATGGATAATGCTGCAGATTTAAATGAAGTTTACATTGTCAATGGCGAAGGTGAAAAGACAATTATTTCAGAGTTAGCAGATAATAATCCAATGTTAGCAGAAGTTATAGATTTTGCTGATGTATTAGAAAATCCAGATAGTCTTGAAGCTAGAGATATTGCGGATGAATGGTTAGCTATGTCAGTTGAAGTTAATAAAGTAATGTATAAATTACGTTACTATGCGAAAATAGAATTTCCAAGTGATTATGAAGAAGAGTAGAAAGGATTAATTTTAATAATGAATCCAAAATTTGAAGAACAATTCCGTCAAGAAGGATTTACTGAACCTACGTTAATTCAAAAATATGTGTATCCAAAATTAGCTGAAGGAAAGAATGTAGTAGGTTTAGCTCCAACTGGTTCCGGTAAGACTTTAGCGTATTCATTACCATTGCTAGAAAAAATATTACCCAAAGATGGAAGTCAATTATTAATCATGGCTCCTTCTCAAGAATTGGCTGCACAGTTAACAAATACGATAAGACCATGGGCTAAATTATTAGACTTAAGTGTTATTGGTTTGTTAGGTGGTGCTAATGTAAAACGACAAATTGAAAAACTAAAGAAGCATCCAGAAGTAGTTATTGGAACTCCAGGTAGATTGTTAAATTTAATAAATCTAAAGAAACTAAAGCTTCATAAAATTGAATCTATTGTTATTGATGAAGCAGATGAGATGTTAGGTGATGAAGATAGCTTAAATGATGTACGCGAAATAGTTGGTCACTGTCCATCTGAAGCACAAATTAGCTTTTTCTCTGCTACTGAAGCACCTATTCTTTCTGAATTGCATCGTTGGTTTGGTGTTGATGTAGAAAGAATAGATGTTCGAAAAGAAGATGATACACGTGGTGAAGTAACAAACTATATGATAGAAACCCCAACACGTAAACGAACTGAAATGTTAAGAAGATTAGGATATGTTGATGATTTTTATGCTTTAGTTTTCTTTAAACAAACAGCTACTTTACGTGATGTAGCAGAAAAGTTACTTCATATGAAGGTACCAGTAGCTATTTTGTCTAGTGAACAAAGACAAGTAGATAGACAAAAATCATTAAGACAGTTACGTAAAAGAGAAATAAGATTTGTTTTGACAACTGATGTAGCTGCTAGAGGATTAGATTTACCTGATTTACCAGCAGTTGTTAATTATGATTTACCTAAGGATACTAATACTTACATTCATCGCGCAGGAAGAACTGGTCGTATGGGTGCAGATGGTATTGTTGTTAACTTGGGTAATGAACATGATTTGCGTTTATTCAAACAATTAATGTCTGGAACAGATTTTGTGATAGAAAAAGGTATATTATATGCTGGAAAATTAATTCCAGAATCTGAAAAAGCATTGATTGCAGTAGAAGATGAAAGACCTAATAAAAAAGTAATAAAGAAAAAAATTAAAGATAAGAAGCCTACTCGTAAGGAAGAAAAGGCTACAGAAAAGAAGAAGAAAAAGCGTAAGCGTAATTTGAAAAATAAGGGCAAGCGTCATGGACGTAAAAAAGATAAGTAGAGTAGGACGAAGTAAGAGTTAGAGGTGAGCGGATGAAAGCAGTAACGACTTTACATGTTTCAGCTAAATATTTATTTGAAAGAATTGCTGATAAAACGTTGTATGATATTTTTCAAACAACTGGTCAGGAACTTTCTTTGAATGAATTACAGGGGTATTCTTATTTGACTAAGATTGATATGTATAATGAAGCTCAAATTACAATTACTAGTGTCCTCCCTTACTCAAAGTTTCAGTATATTACTGATACAGCTGATAGTCATGTTACAGAAACCTATAAATTTAAGAGTTTAGCTCAAGATAAAGTAGAAGTTACATTTGAGCAAATAGAAGTTACATCTAATTTTTTGAAAGCTGTAGCTAATAAAATAACTAATATATCTTTGGGCTGGTTAAAGAAACATAACTTTAAAAAGGTTTTAAAACATCTAGAAACTGGATATTAGTAATATAAATATTTTTAATTTAATGATTATTGACTAAACCAAGTTTAATTTATTATACTATATGGTGTTGTCAATAATTAACAATGCACTCGTAGCTCAGCTGGATAGAGCAACCGCCTCCTAAGCGGTAGGTCATCGGTTCAAATCCGATTGAGTGCATTTTATCGAAGTTATATACCGAGATAGCAATTTAAACAGTCGGGGGAGCCAGTAGGTTTTCCCGGCTTTTTAAGTATTTAAAAACGATTGGAGATTGAAATGAAAGTAAAAAGAAAAATCTTTTGGGGAGCTTTAATAACTCTAGGGATAGTTTATGGTGATATTGGGACATCACCTTTGTATGTAATGAAAGCTCTAATTATGGATGCTGGAGGATTAAATGGTCTAACCGAAGATTACATAATTGGATGTCTATCACTGGTTTTTTGGACTTTAATGTTAATGACAACAATAAAGTATGTTTTAATAGCGTTGAGGGCAGATAATCACGGTGAAGGTGGAATTTTTGCCTTATATGCATTGGTACGTAATAAGAAAAAATGGCTGATATTACCGGCGTTACTAGGTGGTGCGGCTTTATTAGCAGATGGAACTTTAACACCTGCTGTTACTGTAACGAGTGCTATTGAAGGTTTAAAGGGTATTTCGATTGGTTCTCAGCCGTGGATAAATACACAGTTAGAAGTTAATCTAGTAACATTTGTAATTCTATTAGTACTATTTTTGATTCAACGATTTGGTACAAGTTTTATTGGTAAAGCTTTTGGACCATTGATGTTGTTATGGTTCTCATTTCTAGCAATTTTTGGAATTGTTAACTTAATTCATGAGCCACTGGTATTGAGGGCTTTGTCACCTCATTATGGATTAATGTTGTTGTTTTCTCCTGCTAATAAAGTAGGAATATTTATTTTAGGAAGTGTCTTCCTGGCAACAACCGGGGCAGAAGCTTTATATTCTGACATGGGTCATGTTGGTAAGAGAAGTATATATTTAACTTGGCCATTTGTTTGTGGGGCATTAGTATTAAATTATTTTGGACAGGGAGCATATTTGATTAAAAATCTTGGTAATTTTAAAACTACTGGTGATATTTTTAATCCGTTTTATGAGATGCTACCTTCCAGTGTCTATTTATTTGGCGTACTAATTTCAACGATTGCTGCAATCATAGCCTCTCAAGCTTTAATTACTGGATCATTCACATTAGTTGAAGAAGCGGTCGGATTGAAATTACTACCTAAAATGAAAGTAGAACATCCTTCTTTATCCAGAGGTCAAATTTATATTCGTACGATAAATTGGTCATTATGTATTTGTACTCTGTTAGTTTTGGTATACTTTAGAACTTCTGAAAAAATGGAAGCAGCTTATGGTTTAGCAATTACAATTACAATGCTTATGACAACTATTTTGTTATCACAATATCTTAAGGATAAAGTAAATGTAGTGTTTAATGGGATTTTCTTAGCTGTTTTCTTGTCAGTTGAATTGATATTCTTAATCTCTAGTTTAACTAAGTTTACACATGGTGGTTACGTAACTCTATTAATCACGCTTCTGATACTATTAATTATGGTAATTTGGTATTTTGGTAATAAATTACGTGATTATCTAAGTGATGAAGAAGAATGGGTATCGTTAAGTGATTATAAAGATGTATTACAGGAACTATCAAATGATGATAGGATTCCACTTTATATCAGTAATTTAGTAATGTTGACTAAAGTAGATAAAAGAACTTATAAAGTTAAAAGAGAGACTCTGTATTCAATTTTAGATAAGTCTCCTAAGAAAGCCAAAGTATATTGGTTTGTAACAGTTAATACTACTAGTGATCCATATACAAATTATTATACAGTTGATATGATGGGAACAAGAAACATTGTTAATCTACAACTTTATTTAGGATTTAAAATGGATCATCGCGTAAACCTTTATTTGAGACAAGTAGTTGAAGACTTAATCGAAAATGATATTATCGATGAACAACCTCAAAAGTATACAACTATGCCTGGAAGAAAGATAGGGGATTTCCGCTTTATTATCATTCAAGAACTACTATCTCCAAATACAAGAGTAAGAGGATGGCAACATTTACTTATTTCTGCCAGAATCTTTATTCAAAACCATAGTACTAACCCAATTCAATGGTTTGGACTTGAATTTAGTGAGGTTAAGGTTGAAAAGGTACCATTACTATTAAAGAAACGAAGAATACCAGCAATGGAACAAAGAATGATTTTGAATCCTAAAGATGTAAAACGTAGTACAAAAGAATAATATAAAAAAGATAGGTTGACAGTTAAATGTTACCTATCTTTTTTATATATGTCTTTAATACAATTTATAGTAGAAAACATAATGTTAAATATTGTATAGTAGATATGAGAATAAATTTAAGAGAAATACGAGGGATTGTATGACTACAATTAGAGATGTCGCAAAATTAGCTGGTGTTTCTCCATCAACAGCTTCAAGAGCGATGCATGACAGTAATTTAATTAGTGATAAGACAAAGGAAAAAGTAAGAAAAGCAATGGAGGAGTTGAATTTTTCTCCTAATTACGCTGCACAAAGTTTGGCCAATAGGTTTTCAAAAACAATTGGTGTTATTTTACCAATAAGAGAAGAATCTGTTGGTAATAATCCATTTTTTATTCAAATACTTCAAGGAATTTCGACTATTTGTAACGCACATGATTATATAGTTTCGTTAGCGACAGGTCAAAAAGAAGAAGAATTAATCCAAAATATCGATAATTTAATAAATAGGGGTAATGTTAAGAACTTTATTTTTCTTTATTCGAAAGAAAATGATGTAATTCTAGAATATGTTAAGAAACAAAAAGATGTGTTTTATGTGATTGTGGGTAAACCATATGACAATATTGAAAGTACATCATATGTGGATAACGATAATATTCAAGCTAGTAGCGATGCGACTAATTATCTAATCAATAAGGGACATCAAAATATATGCTATGTATATACTAATCTAGACGAAATGGTACAAGATGATAGATATGTAGGATATAGGCTAGCGATTAAAGAAAAATTATTTAATTCATATAAATTAAACTTTTCAAGTGATAATTGGGAAGAAAATAAGGAAAAGTTACTAACTTTTATCAAAGCAAATCCACAAGTAAATGGGATTGTTGCATGTGATGATATAACAGGATTAACTGTTCAACAAATATTGATAGAATCTGGGATAGATTTAGAAAAGTATGAAATTGTAACATTTAATAATTCTATCTATACTCAAATTGCTAAACCTATGATAACTGCAGTAGAAATTTTTCCAAGATTTTTAGGATCAGAAGCAGCTGTCTTAGCAATAAATAATGGGCAAAAAACATTAGATGTGGGGACTAAACACATAATTGTTCCACATAAAATTATAGAGCATTAAAAAGTCACGAAAAAAATTGTGATTTTTTAAAAATTTTTTATCGCAAACGGTTGCAAAAGAAAACGTTATCTGCTATTATATTTATTGTCGAAATGAAAGAATGCGATTTCATTTTTTGATAATTTTATTACATTTATCTAGGAGTGTGATCTTATATGAGCGAAAAGGCGCAAAGTTCACAAGCAACAAAAGGTTTGCCTGACGTTAGTAAGAGTTTAATTTGGATGATAAACTTTGGATTCTTAGGAGTTCAAACAGCATTTACGTTACAAAGTTCGCAAATGTCGCGAATTTTCCAAACACTAGGTGCGGATCCTAATAGTCTTGGTTGGTTCTTTATTTTACCACCTTTAGCTGGCTTATTAGTGCAACCGGTTGTAGGGTATTATTCAGACCGTACATGGGCACCAAAATTAGGTGGTCGTAGATTGCCATATTTACTATTAGGTACATTAATTGCCGTTATTGTAATGATTTTATTGCCTAATTCTGGTAGTTTTGGTTTTGGATATGGTTCATTAGCAGCTTTGCTATTTGGTGCTATAACTGTTGCGTTCTTAGACGTTTCATCTAACATGGCTATGCAACCATTTAAAATGATGGTTGGTGATATGGTAAATGATGATCAAAAGAGTTATGCATATGGTATTCAAAGTTTCTTATCCAACACAGGGGCTGTAATCGCAGCTGTTCTTCCTTTCTTATTTGCATATATGGGATTAAAGAATACAGCTGCTAAAGGGGTTGTTCCTCAAACTGTTGTGGTAGCATTTTATGTAGGCGCTGCATTACTTATCATTACAAGTTTGTTTACCATCTTTAAAGTAAAAGAATATGATCCTGAAACATATGCTTTATATCATGGTATTTCTACAGAAGCAAATGAAGAAAAAGTTAGTTGGATTCAATTATTGAAGACAGCACCTAAAGCATTCTGGACAGTTACTTTAGTTCAATTCTTCTGCTGGTTTGCATTCCAATACTTGTGGACATATTCAGCTGGTGCAATTGCTGAAAATGTATGGCATACAACAAACGCAACATCTCAAGGATATCAAGCAGCTGGTAACTGGTATGGAGTTTTGGCAGCGGTTCAATCTATCGCAGCTGTTGTATGGTCATATGTATTAGCTAAAGTTCCTAATAAATATCACAAAGCAGGTTACTTCTCAAGTTTATTACTAGGTGCATTAGGATTCTTATCAATTTTCTTTGTTTCTAATCAATATGTTTTGATTGTTTCTTATATTCTTGTAGGTATTGCATGGGCAGGTATTAATACATATCCATTGACAATTGTTACAAATGCATTATCAGGAAATCACATGGGAACATACTTAGGTTTATTTAATGGTTCAATTTGTTTACCACAAATCGTTGCATCTTTACTAAGTTTTGGTCTATTCCCTCTACTAGGCGGACATCAAGCAAATATGTTCTTAGCAGCCGGAATTGTTTTAGCATTAGGTGCATTTTCAGTATTACTAATTAAAGAAACACATGAGGCATAATTTATGATAGAAGAAGAACATTTTGGATATATTGGAAATAAAGAAATTTCAAAATATATTCTAAAAAATAAGCAACAAACACGAGTTGGAATTTTAAATTTGGCAGGAATAATTCAAGAATTCTCAATAGTAGTAAATTCTAAGCGGAAAAATTTGGTTGTTAATTTTGACACACCTAATGAGTATGTAGAAAATAACTTTCAAATTTGTAAGCAAATAGGAAGAGTTGCTGGAAGAATAAAAGGTGCAAGTTTTGAACTTGATAATATGCAATATACAGTAGAAGCTAATGAAGGTTCTAATGCATTGCATGGAGGCTCACATGGTTTAAGCACCCAAATCTTGGATGCCAAAATTACAGGAAACACTTTAATCTTATTTACGAGATTAAAACATGAAGTAGATGGTTATCCAGGAGATATAGACTTGGAAATAAGTTATAGTTTGGATGATGATAATTGCTTGAGTGTGGGATATAAGGCTAAAGCAATTGGAAGTACAGTTTTTGATCCAACGGTGCATGTCTATTGGAGATTACCACAAGGGTTGAAGAATTCCAAGTTGATAATTCCTACTGGTCAACATGTAGAAACAGATGTGGAAAATATTCCAACTGGTAATTTTGATACGAATGAGAAGTATAATTTACAAAAAGAAAAATATTTATCAAATGTAATAGAAGAACTAAGATCTGATGAAATTGCAGGTTTAGACGATATCTATAAAGTTGATGCTAGTGACGATAAAGTGGTTGCTAGACTTACCAATATGGAAGATAATATTAATATAGATATTTTTAGTAATAGAAATGGACTGATTGTTTTTACAGCTGATCCTATAGATGTAGCTAATCATGACAAGGGTATTTACAATGCAGTGGCAACTGAAGCTCAAACAGTTTCTGATTCGTTGCATCATCCAGATTTTGGTGATATAAGGTTGTATGATGGTCAGGAAAAAAATTACGAAATAAAATATAAAGTAAGTATAGTTTGAAAGGAAGTCTAATTATGAAGAGAATATTTGAAGTTGATCCATGGAAAGTTATTTCTCATGAACTAAAGCCTGAAGATAAACGATTACAAGAAAGTATGACAAGTATTGGTAACGAATATATGGGTATGCGTGGGATGTTTGAAGAAAAATATTCTGGCGATACACATAAAGGTATCTATTTAGGTGGAGTTTGGTTCCCTGATAAGACAGTTGTTGGTTGGTGGAAAAATGGTTACCCACATTATTTTGGTAAAGTTATAAACGCTGTGGACTTTGTATCTGTTGATATTAAAGTAAATGGTGAATCCATTGACTTAGCTAAAGATAGTTATTCTGATTATGAAGTTAGTCTTGATATGAAGAAAGGTATTTTAACTCGTAGCTATGTAGTTGATAAAGATGGAGCTAAGGTAAAGGTAACATCTACTCGTTTTGTAAGTATTGCATTTAAAGAACTATATGCTAATAAATTAACTTTTGAAAATCTGGGCTCAGAACCTGTAACTTTAGAAGTTGATTCTGTAATTGATGCAGATGTATACAATGAAGATGCGAATTATGATGAACAATTCTGGAATGTTTTGAGTAAACAAGTATCTGCTAAAGATGGAAGATTAGTTGCACAAACAATTCTAAACAATTTTGGTACACCTCAATTTACTACTGAGATGGCAATGCATCATGTTACTGACATGGAAGCTAAAGGCTTAGGTAAAGAAGAAGACAAGCAAGTTGTTAATACTTTTGCTAAAGAATTGGCAGCTAATGAAAAAGTAGCATTTGAAAAACGTGTAATTGTTACAACATCTCGTGACTATGCAGATGAGAAAGATTTAGATGAAGCAACAAGTAAATTATTAGATTCACAAGCAGAAAAGACATTTAGTGAATTATTAACTGCCCATGAAGAAGCATGGGATAAGAGATGGGAAAAAGCTGACGTTAAGATTGAAGGCAGTGACGAGGCACAACAAGGTATTCGTTTCAACTTATTCCAACTATTCTCAACATACTATGGCGATGATGCTCGACTAAATATTGGACCAAAAGGCTTTACTGGTGAAAAGTATGGTGGTGCAACTTACTGGGATACAGAAGCATTTGCTGTTCCACTTTACTTAGCATTGGCTGATAAAGAAGTTACTCATAATCTTCTTGAATACCGTCATAATCAATTACCAGGTGCATACCATAACGCACAAGAACAAGGTCTAAAAGGTGCTTTATATCCAATGGTAACGTTTAATGGTATTGAATGCCATAATGAATGGGAAATTACTTTTGAAGAAATTCATCGTAATGGTACAATTGCATATGCTATTTACAACTATACACGTTATACTGGCGATGAAGAATATGTGACACATGATGGATTTGATGTTTTGACAGGTATTGCACGTTTCTGGGCAGATAGGGTGCATTACTCACAACGTAAGGGATTATACATGATTCATGGTGTAACAGGTCCTAATGAATATGAAAACAATGTAAATAATAACTGGTATACAAACATGCTTGCTAAATGGTGCTTGAATTACACTAATGAAATTGCAGATAAGGTTTCTGATGAAAAATTAGCTGAATTAGGACTTACTGAAGAAGAACGTAACAAGTGGCATGAAATTGCAGATAATATGTATCTACCAGAAGACAAGGAATTAGGAATCTTTGTACAACATGATACATTCTTAGATAAAGATTTAACACCAGTAGCTGATATTCCTGCTGATCAATTACCATTAAACCAAAATTGGTCATGGGATAAGATTTTAAGATCACCATATATCAAGCAAGGTGATGTAATGCAAGGAATTTGGTACTTTATCGATAAATTCCCAGAAGATGTTAAGAAACGCAACTTTGAATTCTACGAACCATTAACAGTACATGAATCTAGTTTATCTCCTTCTGTACACGCAATTATTGCTGCTGATTTGCACAAAGAAGATAAAGCTGTAGAAATGTATTCTAGAACTGCACGTCTTGATTTAGATAACTACAATAATGATACTAATGATGGATTGCATATCACATCAATGACTGGTTCTTGGTTAGCTATTGTTCAAGGATTTGCTGGTATGAGAGTAATTGATGATGAACTTCAATTCTCACCATTTGTACCAAAAGATTGGGAAGGTTATAACTTCCGTATTAACTTCCGTGACAGATTACTTGAAGTTACTGTAAATAAAGAAGGTTCATCTATTAAATTGCTAAAAGGCGATGATTTAACAATCAAGTTAAATGGTGAATCCTTGACATTAACAACAGAAAAGTAGGTGAATAGTTTGAAGGGTGTAGTATTTGATTTAGATGGTGTAATTACTGATACAGCTAAATTTCACTTTAAAGCTTGGAGTCAACTTGCAAAAGAAAAATTTGATTTAACTCTACCAGCTGAATTTGAAAGTAAGTTGAAGGGAATTAGTAGAATTGAATCTTTAGAAAGAATTTTGGAATTTGGCAATTTGAGTGATAAGTATACAAGTGATCAAGTAGCTGAAATGGCAAATGAAAAAAATACTTATTACGTAGCAGCAATTGATAGTCAATTAACTGAAAATGATATCTTACCAGGAGTAAAAAGATTACTTGATGAGTTGAAAGAACATGGCATGAAACTAGCAATAGCTTCTGCTTCTAAGAATGCTCCACATATTTTAGAAAAGCTAGGAATCATTGATGAGTTTGATGCAATTGCTGATCCAGCTAAGGTAGCTAAAGGCAAGCCAGCTCCAGATATCTTTATTGCAGGTGCTGAAGCAATTAATTTAGATCCTAAAGATTGTGTAGGCGTAGAAGATGCAGTGGCTGGAGTAGCTGCTATCAAGTCTGCAGGAATGGTTGCAGTTGCAGTTGGTGATAAGGATGAATTAAGCCAAGCTGATGAAGTTGTACCAAGTACACAAGATTTTAGTTATGAATTGTTTAATCAAGTGTGGAATAAAGTGAATAAGTAAATAAGAGAATAAGATGTGATTGAGAGAAGAAGATATTAACTGATTTTGGTTAATATCTTTTTTTTGCGTATAAAAATGAGGATCAGAGAAAGAACTCTAATCCTCATTTCTTTTAAATATTTGGATTCTTACGACCTATCATAGTAATTACAATTAAGGCAATAATTGATTCAATTGCAATATATAATCCGCGCAAAGCTAAATGAGTACCACCAAGCCAGAGATTAAAAATAATAGATACAATGACGATGCCTAAAATAGCAATCCACTGACCTTTATTAAAGGCGATGCCATATTTTTCTTCGCGTCGGCGAATAGAAGGTAAGATAGCACCTAAACCAATTAAAACTACGATTGCAACAATATTAATAATTAATTCATACCACCATGTATGACTGAATTGCTTAACATCTTGAGGTGTAATTCCCAAAATAGTAGCAATAGCAGTTACAGCAAGTAACAAGAAACCAACAATATAAGCCAGTTTGTCATTTTTTATGTAAACATATTCTGATGGATATTTAGCTGAATTTTTACGAACACGCATGAAGGCATAGAAAATCCAGCAGGTAACGCCAGGAGAAATAATACCGTTTAAATTCAAAAGCCAATTAAATACATCATTCATTTCTGGTAAGAATACCCCTAATAGCATGATGAAAGCTGATAATGAGCTAGTTAAAATATAGCCATTAATAGGTAAGCCATCGCTATTAGTTTTACGTAAGAATTTAGGCATGAATTTATCACCAGTGTCTGAGATTAACATACGCGTCATAGCATCTAATAGAACTGCTAGTAAAGCACACATATAAAGAACAGAAGTCCAAGCGTAGATGTACATGAATAATTTACCTACACCAAGTTGTTGTCCTAAAGCTTGAAAAGCATAGTAAGAACCGTTCATCTTTAAATCATTTGGTAAGTGATAAGCATTAAAATAGATACCTAATGCAAATGAACCAAAAATAGTTAAGAAAGCTGTCATGATTGATAAAGCGATCATTGCCTTAGGAAAATCACGTTTAGGTTGTTTCATCTTAGTAACATAAGGAGCAATGAGTTCGCAACCATTAACTGCATAGATTAACATACCAACAGTTGACCAGTATTTAAGATCAAATTTAGGGATAATTGTTTTCCAAGTCATAGGCTGAGTTGCCATATGACCGCCATTCTTAGCTAAACCAAAAAAAGCTAAAACAACAAACAAAATTGTCATAATGAACATCATACCGCCACCGATTGTTGAAAGGAGTTCCATTGAATTTTTCAAGTGACGTTGAATAAAAATAAATACGATGAAAATTAAAAAAGTCCAAAATGTAAATTCGGCATTAGACATTGTATCTTGAAATTTATTTGATCCAGTAAATGCCCAGCCAAAACCAACTACAACAGAATTTGCAGAATCAACTACGTAAGGTACGGAAGCAGCCCAATAAGTCCAAGCAGTGAAGTAACCGAGAAATTCTCCGTTAGTTCCACGAATCCATGAACTAAGACCACCACCTTCTTTATTAAAAATACCACCAAGTTGTCCAACGATTAAAGAATAAGGAATAACATATAAAAATAGCATCAAAACCCAGGAAGTAATAACAGTCATTCCTTGGTTTTGGAAATTATACATAATATCATCAAAACCGATAACAGTAACGAAAGCCATTAAAGTTAAGATAGGCCAAGAAATATAATTTTTACTATGTAAATTATCCATAAAATTTCCTCCTTTTTATAAAATAATAAGAACGCACGAATAAAAGAATATATTAAGATATACATTTATGCAAGATAAAAAATAAAAAAAGCAATTTATTAAGATTCGAATATAGGACCAATTTTTTAATTTATAAAAAATAGTCGTTTTCAAAATTAGAAATTACAGAAATTAGAAAATTGGTCCTATGTGGAAAATAAGAAAATACTAGTAAGGGGTGATAAATTATGTAGGGTAAAGTTATATGTTTAAACAATACAAATAACGCTTGAGAAAAATTTTTCCCAAGCGCATTTTAGCAGTATTGTTTTTATGCCCAGTCACCGTTTCTAAAAATAGGAATAATAGTACCATCTTCTTTGATACCATCAATATCCATATCAGCTGAGCCCATCATGAAGTCGACATGAGTTTGACTAATATTGATGCCGTGTTCCTTTAATTCTTCGTCTGACATTTTAGTACCGCCTTGAATTGAGAAAGGATAAGCAGCACCTAAAGCCATGTGGTTGCTTGCATTTTCATCAAATAAAGTATTAAAGAAAGTAATACCGGATTGTGAAATTGGCGATGGATCTGGAACTAATGAAACTTCTCCTAATGAAGTAGCACCATCGTCAGTTTTGATAAGTTCTTCTAAGATATTTTGTCCTTTATCAGCTGTGACTTTAGTAACTTTGCCATTTTCAAATTCAAAGTGCATATTTTCAATAATATTACCAGCATAGCTCAAAGGTTTAGTTGAACCGACATAACCGTCAATGTGACGAGCATCAGGTGCTGTGAAGACTTCTTCAGTTGGCATATTTGCCATAAACTCAATTCCAGCAGCGTTATAACTGCCAGCACCTTCCCAAATATGATTCTTTGGAAGTCCAACAGTAATATCAGTAATTGGCGATGTGTAATGAAGAGCTTTAAATTGCTCTTTATTTAACCAATCAGCTTTAGTACGTAAAGCTTCATCATGTTTCTTCCAAGCAACAATAGGATCTTCTTGATCGATGCGTGTAGTTTTAAAAATTTCTTCCCACAATTTGTCAACTGCTGCATCACCCTTTAAATCAGGGAAAACTTTTTCAGCCCATTTAACACCAGCTGCACCAACAACAGTCCAGCTTAAATCGTTATTTTGAGTGGCTTTTCGTACAACATTTAAAGCTTTACCATTAGCTTTTTGGAATGTAGATACACGATTATGATCTAATCCGTTAAAAGAATCAGGATCTTCAGAGATAACAGAAATACGTGCAGCTTTATTATCAGCAATATATTCAGCTTCTTTTACAAGATAGTCAGGAATATTTTCAAGACGTTCTTGATTGGCAAATTCTAAAAATTGACGAGAAGTAAATGTATCTGACCACTTAACCATAACTTCACTTGCCCCAGCAGCATATGCTTCTTTAACAATTAAGTGAGCTAATTCTTGTTGTTCAACGTTAATGTATAATACAACTGGTTGGTTTAGTTGGACATTTACACCAATTTTAACAATTAATTCAGCATATTTTTGTAGTTTTTCTTTAAAATTTGGAATTGTCATAACGGACCTCCATTCAAAGTAGATTTGTAAATTTAATATATCATAAATACCATAAAAACTGACAATAAAAGCACTGGATTTGTTATACTTTTAATGAAAACATATTTTGAAGAGGGACGGATGTTAATGAAAAAAATAAAAGTAATGACGGTTTTTGGAACAAGGCCAGAAGCAATAAAAATGGCACCGTTAGTATTGGAATTACAAAAACAAAGTCAGCGTTTTGAAGCAATTACAACAGTATCTGCACAACATCGCGAAATGTTAGACCAAGTTTTAGATATTTTTCATATCAAGCCTGACTATGATTTAAATATTATGCATGCCAGACAAACTTTAACTGATATAACTTCTAATGTACTAATCAATCTAGATAAAATCTTAAAAGAGGCTAAGCCGGATATTGTATTAGTTCATGGGGATACAACAACTACATTTGCTGCAAGTGTAGCAGCATTTTATAATCAAATACCTATTGGACATGTGGAAGCTGGACTTAGAACATGGGAAAAATATTCCCCATATCCTGAAGAAATGAATCGCCAAATGACAGATGCGATGACAGACTTGTATTTTGCTCCTACAACTCAAAGTAAAGCTAATTTGCTTAAAGAAAACCATAAAGAAGATAATATCTATATTACAGGAAATACAGCTATAGATGCACTTAAACAAACAGTAGATAAAGGGTATCACCATGATATTCTAGATAAGGTTTCTCCTGATAATAAATTAATTTTACTAACAATGCATCGTCGCGAAAATCAGGGAGAACCTATGAGACGTGTGTTTAAAGTAATTCGTGAAGTAGTTGAATCAAGAGAAGATGTAGAAGTTATTTATCCAGTTCATTTAAGTCCGGCAGTTCAAGAAGCAGCAAAAGAAATTTTAGGAAATACAGAAAGAATACACTTGATTTCACCACTTGATGTTGTTGACTTTCATAATTTAGCAGCTAGAAGTTACTTTATTATGACAGATTCTGGTGGTGTTCAAGAAGAAGCACCTTCATTAGGTAAACCGGTATTAGTATTGAGAGATACAACTGAACGTCCAGAGGGTGTAGAAGCAGGTACTTTAAAATTAGTCGGTACAGAGTCTGAAAAAGTAAAGGAAGAAATGGAAAAGTTGCTAGATAATGATGCTGAATATCAAAGAATGGCACAAGCAAAGAATCCATATGGCGATGGAAAGGCATCGGAACGAATTTTAGATGCAATTGCGTATTATTTTGGTGTGACAGATAAAAAGCCAATAGAGTTTGAATAATAGTAATAGGACTAGTTGTTTTCTGACGACTAGTTTTATTTTTTTACAATTTGTGAAAAAGATATCAATCTGTACTATTAAAATACTTTTGTGAAAAAATACACTTGAAATTAATCAACAATTGCATTATAGTAGTTACTGTAAGGTACTACTATAAGGAGGTGAAGATCAAATGCTTGATATATCAACAATTATGAGAAAATATGGGTTCAATGAATCAGAAATAAAAGTTTATCTCACCTTAATTAATCATGAACAGATGACAGGGTATGAAGTTAGCAAATTATCTGGTGTGGCTCGTTCAAAAGTTTACAATGTCTTAGAAAATTTAATACAAAAGAATATGGTTTTAGTAAATCAAACAGAAAATAAGATGTACCGTGCAATTCCTACAGATGAATTTTTAGCAAGACTTGAGCATATTTTTAAGAATGACTTAAAAAATCTGAAGCAAGGCTTTAAAGAGATTAAAGAACCTAAACGAGATGCTGGACACCTTTGGAAGATTAATGATTACACAAGTATGATTGAAAAAATAAAATATGTTATCAGTAACGCAAAAGAAAGTATATATATTCAAATATGGACTTCTGATATTGATGATGAGCTGATTAATTTAATAAAATTGGCAGAAAAACGACTTACTAAAGTAGTTATTATTTTGTTCAAAGATAGTGAAGATAATTTTGATTTTAAAAATATGTATTACCATGGTTTTGAAAAGGATAAGTTATCAGATTTCGGTTCTCGTTGGATTAATGTTGTTGCAGATAACAAGCAAGTAGTGTACGGCACTATTAATCATTATACAACAAATGTAATTTGGACAGAAAATACAGCTATGATAAGTTTAGCTTCAGAATATGTAAAACATGATGCGTATACTTTGAAGATTTTTAGAGATTTACCGGAAGATCTAAAGAAAGAGTATGGTGTGGATTTTGAAGGAGTAAGGGAAATTTATTGAGAGGATAGTGAAAGAAAATGGTTAGGTATATATTATTAACAATGGTTGTAATTGTAAACGGATACTTTGCAACTGTATTTATCCGTGATTTATTGAAACATAAGCAGGAATTTAAGGAAGAACCAGCTGATTCCAAATGGTTAGCATTGTCATCATTTATTATATTCTTTTTATCAACATTTGGAATTTCTGATTTTGCAATTGGTACTGTTCTATATCAAAAAGCTAAATGGGTAAGCATGAAAAAATTGCCAGGAACTTTGAATACAGAATGCGTAATACCTGTAGCAGTTATGGCTTTGAGCTATATTACTGGAATATCAGTTGGTATCAAAACTTTATTGGTTTGTATCATTTGCCAAGTTATCGGTGCATATTTAGGACCACGTTTTGTAGTTAAATTGCCAGAAAAAACCATTAAAGTTTTTGTAGGGATTGGTTTAATTATCGCTTCACTTTTGATCGTTGCTGGTCAGTTAAAATTAATTCCTTCAAATGGGACTGCAACAGAATTATATGGTTGGAAACTGATTTTAGCAGGATTTTTACTTTTTGTATATGGTGCGTTGAATAACATTGGGATTGGATCATATGCGTTGACAATGGTGACAGTATATTTACTAGGATTAAATCCAATTGCAGCTTTTCCTATTATGATGGGGGCATGTACATTCTCTGTTCCGGTTGGTTCAGTTCAATTTATTAAATTGGATGACTATAGTAGAAAAATAACTCTATTCACTGCAACTTTTGGGGTGTTAGGTGTATTAGTAGCTGTATTCTTGGTAAAGCAACTAAATACATATCTTTTAAATTGGTTAGTAGTAATTGTCTTGCTATATAGTGCCTATACTATGTTATCAAAGCAAAAAGAAGAAGCTTAGGGAGGAAATATAAATGTTAATTTTAAAAAAAGATGATATAAAAAAGTGTTTTACAATGAGAGATGCGATTGAAGCAGATAAAGAAGCTTTAGAGATATATTCTGAAGGAAAAGCTAAGGTGCCATTAAGAACCAATATTGATATAGATGAAAAAAATGGACAAAATCTTTATATGCCAGCTTATGTTGGAGGAAACCAAGCTGCTGCTGGATTAAAAATCGTTTCTGTTTATCCTGATAATATTTCTAAGGGTTTACCAAGTGTGCCAGCGACAGTAATAACTTTAGATGCTGATACTGGAGAATTAGGTGCGGTAATTGAAGGTACTTATTTGACACAGTTAAGAACGGGGGCTGTTCAAGGTGCAGCCACAGAGTTATTAGCTAGAAAAGATGCTAAAGTTGGAGCTTTGATAGGGACTGGTGGACAAGCAGCAACACAACTAGAAGCAATGATAGAAGTTAGAGATTTAGAAGAAATTAGAATTTTTGATATAGATTTTAGCAGGGCTAAAAAGTTTGCTGAATTAATGGCAGATAAATTCAATAAAAATATTTATCCATGTCAAACTGCTAAAGAATGTGTTGAAAATGCCGATATTATTACAACAGTTACTACTTCAAAACGTGCAACTTTCAATGATGAATGGATTAAACCAGGAGCACATATTAATGGGATTGGAGCATATACGCCAGAAATGTGTGAAATACCATGTGAAACAATAAAAAGAGCTAAAACCATTGTTTTTGATACCCTTGATGGAGTTTGGCAAGAAGCTGGTGATTTTATTCAACCATTAAATAAAGGTGAAATTAGTAAAGATATGATTACTGGTGAGTTAGGACAATTAGTGGCAGGAAAAATAAAAGGTAGAACTAGTGATGATGAAATAACTATTTTTAAAACAGTTGGAACAGCTGTTTTAGATGTTTATATTGCAGATAAGATTGTAAAAAAAGCACAAGCTAATGGATATGGACACGAGTTTGAATTAAATTAAAGAGTTAGCAATTAAAAAAGGAAGCAAAGATCAAAAAAATCTTTGCTTCCTTTTAACATTATTTTTTCTTAAATTTAGTATATATCAAACTAATTACTAAAAGAATTAATCCAACGATTGAGGTAATCATCCCTAGTTTCAAACCTGGAATATTATAGACTAATTTAACTTTATGTGTGCCTTGAGGGAGTTTTAATCCTACAAAAGCTTGGTTAGTTCTAATAACAGGAGCTTTTTTTCCATCTACTGTGGCAGTCCAACCGGTAGAATAAGGAATTGAAGAAGTTAATATTCCAGTGCGATTAGTAGTTATTTTTCCTTCAAGACCGTGCTTATTGAATTTTAAGTTTTGAAGTGCATGTTTTTGAATTTTAGCTACTTCTTTATCGTAACTAGTATTTAATGGTTCAGCATAAACCTTTAATTTAAAACTATAAGTTCCCATTTTTGAAGGAGTAAGTTTTAAAGTTTCCGGTAAATTCTTGAAATATCCCATATTCATGGTTCCACTGTTTACGATTTTAAAGAATGAAGTTTTGCTTTGACGAGGTTGAGCAATTGTTTCAGTTCCAAGATTAGAGCTGATATTTAAAGCATAACTCATATCAGGTGATCCCTTCAAAACATGATATCTAAAGTATTTATAGTAGGCCAATTTTTCATTAGCAGCTAGGAGACCATTAGTTAGATCATCTGTTTGATTTTTTTCTTCCAGTGCAATTTGTTTCTTGAAAGAAAATGGAGTGTACTTGATATCATTTATTTCAACATGTAATTCTACATTTTGAGGAAGATTATTCTTTTCCTTCAATTTATCTAATTGTAAAACAAGTTTGTAAGTTTCATTAGCATCAAGTTTTTCTAAGTTATTAGTATCAATAACATTTCCACGACTAGAAACCAATACATAAGGAATGTCAATTACATCAGTATTGGAAATTTTAGCTTTTTTCAATCCTTTGGCATTATTACTAGATGTAAAGACTGCCTTACTTAATAAGCGTTCCTTTTGAGAGACACTGAGTTTATCGTAATTCTTAGGAGTGATAGCAGTATCTTGCCAATAAAGCAAAGGAAAATTATTTTTAGTAGCATATCTACGTGTTTGTTGGTTTTTACTAGAATTTTGGTTTACATCATAGATTAAACGAGTAGTTTTATCGAGATGATAACCATATGGAATTTTAGTATCATTTTCTTGATTCAACTGAGTAAATAAATATTTAACTCCTAAAAAGTTTAAGATCACTGAGCGGTCATCAAACTGTTGCAGAGGCACATTAGTTTCATATTGGACATTTTGCATATTTAAAGCAAACTGACCTATATATTTGTTTTGTAAGGAATAATATGAACTAAGTCCATGCAATTTTTCGTTAAGAGTGTTATACATTTTAAAGTCTTCACCTAAGTAATAGTTATTACTAATAGTAGAAACTTTAAAAGTATTATCATTATCAATATCTGAATCTAAACCAGCATAACGTTGATTTTGCAATTTATCATAAGCACCAGCTGGTAACATTTCATTAGCAAAACCTCCATTATAAGGTGTTTCAAAATAAATAGCATTTAAAATAACATTTAACAATACTAAAATATTTGTCCATCGATAAGCGTGTTTATAATCAATGAAACGTAACCAAAAAATCAAACCTAAAAATACAAATAAGAAGATGATAGGAATAAATAATTTTTCACTATTTTGGAAATAATAATTAATACCTACAATACTGATATAAATAGCAGTAGTAATTGTAATGTACTTTAACATTTTTGGAGATAGTTTCTTAACATGTTCTAGTAAAATACATACAGATAATGAAACTGGTAAGCAAAGCATTAGAGTCCAACGATTTGAAGGAGACATTAAACCATTGAATGCTGCACCAAAAGCGGGGAATAAAAGCATAATCCCACTAAGGATGAAGATAGCAGTCATAACTGGATATTTTCGATACTTAGCAAGGACATAAATTACTCCGAAAAAGGCGATGCTAGAAAAACCTAAAGCACTCCAAAAGTAAAAATCACGGTTTCCACCATTAATTAGCTGCGATGGTAAGGCTAAGTAATAGTAAAGTGGATAAAATTTTAACCCATTGGCGAAAGTACTTCCAGCTCGAGTAGAGTTTTGTACTGCAAGTAATTCAGGGATTAAAAGTACAGAGCTCAGTAACAAACTTAAAATAGTAGAACCTGCGAGCTTCCGAAATACTAAGAAGTAATTTAAAGTCTTACGATAAGTGAAAAAGACTCGAATTACTAAATAAATCATAGCTCCAATACCTAAAATAAAGGCAAAATAAAAGTTATTGATTAACATCCAAGTGAATGCAAATGTCAGCAGCCAAGCGGATTTTTCTTGCAAAACTTTTTCTAAACCTAAGATAATTAGTGGAAAAATTATGAATGCAGTTGTGAAAAAAGGTTGTGCAACGTTGGCGTATAAAAGATACGCATTAAAAATATAAACCATCGCTCCTGGAATAATAACTGACTTTTTCAAGTCGAAATGATTAGCAAAATATGTAAAAGCTAATCCAGCAAAATATAATCGTAAAATAATCATTAACTGATAAGCAAAAATTATTTTATTTGCAGGAAATAGTAGGGTTAGGTAAGCAAAGATATCTCCAACTGTATAATAAGAATAAATTTGAAAAGTATCAGCACCTAATCCGTATTTCCAAGACCAAGTCGTTATACCAGAAAAGGGATGGTGTAAAAATTCAATTAAAGCTTTGCGATAATTAATTAATAGAGGTAAATGTTGTTGAGAACCATCTATTTGCCAAATTAATGAATGGCCTGAAAAATAATAGGAGCCATAAACAAAAAAAGCGACTATCGCAAATGAAATTGAATACCAAATAAATAGTTTTTTGAAATCTTTTTTTTCAAATGAGAAATTCACGAAAGAAAACCTCCTAATATGCTCACAACATATTTTACCGTAATTAGTAAAAAGTGTGAATGATTAGGAGGTTTTTAAAAGAATATTTAATTAATCTCGTTTTTTAAAAATGAAAAATTTACTAAAAAAGTAATTCAGAACTACGATTACTACTTGGTCAATAAGTTTAGTCAAACTACTATTAGCATGCAGTAAAGAAATACCAACAAACATAATACTCGCATCAATGAAATAGGAAAGAATTCTATAGAAGAAAAAAGACCACATTTCAATGAAAAAAGCTTTAACAGTTGTATATTTTGAGCCAAAAACCCAAACTTTATTGGTGAAAAATGCAAATAAAACAGATAAGAACCAAGCAATAAAATTAGCCACTTGGTAGTTCCAATGCAAACCAGAGTCAAAAATGAAAAATACAACAAAGTTAATTAATGTTGTTAATCCTCCAAAAAATAAGTAGGCAATTACGCTTTGATATTTTTTGAAAAGCTTGAAAATCATTAATTTTCCTCCAATTTAGCAGCAAATTCACCGGCAAAGTTTTCTAAGATTTCAATATCTTCATCTGAATCAGGTGCAAGATTAATTTTTACATTTTCAGCACCCTTAGTAGCACCAGCCTTAGCTAATTGTGTTCCAAAATCGTCAACAGCTGTACAGAAGTATTCACCATAGAATGTATCGCCTGAACCTGCAACACCATAAACTTTACCTGATAGATCAACATCTGCCAAATCTTCATAGAAGTCCATTCCTTCATCAGGTAATGCCCCTTCGTCATATGTGTAAGGACATACAATAACACCATCGAACTCTTCTAGGTCAAAAGCATCAACTTGTGAAATTTCTTCAACGTCAACTGTAATTCCTTTGTTTTCTAATGCTTCTGCGATAATATCAGCAACATCTTCATTATTTCCTGTAATTGTTGCAAATACAACTTTTACACTAGCCATTTAAAAGCCCTTCTTTCGTAAAATTACAATAATTATTTCATTTCCATATTATAACAGATATTTCAGAATAGGTTGTTAAAATTTCCAATCATCACAAATTAAGCGATAAGTGCTATAATAGATTAGTCGGAAATGATTTATTGGAGGAAGAATATAATGATTACTTTAAAATCACCACGTGAAATTAAAGAAATGCAAAAATCAGGTCAAATTTTAGCTGGAATGCATATTGGCTTGAGAGATATTATCAAACCCGGAATTTCTAGTTGGGAAATTGAAAAATTTGCTAGAAAATATTTTAAAGAACACGATGCGATTGCAGAACAAATTGGTTTTGAAGGTTATAAGTATGCCACATGTGTAAGTGTTAATGATGAAATTTGCCATGGTTTTCCACGAAAGAACTTAATATTAAAGGATGGAGATTTGGTTAAGGTAGATACAGTTGTTAACTATCACGGAGCTATGAGTGACTCTTGCTGGAGTTATGTTGTAGGTAAGTCTACTCCTGAAATTGACAGACTAATGGAAGTTACAAAGAATGCTTTGTATTTAGGGATTGAACAAGCACAAGTTGGAAATAGAATTGGTGACATTGGTGCTGCTATCCAACATTATGTCGAAGATGAAAATGGATATGGCGATGTACGTGAATTTATAGGACATGGTATTGGACCCACAATGCATGAAAGTCCTAATGTCCCTCATTATGGCGAAGCTGGACAAGGTGTCCGCTTAAAAGAAGGTATGACAATTACAATCGAACCAATGGTAAATATTGGTGGTTGGGAAGCAGAAATGGATGATCCTAACGGTTGGACAGCACGTACAGCAGATGGTAGTTTATCTTGCCAATATGAACATACTATTGCAATCACTAAGGATGGTCCTAAGATTTTGACTTCTCAAGATCCTGAAAGAGATAAAAAATATCTATTGGACGATTAGTATAAAAAAGTAAGTACTTATTGTTTTTTAGCAATTAAGTACTTATTTTTTTATGAAAGCCCTTATTTTAATCTTGTAAATCTCGCTATTATTGGTATAATCAGTAAGGAGAGTATATAAACATTTATTGTTGATATACTAACTTAAATTTAAGGAGTCTACGAAAGATATGAAAGTAAGAAAAGCTGTTATTCCTGCTGCAGGTTTGGGGACACGTTTTTTACCTGCTACAAAGGCATTAGCTAAAGAAATGTTTCCTATTATTGATAAACCAACAATTCAATATATTGTTGAAGAAGCTAAAAAATCTGGCATTGAAGATATTTTAGTTGTTACCGGAAAGGGTAAGCGTCCAATTGAAGATCATTTTGATTCAGTACCAGAATTGGAACAAAATCTAACAGAAAAAGGAAAGACAGAATTACTTCGATTAGTACAGCAAACAACAGATATTAATTTGTACTTTATTCGCCAATCACATCCACGTGGCTTGGGTGATGCTGTATTAATGGCAAAAGATTTTGTAGGTAACGAACCATTCGTTGTTATGTTAGGTGATGACCTTATGGAAGATAAGGTTCCTTTGACTAGACAATTAATTGATCGTTATGAAAAAACACATGCTTCAACATTAGCTGTAATGAAAGTACCTCATGAAGAAGTAAATAAGTATGGTGTAATTGATCCAGCTGCAGAAACTCAACCAGGTTTGTTTGATGTTAAGCAATTTGTTGAAAAACCAGATGTTGACAAGGCCCCAAGTGATTTAGCAATCATTGGTCGTTACTTATTAACACCTGAAATTTTCGATATGCTTGAAACACAAAAGCCAGGTGCTGGTAATGAAATCCAATTAACTGATGCTATTGACCGTTTAAACAAGATTCAAAGAGTATTTGCACATGAATTTAAGGGTCAACGTTATGATGTAGGTTATAAGTTTGGATATTTGAAGACATCTATTCAATTCGGTTTACGTCATCCTGAAGTAAGAGATGAATTGAAAGAATATATCAAAGAACTTTCTAAGAAGATTAAATAATACTATTTATTATTTTTATAGGAGTCTGAAAAGATTTTGTTTCTTTTCAGGCTTTTTAATTTTATAATAGGTTAGGTATGTTAATTAATCTAATTAATTTTTTAGAGGTGAAAATTTTGAAAAAGATACATAAGAAAAAAAGAAGATGGATAGCTTATTCCATTATCTCAGTAATTCTTATCGCTATTTTGTTAGTGATGGTAACTCCTGTAAAGGGAATAATTGTTAAGCGAGCAATGCCAACTGCAGCGATGCAGAAAGCAGAATATGAAAGTAACAAAAAAGTTGCGCGTGAAAAATATGGAGTAAAAGTTACTAAAAAAGAATCTGAACCAAAGAAAAATAATGAAGAAGCAAGTTTTGAAACAGATACAATGAGTAGTAGTAGTTCTAAAAAATCTAAGTATATTACTTATACAGTTAAAGCAGGCGATAATTTGACAATGCTTGCGGAAGAATACAATACAACGATTGAAGAAATTATGCAGGTTAATGGATTGACTCAAAGAACTGTTTCAACAGGAACTACACTAAAAATACCAAAGAATAGTGTACGTTAAAAATATTGAAAGTAATGATGAATTTGAAAGAAAAATTACATAAATTTCGTGATTTATTTCTCTTAATTGTTGAACGTGCGAGTGAAGCGAATATAAATAGTACATCTATAACAATTGCTTACTATGCATTATTAGCGATCTTACCTACAATCATTTTGTTAGGAAATATTCTTTCGATAATTAATTTAAAAGAAGCAGATGTTTTAAGTGGATTACAAGTAATAGTTCCAAGTAATGTTTTTACGACTTTAAAACCAATTATTGAGACCATGCTAAAGAAAGGTTCAGGTGGAATTGCCTCTGTTAGTGGTATTTTAGCACTGTGGGCGGTTAGTCGAGGAATAAATGCTTTAAAAAATGGTTTAAATATGGCATATGGAGTAGGTAAGGGAACTGGAACAGGTGCAGTATTAGGAAGAATATTCTCTATTTTTATTACAGTAGTTTTAGGATTGTTAATAGTTGCGCTATTTTTAGTATTTAGTTTTGGACAGATAGCTTTGGATTATATTACACCTTTGTTGAATCTTTCTACTAATTGGATAGATTTATTTATGCGTTGGAAATGGCCAACAGCTGCAATTGGTATTTTTGTAATTATAATACTGATCTACATACTAATCCCCAACGCTAAATTACATTTTATTTTAGTATTACCGGGAGCTATTTTAGCAACAATAGGTTGGCTGGGATTATCGCAAGGCTTTTCTATTTATGTTAGATACTTTACGCGGACTTTGTTAAGTTATGAAGCCCTAGGTACATTTATAGTTCTGTTATTATGGTTAAATTATACCGGTTGGGTAATAATGCTAGGTTCGGTAGTAAATGCAGGTTTAGAATATTATTTCTTTGGCGAAGTAAAGACTAAGAGTAGTACAATAAGAAAAATTTTTCAGTAAAAGTAGCTATTAATTGATGAAATATTCAATTTTAATAGCTATTTTTAGTATCCTAAAAAAATTCAAAAAAATTTTCTGATGATTAAACCGAAGTATTTGAGTGGAAAGTAGAGTTTGTTTGTGGTTTTGAGATTAAAATGGTGATAGTGAATCAAAATGAAACTGTTTTTAAATTATAAAATACGAACTTTGTGATTTTGGATACCCGAAATACCTTGAAATAAAGGGGTTGACGAATAGTATTGAAGTCGGTATAGTAGATTATGCTGTTAGGGCAGATGAGTTGTTCTAACCAAGTATATGATCTTTGAAAACTAAACAAAGTTTCGATGAAACAAATGTGCAGGGCTTCTATAAAGAAGCAAAAACATTTGCGAAGTCAA